>CAXTLS010000056.1:0-24789 GCA_964245235.1 uncultured Acidobacteriaceae bacterium
AGTCGCGGAAGCCTGCGCTGACGGCGATCTTGTGACGGCCCTTGGCGCGGCGGCGATTGAGGACGGCGGCGCCGGCCTTGGTCTTCATGCGGGTCAAAAATCCATGGGTCTTCGCGCGGTGGCGTCGGTTGGGTTGGAAGGTGCGCTTCGGCATGGGAATGACTCCTGATTCTAATCTTGGTGGGGTGCCTGCTCACACTTCACAGCGCGGCTTACCCAAGCATTAAGTATACCTGATCGAACGGAATCTACGGCGTATCTTCTTCGCTCGGAGAAGGGTCATACGTCGCGGTCACAGAGGAAGGCCGTCTGGCAATTGCGCGCTGGTCGATGGCCGGAAGTGACGATCGAACGCAAGCCCGGTGTGGACCGCTCCCGTGGTTACGAGCGGGTATAAATCTTTCGTAGAGAATGCATCTTTAGTCCTCGAATCGGGTTCCGTCTAGGCGTGCCTGTGAGATTGAACAGGGAGCTGGATTCTGTCTCGGCCATGCATCTTTAGGGCGGATTAGCAATGAAATTCTCATCTTCACCACGGATGGTGCAAACGAATCTTTATCGCGAAAGGCCTTGGAAAACGGCTGGTTTTCCGTGCTACGCTGGAATCCGTTTCGTAGGAAAAGTTTCATGCACGTCCAGCTGTATCGCACCTTGCCATATCTTGTACCGACTCTTCTCCTCTGGCTTTCCTGAAGTGATTTGTCAGAGGGAGATCTCCTGCAGATAGGTCTGTTCTCAACCCGCCGCTTGTTCGCGGGCAGGGACTCCTGTTGCTTTTGACCGCCCCTTGTGGGGGCGGCTGCCCAAAGTGCCTACAGCTGAATATGGGACAAGGAAAGTATCGATGTCATTCGTTCCAACGGCGACCGCCGTCCTCAATCCGTGGGCTCTTATCCTGGGAGCTCTTGAAAAAAAGATCAATCGCCAATCGTTCGAGACCTGGCTGAAGCCTACACGGCACTCGCACGTTGCCGGCAAGACGCTCTTTGTGCGCATTCCTTCGGGTGAGTTTCAGCATATCGGCGACCGCTACGCCGACCTGATCCAGGAGGCGATTGACAATCTTGGCCTGTCGAGCGAGATCGAGGCAGTGACGTTTACGACGCCGCAGCAGGAGGAACCGAAGCGGCGCGAGGACGGTGGCTTTGCGCCGGTGCCGACCCATGGCAGCAACGTGCCGCGTACGGGCGGCGCGGGTCGGCAGAGCCCACCGGCCGGACCGGCGGTTGAGCAGGCACGCTTTGATTGGAACTCGGCGGCGCAACTGAACCCGCGCTACCAGTTCGACGCATTCGTGATCGGCAGCGGTAACCAGTTCGCGATGGCGGCGGCGCAGGCAGTCGGCGAGCGGCCATCGAAGGCGTATAACCCGCTCTTCCTGTATGGCGGCGTGGGAATGGGGAAGACGCACCTGATGCATGCGATTGGCCATGACGTGAAGCGCCGTCAGCCGCATGCTTCGATCAGCTATGTGAGTGGCGAAAAGTTTACGAACGAGATGATCAACTCCGTTCGGTATGACAAGATGACGACGTTCCGGGACAAGTTCCGGAACGTGGACGTGCTGCTGATCGACGATATCCAGTTTCTTGCCGGGAAAGAGCGGACGCAGGAGGAGTTCTTCCATACCTTCAATGCGCTGCACGAAGGCATGAAGCAGATCGTGATCGCGAGCGATCGGCCGCCGAAAGAGCTGGCGGACTTTGAGGATCGGCTGCGGTCGCGCTTTGAGTGGGGATTAATTGCGGACATCCAGCCACCGGACCTGGAGACGAAGGTCGCGATCCTGCAGAAGAAGGCTGAGAGTGAAAATACACAGCTGCCGACCGACGTGGCGCTGTTCATCGCGAGCAATGTGCGGACCAACGTGCGTGAGCTTGAGGGCGCTCTGGTGCGGCTGATTGCGTGGTGCGGGATGCATGGGGTCGAGATCACCCTGGCAATCACGCAGCAGTGCTTGAAGCAGTTTATCGACACGCAGGTGCGTAAGATCTCGATCGAAGCGATCCAGCGTGCAGTGGCCGAGCAGTTCGGCATGCGCGTGGCGGAGCTGAAGCAGAAGAACAACTCGCGGCAGATCGTGGTGCCGCGGCAGATTGCGATGTACCTGGCGAAGCAGCTGACGGAGGCGTCGCTGCCCGAGATTGGGCGACAGTTCGGCGGCAAGCACCACACCACGGTGATGCATTCCATCTCGAAGATTGATGAGCATCGCCGGACGGACAAGGACCTGAACCGGACGATCAACAAGCTGATGGAGACGCTGGGATAGTGGAGCCGACGCCGGCCGATTGCAGGCCAAAGGCGACGTCGCCTGTTTCTCAATCAGCGTTTCACATCTGTGCTTGGAACAGACGCATCTCAGAGTCGTCCGCTGGTGTTCAGCGGGCTAATTCACGGGCTCCCCCGCCATTCTGAGGAATGCATGTTCACTGGTTATCGTCTCTCCTACGCTGCTCTGCCTGCCGCTGCCCTGCTCCTGACAGCTGCCGCTGCCCAGGCTCAAACCACATCGGTCATCCCGCTGACGCCAGCGCAGATCTACGGCAAACTTGATCCTCAGATGGCCGAGGTCGTCCTGCTCTATGACGCCATTAAGGGAACGCCGATTGTGAACCTCACGCCGCAGGATGCGCGGCAGCAGTTCTCGACCGAGGACGCGGCAAAGATCATCGCGCGCGGTGTTGGCGAGGCCGAAGCACCGATGCCTGTCGGCAAGGTGCAGGATGGGCTGGTGGTGGACGGATCGGATGGCAATCAGATCCCGATCCGGATCTACACACCGACGGGCACGGGACCGTTTCCGGTGATCCTGTACTTCCATGGTGGTGGGTTTGTGATTGCAACGATCGACACTTATGACGCGAGTGCACGGGCGCTGTGCGACTATGCCAATGCGATCGTGGTGTCGGTCGAGTATCGCAAGGCTCCAGAGGCGCCGTTCCCGGCTGCCCGGCGCGACGCGATTGCCTCGTACCTGTGGGTGCTGAGTAATATCAGCAACTTCAACGGCATCTCGACCAAGGTAGCCGTCGCAGGCGAGAGTGCGGGAGGCAATCTGGCGACCGAAGTAGCCATCGCTGCCCGGAACCAGGGACTCCAGATGCCGACCCACCAGCTGCTGATCTACCCGGTCGCGAGCTCGAACGTCAACCAGACATCTGACCTGCTGTACACCAGTTCGGCGCTGCCGCTCAACACGGCGGGACTGAACTACTTCTTTCAATACTACGTAACGAATCCGGCCGATGCGAATAGCCCGGAGGTGGCGCCGATCAATGCGAATCTCAAGAAGCTGCCACCGGCGACGATCATTGCGGCGGAGCTCGACCCGCTTGAGAGCGACGGGCAGGTTTATGCGGCGAAGCTCAGTGCAGCTAAAGTGTCTGTCACGTACCGGCTCTATACGGGCGTAACCCATGAGTTCTTCGGCCTGGGTGCGGTGGTCAACAAGGCGAAGGCGGCGGAGCAGTTTGGTGCGGCGCAGATTGCGGCTTCGTTTCAGTAGCTGCGGATTTTAGAACTACCTTGGGGCTCCGCTTTTGGCGGAGCCTCTCTTCTTGTGTATGGCATGTCTGCCGCTGTCGTGACTTTGACGTGTGTCCGATTATCCTTCGCAGGGGCTTCCAGCTGTGCAGAATCTGGCGTCATCAAGGTATTCAATCTTTGGACGTTACCCGGAATTTGGATGCATGGGACGGGTCTTCTCAGTGTGAGGGCGGGTGGCCTTGTGGAGAAGAAGGAGAAACGGGAACGCATTGTTGATGGTCCGGCGAGTCATGCACGGTGTTATTCGACCGGGCACCAGGATTCCTAAATCGGGAACGGGAGGTAAGTAAGTGATGGCGGGCGTGTTTGCGGCGATATCCACTTTTCAAGCGATAACGACTCCTCCTACTAGTACTTATTCATCTTTATCTAGTCTTCTTAGGAGCAGTAACGTCCCTTGTGTCTGGCTGGTTGGCTGCCTGGAAGTGGCGAGCAGGCGAGCGGATCGCTTCACACAGAACGCCGCTGGTTTCCCACAAAGAAAGCTTCGCGGGGTGAGGCATTCGTCACTAGAATCGAGGAATTGGTCCTGGGGGATCGGCGTGGATGTTCCCTGCGATTGGGTGTACAGTTTTCGGGAAGCCCCCCGGGCACACTTGTACGTTCTGGAGAGACCGACCGTGACGACTGCTATCGAGGAATCTGACATGAGCACAACGGCAGCCCACACTGGGAATCCAACCGGCAATCTCGAGATCACGGTCTCGCGCGCCGAACTGCTGCGCGAGCTGACCGCGGCCCAGAGTGTGGTCGAGCGGAAGACAACGATCCCGATCCTGTCGAACTTTCTCTTCGAGGCGGCGGATGATCGCCTGATGATTTCGGCGACCGATCTCGACCAGAGCCTGAAGACGAGCTGCGCGGCGAAGGTGAAGAAGGCCGGCGCCTGCACGATCCCGGCGCGGAAGCTGTATGACTACATCAAGCTGCTGCCCGACGGCGAGATCAGCATCAAGCTGATGGATAACCACTGGGTGCAGATCCGGGCCGGGCGATCGAATACGAAGATGGTGGGCATGGCGCGGGCGAACTTTCCGCAGGTAGCAGAGTTCCCGACTACGGGCGCGGTGAAGATCTCGGTGGCATCGCTTCGAAACATGGTCTCGAAGACGATCTTCGCGATCTCGAACGAGGAGTCGCGCTACACTCTAAATGGTGCCCTGCTGGTGCTCAAGGCCGAGTCGATGGCGATGGTGGCTACGGACGGCCACCGGCTGGCGCATATCGAGAAGCTGGGAGAGACGCTCGATGGCGTGTCGGGCGAGAAGAAGACACTGATCCCCCGGAAGGCTCTGGCTGAGCTTGCTTCGTTGCTCGGGTCGACTGAGGCGGAGACGATTGATTTTGCGGATGACGACCAGACGCTGTTCTTCAGGGTGGGCGGCCGAGTGCTGACGAGCCGCAAGCTGACGGGCCAGTTCCCGAACTATGAGGCGGTGCTGCCGCGGGATAACAACAAGTTTGTGATCGTACGCAGCGAAGACCTGATGAGCTCGATCCAGCGTGTCGCCCAGTTTGCTGACGAGCGGTCGGGTGCTATCAAGATTAGGCTTGAGCAGAACGAGCTGAAGCTCTCCTCGTCGTCGACTGACTCGGGGGAGTCAGAGGACACGATCGAGACGCCGTACAACTACGACCCGCTCGTGGTTGGCTTCAACAGCCAGTATCTGATCGACTTCCTGAAGGCTACAGGGAACCAGGGTGAGGTGCGGCTGGAGTTCAAGGACGCGCAGTCTGCCGGTCAGATGCGCCCTGAGGACGGCAACGAAGATGTCAAGTACCGCTATATCCTGATGCCCATGCGCATCTGAGCGCTCCGTACACAGTGGACCTCCTGAAGACAGTCTTGTGAGATCCCTGGACTTGCTTTGTGTGCAACCGACTGGCCAACTGCTACAGGCGCTTCAGCCTCTCATGTGATTGTGGTTAGCTGACAGTCGAAGCTTCAGGAGAATCTATGAGTTTGCAGGATGTGTTTATAGAAGAGTTGCGTGACCTTTATAGCGCAGAGAACCAGCTCGTGAAGGCGCTGCCGAAGGTGGCGAAGGCCGCATCGGACAGCGAATTGAAGGACAGTATCAAAACTCACCTGGAACAGACCAAGAATCAGGTTGAACGGCTAAAACAGGTTTTTGGCATCTTGGGAAAGAAGCCTACCGGTCAGCATTGCAACGGCATGGAAGGCGTCATCGCTGAAGGCAAAGAAGCGATTGAGAGCGATGAAGAGGGTTCGGTCAAGGATGTGCAGCTGATCGGCGCATCATTGCGCGTTGAGCATTACGAGATCGCGGGCTACACGGCTGCGATTGCGATCGCCAAGACGCTCGGGCAGAAGGAGATCGCCGGGCTGCTCACGGAGACGCTGCAGGAGGAACAGGCAACGGCCAAGCAACTCCTGGCACAGTCCAAACCGCTGCTCAAGGACGCTGGATCTGAGGACGACGCCGACGAAGAAGAGGATGACGACGAGCCGGAGGATGAGGAAAAAGCTGAATCCAAGCGCAAGAGCGAAGAGGATGAAGCTCAGGCCGAGGCGTCTGAGGGTGAAGAGGGCAAAGACGACGAGGAAGGGCGGCAGCCAGCCAAGAAGGTTGCAAAGAGCAAGAAGTAAGCACCGCTAATGTAGGCAGACAATAAACCCCGCTTAGTGGCGGGGTTTATTGCGTTTACAGAACGTCTATACTGCGGATTAGTGAACGGCTTCACCGGCAGGTGCGCCCTGGCCTGGACGGTTCTTGCTCAGCAGAAAGGCACAGCCGACCATTCCTACGGACATCCAGCAGAGCATCCGGTAAACGTCCTGGTAGCCGAGTGTAGCGGCCTGCTGGTTCAGCTGCTGATAGATGGTGGCACGTGCCATGATGCCACCCTGGGCGCCTCCGCCAAAGAAGCTGCTGAGGCTCTGGACCATACCGGAGTACGCTTGGCTGCCGGGCTGCATGTGGTCTACCAATCGGGCCTGGTGGTAGAGCGAGCGATTGGTGACGAGAGCGCCGGTGACGGCGATGAAGATGCTGCCGCCGACATTGCGTACGAAGTTGATGAGGCCGGAGACCTGGTTCGAAGCCTCTCGCGGCAGTCCGACGTAGGCCGCGTTGGTGATGGCTATGAAGCAGAACGGGATGGGGATCATCTGGATGACGCGGAGCAGGGACGCCTCGCCGAAGCTCATGCCTAAGGTGATATGCGTGGAGACGTAGTAATAAGCGACGGCGAAAAATGCGAAGCCAACCGCGGCCAGGTTGCGCGCGGCAAACTTACCTGTAGCAACGCCCGCAGCCGGCATCACGATGACGAGCGCAACACCTCCTGCGGTGAGCGCCATGCCCGCATTGGTGGCAGTGTAGCCGAGCAATTGCTGTAGAAACTGCGGCTGCAGTACTGTTGCTGCATTGAGGACTCCGCCTACCAGCATCATGAGCAGGCAGCAGATGGCGAAGTTTTTGAACTTGAAGAGCTTCAGGTTCATGATGGGGTTCTTATTACGCCACTCCCACCAGATGAGGCCGGTGATACCGACGATGAAGAGGAAAGCGAAGAAGCGGATGAAGTTCGAGGCGAACCAGTCGTTCTCTTCGCCCTTGTCGAGGGCCACCTGGAGACCGCCCATGGCAACGGTGAGCAGGCCGAGACCGACATAATCCAGCCGGAAGAAGTTCTTCCGGTCAGCCTTGATCCATGGAGGATCCTGTACCATGCGGCTGGTCAGGATCAGGGCGAGAATGCCGACGGGAATGTTGATATAGAAGATCCATCGCCAGGAGTAGTTATCTGTGATCCAGCCGCCGATGGTTGGGCCGATCGAGGGAGCAAGCACAGCAACAAGGCCGTAGAGAGCGAAGGCCTGGCCGCGTTTCTTCTCCTCGAAGGAGTCGGCCATGATTGCCTGGGCCATTGGCTGAAGACCGCCGCCGCCGATGCCCTGGAAGACGCGGCAGATGAGCAGGAGTGGAAGAGTGGGCGCGATGCCGCAGAGGAAGCTCGAGACCGTGAAGATCACGATACAAAGCATGAAGAAGTTGCGGCGGCCGATTACGGATGATGCCCAGCCGCCTACCGGCAGAATGATGGCGTTTGAGACTAGGTAACTGGTGAGAACCCAGGTACCCTGATCGGTGCTGGCACCGAGGTTCCCGGCGATATGGGGCAAAGCGACGTTCGCGATGGAGGTGTCGAGCACCTCCATAAATGCGGCCAAGGCTACGGTTGCGGCAATCAGCCAGGGGTTGAACGCAGGTTTCCAGCGTTCATTATGCGCAGGTGCATCCGCCATTCATGCTCCAAAAGGACTAAATACCCTATATAGATTGAGCTGAGCAGACGACGGATGCTTTTTCTGGCGATAAGCCTAGGCGACAGCTTGCCTGCCGGTCAGCCTAGGCTGTTTCGGTGCTGTTGCGCTCGATGGCCTGCCTGACGTGCTCAACCGCCTCTTCTTTGAAGTGGGTTAAGTTGTGAACCTCAGCCGCATGCTGTTCGATGATGGGGAGCATCTGCTCTTCGCTGTCGCCGTCCAAGTGCCAGTTGCAGTCGTAACCCACATCCTTGCAGTGAAAGATTTTCTTGCGTGTGGTTGCCATGATTCCTCCGGTGTCTGAAGTGGGATGCGGTGGAAGGTTTTCGTGCTCTCCCTGTCGGCTGCGCGCTTTGATGAAATGAAAGCTACGGTGTGGCCGCGAGCTGTCCGTCAAGAGGACGCGCGGCTGTGGGACTCTGGCAGGAGGAGCGGCGTCGAAACGGTTCGGGCGGCCAGAACTTCGTCGCCAGGCTTCGCGGCCCAGATCCAGACGCCGCAGAACGTTGCATCGAGGCGAAGGCCAGGATCGGTCAGCCGGTACTGGACTTGGGGTGGGATGACCGGATGAACGGTGCGATGGAGCAGGCCGTCGCGTCCCATCAGGCGAAGGGTCCTGGTGAGCATCCTCTGGCTGATCTCTTCAAGAAGGTCAGCGATCCGGGTGAAACGGAGTTCGCCATGATCCCCGAGCGCTTCAAGGACCAGCATGATCCACTTGTCGGCGAGCGGCCGATGTGTCAGCGGGTCGGGGCGTAGTAGCCGGAGCGGATCGAGATACTCTTGATCCGCTCCGGGACTTGCAAGTCGACACGGTGGAAGGAGCCGTTGTGCTTCAACTCCGCCGGCCTGTAGATGAGGCGGTACTGATTGCGGAGATCCGCCTCGATAATGCGCAGGTCGTTGTCGATGTCAGCCGGGGAGCCGTTGTCGTGGAAGACACGGCCGCCGGTCTTTGCGGTCAAGTCGACCAGGGTAGCGGGACCGGGTGAGCCGAAGCTGGACTTTGAATCGAAACGAAAGGTGTAGATGGCGGTGTTGGTGCGTTCGCATTCGCCGACAGCCGCGTTGAGCGAGGCCAGGCTCGCATTATCTTCACCGTCCGAGAAGAGCAGAATGAAGTTGCCGCTGCTTCCGTGGTTCACGTGGCCAAACTGATTGAGACAGGCACGATAGAGCGCGTCGAAGATGGCCGTTCCGGGTATGTGCCTGCGCACATCGGCGAAGCGGCGCAGGCCGGCGGCGAGTGCGGTAGGATCGGTGGTCCAGGGCTGGGCGATGGTCGACAGCGAGGCGAAGTCCATGACGAACGCCTGGTCGGTCTGCTGCCGGAACACTTGTTGTACGTAGCTGGTTGCGATCGCCCGATTCAAGAGACGCTCCTCGGCCATGGATTCGCTCTCATCGATAAGGATGCCCACGCGAATGGGACGGTCCTGCAGCGACTGGAAGGCGAGCATCTTGCGTGGAGGCCGGCCGTTGTCGAGCAAGGCCAGCTCGTCAAGCCTGAGATCGTTCACAGGCAGGCCATGGGCGTCGGCTGCGTGGAAGGTGAGGACGACTTCATCAACAGCGACGCTAAGGCTGTAGGGTGGTGCAGTTTGCGGAGTGGCGGAGGTTGTCTGGGGATTGATGTAGCGGCTGAGGAGCGTCAGGATGAGAAGGATGCAAGGGATCAGCTGACGCGGCGTGCGCATGTCTTTGCAGTATAGCTACGCGCTTGAGGGCCTATTTGGGGATAAGCGTTCCGAACAAAGACCAACGCTCACTGGCGCAGTTCGACTTCGGTGGCTCCCTGGCCGCCCTGGTTGTGGGCGGGTTCGGTGATGGTGGTGACATGCGGGTGTTTGCGGAGGTATTCGCGGAGGGTGCGGCGGAGAACGCCCATGCCCGTGCCATGCACGATGCGGATGCGTGGAAGGCCGGCGAGGAAGGCGCGGTCGAGGAAGCGTTCGACCTCGGTCTGGGCCTCGTCGGCGCTGCGGCCTATGACGTTGATCTCGGAGCTCATGTAGTCGGAGTCGCTGCTGGTGGAGGTCTGGACGGTAATGCCTCCACGGCGCCGCGCGGCTTCGAGCGGGGTGATGACCTTGACGGCTTCGACCTCGGCGACGTCTGAGCGGTCGATGCGCATCTTCATGGGACCAATCGAGACCTCGTAGGTCTTCTCGTCGATCAGCCGATCGACACGCGCCTGGCGGCCGAGCGACTTCAGCTTAACTAGGTCGCCGACCTTGATGTCGCGGGGTACATGCGGCTGGGCGGCTGGGTCCTTCTTGTCGGCACCGGTGTTGTGGGCGACTACCGTCGAGTTGAACTGTTCCGAGAACTCGCGTCTGAGGCGCGACATTCTCAACGCTGAGTCACGCGCAATCTTCTGCGAGACGGTCTTATCGTCAATCGCCTTGACGGTCTCCTTGAGTTGATACTCGAAGTCGCCGATGAGCGAGTTGAGCTTGGCTTCGAGCTCGCGGGTGCGGGCCTTCTGCTCCACGCGGCCCTCAACTTCGAGCCGGGCGCGCTCGCGGGAGAGCTCCCGCTCGCGCTGCTGGAGGCCCTCGCGCTCGGTGGCAGCCGCGGTGAGCTGGGTGTGGAGCTGGTCGAGGAAGGCGCCGATGTCCGCGGTCTGGGTGGTCATGTTGGCGCGTGCGTTTTGGATGATGGCCGAGTCCATGCCGAGCCGCGCGGCGATGTTGAGGCCGGCCGATGCTCCGGGGACGCCGAGGCGCAGCTCGTAGGTGGGCGAAAGTGTCTCCTGGTCGAAGCCTACGGCGGCATTGAGCACACCGGTGTGGTTGGCCGCATAGACCTTTAGCGAGGTGAGATGGGTGGTAATGGCGCACCAGGCGTTCAGCGCGAGAAAGTGGGCGGCTACCGCAACAGCGAGGGCTGCGCCCTCTTCGGGATCGGTGGCGGAGCCGAGCTCGTCGAGCAGCACCAGCGACCCGGCATCGGCGACCCGGGAGATGCGGTCCACGTTGACGACGTGCGCTGAGAAGCTGGAGAGATTGCGTTCGATCGACTGCGCGTCGCCTATGTCCGCATAGATGGCGTCGAAGCGGGGCAGCCTGGCTTCTTCTGCGGGAACGGGGATGCCGGCCTGGGCCATGAGGGCGAGCAGGCCGAGAGTTTTGAGCGAGACCGTTTTGCCGCCGGTGTTTGGACCGCTGATGATGAGCTGTTTGGCGTCGGCCGGCAGCAGGATGGTAAGCGGGACCGGGGTCGGCGCGGCACCCTCAGTTTCCAGCTCGCGATGACTGGCCTTCATGCGCAGTTCGAGCAGCGGATGACGGGCGCCGGTAAGGGCGACCTCCGCCCCAAAGGTGGGGCGGACACAGTTGAGTTCGATCGCGAAGCGGGACCGCGCCGTGTGGGCTTCCACCTCGGCGAGGATGGCGGCGCCGAGATGGATGGCGGCAGCGTTCTGGCCGAGAGCGCCGGTCATGGCGACCAGGATGCGATGGATCTCGGCCTGCTCTTCGTCCAGCAGGCGAACGAGTTCGTTGTTCTGCTCGATAGTCTCGAGCGGCTCCACGTAGACCGTCTGGCCGGAGGAAGACGATCCGTGAACGACGCCTGGCACCTTGCGCTTGAATTCTGCCTTGACCGGGATGACGAAGCGCTCGCCACGGATAGTGATCAGGTCTTCCGTGCTCGATTGCGTGCTGCCCTCTTCGCGAAACTGGCGGGCGGCGCGCCGGAGGCTGTCCTCGATGGCGCGGTGCTGCCGCTCCATGGCTCGACGGATGCCACGCAGCGCCGGGCTGGCATCGTCCGCGAGCGAACCGTCGGGCTCGATCTTGCCGCGCAGTAGACGCAGCAGCGGGGTGAGGTCGTAGGCGAGCAGCGGGGCCGAGAGGGCGGCTATCGACGGCCAGCTGTAACGCGGCGCCTGCGAGGATTGGGGCTCGATGAGGGTGTGCCACGCGGCGACACGCTCGACGACGCCGAGCAGGTTGGCGATCTCCAGACCTTCAAGGGCAGCTCCGTCGATGCGGGCCTTGTCGAGCAGGGTCGTTGGGTCGAAGAGGCCGTGGAAGGTGAAGCTGCCGCCGGCGACCAGCATGCCGCGGATCTCCTGCGTGCGCTGGTGCTGCTGGTCGATCCAGGGCAGATCCGCCGATGGCTCGAGGGCGAGCACCCAGGCGCGGCCAAGCGGCGAGAAGGTCTTACCGGCGATGTATTCGCGAAGACGCGGCCACTCGAGTGCGACCGCGCTGGTTTCGACAAGGGCGGATGGGATAACGGGGAGGAGGCTGAGTGAGGACACATAGTCATTTTAGTTGTGCGTACGAGGAACCACATCGGGGGTCGATGCGTAGTTAGAACAGAGCGTGAGGTGCCGGAGATGGTCTGCCAGGTTTGTGGACGTGGAGTAGGAACGGGGCAGAGATTCTGTTCGGCCTGCGGGACGCGTGTGGCGCTCGAAGCGCCGCCGATTGGCACTGCGGAATATTCACCGGCCTATGCTGGCGCTTCTCGGCCCGGCATTCCTCTAATGAACCGGGTGGAGCGGCATCTCCAGTCACTGGGTGTCCTGTGGTGCGTCTACGGCGGTCTGCGGCTGGCTCGTGGGTTGATCGGCGTCCTGCTGCTTCATGCCGTGACGGTGCTGAACCTTGGTGATGCGGGTTGGCCTCTCGGGGGAGTATTTCCGCACGGCGTACCGGGCTGGGTGAACGGCCTGCTCCCGTGGATCGCGGCGCTCACTGTGCTGAGTACCGTACTTTCGTTCGCGACGGGCTATGCTTTGCTGAGCAGGAAGCCGTGGGGTCGGACACTGGCCATCGTCGCTGGAGCTCTAACGCTGATCAAGCTTCCATTCGGCACGGGACTCGGAATCTACACGCTCTGGGTGCTGGCGTCACCTGCCTCCGGCCTGCAGTACGAGGCTGCGACCGATCAGTAGAAAGCCCAACTTACCTGTCCCTGTTGGCATCACAGGAGGAGTCGTACGCGATCCCGGGCGGCATGCTCCTCGGGCCTCGTTCCATAGCGTAACGTCCGGAATCTGTGTACGGTTGCGAACGTTCAGCCCTCCCGTTCCGATTGTGCGATTTTCGGCTACGTGATCGCTGCGCCAATCGCAAACAAATCTCCCTAAGCGCTGCCGCACGCTGTGCAGCAGAGGACACCCATGAAAGCACTTGTATACCACGGACCGAAGAAGGTCTCGATCGACAATGTTCCCGATGCCAAGCTCGAGAAGCTGACCGATGTAGTCATCAAGCTGACCACCACCAATATCTGCGGATCAGACCTGCACATGTATGAGGGCCGCACCGATGTGAAGAAGGGCAAGATCCTTGGCCATGAGAATCTCGGCGAGGTCGTCGAGGTAGGCAAGGCGGTCGATCGCATCAAGAAGGGCGATAAGGTCTCTATCCCGTTCAACATCGGCTGTGGATTCTGTGCAAATTGCGAAAAAGGGTTGACCGGCTTCTGCCTCACCTGTTCGGACAAGTCCGTCATGCCGGGGATGGCAGGCGCGGCGTACGGATTTGCCGGCATGGGCCCGTACGAGGGTGGCCAGGCGCAGTATCTCCGCGTGCCGTACGCGGATTTCAACTGCCTTGTACTTCCTGAGGACGCCACAGAAAGAGAGCGTGACTACACCATGCTGTCGGACATCTTCCCGACGGGCTGGCATTCGACGCGGTTGGCGAACCTGAAGCCGGGGGAGTCGATCATCATCTACGGCGCCGGTCCGGTCGGACTGATGGCGGCAATGTCGGCGCGTATCCAGGGTGCGAGCCAGGTGTTCGTGGTCGATGGCAAGAAGGTTGGGCTCGGGGTGGCGATGGAGATCTGGGCGACACCAATCGACACGATGGACGGCGAAGTCGGCGGCCAGATTCGGGAGCTGACCAACGGTCTCGGCGCTGACTGCGGCTCCGAGTGCATCGGCTACCAGTGCCACAACGCGAAGGGCAAGGAAGTTCCGAACCTCGTCATGAACTCGCTGGTGGACGCGGTCAAGGCGACGGGCAGCATCGGCGTGATCGGCGTCTTCATTCCGCAGGATCCGGGCGCGGACGATGCGCTGGCCAAGAAGGGCCAGATCGCGTTCGACTTCGGCAAGTTCTGGTTCAAGGGCATGAAGATAGGCACCGGCCAGGCGAACGTGAAGGCATACAACCGTGAGCTCGCCCAGCTGATCCATGTCGGCAAGGCGAACCCCTCAATTATCATCTCGCACGAGCTTCCGCTGGAGCAGGCGCCCGATGCGTACAAGCACTTCGATAACCGCGATTCGGGTTGGACGAAGGTCATCCTGAAGCCGCACGCCGCGTAGCTGCAGATGATAAATAGCAAGCGATGGCCGTCCAACTCTGCGGACGGCCATCGCTTTGGCAGGGCTTCAGAAGTGAAAGATCAGGTCCGACGCGGCGGTGAACTGGTTTTGGTGCTGACCATTCCCGTATGCCTGCCGATCCCAGGCTCGATCGAAGCGGATCTCAGGACGAATCTGGACCGTGGTGCCGATCCAGTGCGTAAGCGACAGGGTCTCTTCGGAGTAGCGGGTCTGGTAGCCGGTGCGCTGCCCTTTCTTGTCATTCAGAAAGTCAGTGCGGATGGTGATGGAGTTATATGGGTTCACCTCATACTGAAGGAAGTTGACGATCGCGTACTCGGGCGCGGTGCAGCGGGTAAGACCTCCAGCGCAGACAGCGGCGTTGGTGTTCGTCTCGGGCGCAATTGGCCCACCGGCTGCAGGCACGTCGCGCTGGTACATGAACCAAGATTCGGTGGCGGAGTGAATCCGCTTCGAAAGCTTGTGGTACCAGGTAAGGTCATACTGCTGGATGTTGTCGTACGCGTACTTTGCCGTGTTAATTCCGTTAGCGCAGAGATAGAAGTTGTCGTTAACGGATTCAGTTGTATAGCTGAGACAAGCCGTGCCGCTGGGCTTCGCGTCCGAAGTCGCCCAGGGTGCAGTATCATGGCCAGCGCTGATGCCGAGCTGCGCGAGCCACTGGTTCGAGAGCTTTACGGTCGCGAGGATGCCGGTATCGGTGAATGGATCGACCGCATAGAGGAGCGAGTGCGAGAAGGTGTAGTTGTTGGGCGCGAGCTGGGCTTCGATTCCGGGGATCGAGATATAGCGGCCGAGGCGGAGATTCGTTCCTTGCGCTACATGCGGGAAGTAAAGATCCAGGTATTCGAGGGCCGGATCGAAGCCGTACCGATTGTTGTGGACAAGCAGCTGGCTGGAGAAGTAGCCCTTGGAAGTGGTGAAGCGGTAGTCGGCGCCGTAAAGGGCAGTAAGGTGGAAGCCCCAGTCGAAATGATCCTGCTGGACCGTGTTGGGCAGGCGTTCGGCGTAGAGGACGAGCTGGTTCAACTCCACCCGATTTGAGTTTTCATCGTTTGCTTCGGGCAGGTTCGATCCCGAGGAAGTGCTGCCATTGACGGTCGGTTCGATCCAGCCATAGAGCTTGGTCCGTGATGTGGCTCCGTTGATCGCCGTCATAAGCGGGTAGCTCTGGGTGTCTGGTTCACCGATGACGGGCGACCCACCGTAGGACCAGTCGGCGTTTGGGAAGGGCGGCGAATCGAGCGGCGAAGGGACCCCGCGCCGCGCGGGTGTGGGCGAGGCAGGCAGCGTGTTCGTCCAGTCCTGATGGTAGAAGTGCGCCCAGCGGCCGAAGAAGCTAGTCGGATCGGGGGCTACGGGCACCGGTGTGGATTGCGCAGCGATCGGGCTGACTAGCGTTGCCAGGGTCAGGATCAGGTGGAGGGTGCGGCTGGATTGTTTGCGTTGCATGCTGCAGACTTGCCTCGTCGTGACATCGTACGTGGGATGCCGGGATCAGGCGTGAAGAGCGTCGGGGCGAGAGATTCCGTAGACTGGAAGGATGAACTTCCCTGCTACGCGCATGCGTCGTCTGCGCCGGACCGAGGCGATGCGATCGCTCGTACGGGAGACCCATCTGCATCCGGGCGCGTTGATCTACCCGCTCTTTATCTGTCCGGGTGAGGGCGTCCGCAGGGAGATTGGCTCGATGCCCGGCGTCTTCAATCTGTCGATCGACGAGGCGCTGAAGGAGGCGGAGACGTGCGCCGCGCTCGGCCTCGGTGGCCTGCTGCTCTTCGGCTTGCCTGCCGAGAAAGATGAGCAGGGTACGGGAGCCTGGGCGGCGGATGGCATCGTCCAGCAGGCGCTCGGGGCAATCAAGCAGAATCGCCGACTCGACTCGCTGGTCGCGATTGCGGACGTCTGCCTGTGCGAGTACACCTCGCATGGCCACTGCGGCATCGTCACGCGCGGTACGCCTGGCCGGGATGGGGAAGAGTTTGCCGGCGAAGAGTTCACCATCGAGAATGACTCGAGCGTCGTGCTGTTGGCGAAGACGGCGGCCTCATTAGCAGCTGCGGGGGCCGACGTTGTCGCTCCGTCGGACATGATGGATGGGCGCGTGGAGGCGATCCGCGAGGCGCTTGACGGAGCCGGCAAGCTGGATACGCCGATCATGAGCTACGCCTCAAAATTCTCGTCGGCATTCTATGGTCCCTTTCGCGAGGCGGCCGATTCAGCCCCGCAGTTCGGCGATCGCAAGAGCTACCAGATGGATGGAGCGAACCTGCGCGAGGCTATGCGGGAGATCGAGCAGGACATCGCGGAAGGGGCGGACATGCTGCTGATGAAGCCGGCCATGCCGTACCTTGACGTCATCCGCGAGGCACGGGCACGGTACGATCTGCCGCTGGGCGCGTACCAGGTCTCGGGCGAGTACGCGATGCTGCACGCCGCCTTTCAGCGGGGATGGCTCGAGCCGGAGCGGGCCATGATGGAGTCGCTCCTTGGAATTCGTCGCGCCGGGGCCGACCTTATCGTTACGTACTTTGCGAAGGAAGCGGCGCGGGTGCTGGCGTAGCGACGATCGGCGTTGGCGCGGCGCCCGGGACAGGCGTCACGGGTATCCCGTCGAGCACGTCGTCGATCACTGTATCCGGTGTCAGGCCGGTCCACTTGCAGACATTTGTGATGTAGATGTTGGTCTGGTTCTCTACGGGAGGCGCCCATCGATTGAGAGCCTCGGCCACCGTGAGGCCCTTGTAGCCGGGACACTGGAAAAGGATGCGCATCGTCGCAAAGCCAAGGTCTGCCGTAGGAAAGAGGGCGTACCGGGGATCGCCGCTCGTTGCACCGTGCGCCTGCGCGAACTTCCCCCACTCAATGTTGCCGGGATTGTTGTTGCGGCACGGCCGTGTTCCGGCAGCGTAAAAGCCCTCTTCACGGGCGATAGCCTCAAGAAACGTCATGGGTGCCGTCATCTCGCCTCCTGAGCGGGTAAGTACGCCCCGAAGTATAAGGCAGTACGCCATCGCCGCACAGCAAATCTGCGGGACGCCGGCTTGCTGGCTAACAACGACTAGCGTCTCAACGCGGTCATAGCGTCCACCCGCAGCGCAGGATTGCTGCGTGCGGTGAACAGCATCCAGCACGGCTCGGCCGACCTGCGAAGACGGTCTGCATCACAGCGTTACGTGCCTTTCTCCGACTCTAACTGCGGAACCATCCGCGTCAAGCCTTCCGAGTACTTCCGCAGACAAGAGGACTCGGAGTCCCTCCAGGTACCACCTACTCGATCTTGAAAGGTCTCCCATGTTCTTCCGCTCTGAGAAATTGCTGATCCCGCTCGAAAAGCCTGCCAGTCCCGATCCCAATGGCGCCGCTGCCATTCAAGAGCTTCTTGGTGGAAAATTCGGCGAGATGTCCACGCTGAACAACTACCTTCATCAGTCCTTCGGCTTCAAAGAGAAGAAGAAGCTCAAGCCCTTTTACGATCTCGTAGCCAGCATTACGGCCGAGGAGCTTGGCCACGTAGAACTGATCACCACGGCCATCAACCTCATGCTTGAGAACAGCGTGCCTGAAGGCGAACCGGTCGATGCTCCGCTTGAGGAAGCCAAGAACCTTCGCAATACGCACCACACGATTGTGGGCGGTGGCGGCCACCAGGTGATGGACTCGATGGGTCACTTCTGGTCCGGCGAGCATGTCTTCTCTAGCGGCAATCTTGTTGCCGACCTGCTGCATAATTTCTTTCTGGAGACCGGCGCGCGCATGCACAAACACCGCTGCTACCAGATGACAACCAACCAGGCCGCTCGCGATGTCATCGGCTATTTGATGGTCCGCGGTGGTGTCCACCAGGCTGCTTATGCCATGGCACTCCGCAAGGTGACCGGCGTCGAAGTGACGAAGATGCTCCCGACCCCGAACATTGACGATGCCAAGATTCCTGAGGCCCGCAAGTGGCAGGAGATTGGCAGTCACCGCAAGCTCTACACCTTCTCCGAAGCTGACTATGGCGATGTTGCCGGCGTCTGGTCCGGGCCGGCCGATTGGGCGGATGGTGAGCCGCTTGAAGTGATCAAGGGTGCGCCGGAGTATGCAGCCGAAGGCCCGGTCGTTGGGGAATGCCGCTCGCTCTTCTCGCCTGACTACGCGCCTGAGGAGATCTACGAGATTGCAGCCCAGTTGATGCAGAAGGGCGGCATCTCCCCGCTGCAGCCCGGAGACGGACTCCATTCCCGCTTTCAGGGCAGTGTGGCCGACAGCCCCGGGGCCTCGGCGCAGGAAGGCCGCAAGACCTCGCCGGACAAGCCGAAGCCCAAGAAGAAGTAAGCATCCATGCAGCTCAATGGAGAAAGGAGGGTAGCTTCGGCTACCCTCCTTTCTGCTTCTGAAGTACGACTGGACTAGCTTTGAGTCTGCATATCATCAAGCTCGGCGAAAGCCTCGGCGAGCGAGACGCGAATGGGTGGTGTTCAGATACTCGCTGACCGGGATGAGCGTCGCAGTCGCCATGCTTCGCGCACTTCCAGCGCGGAACGTATTTTATCTCACGGTGCTTCGGTGCAGACATGGTCGCCGCGAAGGCGCTGGTTGAGCAGCCGCGGCAGCATAAGCTTGAAGAAGGCCTCATCCTGCGGTTCGAGGCAAACCTCCGCGTTCGGAATACCCGGGATGACGCGCGTGAATCCTTTACTGTCCACGTCGATGTGGAGCGGCTTCATGGGACAGCTGTCCGGATGGGCCGCATAGGCTGCCGCGACTGCGTCAAACATGGTGGGCGTCGCCTGGCCGGTAGACCGCTGCCACTCCGCTGTAAGCACCTGCAGGCTATCCGTCATGGGTGTGCTGACCGAGGCGAGCAGGCTGCGCTTGACCTCATCGAACTTGAGCTGCGTTGAATCAAGCGGCATCATGAAGATCGGGACGCCAGAGTGGAAGAGCTTCTGCGCCGAGACCGGGTCCATGACGATGTTGTATTCGGCGTCCGGTCCATGAGGTGGGGCGTAGCCGAGGTCGCCGTAGCCGCGATCGATCGATCCACCCATCATGACGACGCGCTTTAGCTTGCGGAAGGTGGCTGGATCGCGGTCGATCGCCGCACCGATGTTCGTAAGGGGCGCGAGCGCCAGAAGTGTAATCTCGTCGGGCGACTGCCTGATCTGTTCCAGCAGGAACCCGATGGCATCTCCGTGGGGATGCGCCGTTCCCGCGTTGGCCCACGGCGCTTGCGAGAAGGCGGCGCCTCCCTTGGTGGAGGGTCCAATGGTGACCGGGATCCCCGTCATTCCGGTCTCGCAGAGCAATCGGTCGAGCATGCGGCCTCGCAGTGCGGTATCGCCCCAGGCGCCCGAGACACCAAGGATCTGCAGCTCCGGGCTGACCAGCGCAAGATCCAGCGCGAAGACGTCGTCGATGTCGTCCCCGATGTCTGTATCGATGATGACTTTCGCGCCAACCACCTTCGTGGCGGCCGCAGATTGAGCATGGCCCACGCCGCCCAGGGCCGGGTACAGGAACGCGATGGAAAGTCCGGCGATGAGAGCTGGCAGGCGCATGACGGCGCTCCTTTTGTTGATCAGCAAGCATATCCCGAACGATGGCGCGGCAGAGCGGCGACGCCTGCGGGTATTCGGACAAAGGACTAAAATAAGATGTTGGGCAATAAGCTGAAACGGAGATTCACTTGGCAGATACGATCTATGACGTTCTGGTAATCGGCGGGGGGCCGGCTGGTTATACCTGCGCGATCCGCGCCTCGCAATATGGTCTGAAGGCGGCGTTGATCGATGCGAACGAGCGGCTCGGCGGCACCTGCCTGCTCTGGGGCTGCATCCCGACCAAGTCGATGCTCTTTTCGGCCGAGCTCTGGGATCACCTGAAGCATGCCGACCGCTACGGGATCGATGTGCCCGCGCCCACGCTGAACTGGAAGAACGTTCTTGCCCGCAAGGATGACGTCATCATGCGCCATACCAAGGGCCTCGACTTTCTGATGAAGAAGAATAAGATCAACTCCATCAAGGGCTACGCCCACCTGACCGGACCGGCAAAGGACGGTGTACACACGGTCGAGGTCAAGAGCGCGGACGGCAAGACCAGCACCATCCAGGCGAAGAAGGTTGTGCTTGCGACCGGGTCGGACGCCCGCATGCTCCCCGGCTATACGCCCGACGACACGGTCATGACCAACATCGAGATCCTCAAAACGGACCACATGCCGAAGTCGCTCGTGGTCGTGGGATCAGGTGCAGTGGGCGTTGAATTCGCCTCGGTCTTCAAGAGCTTTGGAGCCGAGGTGACGATCCTTGAGGCGCTGCCCCGCATTGTGAACGCTGAAGATGAGGATATATCGAAGGAGCTGCTGCGGCTCTACAAGAAGCGCGGCATCGACGTGCACGTGGGCGCCAAGGTCGACAAGATCGAGAGGAACGCCGAGGGTGCGCTGGTCCACTTCACCAAGTCAGACGGCAAGGGCGAGACAAAGCAGGCCGAGAAGGTCCTCGTCGCCATCGGTCGCGCCCCCCGCACCTACGACTGTGGCCTCGACAAGACGAATATCCAGCTCGACCGCGGCTTCATCATGACGAACGAGTGGATGGAGACGACGGAGCCCGGCATCTATGCGATCGGCGATATCGTCGGTGGTCTTCCGCAGCTCGCTCACGTTGGCAGCATGGCCGGCCTCGTCGTCGCGGCGCGCATGGCCGGCAAGTTCGCCAAGCCCGTTGTTCGTACGCGCATCCCGGGCTGCACGTACTGCGATCCGCAGATCGCGAGCGTCGGCTTTACCGAGACCCAGGCAAAGGAGAAGGGCTACCAGGTCAAGGTCGGCAAGTTCCCGTTCGTCGGCAACTCGAAGGCCACGATCCTCGACGCGCATGACGGCTTCGTTAAGGTGGTGTCGGACGCCAAGTACGGCGAGATTCTCGGTGTCCACATCATCGGCCCCTACGCGACCGAGATCATCGCGGAAGCCGTCACGGCGATCGAGCTTGAAGCCACGATCGAAGAGATGATGTTCACCATCCACGCCCATCCTACGGTCGCCGAGGCGCTGCTCGACGGCTTCTCAAGCGTCGAAGGAATGGCGGTCAACGTCTAACCTGCGGCGGTACCGTACTGAAGGAGCGACCACGTGACCACCTCGCCCACAATGCAGGCATTGGTATTGGAGCGTTATGGCGCCTCGTTCACGCTGGCCACCATCGCCAGGCCGGTAGCGGCTGACGGCCAGGTCCTGGTGCGCATCAAGGCAAGTGGCGTGAACCCGCTGGACACCAAGATCCGGGAGGGCGAGGCGGCGCATGCGAAGGTCGAGTTTCCAGCGATCCTCGGCATGGACCTGGCCGGGATCGTAGAGGCAGTCGGGCCTGGTGTCACAGCATTTCGGCCGGGCGATGAGGTTTACGGGATGGCTGGCGGGGTCGGCGGCCTGCAGGGTTCGCTTGCCGAGTTCGCCGCCGTGGATGCGGCTCTTCTCGCTCCGAAGCCCGCGAACCTGTTCATGCGCGAGGCGGCGGCTCTTCCGCTCGTCGTCATTACGGCATGGGAGGGACTGGTCGATCGTGCGCAGGTTCGTGCCGGGCAGAAGGTTCTGGTTCACGCAGGAGCAGGCGGGGTGGGTCACGTCGCCGTGCAGATCGCCGTGGCACGAGGAGCTGAGACCTTTGCGACGATTTCCAGGGAAAAGGCGGCGATCGTAGAAGTTTACGGGGCCACGCCGATCGATTACCGCTCTACCTCGGTCGAGACGTATGTGGCCGAGCATACCCGCTCGGAAGGCTTCGACATCATCTACGACACGGTAGGCGGGACCACGCTCGATGATTGCTTCAAGTCTGTCCGTGCGTACACCGGGCATGTGGTCAGCTGCCTGGGCTGGGGTGCGCACAGCCTGGCCCCACTATCCTTTCGCGGCGCCACCTACTCCGGCGTCTTCACGCTGATGCCGATGTTGACCGGCAAGGGCAGGGCTCATCATGGAGAGATCCTGAGAGAGGCCACAAAGCTCGCCGAGGCCGGGAAACTCAAACCTCTGCTGAGTAAAGAGAGGTATACCCTTGCCACTGCGCTCGAGGCCCACAGGGCAGTCGCGTCAGGCAAAGTGCTCGGCAAGGTGGTTATAGAGATTGATTTGTAGCTCAAGTGAACGGGAGATTCTGCTGTAGTGTTCATCAACCTCCTCCATCTCGGCCGCATCCCGTATGCCGAAGGGCTGCGCATCCAGGAGCTTGTCGTCGCCGCGCGCAAGGACCAGGCCATCGGCGACACGCTGCTCCTGATGGAGCACCCGCCGGTGCTCACGCTCGGCGGCAATGCCTCCCGCGCCAACATCCTCGCCAGTGATGAGCTGCTCTCTGCAAAAGGTGTCGAACTTCACGAGATCAATCGCGGCGGCGACGTGACGTATCACGGCCCCGGCCAGCTCGTCGGCTACCCCATCTTCGACCTGCGCGGCGATCTGCCCGGCAAGCGCGGCCCGCACCTGGGACCGGTAGACTTCGTCAGGTTGATCGAGGCCGCCCTTATCCGCACCTGCAGGGACTTTGGCGTCACCGCCCAGCGCATCTGCAAACGCACCGGGGTCTGGACGATCGCGGGTGGCAGCATTCTCGAAAAGAAGGTGGCTGCCATCGGCATTCATGTCTCGCGAGGCGTCACCTCACACGGCTTTGCACTGAATGTCACGACCGATCTGCGCGATTATCAGTGGATTGTCCCCTGCGGCATCGCCGACCGGGAAGTAACGAGCCTCGACCTCGAAGCCGGCCCTAGCATCCCACTCTCGATCGAAACCGCCGCAGATTCCGTGGCCCGCAGCTTTGGTCATGTCTTCGACCGCCAGATCCTGGCCCAGTCGTCGCTCGAGGAGTTGCTGGCCCAGGCTGCGCCAGTAACCAGCGCGGCTCTATAATCCACAATTGCGCGCCCTTTCACCGCGGGCCTGCTTGAGCTTGCTATCAGAGGAACCTTATGCCGACCGAAGTAGTTATGCCCCAGATGGGCGAGTCCATCACCGAAGGCACCATCACCAAGTGGCTGAAGAAGTCGGGTGATACGATCCAGCGCGACGAACCGCTTTTCGAAATCTCAACCGACAAGGTGGATGCTGAGATTCCCTCGCCCGCCGCTGGCACGCTCGGGGAAATCAAGATCGCCGAAGGCACCACGGTCCAGATCAACACCGTCGTCTGCATGATTGAAGAGGCCGGCGCCGCAGCCAGCTCCGCACCGGCTGCCCAGGCGGAGACCGCCGCCAATCCGGAAGCCGACACCGCAACGCCGGCTGCAGTCGATTCAGTCTCCGCAGTCCAGGCCGCCGAGACCGCTCCTGCACCCTCAACCACACCGTCGGCGCCCCCTGCCAGCGAAGATGCCGGCCCGGGTACGGACATCGTGATGCCTCAGATGGGCGAATCGATCACCGAGGGCACCATCACCAAATGGCTCAAGAAGGTCGGCGACACCGTCCAGCGTGACGAGCCTATCTTTGAAATTTCGACCGACAAGGTAGACGCCGAGATTCCGTCGCCCGCGGCCGGCGTGCTGACTGAGATCAAGGTCCCCGAAGGATCGACCGTCCAGATCAACACGATCGTTGCGGTAATCGGTGGAGGCGCTGCCAAGGCTGCAGCACCGGCGGGTTTTGCTGCTCCGGCGGCGTCGTCCAAAGCTGTGCCTCCCGCCGCTCCCGGCTCTGCGACACCCACACCTTCGGCCCAAGTCGGCGACCGGCCGAATTCCTCCCCGCTCGTCCGCAAGATCGCTAAGGACAATAACGTCGACCTTACCCAGGTCCCCGGCTCTGGCTCCGCCGGCCGCATCACCAAGTCGGATATCCTCGGCCATCTTGAGGGCGGGGCAGCGCCTGCAGCAACTCAGCCAGCAGCCCAGCAAGCCCCAGCGTCAGTCGCCAGCACAGTGCCCGCCGGCCTGGTCTCCTCTGCCGGAACTCCAACGCCGGCTGCTACTCCAGCAAAGCCCGTGGCCGCCGCACCCGCGCCCGGCGAGCTCGTCCCGATGACCAAGATGCGCTCGATCATCGCCTCCCGGATGGTCGAATCCAAGCGCACCAGCCCGCACGTCCATACCATCTTCAAGGTGGATATGACGCGCATCGTTCGCCTGCGCGAAAAAGAGAAGACGAAGTACGAGCAGCGCAACAGCGTCAAGCTCACCTACATGCCTTTCATCGCGCGAGCCGCCGTCAATGCACTACGCAAGCACCCGATCGTGAACGGCGCCATTGAAGGCGACGCAATCCGCTACAACAAGAACATCAATCTCGGCATCGCCGTCGCGCTCGACTGGGGCCTCATTGTCCCCGTCATCAAGCAGACGGAAGAGCGTAACTTCCTCGGCATCGCCCGCGCCATCGTCGACGTTGCGGAGCGTGCGCGCGGCAAGAAGCTCGCCCCCGACGAGATCTCCGGCGGCACCTTTACGCTCACCAACGCCGGCATCTTCGGCGAGCAGTTTGGCACGCCGATCATCAACCAGCCGCAGGCCGCGATCCTCGGCATCGGCGGACTCAACAAAGAGGCCGAGGTCGTCACTGACGCGGACGGCGTTGACGCCATTGCCATCCGCTCCATCCAGCGCTTCACCCTCGGCTTCGACCACCGCATTGTCGACGGTG
>CAXTLS010000057.1:0-23305 GCA_964245235.1 uncultured Acidobacteriaceae bacterium
CCGCGCACCACGGAGTTCCAGCTTCGGCTGAACTTCTAACCCCGTTTGTGTCTCTCGAAGCGGCGGAGGGCTTCGGCTCTCCGCTTTTCTTGCACTGCGAACACTGGACGGTTCGGTGATTGCCTGCCGATGCCCGCGGACAACTGTGCGGAGATTTCGGGAGTCGTACTTACAGACTGGGGGATCTATGCAGGCAATACATGACGGGCAGTGCGGAGTGTGTGGGCATTTCGGTGAGCATCACGGCAAGAATGATGTTCTCGTGACGATTCTGGCGAGCAAGAAGGCCGATGAGTCGTTCTTGGATGAGTGTGGCCATCCGAAGCATGCGGCGCTGCACCTGAAGGTGACGGCGATCAGCGGGTGTGATGGATTTGTCCCTGCGGCCGAAGCCTAGAGCAAGGCGGTAGTTCCGGACTTCACCGGACCTATGTGGAGCGAAGCATCTTCAGGATGCTTCGCTCTTTGTCATGCGCGGAGCTCAACACGGACTACCTGAATTGCGCGTGATGATTGACTCTAATCGGCTTTGGTGGGTAGAAAGAGGCTGAAGATGGTTCCGTGGCCGGTTGGGTGCTGGCTGCTGCGAACGGTGAGCCGGCCCTGGTGGTGGGTGACAATACCCGACGAGATCCAGAGGCCGAGGCCGGTGCCGTTGAGGGCCTTGGTGGTGTAAAACGGCTCGAAGATACGAGCGCGTACCTCAGGGGACATGCCGTGGCCGGTATCGGCGATGGTGATGCGTACTCCGGGACGACTGAGCGGTGCGCCGGTGTCGGGATCGCGCCGCACGTCTGTTGTGTCGTGGGCGCGAACGAGGAGCCGGCCGCCGCTGCGCATGGCATCAATTGCGTTGGCGATGAGGTTGTTGAGGACTTGGCGTATGTCGTTTTCGAAGCACAGGATGCTGGTCTCGCTGGTGTAGCGGGCCTCGACGCGGATGCCGGAGTTGGTGAGGCGGCCCTGGTAGAGGTTTAGTACAGCATTCACGAGGTCTGCGGCCGTGACCGAGGTAGGCTTGACGGCCTGACGATGGAAGCGCAGGGTCTGGGTGACGATTTGCGAGACGCGGGTGAGCTCGCTCTGGGCGGTTTGGACGTAGAGCTTGATGGGGTCGGGGAGGCTCTCGTCGAGGGCGATGAGGAAGAGCAGGTTGGTAATGGCCTCGAGCGGGTTGTTGATCTCGTGCGAGATGGAGCTGGCGAGACGACCGACAGCGGCAAGCTTCTCGCTCTGGATGAGGGCCGCTTCGGATTTCTTCTGGTGAGTGACCTCAAGTGAGGCGGCGGTGATGGCCTGAACGGTACCATCAGGTCCATAGACGGGAAAGTAGTTGACATTCCAGTAGCGATGCTCGCCGGGGCGGGTGGTAAGTTCGCCCTCGAGCAGGCTGTCCTGCACGGGGTGGCCAGCGGCGACCTGCTCGAACATCTCGCGCAGGCCCTCGATGGGCGCGACGTCAGTGAGGAGCCTACCGATGACTTGCTCGGGCGGAAGGCCGACGATCTCGGCCTGGCGGTCGTTGAGGCGGAGGTAGCGGAACTCGACGGGATCGAAAAGGGCGAGGCCGATGGGGGCGGTGCGGTAGACGGTTTCGAGCTCGGCGCGCTGGCGTTCGGTCTGCTCCTGCTTCTCGCGGAGGAGCTCGGCGGCGGTGCGGCTCTCGTGAATGTCGTTCGCTACACCGAGCCATTGCTGGATGACGCCGGCTTCGTCGCGGACGGGGAGACCGCGCAGGGTCCACCAGCGCGCGGCGCCGTCGCTGGCGCGAATCAGCCGCGAGTCGACGAGGTACTCTTCGCCGGTGGCGACGGAGTGGGTCCAGGCGGCGACGACGCGGTCGCGGTCGGCGGGATCGAAGGCGTCGAGCCAGCCGAGGCCAGCGATACTTCCTAGGGTCTTGCCGATGTAGTCGAGGAAGCCCTGGTTGGCGTAGAGGATGGCGCCGTCGGGTGCGCCGATCCAGAGCGCCTGGGGATTCAGGTCGGCGAGGACACGATAGCGTGCTTCGCTGGCGAGGAGCTTCTCTTCATCCTGCCTGCGGGCGGTGATGTCCGTAATCATGCCGCGGACGTGGGTGGCGACGCCGGCTGCGTCGTAGATGGCGGTGCCGCGGCTTTCGACCCAGAGGGTGCTGCCGTCGTCAAGGGGAACAGGGTAGTCGGCGGTGGTGGTGGTGTGGGTATCGATTGCTTTCTGGACGCAGGCATCGACGGCGGCGCTGTGGGATGGAGCGATGCGCTGCCTGACGTCGGCGATGGTGAGGAGCTGGGCGAGGGGACAGCCGAAGACATCGAAGGAACCGTCTCCGTAGGTCATGCCGCCAGTGGCGAGGTCGATGGTCCAGGTAGCGATGCGGGCGGTCTTCTGGACGAAGGCAAGGGTGGCCTGCTGGTCCAGGAGGACCTGCTTGGCGGTGCGGTCTGCAGTAATGTCGCGAAAGAAGACGACGATGCCGTCGTCCGACGGGCGGCACTGGATGGTGAACCAGAGGTTGAGCGGGGCGGGGTAGAAGGCCTCGAAGTGGCGGGGCGTGCGGTTCACCATCGTCTGGTGATAGTTGGTGTGGAAGTCGCTGCCAAGGGCGAGCGGGAAGACCTCCCAGAGATTCTTTCCCTCGAGGTCGCCGCGGCCGAGAACGGTGGCGGCGTGGTGGTTGAGGTAGGTGATGGTCCAGTTCCAGTCGAGGCTGATGACGGCATCGGTAGTGGCTTCGAGTACCTGCTGAAGCTGGCGGGCGGCTGCGTCGCGAACGGCCTCGCTGCGCTTCTTATCGGAGATGTCTCGCGAGAAGATGATGATGCCGTCTTCGAAGGGACGGGCGAGGACGCGGAACCAGAGGTCGAGGGGCTCGGGAGAGTAAGCCTCGAAGTCGGTGGGGGTGCGCTGCTCCATGGTGGTGCGGTAGTTGGAGGCGAATGGCTCAGCCTGGTTGCCGGGGTAGCCAGTCCAGAAATTGGCACCGGTAAGATTCTCCTGCTTGAGGAGCCGACGTGCGGTGCGATTGGCGAAGGTGCAGTTCCAGTCCTTATCAAGGCAGACGATGGAGTCGGCCGAGGCGTCGAAGACCTGCTGGAGCTGGCGAGGGAACTCTTCCTGGAGAGCTTCGGCGCGTTTGCGGTCGGTGACGTCACGGTAGTAGAGAGCGATGCCGTCGTCGGTCGGCAGCACCTGGATGTCGAGCCAAACGTTGAAGGGCTCGTAGAAGTGCTCGGTGCAGGCGGCGGTGCCGCTCATCATGACGCCGCGGTAGACGCGTTCGAGCTCCGTTCCGACGGTCTCGGGGTAGAGCTCCCAGTGGGTCTTGTGGTTGTAGTCCGCGTAGCTGATGCGGCTGACGCGCCGGGCCGCGGGGTTGGCGAAGGTGATGCGCCAGTCGCGGTCGAGAAAGAGAACGCCGTCGGGAAGCGCATCAACCAGGCGAGACAGGGCGTCGGGATCGGGAGCGCTAACCGCGGCATGGACCCGTATCTGCGGGGGTGCTGTGGCGATGGTGGAGCGTGTATCTGACATAACGGCCGGTCTCCGGGCCCCCTTTATCTTGTCGGCGATACGCGCGTTTGCTGGCTCTTCACTGACATTCTCAGACCTTTGATTCTAATTCGGCCACACGCGATGCGAGCGATGCGAGTTGACTGCGGAGCTCAGCGAGTTCGGCTTCGATGTCGGCGAGGCGGGACGGCGTAGAGGTGACGGGAGTGGATTGCTGGGAAGTGGCGGCGAAGGCCTCCTGTGCGGGCGGGCCGCCGAGGAGGTGCATGTAGCGCGACTCGCGGGAGCCGGGCTGGCGAGGCAGCATGACGGTAAGTGGGCCGGCCGTGGTGGTCTCGGGTGCATCGCTGGCGGCGGGGGCGCGGCTGGCGAGGCGGTCGAGGGTGGCCTGGACCGCGGCGAGATCGTCGAAGGCGAAGAGGCGGTCGGCGCGGCTGCGGAGTTCGCCCGAGGTCTGAGGACCGCGCAGGAGCAGCAGGCAGAGGATGGCGGTCTCGTCGCGGCGAAGGTTGAGGACGGTGCGGGCGCGGTGCTCGTACTTGGGGACGCGGGTGTCGCGAACGGCGGTGGCGAGCTCGAGATCTTCGAGGGTGTGGAGGCCCTGGCGGACCTGCTCCTCGTCAAGATCGAGGACGGGATCGCGGCTCGAGCGCTGGTTGCAAGCGTTGAGCAGCGCGTTGAGCGAGAGCGGATAGGCCTCGGGCGTGGTGATCTCTTTCTCGATGAGGGCTCCGAGGACACGGAGGGGTACAGGGCCAAGGATCATATGTACAAGGGTGCCATAGTAGCGGGCTGCCGCGATGAGCCTGACGACGACGGGCTGAAACGGCCGGTTGAGAATTCCGCACCACGGATGGTGCAAAGTGCCGAAATGGTCAACCTTCGCGGCAAAATCGTTTGAAGCTGCTGGTTGCATAGCATCAGGCGAGGTAAACTTAGTGACAGAATGACCGATGGTAGATCTCATATGGGTACGGTCATTTGCGAAGAGTTGCTGGACGCTTTAGATTCCTGACTCGCTTTTGATTTCTGACTTAGGGGTGCGCATGAAGTTTTTACGTGGCCGGATGATCGCAGCGGTAACCGCGGCAGCCTTTGCCCTGGGTGTGGGTACGACGGCCAGGGCGAGCGAGGTCGATCAGAACTTATTGCTGAACTCGTCCCTGCTGAGCAGCGCGAATGTCTACCATTTGCGGCTTCATCACCTGCATACGGGCGAGAGCATCGACATCGTCTACCGGGTCGGGAATATGTACATCCCGACGGCGATGGACACGCTGAATCATTTCCTGCGTGATCACCGGACCGACACCGTGAGTGTGTATGACCCGCGCGAGTTCGACCTTCTGAACAACCTGATGGCCCGGCTGGGGCGCCCCAACGGCATCATTGACATCGTCTGCGGCTACCGGACGCCATGGAGCAACGCCTATCTGCGGCGCGCGGGTGCGGCGAGCGGCGTGGCTGAGCATAGCCAGCACATGGAGGCCAAGGCGATTGACATCCGCGTGCCCGGTGTGTCGACCGCGCATCTGCGCGATACGGCGCTCTCGCTGGATGCGGGCGGCGTGGGCTATTATCCGAAGTCGCAGTTCGTGCATGTGGATGTTGGTCCGGTACGGGAGTGGTCGTTTGGCGACTCGCGCCGACGGAGCCACGCTACGCTGCGGACGGCAAAGTACAGCGCCCATCATCATGGCCGGCGCGGTGTGATTCATCAGGTTGGCAACTAAGTTTCTGGATTCGAGTTGCGCAAAAAGCAAGAGGGCCCATGGTGGGCTCTCTTGCTTTTTGCGCGTCAGGGTTTAGCTGCCGGGTCAAGGCCGGGGATCGACTTCCAGATGAGGGGTTGCGCCTGAGCGTGGAACTCCTGGTAGTTGTGGGGTGCGTGCCAGTCGCCGCGGTTGCCGGCTTCGAAGGACGTCTTAGCGGCCTGGGCGCGGGCGTCGATGTTGGCGACATCCTGGCGGGAGAGCGGGAGGATGCGCTGGACCTGCAGGAGCTTGTGCTTGCCGATGTTCGGCGTGCGCGGGTTGGGGAAGGGGATCTCAAGCGGACCGGCGGGGCGGCGGAACTCAGGGCTTTCGGCGAGGTAGCCCTGCCACATCCGGCCCCAGGTAATCATGAGGGCGCGGTCGTAGTCGGCCGGGGTGAGGCAAGTGAGGCCGGCGTTGACCTGGTAGGCACGAACGTACTCGGCGGGCATGGCGAGCGGCGGACCGGAGAGCAGGAAGTAGGGGTTCTCGGTGCGGACGTGGAAGATGGTGCGGCCATCCTTCACGAAGGTCTCGACGTTGCCGCAGGCGGGGTTGCTGCGCAAGGGGAGCAGGGTGAAGCCGTCTTCGAGCAGGGTGAGGTGCAGGTAGCGGTCGGACTGGTAAAGGGTGGAGAGGATGAGGAGGCGCTCGCCGGGCTGGGTGGTCGCGCCGAGGGTGTGCAGGTCTTGGATGGCGCCGTCGGTGGTGCGCTGCCAGTGCCGCCACAGGGGCGGCGCGTAGATGCGGCCAAGGGCGAAGCGTGGGCCGTCGTGCAGGGTGAGGAGCGGCGGGGCGACGAGCGTGAGGGTATAGAGCGCGATGGCTCCGACGGCGAGCCGGTGCTGGCTGCGGGTGCCCATCTCGAGCGTGCGCAGCAGGCGGGTGAGGCCCGTGGCGCCGTGGAGCAGGACAAAGGGCGCGCCGAGCAGTAGGTAGTCGCGGAGCTCAATCGCGCGCGACATGAAGAGGATGTAGAAGAGCAGCGGCCAGGCGATCATGGCGACATTCCAGCGGAGGGAGCGGGTGCGCCACGTGACCACGATGCCAAGAGCGATGAGCAGGACGGTGGGACCAAAGAAGAGGACCATCACGCGGGCGAACGACATGTTGTCGCCCCACGAATTGTGGATAGCGCTATGCAGCCGGGCGACGAGCAACGACTGGCGGATGCTGATGCCGGTGAGCTTCGCCGAGAGCAGGAAGACGGCGGCGGCGCCGGCGGCGGTGGCGAGCCAGGCGCCAAACAGTCGAGGCAGCCTGCGGTCATCCTCGAGTAGCGCGAGCAGGGCAAGGAAAGGAAAGGCGACGATGGCGTCAGTGCGGAGGAGGGTACCGCAGGCGAGGGCAGCGCCAGCAGCAAACCAGAGCGCGAATGGCGTGCGACGGCCAACGATGGCGAGGCCGAGCGTGACCATGGCCGCGGAGGGCAGGTTGTCGGCATAGTAGAAGGAGATCTCGACCAGGCCAGGGGTGAGGACGAGGACGGCGAGCGCGGTCCAGGCGGGACATGTAGACCAGCGGCGGACGAAAGCGACGCACGAGGCAACGAAGAGGGCGAAGCTGATCCAGATGAGAATACGGAAGTTGAGGTCGCCGGTGGTGTGGGTGAGCTTCATCAGGCCTTCGAGGGCGTGGATGGTGCCGCCGCGGGTGGCGTAGAAGTATTCGAGGTCGACCGGGTAGGCGAGGTCATCCTGGGCGAAGTGGCCGTGAAGCGCCATGATGGCCATGGTCTGGAGGCGGGCGGAGAAGGCTTCGACGTGGGTAGCGAACAGGGCAGGGTAAAGCAGCCAGCCGGCGAAGAGGATGAAGACGGCCGCGGCGAGGCGGCGGACGGATGCGGGATAGCGCGGCCGCTCCTGCTGCGGCGGCCAGGCGGAGGTGTCGCGGGTTGCGGGAAGGGTTACTCCTGGTGCTGCGGGCATAGCGGGCTCCTGGTGATGTCGGAAGGTCGCGTACGCGGAGGGCGTTCGCACCGCTGCTTCGAACCTGCCGGGTGCTTAGAAAAGAACGCGGATGACGTGGCCGCCAAAGGCCCGGGCGCTGGCGACACCGATATCGGAATCTTCGTAGATGAGCGTCTCTTCGGCACGAACATCGAGCCGGCGGGCGGCGGTGCAGTAGGCTTCGGGGTCGGGCTTGTGGCGCTGAACATCGTCGCCGGTGATGATGAGGTCGAAGAGGCTGGTGAGTGCGTGGGCGTCGAGCAGGGCGTGGACGCTGGTGCGCGCGGCAGAGGTGACAAGGGCGGTCTTGAGGTGCGCGCGGCTGGCGAGCAGGAGATGGACGAGGCCGGTATTAAGCTCGATGTTGCCGATGTTAGCGGCGTAGAGGGTGGCCTTGCGAGCGGCGATGGTGGCGGGATCAGTCGTGCTGCCGGTCTCGGCGAGGATGGCGGGGAGAAATTGCTTCCAGTGGCGACCCTGGACGCGGGACTCCAGATCTTCGGGGGAGATGGTGACGCCGAACTCGCCGAGGGCCTCGGCGTAGGCGGCCTGGTTGGCTTCGGCGGTGCGGGCGAGCGTGCCGTCGAGATCGACCATGAGGGCGCGAATGGGGATCAACCGTACTCCTCGAGATACTCGCGCAGCAGGATGCTGGTGCAGGCGAAGAAGGTGAGGCCTTTCTGGGGCGCGTGGCGGAGCTTGTAGGGTGTGAGCCGAAGATAGTTGATGAGTTCGTGGAAGGTGACCTCGCGCAGGATGGCCGGGCCGAAGCGGGCGGCGAGGGTGCGGCGGGTGAAGTGGAAAAGCTCGTTGTAGGCGTGCGAGCGGGTAAGAATCATCTCGAACTTGCCGTCCTTCCACTTGCAGGTGGGCACCTTGTTAAGGCTCTCGTAGCCGAGGTGGAGAGACTGCATGAGCTTGGCCCAGTCGATCAGCGGTGTATCGAAGATGTTCTCGGGGTTGGGATCGATGATGTACATGCCGCGCATCTCGGCGGTGTTGACGATGATGTTTTCGATGGTGAGATCGCCGTGGATGGAGGCGGTGCGGTAGTCGGCGATCTGCCGGTCGAGCCATGCGGGGTCGAGCAGGTGCTGCCAGTCGGAGAGGTCGTACTCGCGGCCGTTCAGCTGGTAGCGTGTGGACCCGTCCTGGAGCCAGACCTTGCATTGGGCAAGGACCTCCTGCGCGTTCTTCGAGGCCTTCTGGGCGAGGTAGCGGCCGACGGTCTCGTGGGTGGCCAGGCCCGTCGAGGTGCGCTCGTGCAGGCCGGCGATCTGGTCGATGACCTCGCCGAGGATCTGCTGGCTCTGTGCGGGTGAGGCGGTGTGGATAATGTCGTAGAAGTCGCTGGCGGTAGGGAAATACGGCATGTCGTAGCTGTAGAAGCCGGTGCCGCTCTGCTCGCCGACGACGTCGACGAGGGGCAGGTCGTCGTGGTGGGCGCGGAGCCAGTCGGCCTGGACCTGCAGTTTCTTACCGGCGTCGCCGAGGGCGAACTTGCGGATCACGAGGCGATCGTCGAGCTCAACCAGTGCGGTGATGGCGTCGGAGCCGCCGGGGAAAAGGCGCTGGACCTTGCCATCGACGATCGACTGGAGGCTGAAGTCGGTGAGGATGTCGCTGTGGTTGGTGAAGCGGGCGAGCAGGAAGGACTCGTACTCGGCGAGGTTCTTGAAGCGGTCGCTCACCGCGGCCACGTAGGGCATCGCCCCGAAGTAGCGGCCGGCGAAGAGGGCGTGGAAGACGCGGACGATGCTGGTGCGTTCGCTAAGGAAGCCGTAGGCGAAGATGAGCAGGACCGGGGTGAGGGTGAAGATCAGGAGAGGTATCTGCTGCTGCTGGAGCGCGGTGCCGTGCTGCGCGGCGAGTGGGCCGAGCGGGTGCTGCAGCAGGACGGAGACGACGTCCGAGAGCGAGAGGCCGGTGGCAGTGCCGAAGAGATGGTAGGAGACGATGTAGCAGAGCCACAGGGCGGGCGTGAGAATGAGGAAGCGCCGCCGGCCGATAGCGCCGCCGGTGACGAGTTCAGAGAAGCTCCAGAAGAAGTCGAGGATGCTGTAGCAGATTTGGTTGCGGAAGATGGAGGCGACATGCCAGAGCGCGCGGCGGACGAGGACGGTGTTGCGGATCGCGAAGGCCAGGGCAACGCCACCGATGCCGGCTGCGAGCAGGCCGAAGGCGAGCGGGCCAAGCTGCCCGGCGGAGACGACCGAGCCGAAGATGAGGGCAAGCGAGATGAGGCCGACGCAGATGGCATCGGCGAGGCGCTCGGCCACTACGGTGGCGCCGACATAGGAGAAGCGCACGCCGCGGCGCTTGCCCACGTAGAGGACGCGGACGAGCTCGCCGATACGGAAGGGCAGGATGGTGCCGATCGCGTACGAGATGGCGAGGCCCATGAGCAGGTCGAAGCGCCGGACGCCGAACTTGCGCGGGTAGAGCGGGCTGAGGCGGATAGCGCGCAGCAGGTGCGAGAGCAGCAGGACGGAGATGGCGATGGCGAACAGGAGGCGAGGGGAGATCATGGCACTTCGCTCCAGCTGGCAAGGCGGCTAAGCATCCTGGCCTGCACGACCGCGTATTCTTCGGGAGTGCCGAAGGCAAAGTGTTCTTCAAGGACGAGCTTGGCGACCGGAAGTTGGTCTTCGAGCAGCTGGTTGTAGATGCCGCTGATGAAGAGTTCGGGGTAGGGGCAGTTGCGGACATATCGGGCATACTGCTCATTGAAGAGCGAGGGGGAGCTGAATAGATAGCAGCCGGCGATGGCGAAGTCGCTGACGACCTTCTTCTCGACGGTGCCGGTCACCGCGCCGTCGGGAGCAAGCTGGACGAAGGAGTAGTTGGGGCTCGAGGAACGGAAGGTCATGAGGATGCCAGCCGTTGAGCGGGCGAGCTGCGCGGCGGCGGTGTCGAGGCCGGTGACGACGAAGGCGTGGTCGCAGTCGTTGATGACCAGTGGGCCGCGGCTGCTGAGGGCGGCGATGCCGATCGCGGCGGTCTCGGCTGAGCCCGAGGTGACGTCCGGGATGACGACGATCCGGGCCGAGGGATAGAAGCCACTGATGCAGCTGTCGAGCGACCACTCGGCAACGTGCTCTTGGAGAATGACGAAGACCATCTCGTTGATCGGCGCGGCGCGGCGGACACTTTCGACGGCCCACCAGAAGAAGGGCTTGCCGCCGAGATTGACCAGCGGCTTGGGCTCGCGAATACCCTGCTTCGCGAAGCGGGAGCCGCGCCCGGCCATCGGCATGATGAGGTTGAGGGCGCTCATCGTGCGACCCCTTCGAGGGCTGGAGTTGGGAGACTCGTGCTAGCCAGCCCATTGCCGCCGAGCACGTTGAACTGGTAGGCGGGGCGTGCGATGGCGCGATGTTCGCCGGTGCGGAAGGTCCTGCGGCTGAAAAGATACTGCACGAGAATCTTGAGCGTGTTGATAGATTGCGAGACGATCTTGACGTTCGAGATCTGGTCCTCTTCCGCCCAGCTGATGGGGAAGAAGCGGAAGCTTCTGCCGGCGTCGACCAGGCCGAGCAGGAGGTAGCAGTTGAAGCGGAGATCGTCCGAGTAGCGGAGGATGGCCGGGTCGGTGAAGGTGGCGCGGTTGATGATGTTGAGGCCCGAGCCGAGGTCGGTGATGACGCGGCCGGAAACCAGCGAGAAGAGCGCGTTGAAGACGAAGTTGCCGAGCCTGCGGGTGAGGGCGTAGCCCTTGAGCTTGGATCGCCGGCTGAAGCGGGAGCCGAGGCAGCAATCGTAGCGGCGATGGAGGCCGGCGGCGAGGACGGGGAGGACGTCGGCTATGTCGCCCTGGTCGTCGCCGTGGAGCACGATGACGTGAGTAAAACCCTGTGCGGACGCGTAGGCGAAGGCGGATTTGTGCGACCCGCCGAGGCCGTAGTTGTCGCGATTGCGGACGACGGTGACCTTGATGTCGCGAACGATCTGGGCGGCGTCAAGCGCGGCTTCGCGGGTGTTGTCCTTGCTCTGGTTGTCGACAACGAGGATCTCTTCAAAGGTGCCGCGCGGCAGGGCATTGAACTTCGTAAGTACGCGGCCGATCTGCGGCGCGCAGTTGTACGCAGGGATGAAGACCAGCAGACGGTCGGGCGCGGCACTGCCGAGCTGGGGCTCGCGAACGGCGCGTTCAGGCGATAGCGGGGTCATGTTCACTCGTGAAGCGGGCGACGACGAAGTTGATGAGGAAGTTGATAGGGGTCACGATGACCTTGGCCATCACAGCGCAGGTGGCGAGCGGGAGCAGCAGGTGCAGATGCTCGCTGACCGCCTCGGTGATCCGCGTGAGATAGCTAATGGCGGCCGAGGCGAGGACGATGATCACGAGCGTGTAGGCAGCGTAGAAGAAGACGCGCAGCAGGAGCGCTTCATCGCGTCCGCGAAAGGCCCACTTGCGCGAGACCAGGAAGACCAGGGTGGCGGCGGCGCTGGCGCTCAAGAGATTGCTTACGAAGACGGGCAGATGCGCCCAGCGCACGAGGGCGAAGAGCAGGCCGAAGTCCAGCAGCCAGCCAAGGCCCGAGACGCCGCCGAAGCGCACGAACGACGCGAGTGCGCTTCGTCGCTCGGACGGCTGTGCAGAGTAGGTCATCGCGCGTATCTCCCAGTAGCTGAACCCAGGCACATACGTGCGGCCGTAAGTTGTGTGGACGTTATTACGAGTGCTTGAAGGCGATGTCCGATCGTTCAGGACAATCGCATGGCGGAAACGCGCAGAGCCCGCCCATGCCTTGAACATAAGCGAAAGAGCAGTGGGTGCATGTCGCCTGCCACCTACGAACGGGCATTGGAGGTGGCAAAGTGGTCAGGAAGCGACACGATCGCAGGCCTTCGCGGGTCATACTCGTTCCTCGTCCCCTCAGTGCGCGCCTTGATGGAGCGAATTGCTTGCGCGAAAGAGCCGCAGCACGACGACCGGGCATCACAGCGTACAGGGTGAATTAAAAGCACGTCCTGATCGCGATCGCTGCTTCGAACTGAGAATCGCTGCTTCGGAATGAAAGTTAGTTGGGTATGCTCGAGGTCAGAAATCCAGAGGTACGGGAGCATGTTGCGTCGAGCCTGCCTGATCGCAGGCACAGGCATCGCTTGCTTGCCGGTGTCTTCGTGCTGTTCGCGCTGTGGATGATCTCGCCCATCTTCACCTCGTCGTACGTCGAGGCCTATGTGGCGCGACTGCAGTCCATGGCAATCCTGAATCATCATGGCCTGCTGGCGATGGACGACCAGGCTTATCCGATCAACTCCGAGCTGCTGTATGTGACGCGGCTGGGGATGGTGTGGCTGCTGCAGGGCGCGATGGTGGTGTTGCACAACACGTCGCTATGGGTGCTGCGGCTGGTAACGATGGCGAGCTTTGTGCTGCTCGTGGCGTCGAGCGTGATCTTCGCGCGGCGCTGGGCGCAGGTGCCGGCGTGGGCGGTGCTGGCCTGCGCGGTGCTGACGCCGGGGGTGCTCGAGCCGAGCTTCTTCTTCGCGGATAACCTGGTCTCGGCCGCGTTGACGACCTTCGCCTTGGCGCTGGTGCGAGAGCGGATCAGCTTCCCGCGCTGGTTCGCGATCGGCGCGATTGTTGGCTGTGCAATGCTGATTCGCCTGGATGCGGTGTTAATCGTGCCGGCGGTGCTGGCGGTCCTCTGGCTGGCCTCGCGGGCGTACCGCAGGATGGGCCTCGCGTGCCTGTATGCGGCAGCCGGGGCGATGGTGATCTTCGCGATCAGCTATGCCGTAACGAGCGTGTCGCTGCTGACGGCGTTTCACGTCGGGCAGCTGTTCAGCCGCATCAACAACAATCCGGCCATCTACCAGACGGGGCTCGCGAAGACGCGTGAGCTGATCTTCTTCGGATTCTTCGGGCTGGTGACGCTGCCCCTGCTCGCGATCGGCGCCTGGGAGAACTTCAAGCTGCGGCCGCGGCGCTGGAATGTCGTGATGACGCTGCTGCCGGTGCTGTTCTACGCGGCGGTGATCCCGCATGCGAACGAGATTCGCGACTTCTGCATCATGGGCGCGCCGTTTGTGCTGCTGCAGGCGGGCACGGGGCTTCGGCGATTGCTGGCAAGTGCGGAAGGGCCGGCCGGAGCGCGAAGGTGGGGCGCGCTGCTGGTCTTCGCTGCGTTTGCACTGGTATTCATAGCACCGCCGTATCTCTCGATGCGGGATGGCCCACGCGCGCTGACGGGACGGCTCTACACGCCTATCTTTTGGCGTCAGTGGCAGGGCCGGACGCTGGGCATGATCGACCAGATTCACGGACTGGTGAATGGCGTCGAGCCAGGCCAGAGCATGCTGGTGATCAGCTCGCAGTTTGAGCCGGATCGGTACTTGCACCTGCGCCTGCTGCAGGAGGGATTTCAGCTGGATCGGGCAGCCGGGGCGGGCGGCGATTGCCAGTCGATCGAGACCTTTCGCAAGCATGGCCGGGTCGTCACCACTATCCGCACGGAGAATCCGTACGGCATCTTCACGGGTGCGACTATGGGCAATTACCTGGAGGCGCTCCAGATCGTCGACTCGCTCCAGTGCCTGCGCGGGGTGCACTTCGATCGCAGCTACTTCTTCAGCATCGGGCAGCAGGGCGAGCTGTACTGGCCGGCGCTGGGTGCGGCGGAGGTCCGGATTCCGGCACGGTTTCCGCTCCCGATCCTGCATACGGCGAGCTATGGCTTCTTTGGCAGCACTCCGCTGTCGCCAGCGGATGTGGAGCGGCTGGATGCGGCGGCAAGGCAGTCGCTTGCAACGCTTGCCACGGCGAGTCCGTTGACGTATGCGGACTTCCACAGCCGTGTCGGGCACCGCTACTGGTCTCCCCGGGAGTAGCGGACGCCACGGCGACTGGCTGCACGTCGATGAAACGACACCGTGGTAGCGTGGCTCTGTAAGTCGATCTGCATCGGACGAAGCAGGTCGACCCACCAGGAGTGCATGCATGAAGCTGGGTTTCCTACTCGCAGACAATGATTTCAGCCACATGATGTTCCAGCAGTTGAAGGACAGGCTCAAAGAACACGAACTGCTCCTGTGGGTGACGGGTGACGCGGTTCCGGCGCGGGATCTCGAAGGCCTGCTCTTGATGGGCAGTGTCACTAAGGAAGAGATGGACGCGCAGCCGAAGCTGGGCTTCCTGCAGACGGTGAGCGCCGGGTACGAGGGTGTCGACGTCGATGCGGCGACGGCGCTGGGCGTGTGGGTGTCGTTTGCGCCCTCCGAGATCACCGGCAACGCGGTCGCCGTTGCCGAGTTTGCCGTGCTGCTGATGCTCGGTGCATCGCGGCGGCTGAACCAGGCGCTGCATGCGGTGCGCGATCACGCTGTGGCGGTGCCGCGGTTCAATCCTGCGCTCTCCGGCAAGACGGTGTGCATCGTCGGCCTGGGCGGAATTGGACGCTTGCTCGCCGAGCGACTGCTTCCGTTCGGCATGCGCATCCTGGCGACGGAAGATCACCCGAAGGATGTTCCCGAGGGCGTGACGGTCTCGCCGACGGATCAACTGACCTCGATCCTGGCGGAGTCGGACTACGTGGTGCTTTGCCTGCGTGCGGACAAGGAGAACGCAAACCTCTTCGACGCCGCGATGTTTCGCGCGATGAAGCAGGGCGCGATCCTGGTCAACGTTGCGCGCGGAAGTCTGATCGATGAGGCCGCGCTTTATGACGCGGTGAAGAGCGGTCATCTTGCAGCCGCTGGCCTCGACGTAATGCACACGGAGCCGGTCGATCCGCAGAGCCCGCTGCTGACGCTGCCTCAGGTGCTGATCACACCACATATCGCCGGGCCATCCGACCTGATGCTGCAGGGGACGGTCGACTATGTTGCCAAGGCTGTCGGGGACTTTGCAGGTGGAACAAGGCCTTCGTCGCTGGTGAACGCTCCGGAGAAGCCGCGGCTGGTGCTGCGGTAGGCTCGGCCGCTCTCCGCGTGCGACCATGTTGCATGCGTGAGGCTGCGAACAACACGGCTGTGCTGGAGGCGCTGCGCAGTCGGCTGATCGTGTCCTGCCAAGCTGCGGAAGGTGATCCGCTGGATGACACCGCCACGTTGAGCCGGATAGCGGCCTCGGTGTTGCGCGGCGGCGCTGCCGGGCTTCGCGCTGAAGGCGCAGACCGGATCGCTGCCTTTCGTGCGCTCACTGCGCTGCCCATCATCGGCATCATCAAGCGGTACGACGCTGCGGGTGATGTGTACATTACGCCCGACTTCGCCAGCGCCCGTGCGGTGAGCGGTGCGGGCGCGGAGATCATCGCGCTCGACTGTACGGCGCGGCGGCTTGTTGAGCCGGAGCCGTGGCCCAGGTTGATCCGGCGCATTCACGAGGAGCTGCGCTGTCCTGTGATGGCGGACATCGCGACGGTTGAGGATGCGATCGCGGCGGAAGCTGCCGGTGCGGATGTGGTCGCGACGACGCTCTGCGGCTACACGCAGGAGACGCGGAGCATGCAGACGGTGCCCTGGGCGCTGATCGCCGCGCTGGTCAGCCGGCTCCGGGTGCCGCTGATTGTGGAAGGGCATGTGAGTGATCCGGCAGACGTGCGTCGGGCGCTTGCGATGGGCGCGCATGCGGTCGTTGTCGGTTCGGCGATCACGCGGCCGGAGAGCATTACGGCGCGCTTTGTTGCGGCAACGAGGCCGTAACAATTTACTCGATGGTGGTGGTCGGGACGCGGATCGAGGCGCGGTAGCGGTCGCCGCGGTAGCGGGAGCAGGCCACTTCGATGGGCGTCTCTTCGATGGTCGTGATGACGCGCGAGATGGCGAGAATGCAGGCCCGCTTGGGAATGGTGAGCAGCTCGGACTCTTCACGGGTGGCGGGGAGCGCCTCGATGACCTCGTCCGCCCAGCCGACGCGTACGCCGAAGTTCTCACGAAGGACGCGGTAGAGCGACTGCTTCGCGAAGCTGATCCGTTCCAGGCCGGGAAAGAACTTCAGGGGGATGTTCGAATCTTCGAGCGCCATGGGAATGCCGTCGGCGAGCCGCAGCCGACGCAGGTGGATGACGGGGTCGCCGGCGGTGACCTTCAACTTCTCGGCGAGATCGTCTGTCGCCTTGATGACGGTCTGCTCGAGCAGCCGTGAACTGGGAACCATGCCGCGCTGCTTCATATCCTCGGTAAACCCGAGCAGGTGCAGCACATTCTTTTCCATCTTCGGGCGCGTGACAAACGTTCCGCGCCCCTTCTGGCTGAGGGCGTAGCCGCTAGCCTTGAGACCGTGAAGCGCTTGGCGCGCGGTCATGCGGCTCACCTGATAGAGCCGTGCGAGCTCTTCTTCGGACTGGAGGAAGTCGCCCTCGCTCAACTCGCCGGAGCGAATCTTTTCCATCAGCACGCGCTGGATCTGGTAGTAGAGCGGGATAAAGCCGGTCTTGTCGAGCTGGTACTCGGGGGGGGCGGATAGAACCTGGTTCGACAAGATGTTCTCCTGCTTGGGCTGCGCAGCAATCGTTCACTTGAGGCCGATCGCCTAACGTTGGCGACGTGGGCGCTCTGCTGTGTAGCGTTCTTGGTTGCATCACTGAAGGTGCAGCCCAGGATGGGTTTTCTCTACATCCTCTTCTAATCCCTGAGCACCTTGGTTGTCTATACATGATGCGATTCGGGCACCGCTGCAGTACGAGTTACTGCAGTACGGGCTGCCCGTTCAGGAAGGTCTCAATCACTTCAGCGCCCGGGGATAGTACCGTGATGTCAGCACGGCGTCCTGCTTCAAGATATCCCCAGCTTCGGTCGAGGCCAAGCAGCTGTGCGGGGTTGTGCGAAGCCGCAACGGCAGCGGTGTCGAGGCCGCAGCCGGTAAATTGTATGAAATTCCGCACGCCGCGATCGAGGGTCAACACGCTGCCGGCGAGGACGCCGTTGGCGGTGCAGCGGCCGTCGCGGACCTCGACCGCCATGTCACCAAGCATGTAGGTGCCGTCGGGCATGCCCGTGGCGCTGATGCCGTCGGTGACCAGGACGATGCGGTCTTCGCCCTTCGCCTTGAGGTAGAGGCGCACCATGAGTGGATCGACGTGGATGCCGTCGCAGATAAGCTCGGCGTAGAGACCACGCTGATCGAGGACGTAGGCTGCGACGCCGGGCTCGCGATGGTCGATGGCGCGCATGGCGTTGAAGGTGTGGGTGGCCGAGCGAGCGCCCGCCGCAAAGCCTGCCGCTGCCTCGCACGCCAGGGCGTTACTGTGGCCGAGGCTGCAGCGGACGCCCAGCTGGGTCGCGTGCGCGATGAGCTCCGTTGCGCCGGGCAGCTCGGGGGCGATCGTCATCAGCAGGATCAAGCCCTTGGCTGCCTGCCAGAACTCGTCGAAGCGGGCGATGGATGGAGCTTCAAGCAGGCTGCCCACGTGGACGCCGCGCTTCTCGTAGGAGAGAAAAGGACCTTCGAGGTGGATGCCAAGCGGCGTTGCCGAAACGGGTGTCTCGTTGTGGGAGCGAATGATCTCCTGCGCGAGACCGCTGAGGGCACGTAATGTGATATCTCCGGGTGCGGTGACGGTGGTCGGCAGATAGGCGCCGACGCCATGGCCGGCGAGAAAGGAGCCAATCGAGCGCAGCGCCTCGGGCGTGGCCTCCATCACATCGTGGCCGGCGCAGCCGTGAATGTGGATGTCGAGGTAGGCGGGGACGAGCGTCGCGTCCGGAAAAGAGTGGGTCGCCGGAGTGCTCTCGTGATCGGCCGGGGAGAGTATCTCGATGGCGGCAATGCGGCCATCGGTCACCGTAACCAATGGATATTCCACCTCGACGCCGGCATTGATCAGACGCCGCGCCTTGATTGTGCTGCTCATCTCTACTACCCCTTGTACGTTTGGTCGGCGATGTTCAGATTGCACCGTGTTCTGAGACAGCATGTGACGGCGATCACGATCCAGACTGCGCTGGTCGTCTCTTAATTCATTGTGATCGTTTTAGTATAGTCGTATATACAGGACTCAAAGGGGCTTTGTCGATCAAAATCTTTGCCCAGCATTATCTGCGGAGGGCCATGCTTCGCCCTTCGGCACCTAGGCCAGAGGTCTTTTTGAAAGCTGCAAGACCAATCATGCAATGACATATTGCAGTTTGGGTAATTTTTCTCTTGAACTATGCGTCCAGTTGTCTATACAGTAGGGGAACTTCTCCTCTAGCAACCATCGTTAGGCGCCATGACTTCGATGGAGAGCCTCCCTTACCGGTGCAAGAGTGGCAAGTAGAACTAGATCGAATGCATTTGCCGGACAATCTACGGAGGTACACCATGAGAGTACGCGTCGCCCTTTGCAGTGTTTTCCTGTTTCTCGCCAGCTGTTCGTTCGCGTTCGGCCAGGACATCAGCGCCAAGATTACCGGCACGGTGACGGATGCCTCGGGAGCTGTCGTCAACGGCGCGGTGGTGACGGCGCGCGACTCCTCTCGCGGCACCGTGTACACGACCAAGTCAAATGCTACCGGACTCTATTACCTCTCGCCGCTTCCGGTTGGCGACTACGTGCTGAAGATTGCGGCGCCCGGGTTTACCGTGGTCGAGCGCCAGGCGTTTACGCTGGTGATGAACCAGACGGCCCGCGTGGATGTTGCGTTGACGATAGGCCAAGCGTCCGAGACGGTCGAGGTATCGAGCGCGCCACCGCTGCTCCAGACCGATCAGACGTTCATGGGAACGGTGCTCGATGCGCGGGCCAACGTTACCCTGCCTCTGGCGACGCGCAACTATAACCAGTTGACGCTGCTCTCGCCGGGCGCGGTCAGTCTCAATCCGGGCTCGTTTACCGGCTCGCAGGCCAGCTTCCAGGTCGGGCGGCCCTACATCAACGGCAACCGCGAGCAGACCAACAACTACATTCTCGATGGCATGGATAACAACCAGATCGACAATAATGACGTGGCTTTTTCCCCGAGCGTGGATGCGATCCAAGAGTTCAACCTGATCTCGCAGAATGCACCCGCCTCGTACGGCAACTACCTGGGCGGCATCATCAGCGTGACGTTGAAGTCGGGATCGAACCAGTTTCACGGCGACGTGTTTGAGTTCATCCGCAACGATGCCTTGAATGCCAATCAATGGGCGAACGGCCTGACCAAGGGCCAACCGTATGTTCCCGGTTCGAACAACCCGGATGGCAGCGGCCTGAAGCCGGTCCTGCGCTGGAACGAGTTCGGCGGCTCGGTCGGTGGTCCCATCATCAAGAACAAGCTCTTCTTCTTTGCCGACTATCAGGGATCGCGCTTCGATCAGCCGGCGACCTCGGTACGATACACCGTCTTTACCGCGGCAGAACGGCAGGGTAACTTTGCCAGCATCTGCTCGGCTGGCTTCAATGGCCAGGGACTTTGTAACAATCTGGCGCAGCAGCTCTACAATCCCTTCTCGTCGTCCACGCCCGGTGGCCGGCAGCCATTTCTCAATAACCAGATCAATGTTCCCTTCAGCCAGGCTGCTTCCAAGATCCTGAACTCACCGCTCTACCCAGAGCCGATCAACAATCTGACCACCGGCAACCAGGTCAACCTGACGCACTCCTATACGAATAGTGATCAGGGGGATCTAAAGATTGATTGGGTCGCGAGTCAGAAAGATCATGTGTATGCTCGCTACTCGCAGCAGCACATCGTCAATCCAACGACCAACAGCCAGCTGCTGACCGGCAACTCCGACAATCAGTTTCCGCTGTACAACGGTGTGCTGGACTACACGCACACCTTCAGTGCGGCGCTGCTCAACTCGGCACGTATCGGTACGAGCTACTTTCCGGTGACCGAGGGCTACAGCAATCCCACGGGTCAGAACCTGCCGTCAACATTTGGCATCGCGGGTGCCGCGCCTGACCAGACGTTCCTTCCGTTGCAGACGTTTTCAGGTGCGAGCTACGGTCCACAGATCGGCAACAATAATCTTGTCTCGCAGTTCCACGACACCGTCATCCAGGCCGAAGATACAGTCACGCTGATCCATGGCAAGCACACTCTGAATCTTGGATTCGAGTTCTACAACTACAAGACAAACGTTCTTTATGTCGGCAACTCCGGACTGGCGGGTGAGTTTATCTATAGCGGTGCATTCACGTCGAACCCTTCAGCTGGAACGTCACCCGCGACAACGCCTACCGGCTGGTCGGAGGCTGACTTCCTCCTCGGCCTGCCAAACAATGTGGGCCTGGGCTCCGGCTCCGGTAAGAGCCTGCGCAACGACATCTATGCGGGCTTCGCGCAGGATGACTGGCATGCGCTCCCGAATCTTACCCTCAACGTAGGTCTCCGCTATGAGGTGGTAACGGCGCGCGCTGAGGCGCACAACCAGGCGACAAACTATGGCCTCTTTACCGGCAATGTTGAGATCTCCGGGATGGACGGTAATTCGAAGGCGCTCTACAACCAGTACAACGGCCCTACGAACTACCAGCCGCGCGTCGGCTTCTCCTTCCAGCCTACCGCCGATAAGATGACGGTCATTCGCGGCGCCTACGGCATCTCGAACTTCACCGAGAGCACCGGCACCGGCAATCTGCTGATCCAGAACCCGCCATTCGCGATTCCGCTGAACGTCACCTACGCGGGCGGTACGGTTGCGTTGCCGGCAACGACGCTTGACCAGGGCTTCTCGAGCTTCCCCTCGTCGGGCTGCACGGTGGCTGCGGCGATCGCACAGTCGCCGGCCTGCTTCTCGGGCGCCGGCATCCATGCCTTTGACCCGACCGGCGTACGTCCCGCGGTGTCGCAGCAATATAACCTCACCATCCAGCACCAGATCGGCAACTCGTCGACCTTCCAGGTCAGCTACGTTGGTCAGAAGACCGACCACCTGATGGCGATCTCACTGATCAACCAGAAGGTGCTCGAGCCGAACGGTACCATCGCGCCGAGTCCGTATCTCAACCCCACACTGCAGGCCGAAATCGGCCAGGCTCGCCTGACCTCCTCTGTCGGCTTCTCCAACTACAACGCATTGCAGGCAAGCTTCCAGGAGCGCCTCAACCATGGACTGGAGTTCCAGGGCAACTACACCTTCGCAAAGTGCCTGGGTAATTCGTCCGGCTTCTACGCACAGTACGGCGATACGAACGCCGGCTTGACGCAGGCCGGTAACAACCACTTCTTCTTTCAGAATACCTACGACCCGGCAGCCGACTATGGCAGGTGCGATCAGAACGTCACAAACTCCTTCAACGGCTTTGTGACCTATGACCTGCCCTTCGGCCGCGGCCGCACCTTTGGATCGAACATCAACCGTGCGGCTGACCTGGTGGCCGGTGGCTGGCAGGTGAATGCCATCACGCAGTTCCACACCGGCTTCCCGATCACGGCCGAAGCCAACGATAACTCCGGCACAACGTCGGGCTTTCCGCGCGCCAACTGCTCAGGGCCACCGGTCGAGACGCCCAAGAAGGCGTCAACGATCCCGGGAAGCCCGGGGTATGTCTGGTTCTCCTCGAACTCGGTTTCGCAGCCGGCCATCGGCTTCGGCAACTGCCAGGTGGGCAGCTTCACGGGCCCGGGCCTGCAGTCAGTGGATATGAGTGTGTCGAAGAACTTCACCATCATCGAACACCAGAGTCTGCAGTTCCGGGCCGAGGCGATCAATGCGCTCAACCACCCGATCCTGGTGGCGCCGAACTCCGGCGTCGGCACGACCTTCGGCCTGGTCAACAATGCCCAGGGTGAGCGCCAGCTGCAGTTCGCCTTGAAGTACATGTTCTAGATCAAGCGGCGGGTGTAAAGGCGGGGAGCAGACCATGCGTCTGCTCCCCGCTTCTCATTAGTGTCAGCGGGTCTTCACCTGTCGTTCCCGCTTCTATTCATGACAGCTCGGCACTAGATTTCCAGGGCTCGCCACCTTCGCGCTTCGAGAGTGCCGAGGTACCTCACCCGGCGATCTGCCCGAGGAAGATACACCTGCAGCTTACTCAGTCACTCCTCTCGACAAGAAGATGCATGGAACGAAAAGGCCACCATTGCTGGTGGCCTTTGTCGTTGCTGCGGTAGTTCAGGGTGTTGCGCGAAGCGCGTCCGCTGCATGCAATGCTAGTCGCCGGAGACGGTCTCTTCGATGTTCTGGATCACTTCGACGCGCGGTGCCGGAGCAGATGCCGGCTTGATGTCGCCGAGGGAGATGAAGCCGGGCTGCTCCTGTTCGCCGAGCACTTCCTTGCGGTAGAGCTTGGCCATCTTGGCGTTCTCCGCATCGAGCTTGATCTTCGCATCGCGTGCGCGGATCTTCTCTTCGCGGGAGTTCTTGGCAATGCCTGATTTGTCGAAAGTATCGTTAGCTGCGGCGTTGACGTGAGCGTCATTGAGAACGAGGTCGTACTTCGCCTCCTTCTCAAGACCAACCTTCTTACCGCCGGCGAAGATCTCGTGACGGCCATGCTCCTCGTACCACTTGGTGAGGGTGGAGGTCATGTGCATCTTCTCGATGATGTTGCGCCAGCCGACGCCCGTGTTGTAGGCGCAGAAGCTGATCTCACCCTCCTGCGTAGCATAGGGAATAATGCACTGCTCGGTGCGGCGGAAGTCGTAGTTGAAGAGATCCTGGAACCACATGCCCGCGATAAAGAGGAAGTTCCAGCGATCCGCACGGCGCATGTTGATATCCGCCATGGTGCGATCCGCGGTCACCTTGCCGTAGCTGCGGCCTGTCGCGCCAAAGCACTTGTCGAACTTGGCGAGCAGGTCCTTGATCTTGAAGTGCGTGGGAGCATTGACGGGCTCATAGTTGCGAAGGAGGGCAAGCGACACGCCGATGATCGAGAGCCACTTGCCACGGGCAGCGTCGTTGATCCGTGCGACGTCCTTCGCAAGACGATCGGCATTGAGGAAGGCGGTCACCGGAACGGCTTCCTTGGTCTCCTTGTCAATCATCAACGCCATGCCGATGCCGCAGTTCGGGTGGCAACCGCAGGAGAGCTGGCCCCACTCGTGATCCGGTCCGTGGACCAGGTCGGCCCAGTCGGAAAAGGTCGACATGAAGGAGATGGGGAACCAGTCGCGGATGGGCTCGCCGAGGCCAGTCTGGTTCTTTACGTCGTGGGCGAGGTGCGAGAGCGTGTAGCGCTGCGCCATGCGACGCTCGTCCGAGACGGCTTCGTCACGCCCGGTAAAGCTGACCGGCTGGAAGGAGAG
>CAXTLS010000058.1:0-23231 GCA_964245235.1 uncultured Acidobacteriaceae bacterium
CTCTGGGCCATCCCCAGCAACCTCAACGACATCCTCATCCGCCAGTTCATGAAGTCCTTCGCCCTCACCCGCTTTGAAGGAGGCCTCGTCCAGTCCGCCTTCTACATGGGCTACTTCCTCCTCGCCGTACCCGCCGCCCTGCTCATGCGCCGCGCCGGCTACAAGACCGGCATCCTCACCGGCCTCCTGCTCTTTGCCACCGGAACCTTTCTCTTCTACCCGGCCGCGCTCGTCGGCCGCTACTGGTTCTTCCTGCTCGCCCTCTTCGTCATGGCCTCCGGCCTGGCCTTTCTGGAAACCGCCGCCAATCCCTTCATCGCCCAGATCGGCGCGCCCGAAAGCTCCGAACGCCGCCTCAACTTCTCGCAAGCCTTCAATCCCCTCGGCGCCATCACCGGCGCCGGCGTCGGCACTGTCTTCATCCTCTCGGGTGTCGAGCTGTCGAAGTCCGAGGTCGCCTCCCGCATCGCTGCCGGCACCTACGCCGCCTATCTCCGCACCGAGACCCTGCGCGTCGTCGCCCCCTACGTCGTCCTCGGCCTCGCCTCCCTCATCCTCGCCGGCATCATCGCCCGAACCAGCTTCCCGATCATTCAAAGCGAGCACGAGGGCGACGTCCACCCCGAAGCCAGCGCCCACGCCGCCGGCCTCCTCCGCCAGCGCCACTTCGTCCTCGCCGTCCTCACCCAGTTCCTCTACGTCGGCGCGCAGGTCGGCACTTGGAGCTACTTCATCCAGTACGTACAGGACTACACCCACCAGCCCGAGAAAGTCGCCGGCTACTTCCTCATCGGCACCCTCGCCGCCTTCGGGGTCGGCCGCTTCGGCTCCTCCTGGCTCATGCAGTTCGTCCCCGCCGCGCGCCTCATGGGAGCCTACGCGCTGGTCAACATCCTCCTGCTGCTCATCGCCATACTCCATCCCGGCTGGGCCGGCCTCTGGTGCGTCTTCCTCACCAGCCTCTTCATGTCCGTCATGTTCCCCACCCTCTTCGCCCTCGGTCTCAAAGACCTCGGCGCCAACACCAAGATCGCCGGCTCGCTGCTCGTCATGTCGATCATCGGCGGTGCCATCCTTACCCCCGCCATGGGCCTCATCGCCGAAAAAACCGGCAGCATCGCCGAAGCGTACCTCATTCCCCTGCTCGGCTACATCGCCGTGACCTTCTACTCCTTCTATGGCGCGAAACCCGCCAGACCCTTCCACACAACCCTTGACTTTACCGCCGAACCTCCTCTAAAGTCCCACCATGCGGACCCCGTTCCACCCGACCTGTTGTCGCTCCCGGATCAACACCCCGGTGAGCTCAGGCCGCTGTCGCGCATAGTTTCTTCTTCCCGCTCCAACGCCTGCGTCACCCGCTCCTCCCTGAGCTGAGCAGGCACAGCTCCATCCATCGACCTCCGACCCGCACGTCTCAGGAGAGCCATGAACAACTTCCCCGCCACCCTTTCCTCACGCGTCCCCGCGCCCAGGCCGGCATCCTTCGATCTCCGCATCGTCCTGCTTCTGCTCCTCGTCGGCACCATCGACTTCTTCTCCGGCCGCAAGCTCTTCCGTCACCACTGACCCCATCGCTTAGAATCAGAGCGATGGCCCTCTTCGGCAAGAAACTCAAGCAGGAACACAAGGTCATGCGCCAGGCTGAGCGCGCCGCCGGCCAACTCCAGCCCGAATACCACCGCGCCACCCCCGAGTGTCCCGAGCCCAAACGCTGGAGCATGTACGACTCCATGACCGCCGAGGTCGAAGTCCTCGAGTTCCTCCGGACGCTGGTCACCACCGTCAAACCGGAGCTCGTCGTCGAAACCGGCTCCTTCCTCGGCGTCAGCACCCTCTGGATCGCGGAAGGCCTCAAAGCCAACGGCTTCGGACGCGTCATCAGCTGCGAGTTCGACCCCATCGTCTTCGCCTCGGCCAAGGAAAAGATCGAAGCCTCGGGCCTCGATGAATGGATCGAGCTCCGTAATCAGTCGTCTTTGGAAATGAAGATTGAAGGCACTATCAACCTCTTCTTCTCCGACTCCGACATGCCCATCCGTGCCGCCGAGGTCAAACGCTTCCTCCCGCAGATCTCGCCCCACGGCGTCATCCTACTGCACGACGCCAGCTCGCACCTCAAGATCGTCCGCGATGCCGCCCACGCCATGGAATCCGAAGGCCTGCTGTCCTGCATCTTCCTGCCCACACCGCGCGGCCTCGTCATTGCCCAGAAGCGCGAAGGCCGCTCCTGACCTTTAGAAACTTGCTTTAATCCGGCCGTTTTGAAGGAGCGGGAGTTCAGTCCCGCCAACACACAGATCAACGACGCGGCTTCAGCCGCTGAGGCAATTTCCTGCTACAGCAAGCTCCATCATCGCCGCAGACTCAGAAAGCGGCAGACTTTCGTGCCCCCGCAGCCATCTTCTGGGCCGGCCTCCTCCTCCGCGTCCTCTACATCACCGTCGCCCACACCTACCGCATCCGCCTCTTCGAAGACCACATGCAGTTCGGCTGGGAGATGGGCCGCATCGCCCGCGCGCTCGCCACCGGTTACGGCTACGCCGACCCCTTCACCGGCCACTCCGGCCCAACCGCCTGGCTGCCGCCGCTCTACCCGCTCGTGCTCGCCGGCGTCTTCAAGCTCTTCGGCGTCTACACCGCCCCTTCCGCCTGGGTCATCCTAACCCTCAACAGCATCGTCTCCGCCGCCACCGCGCCCGCCATCTACGAGATCGCGAAACGCTGCTACCGGGATGAAAAGCTCGCCCTCTGGTCCGCCTGGCTCTGGGCACTCTACCCCGCCGCCATGCAATACGCTGTCCACTGGGTCTGGGACATGGCGCCGACTGCCTTCCTCTTCAGCTGGGTCCTCGTCCTGGCCTTGCGCCTCCGAGCGATCGGCGAGCAGCAACCGGCCGCAATCCACACCACCCGTCGCTGGCTCCTCTTCGGCCTCCTCTGGGGGCTCATCGCCCTCTGCAACTCGACCCCGCTGGTCTTCCTTCCCGTCTGCGGCCTCTGGATCATCGCCGGTACCTGGCGTACCCCCGCTTTCCTTCCCAGCCTCGGCAAAGCCGCACTCGCCGGCCTCGTCTTCTGCGCCTGCCTCGCCCCCTGGGTCGCCCGCAACTACGCCGTCTTCCACATCCTCATCCCCATGCGCGGCAATCTCGGCGCCGAGCTCCACGAGTCCGTCCTCGAAGAGCACGCCGGCTTTCCCTGGGGCGCCACCGTCCCCATCGCCGACCACGATCCCACCTATCTCAAATACAAGCGCATGGGCGAGGTAACTTACGTCCACCAGCAGGATCTGCTCGCGAAGCAATACATATCCGGGCACAAACGCCGCTTCTTCGAACTCGCTCTTAAGCGCTTCTACTTCTACTGGGTCAGCGTTCCGCATCCGATCGAGCCCGGCGCCAAAGGCTACATCGTCGAGCTCACCCGCGAGATCAACTTCTGCTTCCTCTCACTCACCGGCATCCTCGGCCTTGCCCTCTCGCTCCGCAACCGCATCCCCGGGGCTACCCTCTTCGCCTGGGCCTTCCTGCTGATGCCGCTCGCCTATTACTTCATCACCGTCCAGGCCCGCTTCCGCCACCCCCTCGAACCCCTCATCACCATCTTCACCGTCTACCTCTTCCGCTCCGCCGACCGCACCCGCGCCTTCTCCTGGCAGACCCCGCCCCAACCACCTCCCACCACCCTGTCATCCTGAGCGAAGGCGTTCACAGCACCATCGTGAGTGTCGCAGCCAAAGGACCTGCGTTTGCCTCAACGTAGCCCGCTCCCCAAACCACCACAACCCTGTACCCTTAAACCCGATATGCAAACCGTCCTCATCACCGGCGGCTCCGGCTTCTTCGGCGGCCTCCTCAAGCGCCGCCTCCTCGACCAGGGCTTCACCTGCACCAACATCGACCTCGTCGCCGATCCTGACACCCACCCCAATCTCACCAGCATCCAGGGCGACATCCGCAACCCGGCCGTCCTGCACCAGCTCTTCACCGAGCACCAGTTCGCAGCCGTCTTCCACTGCGCCGCCCAGCTCGCCCACGACGCCATCGACGACCACCTCCTCTGGACCTCAAACGTCGACGGCACCCGCAACCTCGCCGAAGCCGCCCGAAGCGCAGCCGTCCGCAAGTTCATCTTCATCTCCTCGAACTGCCTCTGGGGCTCCAACCTCGGCCACGACGTCACCGAAGACGAGCCGCCCAACCCCATCGAGCTCTACGGCAAATCCAAGCTGGCCGGAGAGAAAGTCTTGGCCGAGTTCCGCGACCTCGATGTCGTCACCATCCGCTGCCCCACCATCATCGACAGCGGCCGCCTCGGCCTGCTCGCCATCCTCTTCGAGTTCATCGACGACGGCAAGAAAGTGTGGGTCGTGGGCGATGGCAGTAACCGCTACCAGTTCATCTACGCCCAGGATCTCGCCACCGCCTGCATTCAGGCCCTCACCTACGAGGGCTCGAACCTCTTCCACATCGGCTCTGACCACGTCGTCTCCCTCAAAAAGGTCTACGAGGCCGTCATCCACGAAGCCGGCAGCCGCTCCCGCGTAGCCTCCCTGCCGAAAGCGCCCACCATCGCCGCCATGCAGCTGGCTCATAAACTAAAACTCTCGCCCCTTGGCCCGTATCACTACCAGATGATCGCCGAGAGCTTCGTCTTCTCCACCACCCGCATCCGCGCCGAGCTCGGCTGGACCCCCACCCTGACCAACGAGCAGATGATGGTCCGCGCCTACCGCTACTACGCCGACAACCGCCGCGCCATCCACGCCCGCACCGACGTCTCCGCCCACTCCAGGCCAGCCTCCATGGGCATCATCCGCGCCCTGAAATGGCTCTCCTGACCTCTCCATACCACCACAGAACTCCGTCATCCCGACCGAAGCCGTCGCACTTGCGCCTCAAACTCACTGAAACCATGACGCCCACCCTTGACAAGAACTACCCTCAGACACCCAGGGCAGCAAGCCAACACGCCCACTAGACCCCGTACAGGTCCAGACCTAAGTTCAATGTTTCGAAGACTTTGGACTTCAGAGAAAAAACAAAAGTTCGACTCAGAGCGCAGAAAATGGCTCCCGCACCAGCAGGAGCCGTCTCCTTCCAACCAACCTAACAATTTATTTCTGAACAGAAAACGTGAACGTCGTCGTGCTGTGCATCGTCTGTCCAGGCTTCAGCTCAGTCGTTGGAAATGAAGGCTGATTCGGCGAGTCGGGAAAGTGCTGGGTCTCGAGGCAAAACCCCGAGTTCTTCACATAGGTCGACCCGTTCTTCCCGTGCAGTGGTCCACCGATCGAGTTCCCGGTGTAAAATTGCACCCCCGGCTGCGTCGTCGTCACCGTCAACACCCGGCCCGACTTCGGATCATGTGCCTTCGCCGCAACCTTCTCCAACCCGTTCGCACCGTTCAGCACCCAGTTATGGTCATAGCCGCCGCCAAGCTTCAATTGGTCGTTCGGCTGGTCGATCCGCGCCCCGATCACGGTCGACTTTGTAAAGTCGAACGGCGTTCCCGCGACCGGCGCAAGCTCGCCCGTAGGGATCAGCCCGGCATCGACCGGCGTGTACTTTGCCGCGTTCAGCATAATCTCTTCGCCCAGGATCGAGCCCTGGCCCGAGTCCGCGCCCGACAGGTTGAAGTACGAGTGGTTGGTCAGATTCTGGACCGTATCCTTGTCCGTCGTCGCCGTGTAGTCGATCTTCAACGCACCGCCATGCAGCGTGTAGCGAACATGCGCCGTCAGCGTGCCCGGATAGCCCTGGTCGCCATCCTTGCTGACCAGCGTCATCTCGACGCCGTCCGGGATCTGCTTCCCGGTCCAGACCAGCTTGTCGAAGCCGGTCGTTCCCCCATGCAACGAGTTCGCCCCGTTGTTCAGCGGCAGGGAGTACTCGTGGCCATCGAGCGAAAACTTGCCCTTCGCGATGCGGTTGCCATAACGGCCAACAATCGACCCAAAGTATGTCTTCGGATCCCCGATGTAGCCGGCAAGGTTGTCGTAACCCAGCACCACATCATCCACCTTGCCGTTCTTATCGGCCGTCTTGATGGACACGATGCGCGCGCCATAAGTCATGATGCGCGCCTCCACGGCGTCGCTCTTCAAGGTGTAGATTTCGACAGCCGTTCCATCCGGTGTCGTCCCAAATGGCTCCTTCGTTACAGCGCCTTGTGCAGTCAGTGCGGTCGTCATGACAAGCAGAATAACCTGTGCCAGTTTCATCGTCAGCAGATCCCCTTGAACTTGAAGCTTCGAAGCGTTTGATCGCCCTGCGCAGAGCCCCTTTACGAGGTCGTCCGCGAACATCGCCCACTATACGTGATCGCGAGTAGCTCTGCGAATCAGCAGTAAGATGGGAGGCGTCGCCCGTGCACGATCACTCCAGAAGCCAGATCCAAAGGACCGCAATGCTTCGAACCTTTCTCCGCATCAGCCTCGCCCTGTCTACCTTCCTTTGCCTTTACCCACACGCATTTGCCGTCTCCAAAACCCAGCCTGACCAGTGGGTTGGCACCTGGGCTGCAGCGCCCGTCGCCGTTCCGAACAAAGCAGCGACCCAGACCGTAGACACCACCTACCGTGAGATCGTCCACGTCTCGATCGGCGGTCCGCTCGTCCGCATCGTTCTCACCAACGAGTTCGGCGCCGAGCCCCTGACCATTGGCGCGGCGCACGTCGCCCTCAGCGCCGGCCATGGCGATATCAGCCTCTTCAGCGCCAACGCCCTCACCTTCGCAGGCAGCCCCAGCATCACCATTCCGGCCGGCGGCATGGTCGTCAGCGACCCCGCGGCGCTGACCTTGAAGCCGTTCGAGGACGTCGCCGTCAGCATCTTTATTCCGGCGCAAACCATCACGCAGGCCAGCGAGCACACCTTTGCCGATCAGACCAGCTACAGCGCTCCCGGGAACATGGTCAGCGCCAAGTCGCTCACGCAGCCGAGCGAGATCTACTTCTGGCCGTTCCTCACAGGAGTGGATGTACTCGTCAGCCCCAACTCGGCCTCGATCGTGACCTTCGGGGACAGCATCACGGACGGCGCCAAGAGCACCCGCGACGCGAACGCCCGCTGGCCCGACATCCTGGCGCGCCGGCTGCACGGTAACAAGAAGACCGCCGCGCTTGGCGTGCTGAACGAGGGCATCGGCGGCAACCGCGTGCTGCACAATGGAACGGGACCGAACGCTCTCGCGCGCTTCAACCGCGACGTCCTCGCCCAGGCCGGCGTCAAGTACGTCGTCCTGATGGAAAGCATCAATGACATCGGCGTCGCGACCTCACCGCATGATCCTCACGATCTGGTCATCGCGCAGGACCTCATTGTCGGCCTGGGTGAGCTGGCCACCCGCGCCCACATCCGCGGCATCAAGGTCATCGGGGCCACGCTCACACCGTTTGGGGGCGCCGGCTATCAGTCGCCCGCAGGCGAGACCATGCGCCAGGCCGTCAACGACTGGATCCGCACGACCCACGATCTCGATGGCGTCATTGACTTCGACAAGGCCACGCGCGATCCAGCAAATCCAACCGTCTTCGCTCCCGCCTGCGACTCCGGCGATCATCTCCACCCAGGCGACGCCGGCTACAAGATCATGAGCGACGCGATCGATCTGAACCTTTTCGTCGAGAAAAAGTAGCGTTGACGCAGCAACGGCAGGAGCATGGAAGCTCCTGCCGTCGCTATGCGAAGCCGATTAGTTGAGCTCGATCCCGGCAAAGAAGTAGCCAATTTCGAATGCGGCCGTGTCTTCCGCGTCCGAGCCGTGGATGGCATTCTCGCCGATCGACGCCGCGAACTTCTTGCGGATCGTTCCCTCTTCCGCCTGTGCCGGATTAGTGGCGCCCATCAGCTTGCGCAAGTCGGCGATGGCGTCTTCCTTCTCGAGAACCATGGGAAAGATGGGACCGCTCGACATAAACTCCGTCAGCTCGCCGAAGAACGGACGCGCCGCATGAACGTGATAGAACGCCTCAGCCTGCGCCTTCGAAATAGAAAGCCGCTTGATCGAGACGAGCTTGAAACCAGCCTTCTCGATCTCGGCGAGAATCGCGGCGGAGTAGCCCTTGCGGACCGCGTCCGGCTTGATGATGCTGAATGTGCGCTGTGACAACGTAAGTCTCCTTAATCTCTACCTGCGCCTTCAAGTGTAAAGCACCCTGCTGCACGGGCCGTCAACACAGGCTATCTCCGGCGAGTCTGCCCGCGTCCAAACACTCGTGATGCGCTCAACGGCATGGATCTGGTTTCTGGGCTGCGCGGCCTGGCTCTTCGACGGGGCCGTAAACGTCCATTATGACGCCTGGCTTCATGCCCGTATCGCCTTCACCATTGCGCTGCTCTTCCTCGCTGCCGGCCTCTTCTACCACAATCAGCGCCGCTAATAGCGCCAGCTGGTCACATCAGCACCCGCCGGAGCTGTCTTCGCAATGCGCTCCATGATCTTCGGCAGGTACATCGTGTTGTAGTGCAGCCGCGAGTAGGCGTTCGGCAGCGTCGGATCGCCGTTCCAGCAGTGCTCCGCACGCGGTCCATACTGCACCTCGCCCTCATACGCAACGCCGTGGCCCGGCGTCCCTGTCGTCTTCAGGAAGTCCTCCATCAGATACACCGCATCGTTCAGGAAGTAGGTGTCCTCGCTTCCTACGAAGAGGTGAATCTTGCCCTGCAGCTTTGGCCCGAGCGTAGACCAGTCCCGATGCAGCTTCGCATCTAAATCGTAGTGCTCCTTCCAGTACTCTGCCGTCCGATGGTCGATCTCTCCTGTCTCCTTGTCGAAGATGGGCTGCGGATAGCCGTCCGACCCGACCGGTCCATAGACCGCCTGCCAGATATCGAACTGGTCTCCTGATCGCCCATGGTCCCCGAGCGCTGCCTCATACGCCACGTTGTCACGCACCGAGATCAGCGTATGGCCAAGATAGTCCCGCATTGCCGGCTGCTCCACGCGTTTATTCGCGCCTTGCAGATAGAACATGTTCTTGTCTCTGTAGAGATCAACTGTCGTATACGCACGGAAATCGACGGGATCAGGACACGCTACAAAGGCGCCGTTATAGTGCTCCGGGTAGAAGATCTGCACCGCCAGTGACTCCCATCCGCCGGTCGATCCGCCGTACAGAAACCGCGCCCAGGCCTGCCCGATCCCGCGAAACTGCTTCTCAATCGCCGGCAGCAGCTCCGTCTCGATCGCATCGCCATACGGCCCCAGGTTCGCCGAGTTCACCGCATACGAGTCGTCGTAATACGGATTCGCATGCTGGATCTTCACGATCAGTAGCCGCGGAAACTTCGGGCTGATCCACTGCTGGTATTCCTTATACCCCTCCTCCTGCTGGATCCGGTTATACCCGGCAAGGTGGAAGCGCTCCGAGTAGTCCGGCTTCAGATTCTGGTCCGGCGGTGTCGTTCGGAAGTCATCGAACCCGGTCACAAAGTGGTCATGAAAGATGGCCAACGGAAAGTGCGCCTCCGTGTGCTCATCAAAACCTTGAGGGACAAGCACAACCGCGCTCAGGAACATCGGACGGCCCCAGAACTTGGTCAGCAGCTCACTCTGAACCCGGATATGCCGCACGTATTTCGTGTCGGCAATCTGCGCAATTGGTGGGATCATCTGCTCCAGCGAGACAGCAATCGCCGGCGCATCCGCTCCGATGTGCACCTTTTGCGGCTTGCTGTAAAGATTGCCCGGGGCGATGTTCCAGTGCTGCCCCTCGCCCCGATCCGGAGCCAGCTTGATTGTCTTTCCATCCGCCCGATGGAAGGTCTCATAGACGTTCAGCACCGCCTGGGCCATGTACTCTCCCGCCGGCACATCCTTCAAGCTCTTGTACGGATAACCAGCGGCCGTCGCATCGATCACCACAGCGCCGCCCGGCTTGAGTCCATCGACCGTGACGCCGAAGACCATCTGCGATCGCGGCGTGTCGTTGATCTCCATCCGCGGCTCAACCCTCGGATCATTCGAGAGCAGAAACAACACACGCCCATCAAGCGGCTTAGCCGACTGCGCAGCTGGAAAGCTGACTGTGATCTTCTGCAGATCACTTTGGGCCGCGGCGGGCAGAGACAGCACGGCGAGGCCGAAGACAACGGCAGGTACAAACAAAGCATGGCGCATGTCGGGAGTATAACGGCACTCCGAACATACGCCATCTTCTCTCTGCCCACGCCGCTGAACTAACCCTTACCCAGCACCTGCGCCATCGTCTCGCCAATCTCGGCCGGCGACTTTACGACGTGGATGCCTGCGGCCGTCATCGCCTTCATCTTCTCCTCGGCTGTGCCCTCCCCGCCTGAGATGATCGCGCCCGCATGACCCATACGCCGGCCAGGAGGAGCTGTCTGGCCCGCTATAAACCCGACCACCGGCTTCTTCACGAACTCCTTGATGAACGCCGCCGCCTTCTCCTCAGCCGAGCCGCCGATCTCGCCAATCATAATGATGGCTTCGGTCTCCGGATCGTCATTCAGCAGACGCAGCGCATCGATGTGGTTTGTCCCGATGATCGGGTCGCCCCCGATGCCGATCGCCGTCGATTGTCCGATCCCGCGCGTGGTCAGCTGGTAGACCGCCTCGTACGTCAGCGTGCCGGAGCGCGAGACAATCCCCACCGAACCTTCTTTGTGAATGCGGCCAGGCATGATGCCGATCTTCGCCTTGCCGGGCGAGATAACGCCGGGACAGTTCGGCCCGATCAGCCGCGATTTTGATCGTCGCACGATCTCCCAGACCTTTACCATGTCGAGCGTCGGGATGCCCTCCGTAATACAAATGACTAGCGGGATCTCGGAGGCCGCAGCTTCGAGAATACCGTCCGCGGCAAACGGTGGCGGAACAAAGATCACCGTCGCATTCGCCCCGGTCTCCTTTACCGCCTCTTCCACGGTGTTGAAAACCGGCCAGCCCTCATGTGTCGTGCCACCTTTGCCCGGTGTCACCCCGCCAACCACATTCGTCCCATACTCCGCGCACCCCTTGGCGTGGAACGTGCCTTCGCGCCCCGTGATTCCCTGCACAATCAACCGCGTATTTTTGTCGACCAAAACTGCCATTACTTACCACCCTTAGCCGCGGCGACAGCCATATCCGCTGCTTCTTTCATCGTGCTGCCCACAAGGAAGTTCAAGCCCGAATCCGCCAGGATCTTGCGGCCCTCTTCCACGTTCGTCCCCTCGAGCCGCAGAATGATCGGAATCTGCACATTCAACTTCGTTGCGGCGTTGACTACGCCTTGGGCGAGTACATCGACGCGCAGAATGCCGCCGAAGATGTTGATGAAGATTGCCTTCACATTCGGATCGCTGAGCAGGATGCCGAAGGCATTCTCAATCTGCTCCTGGTTCGCCCCGCCACCCACATCAAGGAAGTTCGCCGCCGCGCCGCCCGCGTATTCGATGATGTCCATCGTCGCCATCGCCAGCCCCGCGCCGTTCACCATGCAGGCGATGGAGCCATCGAGCTTGATGTAGTTCAGCGCATACTTCGACGCCTCAACCTCAAGCGGATCTTCCTCGGCGAGGTCGCGAAGTTCCTTGAGATCCTTGTGGCGGAACATCGCGTTATCGTCGAAGTTAATCTTGCAATCGAGCGCCATCAGCTTGTCGTCCTTCGTCGTGATGAAGGGATTGATCTCCATCAACGTCGAGTCGGTCTCGACAAACGCCTTGTAGAGGCCAGTCATGAACTTGACCGCTTCATTGATCTGCGTCGGCTTCAGGCCGAGCTTGAACGCGAGCGCCCGCGCCTGATACGGCTGGAACCCCACCGCAGGCTCAATGTGCTCCTTGTAGATCAGGTCCGGCGTCGCGTGCGCCACCTCTTCGATCTCCATACCGCCGGACTGCGAGGCCATGAAGACAATCTTTGCGCTGGCCCTGTCGAGCACCAGTCCAAGGTAGAGCTCGCGCTCGATCGCCGACCCCTCTTCAATCAGCAGTCGCTGCACCTTCTGGCCCGCCGGTCCGGTCTGGTGCGTGATGAGCTGCATGCCGAGGATCGCCTTCGAGGCCGTCGCAGCATCCTCGAGCGACTTCACCACCTTCACACCGCCGCCCTTGCCGCGGCCACCGGCATGAATCTGCGCCTTGACGACGACGGCCTTATTGCCGGCGGAGAAAAGGGTCTTGGCTGCCGTATCCGCCTGTTCGAGCGTCGTCGCCATCTCACCATTTGGCACGGGAACGCCGTACCTGCGCAGGATATCTTTTGCCTGGTACTCATGAATCTTCATAGATCGTCTCGCCACTCCGTCAGCACGGTAATAGTAGAAGACCCGCGGAAGCACTCGCAATCCTGAATTCGCACATCCGGGCGGTTATCGGTACGCCAGTCCCGAACCTTCCTATGTTCTGTCGGCCCGGCGCTGGGGTGCCGTCCTGCTAGGCTAGCGATATGTCGCTCCAGCCCCAGCTTAAGCGGATCATCGAGCGCCGGGAAATCCTCACTCGAACTGAGGCCGCCGAACTGCTCGACACCGTACTGCGCGGCGAGGCGACTGAGTTGGAGATGGCCGCCCTGCTCGCTGCGATGGCCACTCGCGGGGAGACGCCCGCGGAAATCGCCGGGTTTGTCGATGCCATGCGGGCCGCAGCAACGCCTGTTCTCCTGACGGAGAACGAACGAAGTCTCCTTGTCGACACCTGCGGGACGGGAGCCGACCTGAGCGGAACATTCAACATTTCGACCGGTGCCGCACTCGTCGCGGCCGCTGCTGGGGCCACGGTGGCCAAGCACGGAAATCGCGCCGTGACTTCGCAGTGCGGTTCAGCCGATGTCCTCGAGGCGCTCGGCATCCCGGTAGGGCTGACTCCCAAAGCTGGAGTTGAGGCCCTGCGATCGCAGCGGTTCGCCTTCTTCTACGCACCCGGCCTGCACCCCGCCATGAAGGTCGTAATGCCGATACGCCGGGCGCTCGGCATCCGCACCATCTTTCACCTAGTGGGACCGCTTTCAAATCCAGCCGGGGCCCGCGCGCAGGTGATGGGCGTCTACGCGGCTCATCTGGTTCCGCTCGCCGCCGAGGCGATGGCGCTGCTCGGCGTGCGCCACGCCTTCGTCGTTCATGGCGAGACCGATGCCGGCGGCCTGGATGAGTTCTCGATCAGCGGCCCCAGCCACATTGCCGAGGTGCGCGGCTCCACCATCACGTTCAGCACGATTACTCCAGAAGATCTAGGCCTGGAACGCGCTCCGGTCACAATGCTTCGCGGAGGCGATGCGGCTACGAACGCCGCCATACTGCGCTCCATCTTCGCCGGCGACCCTGGCCCCTGTCGCGACATCGTCCTGCTTAACGCGGCCGCGGTGCTCGTGACTGCCGGGCTTGCAGAGGATCTTCCGGAAGGTCTCCGCGTGGCCGCCAAGACCATCGGCAGCGGAGCGGTAACCAGGCTGATTTTTACACTTGCCGCAGGCTCCTAGCAGCGTAGAATCAGGCACGTATTTCGCTTGGAACGGAGAGAACATCCATGGCCGCCGCGCCTCCACCGCTTGCACGCATCATCTTCGATCCATCCATGGTCACGACCGCATTCGAGCTGCCGGGTCATCGCATCGTCCGCAATCTTGGCGTCGTGCGCGGCATTATCGTCCGCTCCCGATCCATCTTCGGCACCTTCGGCGCGGGCCTGCAGACCATCATTGGCGGCAACATCACGATCCTGTCGGACCTCTGCGAGACGACGCGGCAGGACGCCTTCGCGATGATGATGCAGCACGCGGCCGAGCATGGCGCCAACGCCATCATTGCCGCACGCTACGACGCCAACGAGCTGATGCAGGGTGTCACTGAGGTGCTCGCGTACGGAACAGCGGTTGTGGTAGAAAGGGCGTGACTATGGCACGTGTTACTGGCGTCGGCGGAGTCTTCTTACGGGCGAAGGATCCCAAGGCTTTTAAGGCGTGGTATGTCCGCCATCTTGGGATCAAGCTCAATGAGTGGGGTGGCGGCAACTTTCTCTGGAGCGATGAGGTCCCGCCAACGACCGGCACGACAGCATGGTCTGTATTTCCCGAGGACACCACCTACTTCGGCGCTGGAACGCAGCAGGCAATGATCAACTATCGCGTTGACGATCTCGACGCCTTGCTGGTGAGTCTCGCCGAAGCCGGCGTCTGGATTGATCCGCACCGCGAAGACGCCAGCTACGGGCGCTTTGCCTGGATCAGTGACCTTGAAGGAAACCGTCTGGAACTCTGGCAGCCGCTGGTCGACTCCGATGTTCAGAGCTGATTGAGCAAAGATAAGATCTCGCAATAGCCAACAAATAAAACAAGGGGCAGGCACGGACTCATGCCTGCCCCTTGTCTGCAGTGTGTGACTAGAAAGCGCTATTCCAATTGATAACCAGGTTCTCGACGTTCAGCGTGCCGATACCGGTTGCGAAATCCCAGCCCAGCTTGCTGTTGTACGCCTTCGAGTAGGCGGTGCTGGTGGTGGACAGAACGCCATTGACGCCCGACGGTGTGTAGCAGTTGAAGGGCCCAAGGCAATTGACATCCATGTCGCCGAGGGTGACGTCGTGAAAGGTGCAGTTTGAATCACTCTCAGCACCCAGTGTGGAGTCGCAGGAGTTGTTGCCTGCGCCGCCAAACTCCTGCTTTGCAAGGGCGTAGTAGACGTAGTTGGGATTGCCCTGCGGGGTGCCTGTCGACTCATTTACCAACGCCTGGACCCCGGCAACGATGGGTGAAGCAAAGGAGGTACCGCCGGCGCCCGACCAGTTGCTCGGGTCACCCGTGCACGGTGTACCACCACGATTTTTGCCCGGATCGCTGTAGCAGAAGATGTAGTAGTGTCCCCACACACCGTTGGCAGCGAAGAGCGAAACATCCGGAAGGTCTCGAACGCCATCGGTCGGATTGCCGAAGAGTCCTTTCTGGTAGTTGGGTTTCGTGTATGGTGCGCAGGTCCCACTTACCGCAGCAGTACCGTCCAAAGGCGAGGTGTTTCCGTAGGCACAACCGCTGGGGCCGCCGCTGCCGCTCGCCGTGCTTAGGAAATACTTCTCTCCGACTGCCGAGTTGCAGAAACCATTCTTCCCATAAGGAACGTTGTAGCCTTCAATGTTCGTGATCAGCGTACTCGCGCAGGAATCGTTCCACGGAATCTCAGGGATGTAGGTCTTCGCTGAACCATACGTGGCGCTGTTGTTCTTGCGCCAATAGAGGGAGTTCGTCCCTTCATAGCTGTCGCCGAAGTCCGTTCCGCCCACCGCCACGTTGTACGGCGTGGAAGCCAACCCGCTTACAGCAATCCCGTACACAGCGGTTGGCTGGTCCGCATCGCAGCTCGCCGCACCCTCGTCGCCCGACGAAACGAAGACGGAGATGCCTTCAGACGCCGCCTGCTGGTAGGCATAGTTGAAGGTCGCATTGCCGGCGGCCCCGAGACCTGCTTCGCACTCCCCATAGCTGACGCTCATGATCGCCGGCGGAACATCCTCGTTGATCAGCGCATTGATCGCGAGAAGACCGCCGAAGGTGGTTTTCGTATTCGCGCACGAGGCAAGTACAATCGCGGCATTCGGAGCGGCGGCGCTGGCGTATTCGGCATCGAGAATTGCCTCGCCGTCGTCACCGTTGACGCCCGGGTCCGTGCAATTCGGATGGATCTGGGTGAATGTGCCTTTCTTATATTTCGACAGGCCGAAGGTGGAGCGGAAGGTGTCCCAGTCTGCGGTGGAGTAGACGTTAGTATCCTCGATCACCACGACAGTCTGCTTCTTACCGGTGATCCCGTTCGCGAAGACTGGCTTGAAACCATAGATGGTGTGCAGATCATCCGGAACGACGAGCTGGTAGGAAGAATCGACAGTCAGCTGCGGCGATGGCGCGCCGGGGGCCGCGGCGGGTACGGTTGCCCTGCTCACCGGATCAATATGCGCAGCGCTAACGCCATGATTGGACGGCTTCGGGTGAAAATCGTGAAGCGAGTTAATACCGACAACCACGTTCCCCAGTGCGGCCGGAATCTGGGGGTTCTGCATGTTCGCGATATGAGACTCCCCGTGGACGCTCAGGTTGTGGATCTCGGTCGAGAATGCAGACCGCACCTTACCTGCCGTGCCCGAGAAGTCGACGACCATGCCGCTCGCGGAGACGCCGTGGACCTCAAAACCATGCCCCTGCAACCACGTGGTCACGGCGGTGATGTCGGCCGGATTCGGGCCATACTGCTCCCCAAGCTGCTTCGCGGTCAGCCACTGATGGAAGCTGGGGCTGCCAGCGCGATGCATCTCTTCGATGCGTGCGGTGAGAGCTGCCTCGCGATCAGCGGGACGCTTTAGCTGCAGGAGCAGATGCTCCATCGGGAGGCTGTCCGTCACGGCTCCTCGATCGTTTGCCGGCCGGGCTTCAGACCGGACATTCCCGCCGAGCACGATCTTCGACGTATCGATAACTGGCCTGGTGACAAGAGGCTGTGCTGCAGCTGCGGTTTGCGCACGGGCAGCTGTCGCGCCGACGAGCGCCAAAGCCGAAAAGAGTAGAGCGGCAGCAATACTGAGGTGATGCGGTTGCTTCATGTGACCCCCTGAAAGTTCGTTATGCACATCAATTCTGAGAGGTAGGAACGGAAGTACCCTGGTGGCTGGTGTGCACGTATTGTAGAGCGGCTTTCCACTGGCGTCAATGAGGTCTTGGGGTGTTTGAAGAATGCTGCTTTGTTTGCACGTCTCGAAAGCCTAAGAAGATTCTGCGGCATCACGCTTCCTGCAAGCTGGCTGCGCTATCCTGTCCGTGCACTCTGATAGGAGAATCATGCGTCTACAGCTCGCCGCTCTCAGTCTCTGTCTACTTGCCGCCCCCGCATTCGCCAAAGCGAAAGACGCCGTCATTGTTCCACTCAAGAACTCGACCGGCGACGATGCTGGAACCGCGACCTTTCAGGCAGCAAAGAATGGTCAGATCTCAATCAAGATAAGCCTTAAAAACATGCCGATCGGCGAACACGCCGTCCACATTCATGAGAATCCCACATGTGACACCCCCGACTTCAAGACTGCGGGTGGCCACTTCAACCCGGACAGCAAGCAGCACGGTACGCTGAATCCTCTCGGCCACCACGCCGGGGATTTGCCGATGAACGTCACGATCGGCGAGCAGCACACCGGGCAGGCAACGATGAAGGTCAACTATCTATCGATCGATCCAGCTTCGCCCAACGCCATCTACGGCCACGCGATTATGGTTCACGAGAAGCCGGACGACATGAAAACCGACCCCACGGGCAATGCCGGCAATCGGATCGCCTGCGGCGTCATCACCGCCCCGACCCCGTAGTCTGCCCAGTAGTTGAACCATCGGGAACGCCCATGCGTATCAGCAGCATGGGCGTTCTGCACATGGCAGTACCGATCTTGATGCCGGGCCGGGAGCTCATTCCTTCCCTGCGTCTTCCTCCGCAACGCAGCAGCCCCGTCATTCCGGTGCAGACTCAAGGACTTAACCGTCCCGAGATCGCGCAGCGCGGTACACTTCAGCCAACCCAAAATACAAAGGCGCATGAGGCGAAGTTGGCTCGATCTCCCGAAGAAGATGCCGCATTTGAAGCGACGCAGTTGGCCATGCAGAAGCTGGTGCGGCAGTGTCTCGCGGGAGATCAGCAGGCCTGGCAGCAGCTGGTGCTCGCCCAGCACCGCCGCATCTATGCAATTTGTTATCGCTTTACAGGCTCCGGGACGGACGCCGAAGATCTCACGCAAGACGTTTTCCTGAAGGTCTACAAGAACCTTGAGAGCTTTGACACCACCAAGGGCAGCTTCTCGACCTGGATCACGACGCTGACCCGCAACCTGCTGGTCGACCACTTCCGCCGCACCCGCCTAGACCGGGCAACCGACTCCATGGATGCGAGCTTTACCGGCGATAAGGATGGGCCGACGGTAGCCGAGCGCCTGACCGACCCGCGTCCCTCGCAGGAGCACCACGTTGCTGGGCTCGAACTGAAGGTACGCATCCAGGAGGCGCTGGCACAGCTCTCGCCGGAGCTGCGTGAGGCAGTCATACTGCGCGACCTTGAAGACATGGACTACAAGGAGATCGCCCAGGTGCTCCGCATACCCGAAGGCACCGTGAAAAGCCGCATCAGTCGCGGGCGCGGGGAACTGGCAAGGCTTTTACAACGTATAGAAGGGCAGGTGATGTAACGTGGCAAAGTTCAATCAGGACCTTCCGCAATTCGGCAGCGCCAAGCCCGCGAACATGGGTGGATCGCAGCATTGTGCGCAGTGCGAGGCAATGCTTGCTGATGTCCTGGACGGCACACTTTCCGCAGAAGACCAGGAGCTGTTTAACAGCCATGTCAAGGGCTGCGCCAACTGCAACCAGATGCTCGCCGATGCCCAGCGCGGGGCGGCATGGCTGGAACTGCTGCGGACCTCTCGGCCAGAACCTCCAGCAGCCCTGCTTGAGCGCATCCTCGCGCAGACCGGCGTAGCGACCGTCGCGGAGGCAGCCAACCTATCCATCCTCCCGTCGAGCATCCTTGGGGTCTCTGGGCTAGGCGGTTTGGAAGACAGGGCAGCTGCCGTGACCGGCCGAAGCGCGACCGTGCTTCCCTTTCCCAGACGCGTGATGGCTGCTTTCCACATCAAGACCGTTGGCCAGATCCTGCTGCAGCCAAGGCTCGCGATGACCGCGGCGATGGCATTCTTTTCAATTGGCCTGACATTGAATCTCACGGGCGTACGCTTGAACGAGTTCCGTGCCAGCGATCTAAAACCGTCGAACGTCAAACGAAGCTTCTACCAAGCCAACGCACACGTCGTCCGCTACGTCGACAACCTCCGCGCCGTGTATGAGCTCGAGTCCCGCGTGCGCGATCTGCAACGCTCCAGCGATAACGATGCTCCCGCTCCTGCCTCCGGAGACAAGAAACCTACCGACAGCACGGCTCCGGCGACCAAAGACGGACAGCCGGAACAGAAGCAGTCTCGCCCTCATCCAGGCTCAGGGACCAGTCGTCGACAGGAACTTGCTGATCCGCTCAGCCTTGCGTCTCTTCACGTTGCAGACTCCCCGGCGTTCCCGACGGTGAGCCTTGTCTCCGCCTCTGCTTTTGTTTTTGACAGCACCCTGCAGGAAGGGGAATTTGTATGAATTGCGCCAACCATTTAGACCGTGAACGTGTAGCTTTTTGCCAGAACTGCGGCAAGCCCTTATGCAGCGAATGCACCCGTACTGTCGGGACCGCTGTCTTCTGTGAGCCATGTCTCGCCGCTCGCCTTGCCGCAGCAGATACAGCCACCTCCTCCGCTGGTACGCCTTACGGTTACGCCAATGCTCCGTATGGCTCGCAGGTGTCAGCAGCGGTACCTCCAGTTCCCGGCGCTCCTAACCCGGCGCTTGCAGGTCTGCTGGGTCTCATTCCCGGCGTTGGCGCCATGTACAACGGCCAGTACGCCAAGGGTATCGTTCACCTCATCGTCTTCGCCGTTCTGGTCAGCCTCGCCAATTCTAACGGCATCTTCGGACTCTTCGTTGCCGGCTGGATCTTCTACCAGGTCATCGAGGCACACCACACCGCCCGGGCACGTCGCGACGGCACGCCCCTGCCCAATCCATTCGGCCTGAATGATATCGGCGAGAAGCTCGGCTTCGGCAAATCCTGGCCTGGCGCAGTAATCCCTCCACAAGCCGCTCCCATGCAGGACACCGGCACCGCCTATAGGCCACCCATAGCCCCTCACTTCACGCAGCAGCCGGACGGAAGCCAGAATTTCGTCGCCAGCGACGGAACACACTTCACCCAGGGTGCCGGTGGCGGTCAGACCTTTGGAGGCCCGGGTGTGTACGGTAGCAGCGGACGGACGACCCCCAGCGGAAACTATGTGGCACCGGTGCCTTCTGTGCCTCCGTACGGAGCGTCCTTTGCTGTCCCGGAAATCGATCCTACAGCTTCCAGGAATCGTTTCCCAGTCGGCGCCATTCTGCTAATTGGCTTCGGCATCCTCTTCTTCTTCGGGAGTTCGGGCTGGTTCCACGGCTTCCCCGTGCAGCGGATCATCCCCTTCCTGCTCATCGGAACCGGCGTCTGGGTCTTTATTCAAAAGATGACGAACTCCGGCCAGGGCATCACAGACGACGGCAGCCCTGGTTATCGCCTCCGGCTATTTCGCGCTCTGCGTGGTTCCATCTGGATCGTCCTAGTCGGGTTCCTGTTTCTCCTTGACACCTTCGACATCCTCTCCTGGAGCCACAGCTGGCCGCTCTTCATCATCATTGCCGGTCTCATGACCATCTTTGAGCGGTCGACGTACAGCGCCGCGGCTTCGGCAACACCCTTCCCGTACCCTCCGTACGCCGCCGCGGGGCCGAGTGCTCCCTCGTCTGGTCCCGCAGCACCGTCATCCACAACATCTGTCGTACCCACAGCCGCGCACAACGAAGAGGGGAGCTGATCATGGCCGGCTACCCTCCACCGTACCCTCCGACACCACCACCATACGGTCCTCCCTCCGGACCAGACTGGAAATATCAGCGACGGATGCTTCGTGACCAGGCCCGCGCACAGCGAGAGCAATACAAGTACCAGATGAGGGGCATGCGCCGCCGTTCCATACTCGGCCCGGTCCTTATTGTTCTCATCGGCATCGTCTTCCTGCTGACCCAGACTGGCCGACTTCGTAGCGATCGGATGTGGGAGTGGTATGCACACTGGTGGCCTCTCCTGCTCGTTGTCGTTGGTGTGGTCCTGATCGCCGAGTGGGCTTTTGACCAGTTTCGGCCTCAGGATCCGCAACGGCCCTATCTGCGACGCAGCATCGGCGGAGGTGTCATCACCCTCATCATCGCCCTGGCGCTCACCGGCATCGCGTTCGACAGTATGCATGACGGTCACAGCTTCTCTGGTCACGGCCTTTCAATCAATCCCGACAATATTCAGGAGTTCCTCGGGGAGAAGCACGAAAGTGACGAATCGCTTACCGAAGCCTTCACAAAGGGAGGTTCCCTGATCGTCGATAATCCCCGAGGGGATGTCACCATCAGCGGCACGAGCAGTGACGATCAGGTGCATCTATCGATACACAAGCAGGTGTACTCACGCTCCGATTCCGACGCGGATAATAAGGCACGCGAGCTCTCGCCCAGGATCGCAAGCAGCGGGAAACAACTATCGGTGAGCGTCCCCACAATGGCCGGTGCCGAGGCTGACCTCACCTTAACGATTCCGGCATCGACCAGCGTTACTGTCACCGCAAACCACGGCGACGTCCACGTAGACGCGTTGAAAGCACCCTTGACCGTGACCGCGAACCACGGCGATGTAGCCTTTTCGGACATCGCAGGTGCTGTGACCGCGCACACGAATAACAGCGGGTCATCTTTCTCGGCCCACGGCATCACCGGCCCAATCTCCCTAGAAGGCCACGGTCAGGACCTGACTATCTCCGATGTCAATGGACCCGTTAGTCTCTCGGGAGATTTCTACGGCACAACCCACCTCGAGCACATCACGAGCGCGGTCAAGTTCCACACCAGCCGTACAGACTTTCAGCTCGCCCGACTCGACGGCTCGATGGAGATCAGTCCGGACGCTGATCTTTCCGCCGACCAGGCTGTTGGCCCTGTCGTCCTGACGACCCGCAACCGCAATGTCAATCTTGAGCGGATCTCGGGGGACCTGTCGGTCACGAATCGGAACGGGTCGATCGACCTTACAAGCGCACCACCGCTGGGCAACGTGACGATCCAGAATCGGAATGGGTCGGTAAACCTAACGCTCCCGGATCACGCCAACTTCGCGGTCAACGCTGAAACCAGCGATGGCGATCTGGAGAATGATTTCTCCTTACCGTCTCAGCAGACCGATAGCCGCAAGACCCTGAGCGGCACCGTCGGCAAGGGCGGGTCGCTGATCCGGATCAACACGAGCCAGGGTGATGTATCGATCAAGAAAGCATCGATCGCACCGCTTCCAGCTACACCTCCGAGGTTGCCAACGCCACCCACACCCCAGGTCAACATCAAGGGAGAGGATGGGAGCAGCGTCTATGTTGGTAATGATGGCGTACGCATCATCTCGGGCGCAGATGGCAGCAGCGTGATCGTCGGCAAAGAAGGGCTGAAGATTACGGCGAACGCGGACGGCAGCAGTGTCTACAAAGGTAAAGACGGCACCCAGCTTACCGAGAGCGCAGACGGAACCAAGATCTACGTCGGCCACGATGGCACGCGGTTTACCCAGAGCGCCGATGGCAGCAAGCGCTACAAGGGTGCAAACGGCACGACGATCGAAGTGGGTGCGGATGGAAGCAAGGCGGCCAGGTCACCGGGCGGGAAGGCACTTACCGACCACGAGATCCAGGAGACACTACGGCGCACCGAGGATGATGTCCACAGAACGGAACAGCAGCGCAACAGCGAGCAGCGGCAGACCAGACAGCAGAGAAAGGACGATCAGTAACGAAGACCTTATATTTCTTATCCGTAGCTATACCGACGATTCCTTGGTCAGATATCTACAGTTGCTGAACGCCATAGAGTGCGGCGAAGCTGCGCCGATCAGCTTCTAAAGCTGAGCCTCTGCGCAATTCGAGGTTAGAGGTATGCTCGCTACAGGAAATATCAGAGATAGCGGAAGCAGCTCGCGACTACGGGAACCATGTGCCCTCAGATATCTGAGTCGGGCGAAGATCTATACCGAGCGGCTGAGGACGAGATTGCCGAAGCGCTCGCTAGTACAGTAAACGGCCACAGAGGCCTGTCCTACTTAGCATGCTGGCTGGATCGGTTGTGGATTTGCGATCACAGCACTGCTTTAGCGCCGTCGCGATCTGGACGAGGGTGACAGATAGATGTCGGACCTCATGAAGAACCGCATTTGAAGCAGGCAGAGTCGACGAGAAAGCGCACCCTCATGTGACAGGGTGCCGGCGGTCCGCTGGGTGGTCGATGCCGACAAGCTGGCCCAGAGATCCGCACCGTCCCACGACTTTCCTACAGATTCAGTCGCACCATCCTCGCTATCTAAGCCGATCCTGAGCCGACCGTCTACCGTCTCGGAGTCTTTGCTGGTGGCGACAGAACAGATCTGACAGGGAGGCTAAGGTGCAAAGAGTGACACGAGGCGAGGTGCTTTCTTGCAGTTGCCTAGCGGAGACCGAAGGCTTTAAACTACTCAAGAACAACAAAAGCCCCATCCAATAAAGGATGGGGCTTCTGGATTATGCCGGCGATCACCTAATCTCCCACACACTTACGCGTGCAGTACCATCGGCCCA
>CAXTLS010000059.1:0-22788 GCA_964245235.1 uncultured Acidobacteriaceae bacterium
TTTGACAGGCTCCGGGATTAGAACGACAATGTGTAACAAATGCTTGGCGAGTTTGAATACTTCCTTATTACCGCGGCGGTTCGATTAGACGACAAGGCTTACGGCGCGGCGATCCGGCGCGAGATCGAGCTGGATACGGAGCGCTCCTGCTCGATCGGGGCGCTCTATACGACGCTCGACCGGCTGGAGACCAAGGGGCTGGTCGAGACGTGGATGGGCGAGGCGACGGCCGAGCGGGGCGGTCGGTCGAAGCGCATGGTCCGAGTGACGGCGAAAGGTTTGCAGGCGGCGGCTTCATTTTATCGGGCGGTGGCGCGGGTAAGCCGCGATGTCTCATGGGAGGCGAAGTGAGCCGCGGGCGACGGGTTGGCGGAGCGGCCTGGTGGCTGACGGAGCTGCTGGCCGGTGCGCTCGGGGCGGAGGAACGTGAGGCGGTGCTGGGCGACCTGATGGAGTCGGGCGAGCACGACGGCCGCGGGCTAAGAGTTCCGAGGCAGATGGCGGGCCTGGTGGTTCGCAGGCAGGCAGCGTTATGGCAAACCGGGCGGCCGTGGCTGGCGCTGGGCCTGATCGGGGTGCCGTTTGGTCTGCTGCTTGCGTTGACGGCGCGATCGATGGCGGATGCGAGCGCAGTGTACCTCTGGTTCTTTACCGACAACCTGGACTCGTACCTGGTGCGCGATGCGGGCTTCTGGCGGGGGTTGATGGGCTGCGTGCCGGGGCTTGCGCTCTCGTGTACGGCGCTGCTGTGCTGGTCGTGGACGAGCGGCCTGCTGCTGGCGTGGCTGGCGCGGCGGGCGGCGCTGTCGGCGGGCGCGCTTTTCTGCCTCGTGTTGCTGGTGGTTGGGCTCTCAGGGGCGTCGCCGTACCCTAGACACGCTTTGCTGGTGGAGCGAGCGCGCGCGTACCAGGGGAACGATGTTGTGTTCACCCATGGTTTTTATCGCGTCCTGTTTCCCCTGCTGGTGCTGGCGGTGCTGGTCGTGCTGCCGTCGATAGCGGGGCTGCGGGCGAGCCGGTTGCCGAGGCTGGAGATCAAGGGTTTGGGGTTTGTGCTTTGGGGATCGGCGGCGGCCACGGTCGTGACGCTGCTGACGCAGGAGTGGCTCTGGTGGCAGATACGGGTGTGGACGGTGTACCCCCTCCGTTCGCCGCGCCTGCCTTCCCTGCTGCCGTTCGCGGTGCTTGGACCGGCGGGGTACCTGCTGGCGGTGGCGGGAACGCGCTGGCGGCAGCGGCGGCAAAACTTTGCATTAGAGCGATAGTCCCTGGAGGATTCGATGAAGTCACTGGTGGAACGGTCGCGTCACCGGGGTGCGGCGCCTGGAGTGAGAACGTTTGCGGTTGCGGCTGTTATGGGCCTGCTGGCCGTGTCTGGCGGCATGCGGGCTCAGCAGGCTGCTGCGGACCATGGAGAGCCGGCGGAAGTAAAGGGGACGCCGGATGCGCTGGTGCCGGTTGCGGCGAGAAAAGTGGCCCCGGACTTCACGCTGACAGATGCGCAGGGGCGTGCGGTGACACTCTCAGCATTGAGGGGGAAGGTAGTGCTGCTGGACTTCTGGGCGACGTGGTGCGGCGGCTGCAAGCTGGAGATTCCGTGGTATGTGGAGTTCCACCGCAAGTATCGGGGGCAGGGGCTGGTGGTGGTGGGCGTGTCGATGGATGAAGAGGGGATGAAGGTGGTGAAGCCGTTCCTCGAACAGCGTCACATCGACTATCCGGTGGTGATTGGGAGTGAAGCGCTGGGGCAGCAGTTCGGGCTGCAGTCGATGCCGCTGACGCTGCTGATCGACCGCAAAGGGAGGATCGCGGTGGCGCATGCGGGCGTGGTCGACCGGGCGAACTTTGAGGATCATGTTCGGGAGCTGCTGCGGTAGCGAGTGGGCGGTGCGCTACTCGTATTTAAGGGTGTCTACGGGGTTGAGGCGGGCGGCGCGGTTGGCGGGGAGGGTGCCGAAGATGACGCCGACCAGGACCGACGTGAAGAGCGCGATGACGGCGGACCAGGGATTGATAGGGATGACGAACGGGGTGAGAAAGCGGACGGAGAAGGGCAGGGCCAGGCCGATGAGGGTGCCGATGATGCCGCCGGCGAGCGAGAGGAAGACGGCCTCGGTGAGGAACTGCATGCGGATCTCACGGCTGGTGGCGCCCATGGCCTTGCGAATGCCGATCTCGCGGATGCGGGCGGAGACGTTGGCGAGCATGGAGTTCATGATGCCGACGCCGGAAACGATGAGCGTCACGAAGGCGGCGAGGGTGAGGACGAGGGTGAGCATGTCGGCGATCTTGGCCATGTCGGCGAGGATGTCGGTCATGATCATAGCGTTGTAGACGGAGTTGGGGCGATGGTTGCGCTTGATGACGGCGAGGATCTCTTTCGAGGCGGGGACGACCATCTTGGGATTTTTGACGGAGAAGAAGATCTCCTTCACGGTGTCGGTGCCGGTGAAGTAGCGAGCGACGGAGTAGGGGATGAGGATGGTCTGGTCGGAGACTTCGGACTGGCCGAAGGTGTCGATGCGCATCTTGAAGACGCCGATGATGGTGAAGGGGATGCCGCGGATGGAGATGGTCTGGTCGATGGCCTGGGAGTCGCTGCCGAAGAGGACGCGGGCGAAGGGTTCGACGATGACGGCGACGTGGGTGTGGGCGACCATGTCCTGATCGTCGAAGAAGCGGCCGGCGGTGACGGCGAGGTTGCGGATGTCTTTGTATTGCGGGGAGACGCCGAGGAACATGGCCTCCTTGGTGACGCCGCCGCCGATGCTCATGGTGTCGTGCTCCTCGAGCATGGGGGAGGAGGCGATGACGCCGGGGACCTGCTCGACGACGTTGGTGAGGTCTTCGCGGGTCATGAAGTCGGGAGTACTGGTGTTGTCGGGGCCGACGATGCTGCCGCCGCTGTACTGCATTTCGACCATGTTGGTGCCGATGGAGGAGATGAGGTCAAGGGCGTACTGCTTGCCGGTGAGGCCAAGGGTGGTGACGAGGATGATGGACGCGGAGCCGATGATCATGCCGATCATGGTGAGCATGAAGCGGATCTTGCTGGCGCGGAAGCTGTCGATGGCGAGCTGGACGACCTCGCTGAAGACCATGGTGGTGCGGGCGCTGGCGAGGGTGCGATCGAAGGAGCTTTTCGAGCTGAGGGTCTTCGCCATGTGTAATTAGACGCTATGGCGTGATGGGAGGGTGCGGCTTTCCAGGTTGGGGTGGTTGAAGCTGGATTAATGTTGCAAGGGTAAGGCTTATTTTGCCTGAGTGGCGGCGGCAGGCTATGCTTGGAGTGTAGGAAGAGTGGCCGAGTGGTTGATGGCTCCAGTCTTGAAAACTGGCGTACCTGAAAGGGTATCGGGGGTTCGAATCCCTCCTCTTCCGCCAGCATCTTGTGCGTTGGGCCAAGGATCGCGGTGTGGCGACTATTATGTTGATCAGGGCACTGCTGTCTCACAGCGGCGCCACGATGGGCGAGCCAGGTTAGGTGAACCGATGAGAGAGGGTTATGTTTCGTTTGGTCACCCATCGGTCACGTTGAAGCTGGATTCGGGAGAATCAGTCGAGATCGACAAAGGGATCATCGACCTCATTCGAATGATGAACAGTATTCCAGGTATCGAAACCAAAGGCTCATGCCAGGGCCAGGATTCAACCTACGGCTATGTCCAGTTTATGCCGGACAGTACAAGAGGCAAAGCTCACGCGTCGGTCTATTTTATGTACCACATTTTAAAGAACATGCACGGCGCTTGGGTGAGACATCGGCAGGTGATGGGTGAGTATGAGCAAAGGACCGGCTCGGAACATCCGGATTCCTACAAGTTCAAGTTCGTGACTGAGCTTGGCAATGGATATGTGCTGAAATGGTCCTCGTATACCTACCCTGCGGTCCTGGCTGCTGCACGGAAAGCAGCCGAGGAGACCAGGCAAGACACGTAGGGATCGGCTACATTGCTAGATCTCGAGGCCGTTCACGGCTTTTAGGCTTCCATGGGTGAGCGAGAGTGTTTTGATCTCCCACGGTTCAAAGCTGATCTCATGATCGAGTCCCAATGCGTGGCTTTTGACCGACCCGACCGTCTTTTTTCCTGCGCGTTCCTGCAGTCTAAGGATGGCGCTGCCGCTCTCTTCGGCCTGCTTGAGCGCGAGCACCTCGATCGTGCTCGGACCTACTTCAAGAAACGACTGCTCCCATGCCTGGGTGCCACCGTGCCGGGAGTCCATGACGTATTCCGCTGGGGACTGAAGCTCGCGCGCGACTCGGTCCAGGTGCAAGCTGGTGTAGTCACCTTTGGCTCGCAAAAGCCAGAACGTCCGCTCCTGGCGCCCCTGATCCTGCCATGCGTTCATACCGCCGACCTCTACCTTGTTCGGATTGTGGCGTGCATAGGGTGCGGAGCGAATCAGGATGGTGCGGAGTAGTCCATTCAAGCAGTCGTAGCTGTACGTCGCATTGTTGGCGAGCGCCAACGTATATAGTTGTCCCTTTAGCGTTCCCTCGAGGGCGACCCAGTCCTGGTACGGCTCTTCGTTCCCGTTTGTGGATCGCTCGAGGGCGGCGCCTGGCACCTTCGCGAAGACTTTACCGGAATCAAACCTGGTAGGCACCTCGAGCTTCAGAATTTGTTCGTGCTCCTGCCAATTGATGATGAAGCGTAGCTCCACTGCATCGGTCGCAGTGAACTCAGCTATATCGAGCGTTATGTCAGAGCTCTTCCATGTCACTTTCTGACGCGTGACCCTGGTGACAGGACCATCTTCGACGACCGTCGAGGAGACAAAGACAGGGCGGCCAATCTCATTCCGGAAGGATGCTACGTCGTGCGCCCAGGTATCACTCTTGTCTTCAATGACGACCAGCCCCAGATTGCCTGCGAGTAGTTCCGTCCCATCTTCAGCCCGGAAGGACTGGATGCCGAATGCATCGGGGGATATCTTGAGGAACGCAGGAAAGGAGGGCGAAGCTGGCAGCTGGTCTCTCTCGATACTGAAGACCTTATAGCCACAGGGCGGAAGATCAACCCACGTCGAGAGGCGCGGATAGAAGTTGGTCATGCTATCGGAGGGACGGATCTGTAGTGCTGTCCTGCTTCCATCTTTCGCCTTGAGATACGTGTAGTGATTTGTCGTTTCGTTGGTCTGATAGTGGAATTCGAGGAGCGCCCTGCGACTCCACGGGAAGGGGTTGTAGGCGAAGATGGCCCCCTCCTGCACCTCTTCCAGGTTCACCTGCTTCGCGATGATGTCCAGATCCATGTGCCTGGTTTCGAGCGCCACCTGGCAGGCAAGCCCAATGCCATCGCGAGCGTTCTGATAGTCGGAGTAGAGTGACGTTCCAGCCAGAACATCGTGAAACTGATTGAAGAGGACGTGCTCCCAAGCCTCGGCTAAGCGGCTTGTGGGATAGGGATGTCCGTAGGAGATGGAAGTAACCAGTGCAACGGATTCCACACTGAAAAGCTCGTGTTCCGCTCGTCGATTCTGATACTTCTCTTCGCCGCACGCGGAGTAGCAGCCGCGAGCATGGTGCTGAAGATCGCCCCTGATGACCGGTAGCTGCTTCAGATCGACAGACCGCTCGATAGCCTTGAAGTACTGGGTCATCGTGCTCCAGCGAAGTTCGGGCAGGCCTTGGTCACTCTGTGAAGCAAGCACCTGCTGGATATCGGCTTTCGTCACCGCACCACCGTGATCTCCAACGCCGAGAAAGAACGCTCCGTCATGAGCTCCGGGGGAGAATACGTGTGCAGAGGCATCCCGAAGATGGCCGGCGTTCCAGTCATAATCTCCGTAGATATGGTAGGTCAGCACTCTTGATCCATCGGGCCCTTCCCACCAGAAGAGCCGCGGCAGGTTCATTTCGTGCTCCTGCGGCCGCATGAAGACATAGTACTTATAACCGGCTTGCGCGAGGATGGTGGGCAGTCCTGCGGCATGCCCAAACGAGTCGGGGTTGAAACCGATCTTCACATCCACACCCAGTGCTTGATGGCAGTAGCGCTTGCCGTAGAGGCAGTGCCTGGCAAAGCTTTCCGTGGAGGGTATGTTGCAGTCGGGTTCGACCGGCCAGCCCCCAACAACCTCCCACCGTCCTTCACGAATCCGGCCAAGTATTTCCTGAAACATCTTCGGGTCTGACTCCTGTACCCATCGATAGTGGCTGGTGGACGAGTGGCTGTAGCAGAATCCCGGCGTCTCGTTGATCCGATCCAACGCACTGCGGAAGGTAGCCAGAACAACGTCGGCGCTGTCGGTCCACGGCCACAGCCACGCCGCATCGATATGCGAATGACCGATGATGTGCATGACCGGCCGAGTGTTTGAGCGTCCGTCAGGTGTCTGCGCGGAGAGCGGGCTCGAAAGGTTCGCACCAATCAACAAGCTACTTGCACCCACGATAAAGTGTCTCCTGGAATGGATTGCTTCCAGTCCGAATGTGATGTCGCGGCTACTCTTCATCCTGGTTCCTTTGTGAACGACAAACGCGAGGAAGCAAAGCAGGACTCTCAAAACGAAGATGTCCTGCTACAAGCGAGCACGCATCCTGGAGCATCATCGAGAGGCAATGACGGATTGGAAGGTGATACTCCTGGATGAGGTAAGTCTCGCTCGCCGGAATGCAGTTATTCCTGCGATCACGGTTATACAACAATCAATTGCTGAACTCGTTCAGCCGACACACTGGCCAGCAGTCAATTCACGCTCGCCTGGCTCTGTGTGACGCTTTCGAGCTTTTTTCAGCAATACGCCTCATAATTTGAGGTGTGCCAGCGAGCAGCGGCGTGTGCCTGGCTGATTGCAGGGTTCCTGATTCTGATGACCATTTCCATCGCCATGTGTACGTATAACGGAGCTCCCCACCTGGCTACGCAGATGGAGAGCTTTGTTCAGCAGACGCTTTTGCCTGATGAGCTGGTGATCTGTGATGATGGCTCGACCGATGCGACGCTCGAGGTGATTGAGGGCTTCCGGCGTTCGGCTCCGTTTGCGGTGCGGGTCTTTCGCAATGAGCAGAACCTTGGGTATGCGAAGAACTTCGAACGAGCTATCGAGCTTTGCACAGGTGATCTGATCGCCTTGAGTGACCAGGACGATGTCTGGTATTCGCAGAAGCTGGCCACGCTGGCCGCTTTGTTTGAAGCGGATGCCGAGCTGGGTGGGGTGTTTTCAAATATCGACGTGCTGGACCCGGAGCTGCGCCCGACCGGGAGGACGCTCTGGCGGAGTATCGGCTTCACCCCTGGGGAACAAGCCGCTTTTCGACGGGGCAGGGCTACGGATGTGCTGTTTCGAAAGAATGTCGTGACGGGTATGGCGCTCATCTTTCGATCGGAATTGCGCGATAAGCTGCTGCCGATTCCGCAGGGCTGGTCTCACGATGCCTGGCTGGCGTTCATGCTGGTTCTGCACGCCAGCCTTCACCCGCATCCTGGCCGGCTGGTCGGCTACCGGACCCACCTGGGCCAGCAGGTCGGTCCTCCGGCAAGTGTTCCCGAGAAGATCCTGCGGTCAGCGCGCCTGGGTATTCCCGCCTTCCTCGAACGCGCCCGCTTGAACAACCTGGTGGAGTATGAAAAGGCAGCGTCGCAGTTTGAGGCGTTGACGACGTATCTGCAGGGCGCAGCGGTACCGGGCCGCCGCGAGCTCCTGGAGCGCGCGGCGGCAAAGGTGAGGCACGCACGTGCCGCAAAGGCGTTTCTGTCAGGTACCAGACGGTCGCGCCTGACCGGCTTGGTGAACCGCGTGGCCGAATATCGCAGCTACTCTCCGCTGGGGCTTCAGGGTATGTTTCGCGACCTGATTCTCTGACGCTGATTCGGTCCAGGCCTTCGGGTCGCCTCACGCGCTTGTGGGATGTCCCTTATCATGGGGATAAGGCTTTCGCCTGAGCGAGGCACGTCTGCGGCCCTGCGCTGTACTATCTTGCCCGAGAGGCGACTTCCCTGAGAGACGAGCGAGTTTATTTTGGCTGAGGTTTCAACGTCGACCCGCTCAGAGATAGTCGCAAAGAAGCCGCGCGGTCTGGCGGCTACGCTCTCCGGGAATGCGCTGGCCGGGCTGGTTCGCGTCGCCATCAATGCGCTTGTTGCGCTGGCGCTGCCGGCCTACCTGACCCATCATCTGCCAGTGACGACGTATGGCGCCTGGGTGCTGATCCTACAGCTGGCAGCGTATGTATCTTTTCTGGACTTCGGGGTGCAGACGGGTGTGGCGAAGTTTGTCGCCGAATATGACGCGCGGGGCGATGGGGTGGGGGCTGGCCGCCACGCGAGCGCCGGGATGGCGATGATGACGCTGGCCGGGCTGCTGGGGCTGGCGATGACGCTGATCCTGGCGTGGCAGGTGCCGAGGCTCTTCCACGGCATGCCGGCGGCGCTGTTCCGGGATGTGCGGATCAGCGTGGTGCTGGTGGGCTCCTCGCTGTCGTTCGGGCTGGTCTGTTCGGTGTTTTCGGCTGTGTTTCTCGGGCTGCAGCGCTACTCGGTGCCGACGGCCATCACCATCGTGAACCGCGTAAGCTATACGGCGGCGGTGCTGGCGACGGTCTGGCTTCACGGCAGCCTGGCGGCGATGGGCGCGGTGGTGGCGCTGATTAATGTAGCCACAGGGCTGCTGCAGGTGGTGCTGTGCAGGCGGCTCGCCGGGACGGTCCGGGTCTCGCTGCGCGACATGGAACGTCCGGTGATGAAGAAGATGCTGGACTACTGTATGGTGCTGATGATCTGGTCGGCGGCCATGTTGTGCATCAGCGGTCTCGACGTAACGATCGTCGGCCACTATGACTTCCGGCGAACGGCCTTCTACTCGATCGCGACGCTGCCGAATACGCTGCTGCTGATGATCCTCGCGGCGGCGTTCGGCCCGCTGCTGCCGGCGGCGTCTGCCCTGAGCACGACCAGCACGCCGCGGGAGATGGGCCAGCTGCTGGCGCGCACGACCCGCTATACGACGATCCTGCTGTTCCTGATTGGGCTGGCGCCGCTGGTCTTCGGGTACCCGCTGCTGCGGCTCTGGGTAGGGGAAGAGTATGCGCGGAACTGCTTTCCGCTCTTCCGCATACTGATCGTGGCCAATATGCTGCGCAACCTGTGTATGCCCTACTCGACGATGGTGGTAGCCCTGGGCCGGCAGCGGGCGGCTACTTTTTCCGCCATCGCCGAGGCGGTCGTCAACCTGGCGAGCAGCGTGTACCTGGCGAGCATCTTTGGAGCGGTGGGCGTGGCGTACGGCACGCTGCTGGGCGCGGTGGTGGGTGTCGGCGTCCATTTCGCGGTGAGTATGCGCTATACGGCCGGGGTCCTGGCGGTCAGCCGACGGGAGCTGCTGGTGAAATCTTTGCTGCGACCGGCGATTATTGCTGTCCCGGCGCTGCTGCTGTATCAGACGTGGTGGACTGTCGGCCACGGTGCGACTGACATGCGGCTTTCGTTTGCGCTGGTGGTGGCTACGCTGCTGCTGGCTTGGTTTGTCAGCCTGAACCCGGCGGAGCGTCATCGGCTGGCGAAGATCCTTACGCGACAGGCCTGATGCTTGGTGTGAGAAGGCTTGCTCAGTTGAGATTGCCGGCGACCTGCTCCGCGGCTCGCTCGACGAGGTCGTTCTGTTTGGCGAGGGAGATCGCCTTGGCGTTTTGTCCCAGGAGAGTCAGGGTGACGGTGAAGTAGGTGCTGCGGACGCGGCTGCTGATGCGCGTGCGGGTGGCGGTTGGATCGGGCCTGCAGAGGAGCGCCTCGTTGCCGATGCCGCGAAGCGCCGGGCTGCTGGGTGGGCATGGGTTTCTGGCGGACGGGCCGAGGACGACTTCGAGCAGCGAGGAGGTCTGGTCCTGGACCAGCGAGAAGGTGCAGGAGTCTTCGCCCGAGGGCAGGAATCTCGCGCTCTGGGTGGTGGCGGGGCCGCCGAGGAGGGTGGCGGCAGTGCCTTCGGTGAGCCACTGGCAGGCGGGCTGGCTCTGCGCTGCCGCGGGCTGGCTTTGCGCTGCCGCAGGCTGGACGTGGGCGACGCAGGCGAGTAGCAATGTGCATGCGGGAAGCCAGTACCGCTTCATGCTTTTGCTCGAGCCGGCTGGAGGGGGCCGGCCTGGAGGATTTTGCCGCCCTCCTGGATGACGTACAGCTGGTTGACGTCGAGGTTCTTGAGCTGGTCGACGTGGCCGCTGAGCCAGCGGATCTCGATCAGGTCGACCTTCTTTGCCTGGCCGAGGCCGAAGTGCATGCGGAGGTCGTTTTGCGAGAAGTAGCTGCCGCCGCTGCGGAGTTCGTCCATCTGTTGCAGAGGCTTGGCGGGCGCCGGTGCGGTCTGGGCCGTGACGGTGACACGGCTGCCAATGCCCGAGCGATTTGTTTTTGTGCCGACCAGCTTGATCTTGATCCAGTTGCGATTAAGGGTGGAGTCGGCGCGGAGGAGTTGCGGGACGGAGTTGATGCAGTTGACGACGATGTCGATGTCGCCATCGTTGTCGTAGTCGCCGAAGGCACAGCCGCGCGCGGGGGCGTTCTCGAGGATGCCGGGACCGCCCTTGCTGGTGACGTCTTCGAAGCGGCCGTTCTGGAGGTTGCGGTAGAGATACTTGTGCTCGGCGTACTTGAGGTCGGCCTTCGACTGGTCGACCTCGGGGTAGACGTGGCCGTTCGACATGAGGATGTCGGGCCAGCCGTCGTTATTCATGTCGAAGAAGCCGACGCCCCAGCCGAGCAGGCGGGTGTTTTCGCCCAGGCCGCCGGGGTAGGTGCGATCCTCGAAGACGGCCTCGCCGAGGTTGGTGTAAAGCGAGTCGGTGTCGCCGGCGAAGTTGGTCTTGACGACGTCGAGGTTGCCGTCGCGGTTGTAGTCGCCGATCGAAACGCCCATGCCGGCCTGGGGTTTCGCTTCGGCTGAGAGCGCGGCGCCGGCTTCGATCGCCACATCCTTGAACGTGCCGTCCTTCTGGTTCTGGTAGAGGGTCGCGGGGGCGGAATCGTTGGCGACGTAGATGTCGGGCCAGCCGTCGTTGTCGAGATCGGAGGCTGCGACGCTGAGGCCGTAGGTGCCGACGGCGGTCCACATGCCGGATTTCTCGCTGACGTCGGTGAAGGTACCGTCGCCGGTGTTGTGGTAGAGGATGTTGCGGCCGCCGGGCAGACCGGGCGGCCCGCAGGCGACGAGCATGCCCTTGTAGGTGCAGGGACCGTCCTCGGGTTTGGGCGCGGTCTTGAGGTCGAAGTCGACGTAGTTGGCGACGAAGAGGTCGAGGTGGCCGTCACGGTCATAGTCGACGAAGGTGCAGCCGGTGTTCCAGCGGATCTTCGCGCCAGGCTGGGTAAGCCCTGCCTGCTGGGTGACGTCGGCGAACGTCCCGTTGCCGTTGTTGCGGTAGAGGACGTTCTGGCCGTAGTAGGTGACGAAGAGGTCGTCGTGGCCGTCGTTGTTGTAGTCGCCTACGCAGCAGGCCTGACCCCAGCCGGTCTTGTGCTCGAGACCGGAGCCGGCGGTGACGTCGGTAAAGGTGCCATCGCGGTTGTTCTTGAAGAGGTGGCAGCGCGGTTCCTGGCCGGCTGGGAAGCCCTCCAGCCGCCAGCCATTGACGAGGAAGAGATCCTGCCAACCGTCGTTGTCGTAGTCGTAGAAGGCGAGACCGCAGCCGGTGGTTTCGAGCAGATATTTGTTGGTGAGCTGGCCGCCGTAGATGGTCTTCTGGGTGAGGCCGGCCTGGGCGGCGACGTCGACGAAGCTGACGCCGAGCGGGGTGCCTTCGAGCGGCGACTTCGGGCCGTCGCCGGGAGGCGGCGCGGGTTTGGCGTCGTAGCTGCGCTCCTGCGGGCCGACCTTCTGGGCCGGTGCGGGTTGCTGGGGAGCGGCTGCCTGGGGAGCGGCCAGGGCCAGGATATCGGCGAAGGGCAGGACGAGGGCGGTACGGCTGAGCGAGCGGAGGAAGGTGCGGCGGTCGGGCTTCAAGGTTTGGCGGCTCCGGCTACTGTGGCGGCCATGATCTCGGAGTGGATATGCCACGGGACGCTCTCGTTCGAGATCTCGGGATGTTTGCGGAGGTAGTCGAGCGAGTAGGTCGGCGCGCCGGGGTCGATGCGCTTGGTGGCGTAGAGGGCTGCCTCCTGCGCGGCTTCCTGGCGCATGCCGACGCGCCGGTAGAGGATGGCGAGGTTGTAGTGGGCGGCTACGTCGTCGGGATCGATGGCCTGGAGGGCCTTGAACTGGGCCATGGCGTCGTCCACTCGATGCTGCTGGTAGAAGGAGATGCCGAGCTCGCGGCGGGCGTCGCGGGACTGCGGGAACTGGCGGACTACGGACTGCAGGTCGGCGATCTCGGCTTCGGAGTGACGCTGGCGGCGTTCGACGAGCGCGAGATAGTAGAGGGCGCGGGCGTCTTCGGGGTGCAGGGCAAGGGCCTTTTCGAGCGGGGCGCGGGCTTCGCCATACTTCTCCCACTCGATGTAGTTGACGCCGAGATTGACGTAGCCGTCCTTGTAGTCGGGGCAAAGCTGGACGACGTGGGTGAAGGCCTCGCGCGCGTCGTCATACTGCTGCTGGTCGAGGTAGCTGATGCCGAGATTGTTCCAGCGCATCCACTCGGGATTGTCGGTCGGGAGCGGCGCGGTGGGCTGGTTCTCACCTATGGTGAGGGTGCGCGTACGGGCTGCGAGCTCGATGACTGGATAGGCCGGGTGGTTTTCGCCGAGGACGTTGTTAAGGTAGCTCTGGCGCAGGTGGCGGTACTCGACGGCGGCGGTGATGGTGATGGGGCCGGTGACGTTTGCCGGCAGGTGGAAGTCATAGCGGACGAGCGTCGAGCGACCTGCCTGGATGGTGTTGTCATAGGCGACCGAATGGATGGTCCAGACCTTGTGGTTGTCGACGAAGTTTCCGTCGGCGTTGACCGGCCGGTTGGTGAAGCTGTGGGCGCCGGGGTCGAGCGTGCCGTCAGGCCGGAGGAAGCCGCTCTTGTAGATCTCGTGGCCGGCCGCGTCCTTCACGGTGAAGGCCATCCAGGCCTCGTAGAGATCGCGCACCTCGGGGATGAGCGAGTGGCCGATGTTCTTGTTCTGGACGACAACGTAGGCTTCTAGCGTCTGCTTCGGCGTGATGGTGAAGGGGACGGAGCCGAGCGGGGCGACCAGCGGGGCGTTGGCAGTATCGTGGCCGCCGAGCCGGAGCGCGACGATGTCGACGTTGAGGAAGTTGCCGGACTTGAGGAAGTCGACCGTTTTGGCCATCTGCTCGTCGAAGCCGTAGTAGAACGGGACGGCAGTGTTGCCGGCGGGCCAGCGGTGCGAGGCGAGCTGGTTGTGCTTGGCGCCGGGATCGGGCAGGCTAATGGCTTCGCGCTTCATATGGCAGCCCTGGCAGGTGGTGAAGTCGGCGGTGTAGAAGGTGAGCGGGTTGCGCTGGGAGAACTTCGATCCCTGCCACTCGTCGTAGGTGGTGAAGGCGCGGATGAACTTATAGTCATTGAGCTGCGAGGGCAGGTTGGCCTTGTGGCAGGCGGCGCAGAGCTCAGGCGACTGGTAGATCGGCTGCATCACGGCCCTGGAGTGGCGGTCGAGATGCGCGTAGATCTGGGCATCTGGCACGATGCCGGGAATGCGCTTGCCCTGCTCATCGACCAGGACGGAGGGCACGGCGAGAGTGAAGCCGCCATTGCCCTTCTTCGACTCGACGCTCTGAATGGAGTGGCAGACGGTGCAGGTGAGGCCATCGCGATCGAAGCTGCGATCGGCGGTCGCATTGGGCGTGAGCGCACCGGAGAGGACGGCGATCGGGTTGTGGCAGCTGTCGCAGTGGCGCGCGAACGCGATGCCCCGGGTGCGGATGAGGATGTTGACGCTGGTGCGATAAAAGGGCGTGCGGAAGGAATTCGAGTGGAGGGCCTGGCGCCACTCGTGGAAAGCCTCCTGGTGGCAGTGGCCGCAGTAGGAAGCGTCCGGGAAGGCGCCCGGTTCGATGAAGGTGTTGCCTTCGACGGCGGCGTTGCCGGGCAGTGAGATCTGGTCGACGCCGAAAGGAAAGATGTAGGCCTGGTGGACCTTGCCGGCGAAGTCTTTGCGGGCCGCCGCTTCCCGGGCCACGGGATCTTCGGCTGCGTGGACTGCTTTGATCGTCGACCAGAGCGACACGCCAATGCCTGCGCCCAGCAGGGCGAACAGGAGCGCGCGTCGGACCAGGAGATTCATAGGCTGCATTGCTGCAGGGACGGCAGCACTCACCGGCGAGTATAACGAATCGCTTTACGCGCTGTACATGGCGGAATGGGTGCTGATTGGGCTCAGGGCGCAGCGGCAGTGATGCTGTTCAGGGTGTGGCTGCCTTCTGGCGTTCGGCGGCGGCATCGACGGTCTTGCCCTGGCTGTCGAGCACCTTCGCCAGACCCAGGTGCGCGTCGGCGTACTTCGGGTCGTAGCTGAGCGCATCGCGGAACTGGAGGGTCGCGCCGGCCAGGTCGCCTGCCTGGAGCAGGGAGTTGCCGGCGTTGGTGGCGACTTCGGCGCGCTGCCGGCTCATGTTGGTGCGCATGAGGTCGGCGGCCTTGCGGCGTTCCATCGCGGCATCGGCGGGCTGGTTTTGCTTGACCAGCACGGCGGCCAGCGTGAGGTGCGGGTCGGGCTGGTCGGGGAGCTGGCGGATGGCTTCGTTGAGCGCCTGGACGGCATCCTGCAGCAGGTTCAGCTTGCTTTCGACGCTGCCCAGCATGGCCCAGCCATCGCCGTTTTCGGGGCGGAGCTTGAGCGAGAGCCGCAGGTTGCGGGCGGCATCTTCGTAGCGGGCGGTCTGGTTGTAGAGGACGCCGAGGACGAAGGGTGCCTCGGGCGCAGCAGGGTCGAGCCGGACTGCCGCTTCGAGCTCGGGGATGGCGGCCGCGGTAGCATCCTGCATCTTGAGGGCGAGACCCAGGTCGTAGTGGACCTGCGGCGAGTCGGGCGCGAGCCTGGCGGCGACCTGGAGCTCGCGGACGGCGTCGGCGAACTGGCTGAGCTGGACGTAGGCTGCAGCCAGATTCTGGTGGGCGGTCACGTCTCCGGGAGCGAGGGCGATCGAGCGCTCCAGGATGGGGACGGCATCTTTTGCCTGCTGCAGCTGGGTGAGCGCGAGCCCCAGGTTGGTGAGCGCAGCGGCGTTCGCGGGCTCAGCCGCGACGACGCTGCGCAGCAACGGCAGGGCCTCCCGCACCTTATTGGTGCGCTGGAATGCGAGGGCCAATTCGTACGTTGCACCGGTATTTGCCGGCTCCTGTTCAAGCACGCGGCGGAAGAGCGGGATGGCCTGGTCATCCTTATCGGTGGTCGCGAGTGCCCGTCCCAGCTCCATCGCGATTACGGGGTTGGCTGGTGCGAGGCGCTCCGCTTCGGCCAGCTCCACCATGGCGCCAGGCTGCTGCTGTGCCTGCAGGGCAAGGCCGAGATGCAGGTGTGCGATGGCGAGGGTGGGGTCGAGCTGTGTGGCTGTGGCGAACTCCTGACGGGCATTGGGCCAGGCCTTCTGGCGGGCGTAGATCGACCCCAGCTCATCATGCAGTGCGGGGTTCTGCGGCTCCGCCCGGAGTGCGGTTTTCATCTGCGCGGCCGCCGGTGCGAGGCTCCCGGTGGCTGCCAGCGCGCGCGCATATGCGGCCAACACGTAGGGGGGAAGGGTGTGATTTTCGGCCTTCGCGCCCGCTTCGAGGTGAGCGAAGAGCGGCAGTGCCCTGGCGTCCTGGCCGACTTGCTGGTACGCCATTGCGAGGTTCATCTGGGCCGTGCCGTCGGTCTTCTGGATGGCGAGCGCCCGCTCGAGCTCGCGGATCCCCTCCTGCGGATGGCCGCGGTTGACCAGGACCGCGCCCAGCGCGCTGTGCCCCTGCTCCGCCGCGGGAGCCAGCCGGAGGACCTTCTCGAAGGCGGTCTGGGCGGCGGCGAGATCCTGATGAGCGAGCGCTGCCTGTCCTTCGCGGTAGGCTGCATCGGCCTGCTGGAGCGCCGCTGAAGGCGCCTGGCTGGTTGCAACGTGAGAGACCAGCAGCGCGAGAATCGAGGCCATCTGCGGGAGATTGCGTCTACCTGGTATGCGCTGGGCCATACTTCGTTGGGGATCAGATCCTTCTGGATGCTCCAAGATGGTACCGCATCTTGACCTGGCGAAACTCTGCGGGGGAAGTCTTGATGATGGCTCTACCACCCATCGTGCGGCGCATCCCGAACCGTCGCGATTGCCTCAAATAGTTATGGTGACGGCCGCTTCAACAACTGACATGGAACTCTCCGTTGAGCCGGGAGAGACGAACGCTGAGCAGAATGCCGGGGCGGATTCTGAGGGCCGGCTCTGGCGTGCGCGGCGCGTCCTCATCACGCCGGATGCGCTTGCTCTGCCTCACGGCCGTGCCATGCTCGACCGCGCGGCTTCGTACGGCGCGGAGGTGGTCAAGCTTGCCAGCAATCGGCTTACGGGCTTTGCAGCGGATTCGGCGCAAAAGAGCTATGCGCTGGCCAAGACGAGCTTCGCTATCGTGGTCTCGCCGCCGGGTCAGCGTAAGTTGCAGCCGATTCCGCCGTCGGCCGACTGGCAGTTCCACATCGCGCAGGGGTGCCCGGCACACTGCCAGTACTGCTATCTCGCGGGATCGCTGAGCGGGCCGCCGATCACGCGCGCCTACGCCAACCTGCCGGAGATTCTTGAAGGCCTGCGTGCCTACGTCGGCACCGGGCAGATTACGTCGCGCTCCGCGTATCGCGCCCACGAGGGAACGACCTTCGAGGCCTCCTGCTACACGGACCCATTGGGGATTGAACACCTGACCGGCGCGCTCCAGGAGTCGATCCGCTTCTTTGGCGCGTGGGATGCTCCGGTACAGTTGCGGTGGACAACCAAGTTTGCCGCTGTGGGACAGCTGTTGCCGCTCGAGCATCGCGGCCATACCCGCGTGAGGTTTTCAGTTAACGCGGCAAGTGTGACGCGCGACTTTGAAGGCGGCACGGCGAGCATCGCGCAACGGCTGGGGGCGCTGCGGCGCATGGCGCTTGCCGGCTACCCAGTCGGGCTGACGATCGCGCCCATCATGCCGGTTGCCGATTGGCGAGCCGGGTACAGTGGGCTGTTGGCTGCGGTTGCGGAAGCAGTACAGGGGATTCAAGGGCTCGATCTCACGGTCGAGCTCATCACGCACCGCTTTACACCCGGCTCGAAGGAGGTGCTGATCGGTTGGTATCCCAAAACGACGCTCGACCTGCGGGAAGAGGCGCGGACCCAGAAGCGGAACAAGTTCGGCGGCTTCAAATACGTCTACCCGAAGGATTCCATGGGCGAGATGCGACGATTCTTCGAAGAGACGATCGCTTCCAGCCTTCCATCCGCACGCATTCTTTACTGGACCTGAGATAGTCGAAATTTAGGGCTGCGGAAGGCGGTGCTGGAGCAGGACAGATCCGCTCTTATACGTCTCATCCGTACTGATCTGTGTTGAGCCCCTGTCCTGGGGCTAGACCGTAGATGAGGCTACTTTCTGCCGCAGCAGGTTCATGACGGCTGTCTCTTCTTCGCGCAGCGCGTGTGAGGCGGCAACTACCTCGGCTACGCCGGCCTCATCGATCACCCGCTGGATGATCTGCCCGCTTAGATAGCTCTCAAGCACGGCCGGGTGTACGTAGCACTTGCGGCATACCGATGGCGTGTTGCCCAGCCGCGCGGCGACCGTCTGGATCGCCTGGACGATGTTCTTCTTCGCCTGGCTCTCGGACTCGAAGCTCTCGAATTCCTGCAGGGTCATGCAGGCCAGCACGGTCCCTGCCCAAGTGCGGAAATCCTTGGCGGTGAAGTGCTGCTGGGTCGTTTCGCGCAGGTATTCATTCACATCGTCGGAGCCGATGGTGTGATGCGTGCCATCCTTGTCGACATATTGAAAAAGCTCGTAGCCGGGGAGATCGAGGCAGCGCCGGACGATCTTGGCGAGCTTGCGATCGCTGACGTCGATGGTGTGATGGACCCGGCTTTTCCCCTGGAAGGTGAACGTGACCGTCGATCCGTCGACCTCAACGTGCCGGTTGCGCATCGTCGTCAGGCCGTAGGACTTGTTATCGCGCGCGTACTCCGGATTACCGACGCGGATCAGCGTCTTTTCCATGAGCCGCACGATCGTCGCGAGCACCTTGTCGCGCGGCAGGCCCGGGAGCGAAAGATCGTGGTCGACACGTCCGCGGATCGCCGGGAGTGCGCCGCCAAAGAGGAGCATCCGTTCATACTTAGTCTCATCGCGCACCTCGCGCCAGCGCGGATGGTAGCGGCTCTGCTTGCGGCCCTTTGCATCACGACCCGTTGCCTGGAGATGGCCCTTGGGATTGGGACAGATCCAGACCTCGGTCCACGCCGGTGGGATGACCAGCGACTTGATACGCGCAAGTGTTTGCTTCTCGCGCAGCGGCGCCCCATCGGCGGCGATATAGCGAAATCCCTGCCGCCATCGCTTCCGCTGGATGCCCGGCCTGGTGTCGTTGACGTAGCGCAGCCCTGCGGCCTTCGCCGACTCTACCGGATCAGCGACAATTTCGACGGATGTCTCTTGCTCTTGCATTGGCTTCCTGCCCGAATCCGTTGGATGCAATCGCCCGGCCGCAGAGAACCAGGTGCGCGCCTGCCGTTCGACAGGACTGAAACCGGTGAGTTCTGGGTGTGAGCCAGACAGAAAAGCCGCCCGGTGAGGGGCGGCCTTATCGTTCAGAGTGCGGAAGGAACTACTCGCGTTCGGAGCGCTTCCAGTTGATCAGATCGCCCAGCGTTGTACTGCTGCTGTTTGACGAAGAAGAGGATGAGGAAGCGGGTGAACCCTTCGGATGATGATCGCGTTCCTTGTAGCTCTCGACCTCGGCGCGGCTGGCTTCTTCGCCGACTGCGCGGATGCTGAGACCTACTTTTTTCTCTTCCTGGCTCATCTTGACGATCTTGAACTCGTGCTCCTGGTCGACTTCGAGCTTGACCGGCTGACCGTTCGCATCGACCGCTTCCGAGACGTGACAAAGACCCTCCACACCCTCGGCAATCTCCACAAAAGCTCCGAACTGCGCGGTGCGCAGGACCTTGCCCTTGATGACGTCGCCGACACGGTGCTGGGCGAAGAACGTATCCCAGACGTCCGGCTGCAGCTGCTTGACGCCTAGCGAGAGGCGGCGGTTTTCGGGCTCTACTCCGAGCACGATCGCCTTCACCTTTTCGCCCTTCTTCAGGACCTCGGAAGGATGCTTGATGCGCTTCGTCCAGCTCAGATTCGAGACGTGGACCAGGCCGTCGATGCCGTCTTCGATCTCGATGAAGGCGCCGAAGTCAGTCAGGTTGCGAACGCGACCTTCGATGATGGCACCGGTCGGGTACTTGTCCTCGAGCTGCTCCCAGGGATTGTCCTGGAGTTGCTTCATGCCCAGCGAGATGCGGCGGTCGTTCGGGTTCACGCTGAGGATGATGGTGTCGACTTCATCGCCCGGCTTGACCATCTTCGACGGGTGCTTCATGCGCTTGGACCAGGTCATCTCGGAGACATGGACGAGTCCTTCGATGCCCTGCTCAAGCTCCACAAAGGCCCCGTAGTCGGTCACGGAAAGGATGCGGCCGCGAACCTGGGCGCCGATCGGGTACCGCTCCGTCGCGTCGAGCCACGGGTCGGGCGTGAGCTGTTTGAAGCCGAGCGAGACCCGCTGCTTTTCCTTGTCAAACTTCAGCACCTTGACCTGAATTTCGTCGCCGACATTCACGAGGTCGCGCGGATGGGTCAGCCGGCCCCAACTCATGTCAGTGATGTGCAGCAGGCCATCAAGGCCGCCGAGATCAACGAATGCGCCGTAGTCGGTGAGGTTCTTGACTACACCGGTCAGGATGCTGCCCTCTTCGAGGGTGGCAAGCGTGACCGACTTCTTCGCGTTCTGGTCTTCTTCGAGAAGTTCCTTGCGGCTGATGACAACGTTGCCGCGCTTCTTGTTCAGCTTGATGACGCGGACTTCGATCTCCGTGCCGATGTAGCCGTCAAGATTGCGGACCGGGCGGACCTCAACCTGCGAGCCCGGAAGGAACGCCTTGATGCCGATGTCGACTGTGAGCCCACCTTTGACGCGGCTGAGGACCATGCCCTTGACGGGCACCTTGTCGATCGAGGCCTGCTCAAGCGTGTCCCAGACCTTGTGGCGCATTGCCTTGTCGTAGCTGACGAGATAGCCGCCTTCGGCCTCCTCGCGCTCAACCACAACCTCAACCGTGTCGCCGGCCTGGAACTTCGAGACGCCGTTGGCGTCCAGAACCTGCTCCAGCGGGATCAAGCCTTCGGATTTCAGCCCGATGTCGATCACGACATGCTTGTCCGTAACCTTGATCACGGTGCCGGTCACGATGACCTCTTCCGTGGTCAGATTCTGGGCGGCGGCGGACTCGGCTGCCTGCTCGCGATCGAAGTTGGCCAGCGCTGCGGCGAAATCGGCAGCGTCGTAGTTCGGCTCTTCTTCGGATTCGTCGGCGGCAGCAGTCAGCGTCGCGACCTGCGTATCAGCTTGCGCTGGCGCGGCGGACTCATGACGTTCGGTTGTGCTAGCCGTCTGCTCGGGTACATGCTGCTGGGTTGGGGTGGTTTCGGAAGACAGTTGGGTGTGCTCCACTGTCGCCTCAGGCGCTAGGGTTTCGAGTTCGGTGTTCAGGGGTTGGCTCTCGGGGTGATTAGGATTGTGGTCGTCTACCATGATTGACGCTGACTCCGGGATCTAAGAGACATGCATCTCCAGCGTCGAGCCTTCGCAGGCCAGTCAACGATCCGAGAGGACCAGTCAAACTGACCTTCCGCTGTTTTGGTTACAGTCAGAAGCGATCGCTCTAGTAGAGGAGCGGCTGCACTTAGATCCCACACGCAGTAGCTCAAATAAAATCATATCAAGCAGATGGGGCGGCGTCAATGAACATGAGCGTGAACATATGGTAAGAAACGCCGGCTGCGGTTAGAAATGCCCATCGCTGCCTGAAATGTCCCAAACCGCCGCCTCGGCATGCGCCGCGCCAAGACGCTATACTCCGGCATATGGACCGTCTCTGGACACCTTGGCGTTACAGCTACGTCAGCCGTGCCGAGCAGGGTACGCGCAAGGGTGTTCCGGCAGCCCTTGATGCCTGGCCCGCCGAGCACGATGAACACTGTGTCTTCTGCAATCTGATAGCGGCCGCGGACTACGCGATCGAGCAGGGTATGCGGGCTGAACAGGCGGACGCCGCGGCACACATCGTCTATCGGGGCCACGCCTGCTTTATCTGCCTCAATGCCTTCCCATACGCTACGGGACACGTGCTGATCCTGCCGTACCAGCATCTTGATTCGCTGATGAAACTCCCGGCTGCGGCTGCCGAGGAGATGATGCATCTTGCCCAGAGAACCGAGGCCGTACTGCGCGAGGTTTACCATCCAGATGGCTTGAATTTCGGCATGAATGTGGGCGAGGCGGCGGGAGCCGGTGTGGCCGATCATCTTCACATGCATGGACTGCCGCGCTGGCGCGGTGATACCAACTTCATGACCGTGACAGCTGACGTTCGCGTTCTGCCCGAGATGCTTGAGATCAGCTGGAGCCGCCTGCAACCTGCTTTCGCTTTCAGGACAACGTAACCTGAAAAAAAATAATCAATAATAGTATCTGCGTAACCAACTTACAGGTTACGATCACGTACAGGCCACTTGGCAAGGTACAGACCGTTGCTCTCTGAGGCGCTCCCCATGCCCGTTCCCAACAATCATCCATCCGTTGAGCCTCGCGGCGGTTCAGGCAACGTTGCCGTCACAGCCGGCTTTATCACTCCAGGAACCTTGATCGGGAGACCGCGTCTTCGCTACGGACTGGCTCCGATGCAGCGCAAGCCGATTGCCTCGGTCGTCAATCTGCCGCTTGAGCCTGAAGACGCGCACATCACTGGCGCTACCCGGTCTTTATCGCGAAGATTGTTGGCGTTGAACATGCGTCAGGCATCCTGAACGATCTCTCAAAGGGCTATAGGCTAGAAGCCTAATCACTTAGACGGTTTGGAACCCGGGTTGCCTCAAAATTGGTGGTTTTCCAGAAGCCGGATGGTAGCCGTTCATATATTCGGGTGTACCGGTAGGTACCTTTCATCGGAGCTCCTTCATTAGTGCCTTCGATCTGCGCGAGTGAGGTAACGATCGCGATCGTTCCCACCAGCTTCACCTTGCTGTCGCTGAGGTCCATCTTAGTGATGACGAGGCGGCGGCTTCGGATGCGATCGAGCTGCTGCGCCTTGGTGTTTGCCTGGCCATTCACCGAGATGCCGACATAGTCATCCGCGAGCAGCGCATCGATGATGGCGGCGTCATCTGCGACCATCGCCCGACGCCACTGTTCTTCCAGTTCCTCAATCTGCCGTTTTTCGTCGCGTTTGGACCCGTGCGGCTTTTGCGGTCCAGCGACCGCAGACGGTTCGAGGCCAGTCCCCAGCATGCAGAGAACCAGCAGCAGTGTCGCGCGCAGGAACCGACGTTGATGCAGGGGTAAGAACATGGTTCAAGCGGATAGTAATCCGGCTGATCCCGGGAGTCAAAGAAGCCTTCAGATCGGGTCACACTTCAGTTTTAGTGAAGACGCCGGCGAGGCGAAAGAACATTAGTTGATGGCGGTCAGCCGTTCCATGACGCGGTCCTTCATCAACTGGTAGAAGCCGCCGATTGCGTATTGATGGAAGTGCGGCGTCCCGCGGTGCTGTTCGAGCGCCGCTTCATTCTCATACTGCTCATAGATCGGCACTGGTGCAGTAACGCGGCACCAGGAGCTTGGCGGCGTCGAGACGTTCGGATGGCTCATG
>CAXTLS010000060.1:0-20437 GCA_964245235.1 uncultured Acidobacteriaceae bacterium
GCACGCCGCTCGCTCACCAGGTAGCTGCCAACCAGACGCTCCACCATCGGCCCACTCCGCGAAGGGATGACCATTTTTTTGAGAGCACATCCTGAAGCATCGTCTTGTCCAGCGTCAGCTCCGCCACCAGCTGCTTCAGGCGCATGTTCTCCTCTTGCAACTGCGCCATCTTGCGAACCTCGTCCACCTCCAGGCCCGCGTACTTCGCCTTCCATCGGTAGAACGTCTGCTCGCTGATCCCAGCCTTCCGGATCACCTCAGCCACAGGAACACCCACCTGCGCCTGCTTCAACACTCCAACGATCTGCTCCACAGAAAAACGCTTCTTCTTCATCCAAAGCCTCCCCTTATCCAGGTCAGATTTGGTCGAAGACTAACATTTCAACTGGTTCGAAATTGCCAAGGCCGATCATGCCTGCTAGCAAATGAAAGCGGGGCGCAGGTTTACTGTGTGGACTACAAACTGACTCCCGAATACCAGTGGCCTGTCCAGATGGACGAAACGTGAAGTTGTCGTGCGTTGGCTGTTCATCACGCCCAGGACCGTAACGTTGATTCCACTCCGATCGCGCTTAGCGGCGATCAGCGGGCGGCAACATGACCTGTACGATCTCGCTCAAGCTCAGAGACGAGTATGGGCCGCGGTTGGCTTTGCAGATGTCCTTGTATCCCGAAGCAGCCATGCCCTTCGATACTCGTTCTGGCCTCGAGAATCGCTCCGGTGGGTACTCGAACAACCGTTTGCGCTTCAAACAAGGCTTATAGTGTGGCTTCTCTTTTCCTAGTCCGACGATCGACTGGAACTGATTGCCAGTGCAACACGGAAGCCATCGTTACAGCCATGAAAGGCAAGACCTCTAGGAACGAATGGGTGTGTTGCTCGCCGGTTCTCACCTCGAGTTAATCCGTCACGTAGGAGTTATCCCCAAAAGGTCGTCGCCTCGTGAAGAGCAGGACGGCGACACATGGTCGAGAGCAGGCCGCGTTGAGTTCAAAAACAGACCGAGAGAGAACGGAGCGCCGCATCAGTAAACATCAATAAATGACTGAGAGATTCCGGAGACCAGCCGTATGTTCGATGTCGGACCTCTTGTGCCAATACCAGTCAATCGTTCCAGCAGTCTTCCAGAGGGGAAGAAGATAGTAGAGTAGGTGACGTGTCAGCATGTGCTCAGGTCGGTCTCCGTGATCGAGAGATCAAATGTCGGTTCGAGAGATAGTCTGCTGCGACTTGCTGCAAAGACGTAGGTAGCATTGGGCAGTGGTTATGGGTCTTCTGGAACTCTGGAAGCACCACTATCGTGATGCTTCAGTGCGGACGAGAGCAGCGCTGCTACTCTCGTCCACGCAGCAAACGTCAGGGCATCCTGACGCGAGATTGTTGGCCCGATAAATGTGGTCAGGCAATCCGCAAGCGATGACGCCTGCGATCACCGTGTAGTCTTATTCTTGAGCAGCACGATGCATGCACCATCGAAAGCTGCTTTACCGGATGCCTGAGGAGGAACGGATTGCAGGGGCATGATGCCAATGTTCTTTGATTCAAGCTTGAGGTGGTTTTCGAGATAGTGCTTGATGAGGACGGCTCGTTCCTTTGCCTGAAGCATCTGGACGACCGGTGCGGAATCGTTTGAATATCCCTCAATAACGATCGGACTCCTTAGTAGGTCACTGCCGTGATTCCCGGCGAAGCTGTCGATCTGCTGCTTCCCGGCGTCAGTGACAAACTGATGGCCATCGCTAGTGACGGAGAAAACGTTCGTACCATTCAGCCACTCGCGAGACCGAGTTTGAGTGGCTAAGAAGGTGTTGGTCCGGTATTGTTCTGGGTTTAGCTCATCGAGCGAGTAGAAGCCGCGTTTCTTGAAGTAGCCACGGAAGAAGAACTCATGCTTGAGCGCCTCGGTGTCGTCGGCCATGTTGCTGGTAGCCGAATTGATGTTCGAGAGCGTTCCCTGGAGGTTTTCACCGGCTGTGTGACCGCTTGCATCTGGACCGAATGCCTGAGTCAGGTTGGTGTTGACCTGCTGGCTAGCCTGATCAAGCTGCTCGGAGGCGTGACGAACGTTATCGATGCTCTGGTCGACCTTCCCGACGAGATTACGAGATTGGAAGTCACTCACAACCCGGCCGGCCTGAACTGTGATCTGGTCTAGATTTGCGGTGGCCTGGCGAGTGTTCCCCATCGTGGTCTTAAGGTCATTGGTGATCTGCTGGTCGTTGAGCAGCGCTCCAACGGGTCCGTGCCCCTGGCGGACGCTGGTGACGATTCCATTGGCGTTGTTAACTGTGTTGGTGATGGAATCGAGGGTGCCATCGAGACGGGTTCTGACGTCGACGATGGTGTTGTTCGCTTGATCAATCGTGCCGTTGACCTTCTGGAGGATTGCGGAGAGTTCAACCGGCTCCTTTCCAGGAATGGTTCCGCCGTCGTTGACGGATTGGGCATTGTCGCTTCCACTGTGAATGAGAACGAATTTATCACCTACGAGGCCATCCGTCTCAACGGTGACAACGGAGTCCGTGCGAATGAGCGTCTTGAGCTTGCCATCGATGTGGAGTTTCAGCCGGAACTTGCCTGTGGGCCGTTGCGGAATCTCAACTTTGGTGAGTTGGCCGGCGTCGAAGCCATTGACACGCACATGAGTGCCTGGGTTGAGTCCGTCGACATTTGCCAGGTCGGTATAGAAGTCGAGGTGATGGCTAAACGCCTTATGCTGGTCGCCGACGAGAAAGAGCCCGACGGCGAACAGGATTGTGCCGAGAATCAGAAAAGCTGCGACTGCACCGCGAAAAGGCTTCATGCTTAGGACTCCGAGAGCAGTTTGCGGACTGTGTCGTTCTTGTTGTGTTCGAGGTCAGCGAAGGATCCGAAGGCAACAAGTGCACCATCCTCCAAAACGGCGACTTTGTCGGCGATCCTGCGCGCGCCGCGAATATCATGAGTAACGATGACCATCGTGGTGTGACGTTCTTTCTTGACGTTAAGGAGCAAATCGTCAATCTCAGAGGCGGTGATGGGATCCAGCCCGCTGCTAGGCTCGTCTATAAGTAGAATCTGAGGGTTCAGAATGAGAGCCCGGGCGAGGCCGGCACGCTTGCGCATACCGCCAGAGAGTTCAACTGGCATCTTGCCCTTGTCCTGGTCGAGCCCCACTTGGCGGAGTGTGTCATTCACCGCTTTATCGATTTCGTCAGCGGACTTCTCTTTGGAGAGGCGCTTCATCGGCAGAGCGAGGTTGTCGCCGACGCTGAACGAATCGAAGAGGGCTGCGCTTTGAAAGAGGAAACCCATCTTTCGTCGGACTCGGGAGAGGTTTTCTTCGTCAAAATGGGAGATGTCTTCGGATTCGACGCAGACCTCGCCCTTGTCGGGTTGAAGGAGACCGATCAACAACTTCAAGGTGACACTCTTACCGACGCCGCTTCGGCCAAGGATGCAAAGCGCCTCCCCACTCGGAAGTTGGAAAGAGACATCCTTCAGGACGTCGCGGTCTCCAAAACGTTTGGAGACATTACAGAACTCAATTTTGGGGGAGTCGCTCATACTGCCTGATCCGGAAAGAGAAAGAAAATGAGTTTCACGAGAATGACGTCGCTCAGAATGATGAGGAGTGAGGATAGGACAACGCTGGTGGTGGAAGCTCGTCGTACACCCGCTGAACCCTCGTTGATGGTGTAACCGAAGTAGCACGATACGGTGCCAATGATAAGGCCGAAGACGGCGGTCTTGAGGGTAGGCGGAAAGAAGTTGGCCATCTGCACAGACTTGAAAGCCTGTGTCACATAAAGCAGCAATGAGATGTGGGAGCTGAAGTATTCGGCTGCGTAGCCACCGGCTAGTCCTGCAAAGTCTACGAAGAGGGTGAGCACCGGGAGCGCGATTGTGCATGCGAGCATCCGGGGAACGACTAGAAACTTGACGGAGTCGATCGACAAGGTTTCGATGGCGTCAATCTGCTCGGTAACTCGCATATTGGCGAGCTCAGCGCCGATGCCCGCTCCGACTCGACCTGCGACCAGGAGACCGGTAACCAGTGGGCCTAGCTCATTAAAGAACGACATCGACTGGAGGCTGGGAATCATGGCCTCCGCGCCGAACGATACCAGTGTGCTTCTGGTATGAAGCGTTGTGACCACGCCAATAGCGAAGCCAGCAGCCACAACAAGCGGGAGGGAGCGCCAACCGATCTCTGCTATCTGGACGGCGAGCTGACGCCACTCATAAGGAGGACGCAAGCTGCTGAGCAGAGCAGCGAAAGCGAAGAAAATTAGATCGCCGGCAGCATTCAGAAAACTGTTTAGGGTCTGCACCATAAATTTGTTGAGTCTACACGCGCCTTTCAGCGTCGAATGCGGCCCTAATCGGTTCGGATAGGGAATCCGCCTGCCTCTGACAGCTGACACATTGAACTTCCAGCGATTGGATGCTCAGATCACGGTTCTCGTAAGGCGAAGTCTTAGGAAAGCGCTCCTGTCCTTCAGTTAGTCCGCAATTGCCTCATTGCTCTCACGATCGTTACCTCAGTACCGTGCCACCGCCTAAGGCATATAGCCGTGATCGATCAGCTCCTGCTACGGGCAACATGAAAGTTCGCGATGAACGGAGCACTGACGATCGGGACGCTTGACGGCGCCAGTATCGAGATTCGCGAGGCTGTTGAAGAGGAGAACTTCTTTCTGTTCGGTCACGGCGCCGGAGGTCGCTGCGAGAAGTTGCCGGCTATGATCCATACAGCATCTACGCGATGAACGCGGCGCTGCGTGAGGTGATCGACAGCCTGGTCTCCGGGCGGTTCTCAAGGGGCGAACGCAAGCTCTTTCGGACGCTCACCGATGGTCTGCTGTACAGTGATCTATATCTACCAATCTTATGTTGAGTGCCAATATGACGTCAGCGCGAGCTTTCTCGACTAGGAGAAGTGGACGAAGATGGCATCTACAATGCCACGCGGATGGGCAAGTTCTCTTCGGACGGAGCGATCCGGGATACTGCCAGAACATCTAAAATATTAAAATCATGCCGATGTGGAGCGGGAAGGTGGTGAGAGCGCTGGGGTTCGAACCCAGGACCAACGCCTTAAAAGGGCGATGCTCTACCAACTGAGCTACGCTCTCAGACCAGATTAAGGGTACCACGTCAGGGCAGGCGGCAGACCTTAACGCGATCGTTCGTGTAGGGACAATCGAAGCTGGTTTGTGCGTGCTGCCGGAGCATGACCCAGTCAGCGTTCAGGGGGCGCAAGGCACTGAGGCGCTGGGCGTCGGCCTGGGTGCTGAGGTTAGCCTGGGCCAGCTGGCCGGCGGTCCATGCGGGGGCAAGTGAGGGCGTGATGGAGGCCTCGCCACCGTCCTTAGAGTAGTCGGGCAGGGCGCTGCGCTCGGCGATTGCACGGAAGCTCTGAGCGTCCTCTGCGGGCTCGGAGATGTAATCGGCATCCATGGCGAAGAGGGCGTCGATTGGGGTGTGGCGGCTGATCCAGAGGAAGGCCTGTTCGTAGGAGTTGGCGGGCGGTGTGCCGGGCCATTCGATATGCGCCGATGCCGGGTAGGTCGAGCGCTGGATGTGGAACATGAAGGTGCCAAGCAGGGTGAAGGTGACGATCCAGCGCCAGGGATGGGAGCGCAACAGATATTCGCCGAGGATCGCTCCGAGGACCAGGATCATGAGCATATAGATCGTCTGGAAGGTGCGCAGTGGTTGCAGGCGAGCGACGATGTGTGCGGCGGAGCTCTCATGGGCAAAGGCGATCGAGACGAGAACGGCTGTTATTCCTGAAGTGATGGCGACGCGGGCCAGGGCGCGACGGGCGGCTTGCGGCTTATCTTCAAAGGCGCGCGGCTTTCCGTAGAAAGCGACTGCAGCGAGGATGAGCAGGGGAGCGGCGAGGCCGATAAGCTCGTACCACTGCCAACGGGAGAGGAACCAGTAGTAGCGCGTGATCGCAACAGGAATGTAGACGGCCGGGTCAGGCGGCCAGCCGGCCTCGAGGATGGCGGCGGCGATGAAGGCGATGCAGCAGAGGGCGATTGATCCCCACAGTCTGATCGATGGGATGCGGGAGAGAACGGCTGCGAGCAGGAGAACGTCCGCGAGCGCATAGGCGGCCATGAGAGGGTGCGTGATGGCTGCGAGCAGAAGGACGGCGCAGAGGATTGCGAGGCTGAGTCGCTTCCTGGTCGAGCCGGGTTGCAGGAGGTCGAGCGTGGCGGCGAGGGCGAAGAGGGTACAGGGCAGGGAAATGCTGCGGGCAGTGACGTATGGGTCAACGAGGATGAGCGAGGTGCCGGCGACAGGAAGGGTGAGCCACGCAGCGGTCAGCGTGACGGCTCCGAGATGAGCCGGTTGATTGGTGTAGAGGCGGCGTACGAGGAGCCAAACAGCTGAGAGCGTAGCTGCGATGCTGGCGAGATGGATGAACAGCAGAACGGTCGCGAGACTAGCGTGCGTGAGATGGACGAGGGTCGCGATGGCGGGCGCGAAGAGGGAGTAGCGCAGGTGGGCATCGACGAAGGGCTGGCTGTGGGTATAGAGGGTCGGGTTGAGCAGGCGCTTGATGCCAGTCGCGTAGAGTCCGCCGTCTTCGGCATAGGGATGATAGCCGTGGACGGCCAGTGAAAGTGCGGTAAGGAGGAGGATCAAGCCGAACGGAAGCAGGCGTTTTGGCCAGGCCTGCCGGGTGGTCTCGAGATGTATGCCGGATTGTTCTGCGGCGATCGCCTGGGGCGCAAGAACGCTTGTGCTCAACGATGTGCTCCCAACGAATCCTCCGCTTGCCAGTGATGCCAGTTTATTTCATCGCGACCGCAGGTTTAGACGCGTTTGGAGCGGCGGCGTTTCCTGCGCTCGTTTGCTGCGTCTTCAGCAACTGTTGATCCGGCAGCGAAGTGTGGACGATACAATGAGCATCTATGCCCACTCTCTCATGTGCATGTTTCGCAATGACTTTGTCCCTGCAACATCCGCTTCTATCCCTGCGACACCCGCCCGGCGGTTGGCCGCGTGGTTGAGATCTCGTCTCCAGTGCAGCCTCCTGCAGCGAGGAAACAGCGCAATCTGCTGAAGACTCTTCCGGGTCTGATGATCAGCGCGTTCTTCCTCTGGTACACGTTCAAGGGAATATCGTTCGCGCAGCTTGCGGCGGTCCGATTGGCGCAGCCGGTGTGGATCCTGGGGGTGCTCGGCTTTACGCTGTGCAGCTACACGCTGCGGTGCGTGCGTTGGACGCGAATGATGCTGCCGACTGGCGCGGGATTCGCTGTATGTGCGCGAGTGCTGATGACGTCGCTTGCGGCGAACAACATCCTTCCCCTTCGTATCGGCGACATCATGCGGGTGTTCACGTATGCGGGCGACCTGGGGACGTCGCCATCAGTCATCCTGAGCACGGTGATCCTGGAGAAGCTGCTCGACATCTTCATGCTGGGCCTGCTTTTCGTCTCAACCATGGGAAGCATTGCGACGCACAGGTACCATGTTGCGGCATATACCTCGCTGGCGATCTCGGCGGTCGGACTGCTGGTGCTGCTGGTGGGTGCGAAGCCACTGCAGCCACGACTGCCGGCCATCTTCGGGCGGCTTCCTACGAACAAGATCATGGTCAAGCTGGAGCACTGGACCACACTGGCGCTTGACGCGACAGCGCGGCTGGGCGTGGCGGGATCGCTGCTGCTGCTGGTCTACTCCGCCGTGATCTGGATGTGCGAGGGGATGATCTTTGTATCGGCCCTGAAGTTGATCGGCGTCCCGACGGATCGGGTGGGACCGTGGCTTGCCGTCTCATTCGCAAACCTCTCGTACCTTATTCCGAGTTCTCCCGGAGCGATCGGACCCTTTGAGCTTGCGGTGAAGACGTCGCTGGTCAGTCATGGAGCACCGGAGTCGCAGTCTGCGCTGTTTGGGCTGATGCTGCATGTCTGGCTGCTGGTTTCGATTACCGGCTCAGGCGGGATCATCTTTTTGATTCATCGGATCAAGATCCACAATCACACGCCGTTGCTGACGGAGATTGAGACGCTGCCTGTGGAGCTGCCTTGAGTATGAGCTGCCTGCGAAGGCGGCCGGCCGTACGGCGAGCTACCGGGATACATTGATGCTTTACATTTCCACGCACTGACAGAGAGAACGAACGCATGTACCGCACTATCCAGCAGAACCTCCTGGTCCAGATCCACGCCATTCTTCTGGCGAAGTACGATGTGACCCTGGCGCAGCTTGCGGTTGAGCAGCCGCCGAGTATTGCGCTGGGTGAACTGGCGCTGCCGGTTGCGTTTGAACTGGCCAAGCGGCTGCGGAAAGCGCCACGAGTGATCGCGGCGGAGCTGGCGAGTGAACTAACGGCAGCGCTGCCCAAGATGGAGGGCGTGACGGCTGTCGAGGTTGCGGGCGCGGGCTACCTGAATATCCGGCTGGACCGGGCGACTGTGGTACGGAAGATCGCGGCTGATCGGCATGCGGAGATTGGCGGCCCCGGGTTTCGCCTGATTGAGCATACGAGCATTAATCCGAACAAGGCAGCGCATATTGGACATCTGCGTAACGCGATTCTGGGCGATACGTTTCAGCGGCTGCTGCGACCGGATGCGTACAAGCACGGATGGGAGGTGGGCGTCCAGAACTACATCGACAACACCGGCGTGCAGGTGGCGGACGTGGTGGTGGGACTGGTGCACCTTGAGGGCAAGACGCTCGACAGCACGCGCGAGTTGCTGACGGAGTTGATCGAGACCAACCAGCGGATCGACTTCTATTGCTGGGACCTGTATGCGCGGGTGTCGCAGTGGTACGCCGCGGAGCCGGAACAGGTGGCGGCACGGAAGCAACTGCGGCTGGACACGCTGCATGCGCTCGAAGTGGGTGGGAACGATACGGCGGCGATCGCCGACTTGATCTCGACGGCGGTGCTCTATCGGCATCTGCAGACGATGGAACGGCTGGGGATCGAGTACGACTTTCTGCCGCGCGAGAGTGAGATCCTGACGCTGCACTTCTGGGACGCGGCGCGGGCGCTGATGATGGACAAAGGCGTTCTGTATCTGGAGACGCAGGGGAAGAACAATGGCTGCTACGTGATGCGGCGGGCGGGAACAGTGGAGCCGAGTGAGATTGCTGATCAGGGCTTGCCGGATGACGACGCGAAGGTGATCGTGCGATCGAACGGAACGGTGACCTATGTCGGCAAGGACATCGCCTATCATCTCTGGAAGTTCGGGCTGCTGCCGGGCAAGGACTTTGGGTACGCTCCATTTTATGAGTACAGCCGTGAGGATGAGCCGCACCGATGCTGCTGGATCTCGACGGTCGATGGAGTGGAGCCGCATCCGACCTTCGGGAAGGCTGACGCGATCTATAACGTGATTGATTCGCGGCAGAATGATCCACAGAATAACGTGATCCAGGCGCTGCGCGGTATGGGCTATACGGCGGCCGCGGATCGGTACACGCATTTCAGCTACGAGATGGTGGCGTTGACGCCGCGCTGTGCGATGGAGCTTGGTTACGTGGTGAGCGAAGAAGATCAGGCGCGCGCCTATATCGAGGTGAGCGGGCGTAAGGGCTTCGGCGTGAAGGCGGATGACCTGCTCGATCGATTGATTGCCGCGGCAAAGGTCGAGGTCGACACGCGGCACGCGGAGATCGAGGAGGCAGATCGGCTGCAGATTGCGATGCAGATCGCCGTGGGCGCGCTGCGCTATTTTATGCTGCGCTTCACTCGCAATACGGTGATCGCCTTTGACTTCAAGGAGGCGCTGAGCTTTGAGGGCGAGACCGGACCGTACGTTCAGTATGCGATTGTCCGGGCGTCGAATATCTTTCGCAAGGCAGGGACGACGGAGGAAGAATCGCTGGCAGCGGTGGCTCAGCTAGATCTGAGCGGTCTCGACCGCGAGGAGGGAGGCAGCCTCTGGGAGACGTGGCTGCTGGCCTCGAAGCTAACCCTGCTGATTGAGCAGGCGATTGCGACTGCCGAACCAGCGTACCTTGCGAAGTATGCGTTTCAGTTGGCGCAGCAGTTTAACAACTTCTACCACAGGCATCATGTGTTGAACGAGACCGATCCAACGCGGAAAGCCTTGCTGCTGGCTACCGCGGCGGTGGCCCGGCGGGAGATGGTGCGGGCGCTGGGCTACCTAGGAATTGAAGCGCCGCCGGTGATGTAGGTGGTCTGCCTTCACTCCCTGGCGTAGCTGCGCACCCACTCGGTGATTGACCGAACGGCTATGCCGGATGGGCCTTTAGCGATCCAGGCCTTCTGGTCATCGATCCAGGCGCAGCCGGCGATGTCGAGGTGGATCCAGAGCGTGTCTTTGGCGAACTCCTTGAGAAACATGGCACCCGTTATGGCGCCGGCCCAGCGATGGGCGCCGGTATTCATAATGTCAGCGATCTGGCTCTTGATTTGCTCGCGGTAGTCGTCGGTGCAGGGAAGGCGCCAGTATCTCTCGCCGCTGGTGCGGAGTACGCTGAGGAACTGTGTGAAGGTAGCGTCATCGTTTGAGAAGAGGCCGACGTTCTCCTTGCCGAGGGCGACGACGCAGGCGCCGGTGAGCGTGGCGGCGTCGATCAGGTGGGTGCAGCCGAGGGTTTTGGCGTAGTGGAGTCCGTCGGCGAGGACGAGTCGGCCTTCGGCGTCCGTATTGATGATCTCGATGGTGGTGCCGGACATTGCGGTGACGACGTCGCCGGGCTTGTAGGCCTTGCCGTCGGGCATGTTTTCAGCAGAGCAGATGATGCTGATGACCTTGACGGCCGGCTTGAGGCCGGCGATGGCGCGCATGGCGCCAATCATGGCGGCGGCTCCGGCCATGTCGTACTTCATCTTCTCCATGCCGTCACCGGGCTTGAGCGATATGCCGCCGGTGTCAAAGGTGATGCCTTTGCCGACCAATCCAAAGACGGGAGCATCGGCTGCGGGGGTCTCATCTTTCTTGAGCAGCGGTTCGTACGTCATGACGATGAGCGCGGGGGGCTCCGGCGAACCTTGGGAGACGGCCCAGAAGGCGCCCATCTTCAGTTCGTGCAGCTTGTCGGTCGAGTGGACTTCACAAGCAAGACCGACCTCGGCGCACATAGCGGCGGCGCGCCTGCCGAGCTCGGTCGGAGTGAGGACGTTGCCGGGTTCGTTGACCAAGTCGCGGGCGAAGTTCTGCGCGGCGGCGACGATTCGACCCTCCTCGAACCCGGTGGTGGTCTCGGCGATGGTGGCCTTCTCCGCTTCACGGGCGATGACGGTAAGAGTGTTGAGGGAGCGGTCGGTGCGGTCGGTCTTATAGGTGTCGTAGTCGGGATCGGCAAGTTCCGCGCCTTCGACGAGAGCTCTTGAGATGAGGACACAGGGAAGATGTTCGAGGTGCTCGTCCGAGAGAGCATGGTCCTCGGGGAAGGCGATGGCGATGTCGCGAAGGCCGCGAGGCTTAGCGGTACGGACAGCGATGCCTGCGCCGCGGCGAATCTCATCTACAGAGAGCGCCTTTGCTTTGCCGAGGCCCACCAGCAGCAGCCGTTCCGCCTTGATGCCATTCGGCGTGTGGAGCAGCAGGGTTTCGCCGGCGCCAGCCTTGAATTCACCCGTCGAGAGCAGGCGCTCTGCTGCGCGCGTGATTGCGTCCGAGGTGGTGAGAAGAGCAGGGAGCGGGTCAGCATCCTTGCCGGTCGCGACGTCAACGGCGAAGACGGCGAGCATCGGGGTGACCAAGGCGTCCGCGTCCTGAAAAAGCAGTCTGGTATCCATAGGCTTTATCGTAACCCGGTCCTCAGCGGAATCTGATGCTTTGGCTAACGACTTTTGTATAGGGCGCGGCGCCGGTCTATCCCGCGAGTTGACCTAGCGCCGCTGGCTTCGGGCGATCGCTGCTTTAGCCTCGCCATCTGCTTCCCGCTTGCGCTCGGTGGCCCGCTTGTCCCACTCCTGTTTGCCCTTGGCAAGGGCGACTTCGCACTTGACGCGCCCGTTGCGGAAGTAGAGGCGGACCGGGATCAGGGTAAATCCCTTCTGCTTGGTCAACGCTTCCAGCTTGCGGACTTCGTTCTTGTGCAGGAGCAGCTTCCTGGTGCGGAGGGAATCGTGATTCATCGCGTTGCCATGCGAGAACGGCCCGATATGGGCGTTGAGCAGGAAGCACTCCCCATCCTTGAGCAGACCGTAGGCGTCCTTAAGATTGGCCTTGCCTTCGCGGATCGACTTTACCTCGGTGCCACGAAGCGCGACTCCGGCTTCGAAGCGATCGGTGAGGAAGTAGTTGAAGCTTGCGGATCGGTTGAAGGCGGCATCGCGGTGGCCTGCAGCTACGGGGTCGCGATCTTTCTTTTTGACAAGGGGCTTCGGCTGCTGCGCCACGGTCGGATTGGAAAGGGAACGCGGCATATCTGTACACTTTAACATTTTTGTTATGAGTTCGGAGCTGGTACTGAGTGTCGGGCCGGCCCGCTTTTTGCACTTACCCATTGGCTGGCGGTCACGTCTAACCCACGTCTCTCAACGCACAGGATGAGCACCGAGCATGAACCAGAGCTATCGATCGATTCCGCAAACGGGCCTGCGGGCAGCACTCCCGGCGATTCCTGTGCGGAGTTGGGCGTGACCGGAATGCTATACTCACCCGAGTTCGGGAAGCGCGCTACGACGGTCGATGTACAGAGAAGTGGTCACTTCAGGGCAGGTTGCGGGCAGAACGATTTGATCCCTATACGGAACGCCGGCGGCTCCGCCGACCACCACACTCCGCATGATGTAAAGGACGCGAATAGAAACGGCATGAGTCGTGGGTCATTAGCGATACAAACTTCTCTTTTCTGGCACACCGTTCGGACATTCGTGCAGCAGTTTGCCGCTGGCAGCTTGCGGCAGCCGGTTGTGAAACTGGTACTGCTTGCGCTGACGACGGCCTTGTTGATGAGTCTTGTTCCGGCTGAGGCGCATGCGCAATCCGCCAACACATGGATTAAGCGGGCGCGGGCTGCCGAGACACGCGAAGACTACGATGCCGCTTACGAAGACTATCGCCAGGCGTTCCTGAAAGACCCGAAGGATCTACGATACAAAACCGGCATGGAGCGCCTTCGCTTCCAGGCTGCGGCTGTCCATGTAGACCGAGGGCGGGTGCTGCGTCAGAACGGCGATCCGAACGGGGCGATCACTGAGTTCTCGCGCGCCCTGATGATCGATCCTTCCGAACAAGCCGCCCAGCAGGAGATCGACATTACGCAGCGCCAGATGGCTGCTCCGCCGAGTGCGGGTAACGGGGCGCCGAAGCAATCCGAAGCGCAGAGCGCGATTGGGCAGATCTCGGGCCTCGTGGAGTTGAAGCCGGTCTCGAACGATCCGATTACGATGCACGCGGTAGAAGATACCAAGGTTATCTATCAGGCGATTGGCAAGCTCGCCGGCCTGAATGTTCTCTTCGACCCGGACTATACCTCGAAGCGAGTGCCGGTCGACCTGACGAATGTCAGCCTGGCGGATGCGCTGCGGATCGTCGGAACGATCGCGGGGACGTTCTATAAGCCGGTGACGTCGAACACGATCTTTGTTGCGCAGAACACGCGCACCAAGCGGACGGATCTGGACGAGGTAGCGGTCCAGACTTTTTATTTAACTAACGCGAGTCAGCAGGCGGACGCGACCGAGGTGCTGACGGCGATCCGCAACCTGCTCGACCCAAGCGTCAAGGTGTACCTGGTGCCCTCGCAGAATGCGATCGTGATGCGTGCCACTCCCGATCAGCTGCTGCTGGCACAGAAGCTGTTGAATGACCTGGATCGGGCCAAACCGGAGGTTATCGTCGACGTGGCGATCCTCGAGGTGAACCGGGACAAGGTCCGCAGCCTTGGGATCACGCTTCCGCAGTCTATCGGCCTGACGCCGCAGACGACGACCAGTACGTCGGCCAGTTCCACGTCGAGTACCAGCAGCAGCACGGGTACGACCACCGGCACGACTACCTCGACCAACCTTACCCTGAACAATCTGGCGCACCTGAACGCGAACAACTTCGGGGTGACGATAACAGGTGGAACGCTCACGGCACTTTTGACGGACTCCGATACGCGCATTCTCCAGAACCCGAAGGTTCGCGCGACGGATGGTCAGCGCGCTACGCTGACGATTGGCTCGAAGATCCCGGTCGCGACAGGTTCTTATAACGCCGGTGTATCAACCGGCATTGCCAGTATCGGTGTGCAGACGCAGTTCACGTATATCGACGTTGGCGTGAAGATCGATATGACGCCGACGGTTCATTACGACCACGAGATCTCGCTGAAGATGAAGATCGAGGTATCGACACAGACCTCAACCGTCACCATTTCGGGAGTGAACGAGCCGATTATCTCGCAGCGTATCGTGGACCAGGTTATCCAGCTGAAAGAGGGTGAACCGAGCATCCTGGCCGGACTGCTGGAGAAGGATGATCTGCGCAACCTGAGCGGCACGCCAGGCTTGGCGGAGCTGCCGATTCTCAAGTATATCTTTGGCACGCAGTCGAAAGAAGTCAAACAGGATGAGGTGGTGTTCGTCCTGATTCCCCACATTGTGCGCGAGTCGGTGCTGACGCGGTTGAATACGCGGGCGATCGACACAGGAACCGGTGCTTCGGTCGAGCTGCGGCGCGATCCGAATCCACGGGCCGACGCTGACGCATACATTGATCCGGCACCGCCGAAGCAACAGTCCGTTACAGCGGCGAATGCAGCTTCATCGATGGTGCAGCAGTTGCAGCAGCAGGCGCAACGCCCTGCAAGCTCCTCGGATGCAGCGGCCCAGGCAGGTCTGTCTGCGCCGTCCTCCGCCGGCGCCACTGCGGCTGGCGGTCCGCCGATCAGCCTGAGCGTGATGCCGCCGAGCAGTGTACAAGCTGTCGGTTCGACGTTCCAGGTCTCGGTGATGCTGGAGCGAGGACGCGACATCTTCTCGGTACCGCTGCAACTGCAGTTTGATCCCAAGGTGCTGAGCCTGGTGAATGTGGATGCGGGTGACTTCCTCGGCCATGATGGACAGGCGGTCGCGTTGACGCACCGCGATGACGATAACGGATTGGTGACGATCGCGACCTCGCGTCCGCCCGGAGTCGCCGGCGTGAGCGGACAGGGCAATGTCTGTACGTTGACCTTCAAGGCGAAGGCTGCTGGCGACTCGCAGCTGACGCTGGTCAAGGTCGGGGCGAAGAACAGCGCCCAGGCGAACCTGCCTGTTGTTGGATCGCGGGCCGTGGTGCATGTGAAGTGATCGGATCGGGAGGCAATCGGCTCTGGCGAGCCCGGTCGCGTGAGGCCGGGCTGACGCTGGTGGAGCTGATTATCACGATCACGATCGTGGCGATCCTGGCGTCAGCCGCGGTTCCGATTGCGCGCTTCCAGGTGAAGCGGACGAAAGAGCGGGAGCTGCGGGGGGATCTCTGGGAGCTGCGGGGTGCGATCGATCGCTACAAGGATGCGGCGGACAAGGGCGCGTTCCAGATCAAGGCCGATAGTCTTGGATACCCTCCGGATCTGGATACGCTGGTGAAGGGGGTCGATGTGCAGGATAAGAAGGTGAAGTTCCTGCGCAGCATTCCGGTCGATCCGATGACGGGAACGACGGACTGGGGACTTCGCTCGAACCAGGACGACGCGGATTCGGATTCGTTCGGCGGCCAGAACGTCTTCGATGTCCATAGCAAGAGCACCGACACGGGACTGGACGGAACGAAGTATTCAACATGGTGAAGCTGACGCCAACCCGCAGATGCAACAAAGCCCAGGAGGGCTTTACGCTGCTGGAGCTGATGATCGTGATGATTATCATCGGCATCCTGGCGGCGGTGGCGGTGCCTGCTTATCTGCAGTCGGTGCGGAAGGCGAAGGAGGCGGTGCTGCGCGAGGATCTGCATGCGATGCGGTCGGCGATCGACTCGTATACGGTCGACAAGCAGAAGGCTCCGCAAGCGCTCGACGACCTGGTGACGTCGGGCTACCTGAAGGTGATGCCGAAGGATCCGATCACGAACCGGACCGATACGTGGGTTCCGGGGCAGGAGGATTCACTGATGAGCATCGATCAGACGCAGGCGGGGATCGACGATGTGCACAGCGGCGCGCAGGAGACGTCGAGTGAAGGGACGTCGTACTCGACTTGGTGATGGGGTGAAGAGCTCGCCCTTGCCGCGGGCGCGACGGCTCTCGCAATCGCTCACGAAAAGGCGCATACTTACGTCCAAGTGTGTATAGAGCTGCGTCCGTCCGCAGGGAAGCGGCCCTTCCAGGAGATTCTCCCCATGCGACTTGTTTCGATGCGATCCTCTTCGCGCCGTGGCCTGCCGGCTCTCGTTGTGCTGGGCGCGGTGTTTGGTGCGGCTGCTGCTGCGCAGACGACGCCAGTACCGAGTACGACGCCGACTCAAACTTCTCCGACGCAGACGACGCCGGTTCCGACGACGACGCCACAGACTTCGCCGCAGGGTCCGCAGCCGACGACGGTTCCTGTTCCACCGACGCCGCCGACTCCTGAGGAGATGAAGGTGGCGCGGGACGAGGCGAGCAAGAAGACGGATTCGCTGCCGTCGCCGGGCGAAGCGATGGATACGCACATCAAGGCGGGGAGCGAGGACGATGTGGCGGCGGTCGGGACGCGCAATATAGGCGGCCGCGGGATGGGCAACTGGTATTCGACGGATTGGGAGATCCGGAACGGGAAGTCGTACTCGATGGAGATTGAGAAGTCGGCGCACCTGGTGACGGATCCGGTGGTGGTCGAGTACATCAACCGGGTGGGGCAGAATATTGTCAAGAACTCTGACTGCAAGGTTCCGTTCACGATCAAGGTGATCGATTCGGATGAGATCAACGCGATGGCGCTGCCGGGCGGCTTTTTCTATGTGAATTCCGGGCTAATTATGGCAGCCGATGAAGAGGCGGAGCTTGCGGGTGTGATGGCGCATGAGACGGCGCACGTGTGCGCGCACCACGCGGCGCGGGAGGCGACGCGCATGAACTATGCGCAGATTGGGTCGATTCCGCTGATTATCATGACGTCCGGCTCGTATACGGGCTACGGAATCTACGAGGCGATGCAGCTGGCGATTCCGCTGACGTTCCTGCAGTTCTCGCGCAGCTTTGAGGCGGAGGCGGACTGGCTCGGACTGCAGTATATGTATCGCGCCGGGTATGATCCGCAGGCGTTCATCCAATTTTTTGAGAAGATCGATGCGCTCGAGAAGCACAAGCCGGGGACGCTGGCCAAGGTCTTCGCCGACCATCCGCAGACGCCGGACCGGATTGCGCGCTCTGAAGATGAGATTGCGACGATTATGCCGGCGCGGCCTGACTACATGGTTACAACGTCGGAGTTTGACGATGTGAAGGCGCGGCTGGCGCGGATCGAGAACAAGCGGAAGCTGAACGATGGCAAGGGCGGGAACAAGCCGACCCTGCGGCGGGTCGGCAGCAACTCGGACCCGAACTCTACGAATCCCAACTCGACGACGGATGACCGGCCGACACTGGGGCGGCGCAACTAAGAGGGGGGTACCCCCCTCTTAGTATAAATTCTCTGGAATGAACGAGATAGATGCTCTAAGGCTGTATATTCCTCATATTGCTTGGCTTACGGTTAAATTCTTCAATCGAAACGACTTAGCGCCGCAATAACAAAGAAGATACGCATTACCGATCCGTACAGAGGAGTGGACCAAGGCAGATTCGGGTCTTGATGCGTTCCCTCCGCTTTTGCTCGGTGTTCCTGCTAGCGGTGATGTGTGGGCTTGGCGCTTCGCTCTGGATTGCTCGTGCGCTTCCCGTGTCTTCTGAGCCTTGTCTTTATTTCTGTGCCTACATTCATTATAGCTATCTGGGGTGGGTAGCTATGCCAACTATTTTGAACTATTTATGCGGAGCTATTCCGTTTCGAGTGAACGGTTTAGCTGGTCTACCTCGTGCCCAGGATGAGTTTGCGGGACTTGACAGCTAACGCGGTGGGTAACGAATTGCGGTGAAGGTGGGAAAGCTGCCGACACGATAAACTAGAGGGATGACAAGACAGAAGACCGGCTACACCGATGACCACGCCAAGGCGGGTCTGGACACACATTTCCCTGAGATTGACACCTGGCCGAACCAGTTCAGGGCGTATGAGATCCTTGTCGATGATCCTGAGTTCACCAGTGTGTGCCCTAAGACGGGGCTGCCTGACTTTGGCCGGCTGACGATCCGCTATATGCCGCGTGCGAGCTGCATGGAGTTGAAGTCGTTGAAGGAATACCTGTTCTGCTACCGCAATCTCGGGATCTTTCAGGAGAACATCGTCAACCAGGTGCTGGATGACGTGGTGAAGGCGTGTGATCCGGTGTGGGCGCACGTTGTGGGGGATTTCCGGCCGCGCGGCGGGATCTCGACGATTGTCGAGGCGAAGCATCCGCGGCCGGTGGTGTGACGCTCGTGGACACGCTGGATGCTCAACACCGATCCGGGCGGATGAACGGATCAGGACAGATCATGCTTTGACTGATTCCGGTCTGCAAGTGATCGTGTCTGTAGTTTTGGTTTGGTTCGCTTGATGGCCTGGTAGCGCAGGCCGTCTATCAGCAGGTCAACCATCTTCCGCGCGTATGCGGGCTCTTCACCGTTGTACCCATGGCAGAGGGTGGCGACTGCCATCATGAGCTCGTCGGCGTCGATGCCCTGGCGCACGATCTCTGCTTTGACGGCCGCATCGAGCAGTTTGCCGAGCGATGTGTGCATGCGCTTGAGGAAATAACCGGGCAGGGCGCTGTAGGCGGGATCGCCCGAGTGGAGTGCTGCTGCAAGCCCGCGCTTCGTCCCAAGGAAATCCATGAAGCGGTGCAGCCAGCGCCCGAGTGCTTCGCCGGGTTCGTACTGCTGAGCGAGGACAGACGCCGCATCGGCGCAGGCATCGACCTGTGTCTGCATGACAGCCGCGATGAGATCCGCACGTTTTGGAAAATGACGGTACACGGTACCCAGGCCGACGCCGGCCCTCTCGGCAATCTCCCGGACCGGGGCGTCGACTCCCGAGGTGGCGAAGACCTCGGTAGCGGCTTGCACGAGCGAACTCATCTTGCGCTGGGCGTCGGCCCGCTTCGGCCGGAGCTTCGCCGGTGCGGGCTCGGCGCTTTCTTTTGGCTGTCTTTTCATGGGTGCTGGTTGCATGCGGAACAGTGTTCCGGCTATGATGTGGAACAATGTTCCAGTCTTTAGCATAGCAGGCTGCCAGCCCGTTTCATCAAAGGAGAAGATCATGCCCAACGAACGCATTGCCCTGGTAACGGGGGCCAACCAGGGAGTCGGTTTCCAGGTCGCCAAGGAGCTTCTAGCGCACGGCGTCACGGTGCTTGTCGGGTCGCGCGACCTGATGCGCGGGGAGGCGGCGGCGCAGGAGATTGGGCCGGGCGCGATCGCGCTTCAGCTCGATGTAACGGACCAGACTTCGATCGCGGCCGCGGCGGGGCACATCGGTAAGGAGTTTGGCCGGCTGGACCTGCTGGTGAACAACGCGGCTATCTCCAATACGAGCAAGGGCGATCTGTCGCTGCAGGAGTACGCGAAGTTGACGCTTGCGAGCAATGCGCCGCTCGATGAGGTACGCGCGGTGTGGGAGACGAACGTGTTCGGCGTGCTGGCTGTTTATCAGGCGATGCTTCCGCTGCTTCGCGAGTCGGCAGATGCGCGCATCGTGAACGTGTCGAGTGGCGTGGGCTCGCTGACGAGGAACATGGACCCGGCATTCCCGTACCGCGGGTTCTATGGTCCGGTGTACCCTGCGTCGAAGGCGGCTATGAACGCGATGACGGTGGCGATGATGATTGAGCTGGAGTCGACGGGAATCAAGGTCAACCTGGTCTCGCCGGCGTTTACGAAGACGAACCTGAATGGCTATGCGGGAACCGAATCGCTTGAAGATGGCTCGCGCGAGGTGGTGCGTGTGGCGCTGCTCGGCCCGGATGGTCCGACGGGTACGTTTACGCTGTGGGAGAACACTGCGATTGCCTGGTGATGGGCGAGGTGAAGTATACCGGGCATCCGTCGGGTGCGATGCTACTGCGAGCCGGCGAGCTTGAGGGAGGCATTCGACGGGGCGGAGCAGGTGCTGCTGGTGTCGGTGAACAAGTTCGGGGAGGAGGCGGTGCGGCAGCATGGCAACGCGATCCGGCGGCTAAGGACGCCGGCGTGAAGCGCATCCTCTACACGAGCCACCAAACGGCGAATGTGTCGTCCGCCTTTGTCCCGGGCAGAGATCACGCGGCTACGGAAGCGCTGCTCGAAGCGTGCGGGGTGCCGTAGGTTTCGCTGTGGAATGAATTCTATGCGGAGTCGGCGCTGTACCAGCTTGGCGGCGTGAAGGCGATGGGGAAGATCGTGCTTCCTGCGGATGGACCGGTCTCGTGGACGTATGGGAGGTGACGTAAGGGGCAGGAAGTCGTACCGGCACGACGTCCTGCAATGCTG
>CAXTLS010000061.1:0-20122 GCA_964245235.1 uncultured Acidobacteriaceae bacterium
GGCCGCATCTCCTGGGCGAAGAACCACATGATCGATCCGCAGGAGTACTTCCTCGCCAGCTCAAATCCACTCGAAGAAAAGATAGCCCATATCTTCGAGATCTATCGCAAGGAGCTGGCCAAAGCGAACGCGCTCGACTTCGACGATCTGCTGCTCGAAACCGTCCGCCTTCTCAAGTCGGATTCAGCCGTCCGGGATCGCTACAATCGGCGTTACAAATATCTGATGATCGACGAATATCAGGACACCAACCGACCGCAGTACGAGCTGATGAAGCTGCTCGGCACGCACGGCAATGTGTGTGTGGTGGGCGATGAAGACCAGTCCATCTACTCCTGGCGCGGTGCGGACATTCGCAACATTCTCGAGTTCGAAAAGGATTTTCCTGAGACGAAGACAATTCGCCTGGAACAGAACTACCGCTCCACCCAGGTGATCCTCGAAGGCGCCTCTGCCGTCGTCGCGCAGAACCTGCAGCGCAAGGGTAAGAACCTCTGGACCTCGCGTGAGGGCGGCTCGCTCATCGGCTACTACGAGGCTCCCGACGGCGAGAACGAAGCGCTCTTTATCGCCGACCGCATCCAGCAGTACGTTCGCGAAGCCGGGCAGCAGGCCGATCTGCCGCGCTGCGCCGTTCTCTACCGCACCAACTCGCAATCGCGTCTGGTGGAGGAGGCACTGCGCCGCTATGGCATTCAGTACCACATGGTGGGCGGCTTTTCGTTCTACGACCGCTCCGAGGTCAAAGACATCCTCTCGTACATGAAGCTCGTGCAGAATCCGCACGACTCCGTCGCTCTTGGCCGCGTCGTCAACTCCCCCGCGCGCGGCATCGGCAAAACCACCATGGAGACGCTCGAGCGGATGGCGCTCTCGACCGGCACCTCCACCTGGGACGCCGTCGCCGCGGCCATTCGCGGTCGGCTGCTGCCTCAGCGCGCACTGATCGCGCTCGAAGGTTTCCGGCGCCTGATCGACGATGCCCGCGCCATGCTGGGCCCCAACTTCGCCGACAAGCTCTCCGGCGACGTCGGTCTGATCCACGGCGAGATCGACGCGGACCTCGGCATCGCCGACTTCGAGTCCAGCGATCTTGTAACCGAAGAAGCTACGGACTTCGATCCCGGCGCTTTCACTTCTGAGCACAGCGCCAGTCTTCCGTCTGAAGAGGGCACCGGCGCGAACACCTCCTTTGACACCAGCTTCAACTTCGGCTTCGACTTCGGCCCGTCTGAAGAGCTGTCGACGCTCGCCCCCGAGAACAGCGTCGACTCCGACGACGCACATGGCCTACCCTCCGTCAGCTTCAACCCCTTCGCACCGGTTCCACTCAAGAGCTCGGCCCTCTCCAAACGCGAACAGGCGAGGGCCGCGGCATCGGCCAGCACAGGCGCCCCGACACCGCGCCCCGCAGCGGAGATCACGGAGCCCTTCCGCAAACCTGGTGATCCGGCCACCCTGCCCGAGCTCATCCGCTTCCTCAACGAGCGCTCCGGCTACATCCGCGCGCTCGAAGATGAGGCGACTCCAGAGTCCTTCTCGCGTATTGAAAATTTGAAGGAGCTGGCCAACGCTGCGCAGGACGCAACCTCGCGCGGTGAAACGCTCGCCGAGTTCCTCGACCACGCCGCGCTCGTCTCGGACGCGGACAGCTACTCGGCCGAAGCGCGCGTCACGCTCATGACACTCCACGCCGCCAAAGGCCTGGAGTTTCCCCTCGTCTTTCTTGCCGGCATGGAGGAGGGGCTGTTTCCACACTCGCGCACCCTTACCGATCCCACCGGTCTCGAAGAAGAGCGCCGCCTCTGCTATGTCGGTATGACCCGTGCCATGGATACGCTGCTGCTCACGCGCGCCCGGTACCGTCGGCGCTACGGCAACGACATGCCCGAGGCTTCCATCGCCTCCCGTTTTCTCGAAGAGGTGCCCAGCCGGCTCGTCGAAGACCTCAGCCCGGCGCGTTCCCAATCCAACGACTCAGCTACGGACGGTTATGGCACGCGCCGCTTCGCCAGCGGCAGCGCCTACAGCACGCCGTATCCGCGTGCAGGCGGCCGTCCCCACGGCAACAGCGCGGACGCGGGCGAGCGCCACTATAGCTACGAAGACGAAGACCAAAGCGGCTCGGCCGCAAACTCAAGCTCCCGCAACAACACCTTCAGCCGCACTCCCCGGCCAGCCCCAGGCTCCGGAACCGGCAAGCTCGATAACGTCGCCAGCTTCTTCGCCGGGCGCGGCGCACGCTCCGCACGCCCGGGCGGCCGGCCCAAGCTCGACATTCCCGCCCCTACCGGCAAAACCGGCCTGGGCAAGGGCGTACGCGTCCGGCACCCAAAATACGGCGAAGGTTCTGTCGTTCAACGCGAAGGGGACGGGGAGGACGCAAAGATTACAGTACAATTTCAGTTACACGGCGTGAAGAAGCTGGTGGAGAAGTTTGCCCAGCTGGAACGTATCCAGAGTCCAGAACGCCTATAGGTTCCGAATCAAGCTCAACGAAAGAGTTACATCACATCCATGGCAAACACCAAATCCATCACCGACACCGAAGAGCGCAAGAAGGTTAAGCGCGCCGCACGCAAGAAAGCCACGCCCAAAGCCAAGCGCACCGGCGCGCGCGGCGAGAACAAGGCCAAGATCAAGAAGGCCTCGCGCGGTCAATCCAAGCGCTAGGGCGCGCAGGGTCACTCCCTTGCCGCGAGCCTGCGGCGCTTGGAGTGGCCCTTTTTCTTGCCCGCGCCTCTGTGCCTCCGGTGACCCTATCCGGAAAACGCGGCCTGCCGCAGACGGCAGCTTGATGTAACGTCGAAGAAACTTGATTGAACTCAGACGTCCCGCCGAGGAGCCACGCCGCTGCCCCGTCAGATCTTCGCCACCAAGTCCATCGACAAGCTGATCACCGAATCTGAGAAGCCGGAGCACGCGCTCAAGAAAACCCTCGGCCCGGTCTCGCTCACCGCCCTCGGTGTCGGCATCGTCATCGGCTCGGGAATCTTTACCGTGATCGGTACGGCTATCGCCGGCAAGCCGCTTAAGCTCGCCGGCTGGACCGACTCCCCGGTGCTCGACCTCCTGCTCCATCACGGCCGCGTCGCCGGCCGCCCCGGTGCCGGGCCCGCGCTCGCCGTCTCGCTCCTCATGGTCGCGATCGTCTGCTGCTTCACCGGCCTTTGTTATGCAGAGCTCGCCAGCATGATCCCCATCGCCGGCTCCGCCTACACCTACACCTACGCCACCCTCGGCGAGCTCATCGCCTGGATCATCGGCTGGGACCTCATCCTCGAATACGCCTTCGCCAACATGAGTGTCAGCGTCGGCTTTGCCGCGCACTGCGTCGACCTGCTTGACTGGCTCGGCATCCATCTCAATCCCAAATGGCTCTCTCCGGCCTATCTTCCGCTCGGCCTGCAGGATCTTGCCGGTAAGGATATCTTCCCCGCCGGCTGGCACAGCGGCTTCGATATCCCGGCCTTCCTTATCGTCTTCTGCATCACGGTAGTTCTGGTTCTCGGCATCCGCGAGTCTGCCCGCACCAACAACATCATGGTGCTGGTCAAGATCGGCGCTATCCTCACCTTCGTCTTCTTCGGGATGTCCTTCATCCACCCCGGCAACTATCGCCCCTTCAGCCCCAACGGCTTCTCCGGCGTGCTCGCGGGCGGCAGCATCATCTTCTTCACCTACATCGGCTTCGACGCCGTCTCAACCGCCAGCGAAGAGTGCCGCAACCCGCAGCGTGACGTGCCCGTCGGCATCCTCGCTACGCTCATCGTCTGCACCATCCTCTACGTCGGCGTCGCCCTCGTGCTCACCGGGATGGTGCCTTGGCGCACTATCGCCCCGGACGACGGCGCCCCCATCGTGAACGCCCTCAAGCGCCTCTCCCACACACCCGGCGGTCATCGCCTGCACTACGTCCGCCTCGCCGTACTCCTAGGCGCTTTGCTCGGCATGATCTCCTCCATCCTCGTCGGCCAGTACGGCCAGGCGCGCATCTGGTTTGCCATGTCGCGCGACCGCCTCCTCCCCTCGGCTTTCAGCCGGGTGCATCCCCGCTTCCGCACGCCAGCCTTTGCAACGGTCATTGCCGGCATCCTCGTCTCCATCCCCGCAGGCCTCTTTGATGTTGGCTCGCTCGCGGAAATGTCCAACATCGGCACCCTTTTCGCCTTTGTTCTGGTCTCGATCGGCGTTCTGATCCTCCGCCGCCAGCAACCCCAGCGTCACCGCGGCTTCCGCGTCCCTGGCGGGCCGCTCTTCCCCATCCTCAGCATCATCTTCTGTGTTCTGCTCATGGCCGGGCTTCCCGCCATCACCTGGGTGCGCTTCTTCGTCTGGCTTGCCGTCGGTCTCTTCGTTTACTTCTTCTACAGCCGCAAGCGCAGTGAGTTCTATCGAGGCTGAAGGGCGAACTCTCCAGCCGTGCCCCCATAATGTTTGTCCCACGCAAGCGGTCTGGGGGCTAGCTCGCCCCTGCGACCGGCGGCATGCGTCTTGTCAAGCAGCAGCGGAGGGCGCACGATGGCGGAGACGCAGAGCGGCAACGAGAGTTCTCGCGCAAAGGTTCGCGTAGTGGTTCGGCCCTTCGCCAGCGCCCTGCCGCTCGGCTGCTTTGCCTTTGGCGTCGGCAACGTGCTCTACAGTGCCTACGCCCTGCACTGGCTGCCCCTCTCCGAAAGCTCGCTCGTCGCCACCATGCTGCTCGCCTTTGTCGCCCCCTTGGAGCTGATCCCCTGCTTCATGGCGTTCCTCTCCCGCGACGCCGGCGGGGCCACCGCCATGGGAATCTTTGCCATGGCGTGGATCGTGCAGAGTCTCGAGCTCCTGCGCGCACCGCTGATGCCACCAAGCCCCACCGCGGGTCTCTTCCTCGCGCTTCTCTCCCTGTGCCTGCTGGTCCTCATCGTCGCCAGCTTCCCAGGCAAGCCCCTGCTCGGCGTCTTGCTCTCCATCGCCTGCCTTCGCTCGGTCTCGGCGTCCGTTGTCGCCTTCGGCGCGCACGGCCATGCTTCGGTCGTTGCCTCCGGTCTCGGCCTGTTGCTTGCCGGCTTCGCGTTCTTCAGCGGTCTCGGCTTTCTTCTGGAAGACGTCCTTGGCAAGCCGCTCGCCATGACCTTTCGCCGGGGCGACGCCAAAGCCGCAATGGAAGGTGATATGGAACGGCAGATCGAGCGCGTCTTTACCGAGGCCGGCGTGCGTCAGCAGCTTTAGCCTGCCTTTCGACTCGCCAGGCGTTCGCTCTAAAAGCTCGTCTCCGCCGCGCCTTTCGCCAGCTCTACCGTGCCCTCAAGCGGCAACGCGTCTGAGGCTCCGCCCACCTGCACCTGGAACTTGCCGGGGCGGATAGCCCATCGCTTTTTCGCAAGGTCATAGACCGCAAAGCTCCGGGGATCAAGCGCGACCGAGACATGCTTCGTCTCGCCCGGCTGCAGCATCACGCGTTCAAAGCCCTTCAGCTCATGCTCCGGCCGGTCGGCTCCCGCGTGCTCGGGCCCTACGTAGACCTGCGCCACCTCGGCGCCGGCGCGTTTGCCCGTATTCGTCACATCGAACGCCACCGTGACCTGCGGGTCCTTGCCGGCCGACTTCGGCGAGACCTGCAGGTTCGCAAACTGGAAGGTCGTGTACGACAGTCCGTAGCCGAACGCGAACAGCGGCTTGGTGTGGCTTTTCTCGTACCCGCGATAGCCGACGAAGAGCCCTTCCTTGTACTCGACCCGCTTCGAGCCTGTGTCCGGGTAGTAGTTGTTGAAGGTCGGGTTATCCTCCGCGCGCCGCTCAAAGGTTGCCGGCAGATGCCCCGATGGGTTTACGTCGCCCAGCAGGATCTCCGCAAGCGCCGTGCCGCCCGACTGCCCGGCGTACCAGGTCTCCAGCAGAGCCGGCACCTTGCCGATCCAGGCCTCTGAATCCACGTTGCCACCCGAGGTTACCGCGACGATTGTCTTCCGGTTCACCGCACTCATCGCGTCGATCAACTGGTCCTGCCCGAACGGCAGCGCAAACGTCCGGTCGCCGCCCTCGCTCTCGCTCGCATGGTCGAAGCCGGCGCTCACGACGATGACATCGGCCTTCGCGGCCAACTGCTTCGCCCGCTCCGACACGATCGCAGAAGACGGCACAATGCCGAAGCGAAGATGTCCGCTGAAGATTCCGCGCTGCTTATCCTCGACTACCAGCTTGTGCGCTCCGGCGCTCAGGTGAACGGTCACGCTCGGCTGAAACGCACGCACCAGGTCCCAGTCATCAAAGATCACCTTGCCGTCGAGCATGACGCGATTGCCTGAGCCTTCACCCGAGCCTTCGATCACGACGACATAGTCGCCATCCGTGGCCGCGACGTAGTTGCCGCTCCAGCGGCGGGTGCTCGTCTTCCGTGGAGGAGCGCCCGCGGCGAACAGGGTAGCCATCACCTCAGGATCATCGATGATGGACTCGATCGTGATGCCCGAGACGAAGATGTGCTGCACCGTTGAGGATCCGCTCGCAGGCGCGGCAAGGGAATCGTTCGCAAAGGTCTCGAGCGTCAAACCGGGTTTACCGTCCGGTGTCGTGTAGCTGGTGCTGCGAGCGATCTCCGGCAGCGTCGGCAGGCCGCGATCGTAGAGAACCGTCACACCGGATCCCGCGAGTGCGTTCGTCAGTCCTTCCACCGCGCTCACCAGGTGGAACGGCACGACCCCCGCCGAACCCCCGCCGACAGCCACGCCGGGATAGGCATCCGGCCCGACCACCAGCACTGTCTTCATCTGCGTCTTGTCAAGCGGCAGCAGGCTGCCCTCGTTCTTCAGCAGCACGGCAGATTCACGCGCGGAATCGAGCGCCGCCCCCGCCGCCTTGCCGTCAACTACGGAGATGGAGGTGTCGCGCTGCTCGCGATCCAGCCATCCGAAGGAGACCGCCGTCGACAGGATTCGCCGCACTTTTTCGTCGATCGTCGCCTGCTTGACCGTGCCCGCGTTCACTGCCGATTCCAGGTTAGCCCGGTTCATGAACTTGCCCGTTGGCATCTCCAGGTCCAGTCCGCCATTTGCGGCGCCCACGGCGTCGTAGGTCGCGTCCCAGTCCGACATCAGCACGCCCTTGAAGCCCCACTCCCGGCGCAGGATGTCGGTGTTCAGGAAGTTGTTCGCGGTCATATGCGTGCCGTTGGTCAGGTTGTAGGAGTCCATGAACGCGCCGACCTGCGCCTGCTTTACCGCCGCCTCGAACACCGGCAGGTAGATCTCACGCAGGGCCTGCTCGCCGATGATTGAATCGGAATCGTGCCGCAGGTACTCGGAGTTGTTCCCCATGTAATGCTTGATCGTGGCGCTCACGCCCTGCTCCTGCATGCCCCTGATGTAACCGACGGCGATCTGCGAGGAGAGGAACGGATCTTCGCCGAAGTACTCGAAGTTGCGCCCATTGCGCGGCGACCGGTAGATGTTCACGCCCGGCCCCAGCATAAAGTCCACACCCCGTGCCCGCGCATCGCGCCCTATGCCCTCACCCACCCGTTTCGCCATCTCGCGATCCCACGTCGCCGCCAGACCCACGCCCGCCGCATAGGTCGTTGAAGGAAAGCCCTGGTTCGACCGCGTCCCGTACGGCCCGTCTGACATCTCCAGCGCCGGAAGCTTCAGCTCCGGCACAGCCCGCACCGCAAAGCCCGTGCCGCCGATGTAGTCAAGCTTCTGCTCAAGCGTCATTCCCTTGATCAGCGTCTCAACGCGCTGCTGCTCAGCCGTGCTGAGCGGGTGCGGCGCCTGCGCCACGGCCGGCACGGCAGAAGGAACAATCGCCAGCACAGCGGCCAGCGCAAGACGGCGGGAAGAAGACGCGCAGCAAAATGCCATGAAAAAACATCCTTCCGGGGTAAAAGGTTCGCGGCGGGACAGCAGGCCACACCGGGAATGCAGGTTAGTTTGCTGGAGCAGATCCTGAGCACCGGGGAGAGACAACGTTGGCTCGACCGAATGGTAGCCGCTCCCGCGGCTCTTTGGAAAGTGTCATCAGGAATCCTTCCGCATCCGGCCCGCGTCGCCACAGAAGAATGCCCGAACGCGGAACCGTGGTCGTGTCGTCACGTGTCCGGTGGAAACGTGTGGTTGGAAGCTGTCCATGGAGCCAGAGTTTCGATTGCCTGCGTTTGCCGTGGTTCCGGATAGAATCGATTTGATTGTTCGAGTCGGCCGGATTGCCTGTCGGCAGCGACACCTTCGTGAACCTCCACCTCGGATCCCTGGCGTCAACTCAGAGAGGGAAAGCGACAGAACTTAAATGAACTCTTCTGTAGGAATTCTGGTTGCGGATGCGACGAACCGCAGATTGATCGAAAGCGCGTCGCATCACCTCGAGCTCACGCCCGTGCTGCTGCAGGATGCAGGGCTGAACCTGGACGCCCTGCTCGCCTTCGAGTTCATCGTCGCCGACGAGCTCTCCGCTTTGACGATCAGGGAGCTTCTCTCGAGACGCGAGGCAAAGGGCGAAGGCGTCCAACCGGCGGTCATCGCTGTTATCTGCAGCAGCGTCCCGGGCGAGCTCGCCCCGCCCAATCACGTCGACCACGGCTTCGACGGCCTGCTCGCCCTGCCGCAGGCGCCCGCAGCTATCGCCGCACAGCTCAGCCTTACCCTGTACGCGCATCGCGCCTTTGCCCAACGGTATCGATCCGCCCTCGAAGAGCTTCAGCTCAATCGCCGCATCTTCCGCTCCGTCACCAGCGGCATCTGCGTCTCCGACGCGACACTTCCGGACATGCCGCTCACCTATGTCAATCCTGCCTTTGAGGCGATGACCGGGTACTGCCTCGAAGAAGTTCAGGGGCAAAACTGCCGCTTTCTTCAGGGGAGCGAACGCGACCAGCCCGCCGTGACACTGATCCGTGAAGCGATCCGCGACCGCCGTGAGAGTGTCTCCGTCATCCGCAACTTTCGCAAGGACGGAACACCTTTTTGGAATGAGCTTCATCTCTCGCCCATCCGCAGCCGGGATGGCGAGCTCACCCATTTTGTCGGTATTCAGACCGACGTGACCGCGCGCGTCGAGTTCGAAGCCGCTCTGCGCGAAAGCGAGAAGCTTGCCGCGGTTGGCCGCCTCGCCTCCTCCATCGCGCACGAGATCAACAATCCGCTCGAGTCGGTGATGAACCTGCTCTATCTCGCCGAGCATGCGGATGCCCAGGACGAATCCCGAAGCTACCTGCAGATGGCAGATAAGGAGCTGCAGCGCGTCAAACTCATCACTTCGCAGTCGCTTCGCTTCTACAAGCAATCCACACGCGCGCAGGCTGTTGGATGCACCGAGCTGCTTGATGCCGTCCTCGATCTCTACCAGTCGCGACTGCATAACTCGCAGGTCACCGTCGAGCGCCGCGAGCGTTCTACCCAGTCCATCGTCTGCATGGAAAGCGAGATCCGCCAGGTGCTGCATAACCTGGTGAGCAACGCCATCGACTCCATGCACGGCAGGGGAGGCCGCCTTCTGATCCGCACGCGCGAAGCGACCGAGTGGCGTACCCAGGCACCAGGTGTCCTGATCACCATCGCCGATACCGGCAGCGGCATCAGCCCGGAGGACATGAAGAACATCTACAGGGCCTTCTACACCACCAAGGGCATCGGCGGCACCGGCCTCGGTCTCTGGATCTCAAGCGAAATCGTCGAGCGCCACCACGGGCGAATTCTAGTCCGCAGCCATCAAGCCATGGAAGCTTCCGGCTCCGTCTTCGAACTCTTCCTGCCCTACCAGGGCCTCGCCTCCTGAGGACGCGGACGCACGTGTAGCCCTTCGCTGCCTGCCTCTTTCCGCTCCGCCGCAGCTGCTCCAGGGACAAATCGGGCGATCATCTCAGACGATCATCGATCGGCGCTGATTTTACCCGCGCGCGAAGTCTTCGGCGGATCTTTCCCGAACCCGCCAGGGCACCGCTCGCGGCCAAAACCAGAGTTGCCGGTTCCGGAATCGCGGGGGCAACCGTCTCGCGCGTGAACGTCCCACTCACCGCGGGATCTGTCGCTGCATTCACACTTCCCGGACCGTAATCTCCGGGTTCAAAGACAATGCCGGAGGTGAACCGCCCCTGGCAGCAAGGGGACGCCATCAGGCACACCGTTCCGCCGGCATACTCCGGGAGATCGTCCGTCGCCAAGGCGAGTTGAACCGAGTAAGGCAGCCCCGCGACCGGAGGTGCGCCCGTCTGGTTGAAATCGATCACCGTCGTGTTCGCGTCGTAAGCAGGAGAGGGACTTAGGAGGCGCACGAACTCTGCTTCGCCCGTGAAGGTCGCAAGCACCGTAGCCCCCGCAGACAGCACGAGGTCGTTCTGGACGAACTCCATGGCGTCAGAAGCAAGCGACGTCGTTCCCTTCAGCGTATTCCCGCTCTGGAAGACAAGGTCGACGTCAAACGTCACGAGCGTCTCGGCATTCGCCGAAGCAGGAACGTGCAAGACGATCCACACAAACGCAAAACGCGATGGCAGTACGCATCGATCACCCCTGCTGAGAAAGAAGAGCCAGAGCAGTATCCGTGTCGCGATGGAGCGATTGCAAGGCAAACTTTGCCGGCAAGGAGGCGAGGAGCCCTGCCTGCCGAACCTTCGCACGTCAACCCGGCGGTGATGCGCGCGCGCAACCACGGCAGCCCCGCCCGTACACTACCCCCATGCCCCGCAAGCAAGCCGTCGTCAAAGAAAAGATCGACCCTCGCACCTGGCTTCGCGGCCTGCCCAAAGCCGAGCTCCACCTACACCTCGAAGGCTCGATCACCCCCGAGACCCTGATCGAGCTCAGCCGCCGCAACGATGCCACGCCCCTTACCGTCGAATCCGCAGCCGCGACCTACCACTACACCGACTTCCCATCCTTCCTGATGAGCTTTAAAGCCATCAGCGAGCGCCTTCACACCCCGGCCGACTACGAGCTCATCACCTGGAACATGGTGCGTGACCTCGCCACCCAGGGCATCCGCCATGCCGAGGTTTACGTCTCCTTCGGCATTCTCTACCGCTTCGCCCGGCTTGATGTTGATGAGGTCTTCGCCGCCCTCGAGCGCGGCCGCATCCGCGCCGAGGCGGCATTTGGCACCACCCTCCTCTGGCTGATCGATGCCGTGCGCCATTTCGGCGTGGACGACGCTGCGCGCGTCTTCCGCAAGGCCGCAGAACTCCATCGCGATCACCCCTCCGTCGCCGGCATAGGCATCGGCGGCGATGAGGCCCGCGGGGCCGCCGACGGCTTCCGCGAGCTCTACGCCGAAGCCCGCGAAGCCGGCCTTCACCTCACCGCGCACGCCGGCGAGACCACCGGGCCGCCCTCCATCTGGGCCGCCATCAACATCGGCGCCGAACGCATCGGCCACGCACTCTCCGCCCAGTTCGATCCCGAGCTCCTCGATATCCTCGCCGAGCGACAGATCCCCATCGAGCTCAACGTCACCTCGAACCTGCGCACCGGCTGCTGCTCCTCGATCGACACACACCCCGTCCACATGTACTTCGAGCGCGGCCTCATGATCACCCTCAACTCCGACGATCCGCCCATGTTCGGCTCTACCCTGCTCGACGAGTACGTTCTCGTCCACCGGCACTTCGAGCTCTCGCTCGACCACATGCGCGAGCTCGCCGCCAACTCCATCGAGGCCAGCTTTCTCCCACCCGCACGCAAGCTCGCCCTGCTCGCCGCGATTGAGCAGTACCAGCCTTAAGATCTGCCGGTCTGGGTCGCCGTCGGCGCGCGCTGTGCAGCGGCATCTTTACCGCCCGCGTCGTCTCCAGATTCTCGCCGTATGGGCCAGAGCCGCCGCAGAACTCGGTTCCAGTACATCAGCACGCCCGTGATCGTCAGGGCCGCCAGGCTCAGGCCGAGCAGTGCCCAGGTCAGCTTAATCGCCATCCCCCACACCGTGCCGAAGTGCAGCGGGTGCATCGCCCACAGAAACCAGTCGCTCGCCGAATGCCTCTCGCCGTAGTGCCAGACACTGACCACGCGTGCGTCCGCGGTGCGCACGCGAACGATGTCGCGATGCGAAAAGTCTCCGGCGGCTCCGCGGTCCATCAGCACATACGATTCCTTTGCGTGCAGATCGGGATTGCTGATGCTCCATAGCCTGCCCTCGGGCGAGGCCCTCTGCGCCGCTGCGATTAAGCTCTCGAGCGAAGCGCGCGAACCTTCGCGAGCCGGCGGCAGGTCCGCGGGTTGCGGCGTTGCCATCCCGCGCAGCGGCGAAACTACCGCGACCGCCGCGACCACCTGTCGATACCACGCGAAGTACACCCCGGAGATCGCCCACCACACGACGATAGCCAGGGTCCAGAAGCCGATCGCGCTATGCAGGTCGTAGTTGATTCGTCGCGCGCGCGCTCTGAAGTTTACCCGCAGGCCGCGCGCCCACAGACGCACCCCCGGCCACCAGACGATCAGCCCTGATGCCGCGAGCAGCAGAAGTCCGGCCGCGCCAACCCCATTGACCTGCATTCCCCACGCCGTGGGCAGCAGCAGGTAGTAGTGCAGGTCATGGGTCCAGTCGAGCCACGTGCGCGGTGCCACCTGCAGCGCTCCCGTCAGCGGGTCAGCCAGCCAGCGCTGTGGTCTGCCCGCGCCGTTCTTTCCCTCCAGCAGAAAGGCCGGCAGCACCGGGGACGGCACCTGCAACTGCGTGACCGCACCGCGCGGCTCCACGTGCAGGAAGCGCTCCATCACCGTTTGCGGAGAGGCCGTCTTACCCGGGGACAACGCGTGCAGGCCCGGCGGCAGCGACCAGCGCGTGAGCTCGTCCTTGAAGACCAGCACCGAGCCTGAAAGGGAGATCGCGATCAGGTACAGCGCGAGCGCCAGCCCCGCCCAGAGATGCATCTGCAACAAGACCCTGCGCACCAGGAGACGGCGCGGGTGGTACGCGAGAGTGTTCGTGAATCCCAAGGCGAAGCGTCCGCAAGCCTCTCTTAGAAGCGATACGTTGCTGTTCCGATCACGTTTCTGGCATAGCCGTAGTAACAGGCGGCGGTGCTCGTACACGTGGCGACATAGCGCTTATCGGCAAGGTTGGTTGCGTTCACACCGAATAAGGTATGCCGATAGCCGAAGCGCAGACTGCCATCCAGCAGCGCGTAGCTCGGGATGAAGAAGGAGTTCACGCTGTCGGCAGCATTTTCGCCGACAAACCGCACTCCGAAGTTGCCGCCGACCCCCGCGAAGCGCCCCTCCGTTCTCGAGTAATCCGCCAGTGCCGAGACCTGGTTGCGCGGCGTCTGCGGAAGCCACTTCCCGATGTTCGCGGGCGTCACGTCGTTAAGGTTGTTCGTCGCCGTCACCGTGTAGCCCGCATGCAGGTTCAATCCATGGGCGACGTTCGCCACACCCTCAAGCTCGACCCCGCGCGAGCGCACCTCGCCACTCTGGTGCTCGTTAAACGATCCGTCCGCAACCAGCACGTTGGTCTCATTGATCTGGAACACGGAGGCCGTGAGAAAGCTCGACCAGTTCCGCGGCTGGAACTTCACTCCACCCTCGATCTGCCTTGCATCCGACGGAACCGCCGCGATGTCGCTCAGCCCGGTAGCCGAATCGAAGACATAGGTCCCGGCGTTCGGCAGAAAGCTGGTTGAGTACGCGAAGTAAGGTGCGATCCCGGAACCGGTGAGGTACGTGACGCCGGCACGGCCGGTAAACTTCTCGTCGAGCCGTGCGTAGTTCAATCCGCCGGGCAGAAAATTTGCAATCGCATTCTTTGCAAAGTCCTGGCGACCGCCCAGGGTCAGGATCAGGTGCTGCTTGAACTTGATCTGATCCTGCGCATACAGCCCATGCTGCCCGAGGATCGAATCGTTATCCAGGTAGGGTGCGCCGGAGGGAATGCTGGTCTGGCCATAGACGGGATGGTAGATATCGATGTCCTTGGCGCCGAAGAGAAAGTAGCTCGTAGCACGCTGGTCGACCCGCTGGAAGTCGTAGCCGAACAGGAAGGTCTGCTCCATGCTCGAACCCGTGCCGAATCGCCGAAGCGCCCGGTTGTCGGTGGTATTGATGCGATTCGTATTCGGCGTCGCGAAGAGTTCCCGCACGAGCGCGTTCTGACTGGTGCCGTCGAAGCCGCCGCCAAACAGCGTCTGTCCCTTGAAGTCGATGTACTGGTAACGATAGCTGGAGTGAACGTCCCATCCGTCGCCGAAGAGATGATCGGCAGTGTAAGCAGCCGAGCCCTGGTTACGCGAGACATCGTCATACCCTGGCTCGCCGACAAACGCGCTGACCGGGAGGATGCCGTTCGGGTTCGTGTTGTAGAGCGTCCCATTCGCCGGCAGGAACTGGCTCCACTTCGAGCGATCGTGCTGGTAGTCGGCCAGCGCCGTCAGCGTCGTCCGCTCACCCGGATGCCAGCTTAGGGCAGGCGCGATCAGCCGGCGGTTGTCCGGCGTGAAGTTGGTCTGGGTGCCTGAATCGCGAACGAGCCCAAGCAGACGGTAACGCCACACCTGATTGCGATCGATTGATCCGGTTGTGTCCACCTCCCCCTGCCGCCGGTCGTAGCTACCGAAGACGCCTGAGATCTGCGTTGATCGCTCTGCCGCGGGTCGCTTCGTAACCTGGTTGATCAGGCCGCCGGGAGGCACCTCGCCGTAGAGCACCGAGCTCGGCCCCTTCAGGATCTCCACGCTCTCCAGCTCGAACGGATCGAGTTTCCCGGCAAGCGAGTTGAAGCGCATGCCATCGCGATAGATGCCGAAGGTCTGCGCCGCGAACCCGCGGATCTCCAGCCAGTCGAAGCGCGGCTCCACGCCGTACTGGTCGGCCGTCACGCCCGGCGTATAGCGCAATGCTTCATTCACCGTAATCACGCCGCGGGCCATCATCTCCTGCTCGTTCACGATCGAGATCGATTGCGGCACTTCGATCAAAAGCGCGTTCGTCTTCGAGCCGGCGTTCGAAGCATAGGGCACAAAGCCCGAATCGGCCGTTACGTTCACCACGTCGGTCGCCGAACCTACCGCCATTGCAATCTCTAAAGCTCCTGCCGGCAATGGAAGATCCACCGTTCGATCGGCATCCGCAAAGCCCGGCATGCGCGCTGTTACCCCGTAGTGCCCCGGCACCACACTCACCCGCACCTCGCCGTGATCGTCGGTGATCCCGCTCACCACACTCGTTCCACAGCGCACCTCCACTGCCGCATGCGCGAGCACGGCGCCGCTGAGGTCGCTTACCCGAACGCTGACGCTTACCGGCGTGGCGCTGCTCGAACGCTGGCAGCGCTGCGCCGGCGCGAGAGAGCCATCCCCCGCAAATGCAGCCTTCGAAGCTGAAAACGAGACAAGCAGCGCCATGGCCAGCAAGGCTGGGCGAACACAGGAGAGCCGGGCAAAGGAATGGTCCATCATTTCTCAACTCCAGTTGCAGGCGCACGGGCGCATCGGCACCGAGACTGCAGGTGCGGCAACCATTCCGGGCGCTTGGTAGGATCAGGCGTTTCCCAGGTTCGTCACCAGACCCTTCGCAAGAGGGGCCGGAGGACAAACCAGGAAGCTGCTGTCAGAACTATATACGATCAGTTCGGTCGGAGATCCAGGAACTGCTACCGCACGCACAAATTCGTCCTTCGCCTGATGCAAGCGCAGCAGGCGCATCCACTGCTGCGTATCCTTGAAACAAAGCCAACGCCGGTCTCAAACACGGTCGTCGTCTCCCTCCTCGACGGATGCGGAGGGAGGCCCGGACCTGAACGTCTTTGTCCTGGAGGTCTGGCGCAGGAATATTGGGGGTACCGCCATCCGCATCGCCACCTGGAACGTCAACTCCATCCGCGCCCGCCTCGACGCCGTCACCGCGTGGCTCACCGGCAACGCCCCCGACGTTCTGCTCCTCCAGGAGCTCAAGGGCCTTGAGCTCCCCACCGAACACTTCGCCGCGCTCGGCTACGAGTCCGCCGCCGTCACGCAGAAGACCTACAACGGCGTCGCCACCCTCTCACGGCTGCCCCTCGAGACGCTCACCACCACACTCGGCGGCGACACGCTCGTCGGCGGCGTCCCGGATAGCCACGCCCGTTATCTTGAGACCCGCATCGCGACGCCGGGCGGCCGGCAGCTCCGCGTCGTCAATCTCTACCTGCCCAATGGCAACCCGATCAACACCCCAAAGTTCGACTACAAGCTCGCCTGGATGGACCGCCTCGCTCTCGAGATGCGTCGCTGGCTCGAAGACCCCACGCCTACCGTGATCGGCGGGGACTGGAACGTCATCCCGGAAGAGATCGACTGCGATAAGCCCGCCAACTGGTTGCGCGATGCCCTCTTCCAACCGGAGGTCCGCGCCCGCTACCGTGCCCTGCTCGACCTGGGCTACACCGACGCCTTTCGCTCGCTTCACCCGGGCCAGCCCAATCACTTCACCTACTGGGACTACTTCCGCATGGCCTTTGAACGAAACCGCGGTCTCCGCATCGATCACTTCCTTCTTTCGCCCGCGCTTGCTTCTACACTGCGTGGCTGCGAGATCGACAAGACCCCACGAGCACAGCCGAAGCCCTCCGACCACACGCCAGTTGTTCTCCACCTGGACACCTGAAGAACACTCGTTCCTCGCCTCCTAAGCGTGCAGGACGGCTGCCTTGCCCGGAGGACCGAACTTGTACTGCCGGAAGAGATCCTGTGCCTCACTCTGCATCAGCCAGTCCGTGAAAGCGATGGCACCCCGCAGATTGCTCGCCTCCTTCAGAACGGCTGCATAGAACAGCAGCGTCTCCGGATAGAAGGTCTTTCCAGCAACGTCCAGGCTTACCTCCGGGTGTAGCGTTCGCAGATCCGGCCCACTCAGGTTGATGTCGTTAGGCAGCGTCACAAAGGGCAGATGCGCAAATCCGGGGCTCACCTTGTAACCACCGCTCGCATCCAGTTCGCCCGTTTGTAACCGCTGTTGATTGCTGCCGCCTGTCAGGATCTGCTCCGGATTGAGCGTAGGGCCAAGAACCTTCTGGACCAGGTCCGACTGCCCATATTTCTTCGCCGCCAGCATCATGGTGAAGATGATGTTGCGGCCACCTGGATCTCCCGCGGGGTTGGATCGCGCAAAACGCAGCCCCGGCTCCTGCAGCACCTCCCACCACTTCGCCTCGCCCCGCTCTGCCGCCTCAAACTGGCGCACGAAGCGGCTCTTCGGGCTGTACACAAGCACCATCTCGGTCCGCGCAATCGGCCGGGCGGCGTCTGCCTTCCCGGCGCGAAGCACTGTCTGCATCGGCTCAGCGGTGATCGGCAGGAACACGTCAGCACGTAGGCTTCCCTCAACCAAGGTTTGGGCCACAGAGTCGGCACCCTGCGCATGAGTCTCAAGATCAAGCGTCAGCGAACGTCGAATTGCTGCTTTGATCGGTCCGCTCAACATGGGACCGATTGAACCCGCCGAAGCGACCGTGAGCAGCGCCAGACTTTGGCCCGCCAGATTGCAAGGAATCGCTGTTGCAGCGACACCGCCCGCAAACAGCAGCCCGCCCTGCGTCAAAACTCGGCGGCGGCTTATCCGTTCTTTCTTTTGTTCCACTCACGTTCTCCCGAAAAGCATTCCAGCTACCCCCTTAGGATGCAGCCCTCCCACTTTCTGCGTGGCGAGTGCACTTCACCGTGGTGACTGGAGTGGTTCTGGCGTACAGTTCACCGCATGAGCACTGCGCCCACGCTCCCTTCGCTCGCCAGCACCTGCTGTATCGTCGGCGGCGGGCCCGCCGGGGTCACCCTTGGCCTGCTGCTCGCCCGGGCCGGCGTCGATGTCACCATCGTTGAGAAGCATCCGGACTTCAACCGCGACTTCCGTGGCGACACCGTCCACCCCGCCACGCTCGAGATCATGCACGAGCTCGGCCTCCTCGAGGAGCTGCTGAAGTTGCCTCATCAGAAGGTCCATCAAGTCGGCGCACTCGTCGGCGGCACGCACTTCCAGATCGGCGACTTCACCCGTCTTCCCGTGCACGCACCCTTCATCGCGCTCATGCCGCAATGGGATCTGCTCAACTTCCTCGCCGCCGAAGTTCGCAAGCACCCCAACGCCCGCATCCTGATGCAGCACAAAGTCACACGCCTTCTTGGCGAAAACGGCACCATCACCGGCGCCTATGCCGAGTCGCCCGCCGGCCCCGTCGAGCTTCACGCCGCACTCACCGTCGGCTGCGACGGCCGCCACAGCGTCTCGACCGAATCCGCCTTTCTCGAGCACGCCGAAAAGGGTGCCCCCATCGACGTTCTCTGGTTCCGCGTCAGCCGCCGCCCCTCAGACCCCGAAGAAGGTCTTGGCTTCCTGAACTGCGGCCGCATGCTTGTTCTTATCAACCGCGGTGACTACTTCCAGTGCGGGTACATCATTCGCAAGGGCAGCTTCGAGCGGCAGATCAAACCCGCCGGTCTCGATCAGCTCAGGCGCAATCTTGCCGACCTCGTTCCCGTCCTCGGCAAACCCGGCCCGGACGGGAAGATTCGCGTCGACGAGCTCACAAGCTGGGACCAGCTCAAGCTCCTCAGCGTCCAGGTCAACTGCCTCCGTCGCTGGCATCGCCCGGGCCTGCTGTCGATCGGCGACTCCGCCCATGCCATGTCACCGGTCGGCGGCATCGGCATCAACCTCGCCATTCAGGATGCCGTCGCCGCCGCCAACATCCTCGCCGCGCCGCTGCTCGGTCTGGCCCCGGGCCAGCGCCTTCCGGAGTCCACCCTGGCCAGCGTCCAGCGCCGGCGCTCCCTGCCCACCCGCATCACGCAGGGCTTTCAGATCCTGGCGCACCACTTTCTCAACGGGTTTCTCGGCCGCGAGGAACAGCTCCGCGCGCCGCTCCTTCTGCGTCTGGCAAACCGCTTCGCCTTTCTTCGCCGCCTCGCCGGCCGCTTTATCGGCATGGGCGTGCTGCCAGAGCACGTCCGCTCGCACCCACTCCGCACCCTGCGGCAGCCGGCTCCCACGGCCAATCTGCTCCCCGCACCCTAGCCTCGCCACAACGCCATCGCGGCCCAGCCGCTCACAACTTCGTATCCACGCGGTCCAATCCAGTACACTCGCCTCAGTCTGCGCCAACTGCAGACGCTAAAGGTCGCTCGCCCGCATGAAGTTTCGACTCCCGGCCCTCCTGCTCCTCTCCTCTGTCTCGTTTCCCGCCTTCGCCGCAGCTCCCGCCACGACCAGACCCGATACCATCCTGCTCGAAACCATGCAGGCGGAACTCACACGCGCCATGGCCTCGCTCGGCACGGCTGCGCAACCGTCGGGCCCGACGAAGACCACGCCTCCGGCTGGCGACGCCGCAGCATCAGCCCTCGGCGCAGGCGGTCCGCTTGACGATGCCATCGCCAGCCTACCCGCGCCCACGCCGAGGCCTTATTTCCTCTCCTATGCCGTAGCCGACGCCGACCAGCTCTCCATGTCCGCCGCCTTCGGTGCCATCACCAGTTCCCGCTCCGGGCGCGTCCGCAATGCCGATGTCGAAGTGCGGCTCGGCTCGCCGGCAGAAGACAACACCCACGGCGACCATCGCAACTCCGCCCTTACCACCGTTCCCATGCCGCTCACCGACGACCCCGCCGCCCTCGCCCGCTCGCTCTGGTTTGCAACGAATCGCGGCTACGGCAAGGCGCTTGATGCCTATCTGAAGGTCCAGACCGAGCAGCAGGTGCGCGCCCGCGAGGAAGATGCCTCCGCCGACTTCTCCAGGCAGACCCCCGCCTCCGCCGTCCTTCCACCCAGCCCCGCACTCGACGCGCCCGATGCCGTCCGCCGCGCCTGGGCCGATCGCATACGCGAACTCTCCGGCCTCTTCAAACAGTTTCCAGACGTGATGTACAACACCGTCTCTCTCGAAGCTTCGACCGAAACCGACTACTTTGTTTCGTCCGAGGGCGCGCATGTCTCCACTCCCTCGCACGTCGCACGTCTCGTCATCGTCGCCCGCACCCGCGCTGCCGACGGGATGGACCTCTTCCGCGTCGAAACCTTCGAGGCCGACACCCTCGCGCATCTTCCTGATCAGAAATCGCTCCTTGCAAAAACCCTCGAGATGTCAAAGAACCTCGAAGCCCTCCGCACAGCGCCGATCACCGAGCCCTTTAACGGCCCCGCCATCCTCTCCGGCCGCGCCTCCGCCGTCTTCTTCCACGAGGTCCTCGGCC
>CAXTLS010000062.1:0-20019 GCA_964245235.1 uncultured Acidobacteriaceae bacterium
CGCCAGCACCACGCCGAGCAGCGCGGGCAGGCACATGCCGAAGGCGTTTTGCCCGAACGCCTGCATGCTCCAGTGGGCTAGAAGGTGATAGGTAGGCGGATCCAGCGAGATCGGATAGTGCAATTGCACGCGCAGCACATCGGCGGCGCTGGGCAGGCGGGAGTTGGGTTGTCTGAGGGGATGAAGTCGGAAGTGATATGGGGGCTTTCGCCAGGCGTGGATGGGGTGGAGGGGCCAGCGGTTTGGCGGGGAGCCTTTGGGGTTTGCGGTCGTTCCAGGCGTTGGCTGAGGGTTTGCCCGTTGGCGAGATAAACGAGCGGCTCAGGCTTGGTAGGCTTGATTTTCGTCAATAAATGACGAGGGCGCGGCACAGGAAACAAGTTCCGGGGCGGGGTAGCGGTACTCGGATTCAGCGAAGAGCGACGTGCCTGGAGCGAGCATTCGGCTGGCGGCGGACGCTTTCGTTTCGTCGAAGCCGGTTGCGTCGAGGTGCTGCACGGTGATCGCCTGCGCGCTGTGATTGGTGAGCAGGACGTTGCTGTAGACGGAGCGGTCGATGGTGGTGAAGGGAGTGGCGTAGCTTGGATGGGGCGGTTTGGGTGTTGATTCGAGGGTAAGGTTCAGGGCTAATACGAGCGCGTTGTTGAGTTCGACGCGCTTGACGCGGAGTTCGTGGAGGACGTTCGCTCTTACGAACTGCTGATCGAACTGCGCCTTGTCGACTGCGCTGATAAGGCCGTCGAGTTTTCGAAGGGCGTCGTGGAGAGCGGGTGCTGTGAGTTCTGGCCTGGCGGGGTCAAAGAGGCGTTGCGCTTCTGTAACACTGCTGTCGATAGAGCTCAGGCCTGAGCGAAGATCGACAGGGCTCGCAGGAGCGAGCGTGGCAATGCCGGTGAGGGCGATGTCGACGCCGTCGAAGAGCGATTGTTCCTGGGTATGGAGGGCGGTTGGGTTTGCGCCGGATGATCCACCCTTTCGAGGATCGGCAAGGATGGGGCACCCGGATGTTGGTACCGGGCCTGGCGGGCACTGGAGTCGGCTGGCCATGAGGGTGTAGCCGGCGTCGAAGGCACCGGCGGGGGCGAGACGGGCATCGGGGCCGATCTGGGTCTTTTGGAGGGCGAGACCTTTGCGGGCGAACTGCACGAAGGTGTCGCCGCCCATGGCAGCGGCGAGGGTGGGGTCGGTGGGTTTGTCGCCTTCATGGATGAGGACGGTGGCTGCGGGGACGGCTGTTGAATCCTGGCCGGTGACGTAGTTGTGGAAGCGGGTGGGGATGGTCTTGCCGGTGGCGTAGTCGTACATGCCCTGGGCGGTGACGCGGGAGAAGGGGACGCGGGCGTAGACTTTCAGCGGCGCCCAGGGGAGCAGGCCTTCGGCGATCATTTCGGGAAAAACTTTGGGGTCAGCGGCGGCGAGGAAGACCTCCTGTGCGATTTCGCCGGAGACCTGATGCTGGCCGTGGCCGTCGGTGGGGCCGCCGACGAAGACGCTGGCGAGGACGAGAGGGCGATAGAGGCGGACGGCGCGGACGGCGTCGTAGAGGACGCGGTCATGGGTCCATTTCTGGAGGGTCTCTTCGCGGGTCTTTGAGAAGCCGAAGTCGACCTCTGTGCCGAAGAACTGGTCGACGCCGAAGAAGCGGTCGGCGGCGAGGAGTTCCTGGGTGCGGATAAGGCCGAGGGCGTCGTCGAAGTGGGCGGACATGAGGTTCTGGCCGCCCTCGCCACGGGTAAGGGTGAGCATGGCGACCCGGGCGCCCTGGCCGCGGGACTCGTAGGTGAGCAGGCCGCCATCCTCGTCGTCGGGATGGGCGACGATGAGCATCATGCTGGCGCGGGTGCGGAGCTTGAGCAGCAGTTGCTGGAGTGCGGGCGCGCCGTGGTTGAGGGGGAGGGTGTCGGCGAGGGCTGGAGCGGCGACGCGCTCGCCGGTGAGGTTGGCGGGGTCGTTCAGGGGCTGGGCGCTGAGGGTCTGCGCAGGGAGCCGTGTGGGCGCGATGGCGATAGCGGCGGCGATGGCGGCGAGGCGCGCGCAGGAGAATACGGCCTGTGCGAGGATACGGAAGTTTGCCATTCCAGTTAATCTCTCACATCAGCCGCTACACTCAACCCATCGCTTCCTCGGACTCCAACTCGCCTGCCGGCCCTGCTGCGCTGCAGCGAACGCTGACGCTACGCGGTGCGGTGACGCTGAATATGCTCGACATGGTGGGGGTCGGGCCGTTCATCACGCTGCCGCTGATCCTTGCGGCGATGAGTGGCCCGCAGGCGATGCTGGGATGGATCTTTGGCGCGCTGCTGGCGCTGTGCGATGGGCTGGTGTGGGCGGAGCTGGGCGCGGCGATGCCGCATGCGGGCGGGTCGTACGAGTTTCTGCGGCGGATCTACCCGGGCGGAATGGGGAGGTTCCTGGCATTTCTGTTCATCTTCCAACTGACGTTCAGCGCGCCGCTGTCGGTGGCTTCGGGCTGCATCGGCTTGAGTCAGTACGCGACATATCTGTTTCCCGCGCTGGCCCGGCATACGGTAACCCACAGCTTCGCGATGGCGGGGTACGGTGCGGCGATCGCTGTAGGTCCGGCGACGCTGGTGGCGATCGCGACGGTGGTGGTGGCGGTGTTTCTGCTGTACCGGAAGCTGGGCGGGATCGAGCGGCTTTCGTACGCGATGAGCGGCGTGGTGCTGCTGACAATTGCATGGGTGCTGGTGGCGGGTCTTGGTCATGCGCACTGGCGGCAGGCATTCAGCTTTCCCGCAGGCGCGTTTACGCTGAGCCCGGCGTTCTTCAGCGGGCTGGGCGCGGCGATGCTGATTGCAACGTACGACTATTGGGGCTACTACAACGTGACGTTTCTGGGTGGGGAGGTGGAGAACCCGGCGCGAACGATTCCGCGCGCGATCCTGATCTCGATTGTGTGCGTGGCGGCGATCTACCTGCTGATGAACATCACGATCCTGGCGGTGCTGCCGTGGCAGCCGCTGCTTGGGGCGCAGTATCTTGATGCGCGACGGGCGATCATCTCGCTCTTTATGGAGACGGCGTATGGGCCGCGGATCGGGCCGGCGCTGGGCAGGGTGGCGGCCGTACTGGTGATGCTTACAGCGTTCGCGAGTGTCTTCTCGCTGCTGCTGGGCTACTCGCGCATTCCGTATGCGGCGGCGCGGGATGGGAACTACTTTCGCGTGTTTGGCCGGCTGCATCCGACCAAGCACTTCCCGCATGTGTCGCTGTTGACGCTGGGGGGCGCGGCGATGGTCTTCTGCTTCTTCTCGCTGAAGGATGTGATCGCAGCGCTGGTGGTGCTGCGCCTCCTGCTGCAATTTCTGCTGCAGCATATCGGAGTGCTCTACCTCCGGCGGAGCCAGCCGGAGCTGCCCCGGCCGTTTCGGCTCTGGCTTTATCCGCTGCCGCCGCTGGCTGCGCTGGTCGGGTTCAGCTTCATACTGATCTCGCGGCCGCATTTCGAGCGGGAGCTGCTGTTTGCAGGGGTGCTGATCGTGGTGGGAAGCGCGACCTACTTTGTTCGTGGCGCGGGTCGCAAACAGGACTTGTCCCATCCGCGACAGGCTCTGTAACGTCTAATCAACAGAAGCGTCTCATGCGCGTATGTGCAGAGGCTGACCCGAGGGAAAAGTTCATGTTGATTCGCAAGGCTGATGCGGTGCCGTCGTCCGAGATCACGCCGCGGAAGGCTTTCTACGATCGCCGCGCCTTTATGACCGGCGCGGCCGCGGTGGGGGCCGGGACGATTGCTGCGGGCCGTGTGGGTGGCCTGCTGTATCCGGCGATGGTGTTTGGACAGGAGAAGTTGAAGACAAACGAGAGCAAGTACACGACGACCGAGCAGCAGACGCCGATGACCAAGGCGACGCATTACAACAATTTCTATGAGTACGGCACAGACAAGTCTGACCCGGCGCTGAATGCGCACACGCTGCACACGCGGCCCTGGACAGTGCAGGTGACGGGCATGGTGAAGAAGCCGCAGACGATCAACATCGACGACCTGATTGCGTATCGCCCGCTGGAGTCGCGGGTGTATCGGCACCGGTGTGTTGAGGCGTGGTCGATGGTGATTCCGTGGGACGGCTACTCGCTGTCGGAGTTCATCAACTACGTGCAGCCCCTGCCGAGCGCGAAGTACGTCCAGTTTCTCTCCCTGGTGGACAAGAAGCAGATGCCGGACCTTCCGGGTGGGTATGACTGGCCGTATTCGGAGGGGCTGCGGATGGATGAAGCGATGAACCCGCTCTGCCTGCTGACGTTTGGCTGCTACGGCGAGGTGCTGCCGAACCAGAACGGCGCGCCGGTACGGGTCGTGACGCCGTGGAAGTACGGGTTCAAGAATGGAAAGTCGATTGTGCGGTTTCACTTTACCGACAAGCAGCCGAAGACAACATGGAGCGAGATTAATGCGCAGGAGTACGGCTTCTACTCGAATGTGAACCCGGCGGTCGATCATCCGCGGTGGTCGCAGGCGCACGAGCGGCGGATCGATGCGAGCGCGTTCCCCCACTCGATTCCTACCCTGCCGTTCAATGGCTATGGCGACCAGGTGGCGAGCCTGTATGCCGGGATGGATCTGCGGAAGAACTACTGAGGTGCGTGAGCTTGGCTGCTAAAGCGGCAGGCTCGCGCGCTACACTGAGGTCTGATGCCGACGCGCCTAATCCCTTACGTTAAGGTCCTTGTACATCTGCTGTGCCTCGCACCGCTGACGCTGTTGCTGCTGCGCTTCCAGCATGATGACCTGGGCGCTGATCCGGTTAATACGATTACGCACTTTACCGGCAACTGGGCGCTGTACCTGCTACTGATCTCGCTAGCGATGACGCCAGTACGACGGCTGCATGCTAAGCTCTCGAACCTCATCCGCTTCCGGCGGATGCTGGGTTTGTATGCCTTCTTCTACGCGACGCTGCACCTGGCGACGTATGTGTTTCTATTCTCAGGGTACGATCTGCCGACGGCGCTGGCCGGGGTCAAGGCCGGTCATCCGGGAGAGTTGATCGCGCAGTTCAGGCTGGTATGGCCACGGATGTGGGATGACATTCTGAAGCGGCGATTCATCCAGGTCGGCTTTGCGGCGTGGGTGATCCTGTTGGCGCTGGCAGTAACGTCGCCGCAACTCGTGCTGCGGGCCATGGGCGGGAAGAACTGGCAGCGGCTGCATCGACTGGTGTATGTCGCTGCGATCTTTTCTGTCGCTCATTTCTGGTGGCTGGTGAAGGCCGGGGTGCGGACGCCGTGGAGGGACACGGCGGTGCTGGCGGTGCTGCTGCTGGCGCGGGTGGCGTATACGGTGTGGAAGCGGCGGGGGAAGGTGCAGCCTGCGGGCGCGCGATCAACGACGCAGCCTGCGTGAGAGTATTCTGGCGTGCAGAGGTGCTTTGTGGCGACTGCGGTCCTGGTTCCTGTTGAGGTGTATCTCCGGACTTCCGGTTATGAGCCCGATTGCGAGTATGTCGATGGCGCAATAGAGGAACGACCAATGGGCGAGTTCGATCATGCATCGTGGCAACAGGCGCTCCAGTTATGGTTTGCTCAACACGGCAAGGCGTGGAATGTGCGCGTACGTGCAGAGTTGCGTATCCAGGTGAGCGCGACCCGGTACCGGGTTCCGGATGTGACGGTTTTTGACCGATCGCACCCAATTGAGCAAATTCTGACGCGACCGCCGATTGCGGTCTTTGAAGTGCTTTCGCCTGAAGACAGGATGCCGCGCATCATGCGCAAACTCGAGGACTACGAGCGAATGGGTATACGAACGATCGTGGTCGTGAACACGGAGTTGCGGACAGTCTATCGATACGTCGATGGCAGCCTTGAAAAGCTCACATCGCCTGTGCAGGAGCTGGCGGGAAGCGTATGTTCGGTCGATTGGCGGAAGGTTGAAGAGCTGCTCGACTGAGCCGCTGACCACAACTTCCTGTTTGTACTCCTGTCTACCTGAGCAGAGGCCCTATGCGTACGATTGCTTTTACTGTACTGGCTTCAGCGCTTGGTTTGTCGCTCCCTGCACAGACTGCGAAGCCTGCGGTGGTGGGCGCCAAGGGTAAAACCAAGCAGCCTGCTCCGGTAAAGGAGGCGCCGCTGGCGCCGTTGGATGAGCGAGAGCACGCGATGCAGATGCTGAACCGGTTCACCTTTGGGGCGCGGCCGGGCGAGCTGGAGCGGGTTCAGAGCATGGGGGTGGCTAAGTGGTTCGAGCAGCAGCTGACGCCGGGATCGATTCCTGATGGGGCTTCGGAGAAGCGGCTCAATGACTTTCCTACTGTAACGATGTCGGCGGAGCAGATCCTGACGACTTTTCCGGACCGTGGCTTTATCGAGCAGGTGGTGCAGGGGAAGCGGCCTTATCCGGCTGACCCGCTGCTGGCGGCGATGTACGAGGTGCAGGCGTACAAGTACAACCAGCAGCAGGAGACGAAGAAGCAGCAGGCCGGGGCGACTCCGCCGGCGGAAACCACGGACGCGGTAAAGGCCCAGCAGAAGGCGGCGGACCAGGCGATTGCGGCGCGCATCGCGGGGGAGCTGTTTGCACTGCCGAAGAACCAGCGCATGGCGGCGCTGTCGAAGATGCCGGTGCCGGACCGGATCGCGTTCACGAGCTATGTTGCAGGCGATCAGCGCAACCTGCTGCTGGCGGACTTTACGCCGCATGAGCGAGAGATCTTCCAGGGAATGGCGGCGAACGTGAATGCCGCGGGCCAGGCGGCGCAGGAGCTGGCGCAGGCGAAGCTGGTGCGGGCGATCTTGAGCGAACGGCAGCTGCAGGAGGTGATGACGGATTTCTGGTTCAACCACTTCAACGTGTTCATCGGTAAGGACTCGGACCAGTGGTACACGACGTCGTATGAGCGGGACGTGATTCGCAGGAATGCGCTGGGCAAGTTCCGCGACCTGCTGCTGGCGACGGCGACGAGCCCGGCGATGATGGTGTATCTCGACAATTATCTCTCGATTGGACCGGACTCGCTCGCGAATGGTGTCGATCCTCTGAAGCCCAATGCGAAGCGAGGGAACAAGGGGCTGAATGAGAACTACGGCCGCGAGGTGATGGAGCTGCACACGGTCGGGGTGAACGGCGGCTATACGCAGGCGGATGTGACGGCCTTGGCGGCAATCCTGACGGGCTGGGGGGTGGATCGGGCGAACCAGGGTGGGCCGTTTCTGTTTGACCCGAAGCGGCATGAGCCGGGAGCAAAGGCCTGGTATGGAGTGACGATTCCGGATACGGCGCCGCAGGATGGTATGCGGCAGGGCGTGATAGCGCTGAGCGCGCTGGCTGCAAAGCCGCAGACGGCACACTTCATCAGCTACCTGCTGGCGCAGCGCTTTGTAGCGGACGAGCCCCCGCCGGCGCTGGTGGACCGGATGGCGAAGACGTTTCTCGCGTCCGATGGGGATATCAAGGCGGTGCTGCGGACGCTGGTGCAGTCGCCGGAGTTCAACTCGAAGAAGTATTTCCGGAACAAGGTGAAGACGCCGATGGAGTTTCTGGCGTCGGCGTTCCGGACGACGGCCACGGAGCCGAGTAATCCGCAGGCATTGGTGAATACGATCAAGAACATGGGGATGCCACTCTATTACGCGTTGCCGCCGACGGGGTACTACATTACGGCGGACCACTGGATGAACTCGGGGGCGCTGGTGGATCGGCTGAACTTTGCGTACCAGCTGACGAACAACAAGTTTTACAATCAGAAATTCGACTCGGCGCATGTGCTGGCGCTTGGGCTGATGTCGCAACCGGCGGGCACGAGTGCTGCGGCTGCGTCTCGGCCGGTCTATGCGGCGGCGGTGGTGATGGCGCCGGGTGCCACGCAGGGCGGGGCGGATGTGGCGCTGCGGGTGCTCGAGGAGACGCTGGTTGGCGGTGAGGTGTCGGCACAGACGAACCTGCTCGTTCACAAGCAGCTGGCGCAGCAGCCGGCAAACGCGAATCCGGGCGATACGTTGAATTTGCTGACGGCACTGGTGATGGGCTCGCCGGAGTTCCAGCTGCGGTAGGTCGGCAGGAGACCGACGCTTGTTGCTAAACTGCTCTTCAGGGTAGGAGAGCTGTGACGCGCGGGACGAAGACTCTGAAGAGTAAGGTAGCAACTTCGAAGGCGGCCAAGGCTACGGTGACGGCGGCTACAGCGAAGCAGCGGATGCTGAAGCAGCTGATCTGCAGCGATGCTCCGGAGCAGGCGCTGCGGTACCGCGGGTTCGCGCAGATCGCCGGTGTGGATGAGGTGGGGCGAGGTGCGCTGTTCGGGCCGGTGGTGGCAGCGGCGGTAATTTTGCCGGAGTGCATGGATGCGCTGGCCAAAGCGGGGCTGAAGGATTCCAAGCAGCTGCTGCGGGCGGATCGCGAGCGGCTGGATGCGCAGGTGCGCGAGATGGCGCTCGCCTTCGCCGTGGCCGAGGTGGACGCGGAGACGATCGACCGAATCAACATCTACCAGGCGACGCGGCTGGCGATGCGGCTGGCGGTTGAGGCGCTGGCGCTGCTGCCGGATCATCTGCTGATCGATGCGATGCGGCTGGATCACCGGTGCGCGCAGACGAAGCTCTACTATGGCGATGCGCTGAGTCTGTCGATCGCGGCGGCTTCGGTGGTCGCCAAGGTGCATCGGGATGCGCTGATGCGGGAGCTGGACCGGGTGCATCCGGTATATGGACTGGCATCGCACAAGGGGTATGCGACGCCATCGCATCGGCGGGCCTTGAAGGAGCATGGGCCTTCGGTGCTGCATCGCAGGAGCTTTGCGCCATGCGGCGGGACCATCCGGGAAGAACTTCTGTTTTTGGAGATGGGTGATTGAGTTTGAAGATGATGTGTGTTGTGGCGCACCCGGATGATGAGTGCTTTGCATTTGGCGGAGCATTAGCCCTGGCGGCAGAGCGCGGAGTCGAGACGTATGTCCTGTGCCTGACGGATGGGCAGGCTGCGACCCATCGCGGCGAGGCGGCGTCCAGTGAAGAGCTGGGCAGGATGCGGCGGGCCGAGTTTGCCGCATCGTGCAAGGTGCTTGGCGTAAAGCACCAAGAGCTGCTGGACTATGAAGACGGGCGGCTCGAGTTTGCTGACTTCTCGCGGGCTGCGGGACGGCTTGTCGAACGGATGCGGCGGTTCCAGCCGGATGTGGTACTTACCTTTGGCGGCGATGGTGGGCTGAATACCCATGCCGACCACATGATGGTTTCGAGCCTGACGACCGCAGCGTTTCACTGGTCGGGGCGGGAGAAGCGCTACCCGGACCTGGCGAGTGTCTTTCAGCCGAAGCGGCTCTTCCACCTGACGACGAACTTCTTCATGCCGGAGCGACAGGCTCCTCTGCCGGCGCCCTGGTCGGTGAAGCTCGACATTGAGAGCGTTCGGGAGCAAAAGGCGGATGCGTTTCGGGTGCATGCCTCGCAGGCGCCCCTGATGGAGCGGACGAAGGGGCTGTTCGATACATACGGCGGTGAAGAGTTCTACGCGCTGGTGGCTTCGGGTGAGCCGCGGCCGGCGGTGTTGTCGGTGGATCTGTTTGAGGGTTTGTAGTCTTTTCAAAAGTCCAAAGTCTTCAAAGGATTGAGCTTAGGTCTGGATTTGGTCTTAGGTATGGAGTAATCAGCAATCTCCTGGTTTGGGGCGGGTTAGTTGCCTGGCGCTGCGGTCCAGAGTAGGAGTTTGTAGTTTTCAAAAGTCCAAAGTATTCAAAGGATGGAACTTAGGTCTGGACTTGAGGGCCGGTATGAAGTAGATAGTAATCTCCTGGTTAAGGGCTAGGTTTAGCTGCTTGGCGAATGCGATTGAAGGTTGTTAGGTCTGTCCAAGCCTTCATATGATTATGCTTAAATCCGGACTCCCGTGGGCGAGAACAAAGCCAATGCGATGGCAAGGGCGAGATGCGGGGTCCCTCCACAGCGGCGCAAAGGCGCACCTTCGGTCGAGATCGCGGTTTTTAGAGCGGTGAGCTGCCGATATGAGGAGCTTCTTTAATTGTACGGGTTTGTGTGGAACTACTATGCCAAGTATTTTGGGCTGGAATGGGTGCGTCTTTGTTGGAGATTGGCGCTTTTTGATGGTTCAGGGGGCTTGACAGTATTCGAGGGGCAGCAAAACGCCACGACCTGGGTCGTGGCGTCTGGGCGAACGGAAGAGGGAGCTTACTTGGTGGCGCGGGCTACTTCGGTGAGCCGGGCTGCCTTGCCGCGGAGGCCGCGGAGGTAGAAGAGCTTGGAGCGGCGGACTTCGTAGGAGCGAACCTTGGTGACGGTGTCGACGACCTTGGAGTTGTAGGGGAAAATACGCTCTACACCCTGGCCGAAGCTCATCTTGCGGACGGTGAACGAGCCCTGCGGGCCCTTGCGGGAGGCGATGACCATGCCTTCGAAGGCCTGGAGGCGCTCTTTCTCACCTTCCTTGATCTTGACCTGAACGCGGACGGTGTCGCCGGGGGCGAAATGGGGGAGGTCGGTCCGCTCGAACTTGGCGGCCAGCTTCTGCATGATGGGATGTATGGACATGACGCTGCTTTCCTGTAAAGAACTCGAATCACTAGTTTACATGATTTCTGCAGCTATCTCTTAGATTCGTGGCGCGAATTAGACGCCTAACAGGGATCCGTGCGGAGGGGACGGATCAGTGCGGATTTCTTCTACACTGGGCTTCGATGAAGCCAGAGCAGCGAGGGGTTGGGTGGCGCGTGGTGGTGGGGATGCTGCTCGCGCTGGCGCTGCTGGCGGGGACGGCGTGGGGGCTTGATCCGCGGGGCTCGCTTGCGCAGTATGGGCGGCGAGTGTGGCAGACGGACAACGGGCTGCCGCAGAATACGGTGCACGCCATCGTGCAGACGGCCGATGGCTATATCTGGCTGGGGACGGACGATGGACTGGTGCGGTTCAACGGGGTGGAGTTCCGGGTGTTTACGGCGGAGACGACGCCGGCGCTCGGGAGCAGCGCGGTGCAGGGGCTGACGGTCGATGGGGCGGGCGGGCTGTGGGTGGTGACCTCCGGAGGGCTGGCGTTTTATGGGCAGGGCGGGTTTCGGGCGGTCGGGGTAGCGGATGGGCTGCCGGACCGGACGGTTTGGTTTACGCATCGGGATCGACTGGGGCGGGTGTGGGTGGCCACGGCGGGCGGGCTATGCGTGATGCACGGGAGCCGGTGTGAGGTGGTGGCGGCGACGCGCGGGCTGAGTGTGAGCCGGGAGGGGCGGTTTGCTGAGACGGCGGACGGGGCGGTGTGGCTGGCGGATGGAGCAGAGACGGTGAAGCTGGATGGCTCGCTGGCGCGGGGGGCGGCGCTGACGACGGCGGGTGGCGTGGCGATTACGGCGCAGGTGGTGGATGGTCGGGGGCGACTGGTGGTGGGGACAACCGAGGGGCTGCAGGTGGTGCGGGATGGGGCGCTGGTGCCGGCGGAGATTGGGGGACAGATAGGACGGCTAGCGGTGACGATGATGCTGGCGGCTGCGGACGGGAGTACGTGGATGGGGACCTCGGCCGGGCTGGTGCGGGGGAGTGGGGAACGGTTCGCAGTGGTGGCGGGGGTAACGGCTGCGGTGCAGACGCTGTTCCAGGATCGCGAAGGGGCGGTGTGGGTGGGCACGGAACACGGGGTGTCGCGGGTTGTGGGGGAGCGGGTGGAGAGTTTCGCAGCGAGCGAGGCGCTGGCGGGGAGTTCGCTGCTGGCGAGCTTTGAGGATCGCGAGGGGAGCCTGTGGCTGGGGACGGAGGCGGATGGGGTGACGATGCTGCACGAGCAGAAGTTCACGACGTATACGACGGCTGAAGGGCTGTCGGGGAACGTGGTGCGGTCGGTGCTCGAGGGTCCGGGCGGCACGGTGTGGGTGGGGACGGATGGCGAGGGGCTGGATCGACGGACGGCGGATGGGTTTACGGCACTGACGACGCGGGAGGGGTTGACGAGCAACGTGATCCTGTCGCTGGCCGGACAGGATGGGGATGTGTGGGTGGGGACGCCTACGGGTTTGAACCTGGTCCGCGGTGGCGCGGTGCGGGTGTTTACGACGGCCGATGGACTGGCAGATGATTTCACCCGGTCGCTGCTGGTGGATCGGGCGGGGGTGGTGTGGGTGGGGACGCGGCATGGGCTGACGCGGATCGCCAAGGGGGTGATGACTACGTTTACTTCGCTCGACGGGCTAGGGAGCGATTTCATCGGGGTAATGGTGGCGGCGCGGGATGGCGATCTGTGGATCGGGACCGCGGCCGGGCTGACGCGGGAGCATGAGGGACGGTTTCAGAACTTCAAGGTGGGGGATGGGTCGGCGAAGAACGCGGTGACGGCGGTGCTTGAGGATGCGGCGGGGGTGCTTTGGCTGGGGACAAGCGGGGCTGGGCTGAGCCGGATGCGCGGCGGGGTAATTGTGCCGGTGCCGGCTACAAATCTGCCGCTGGATATTTCGGGAGTGCTGGAGGATGAAGCGGGACGGCTGTGGGTCGGGTCGCGCAGTGGGGTGTACCGGGTGGCGGCGGGGGAGCTGGACCGCGTGATTGCCGGGGGAGCGGGGCCGGTCGCGATGGCGGTGTATGACACGAGCGACGGGATGCGGATCAGGGAATGTAGTAGCGGGGGCCATCCGGCGGCAATGCGGATGCGGGATGGGACGTTGTGGTTTGCGACGCTGCGCGGGGTGAGCGCGGTTGATCCGGCGCGGCTGCATGAGAATGCGATGCCGCCGCTGGTGGCGATCGAGACGGTGCTGGTGAATGACGTGGCGCGGGCTCCACGTGCTGGCGGGCTGGAGCTTGAGCCGGGGCGTCATCGGGTGGAGTTTCAGTATGCGGGGTTGAGTTTTGTGGCTCCGCAGAAGGTGCAATACCGGTATCGGCTGGAGGGATTCGACCGGGGGTGGGTGGAGGCGGGGACGCATCGCGGTGCGTTCTATACGAACCTGCAGCCGGGGCGGTATGTGTTTCACGTGGCGGCGCGGAACAACGACGGTGTGTGGAGCGAGATGGACGCGACGATGACGCTCGGGGTGCGGCCGTTCTTCTGGCAGACGTGGTGGTTCTACGGGCTGCTGATGGTGCTGGCGGCGGGGCTGGCGTACGTGGTGTATGCGCGGCGGGTGCGGCGCGTGGAGGCGGTGTACGGGCAGGTGATGGAAGAGCGGAGCCGGATCGCGCGCGAGATCCACGACACGCTCGCACAAGGGATTGTGAGTATCTCGCTGCAGCTGGAGGTGGTGACGCGGCTGCTGGCGACGGCTGGCAACGCGGGCATCGAGGCGGCGCGGGCGCAGCTGGATGAGGCGCGGGTGCTGGTGCGGCAGAGCCTGGCGGACGCGCGAAGCTCGATCTGGGATCTGCGGTCGGAGGGGGCGGCGGAGCTGCCGGTGCGGGTGGGGCGAGCGCTGAAGACGTTCACCGGGCCGGCGGGAGTGGCGGGCCGGCTGAAGGTGACAGGGACGTATCGGGAGCTGGCGCGCGAAATCGAGGATGAGCTGCTGCGGATCGCGCAGGAGGCGGTGACGAACGCGGTGCGGCATGCGGGAGGCACGCAGGTTGCGGTGACGCTGGTGTATGAGATGAAGATATTTCGGCTGGTGGTGGTGGATGATGGGCGCGGATTCGATGTGGGTACGGCTGGGCCGGCCGGGCATTTTGGGCTGCGCGGGATGCGGGAGCGGGCCGAGAAGATCGGCGCGCGGCTGACGGTGAAGAGCGCGGCGAGTGAGGGGACCGAGGTGGAGGTGGAGCTTGGGCTTGGCTAGGTGGCGGGGGCTCAACCTTTCGGATGAGGCTTTGCGGGCGCTTGTATAAAGGGTGTGATTGGACGGCGTGGATGATGGATGCGATTCGGATCTTGATTGTGGAGGACCATGCCGTGGTGCGGCAGGGGCTGGTGGCGCTGCTGAACACGGTGCCGGAGTTTACGGTGGTGGCGCAGGCTGCGGATGGCGAGTCGGGTGTGGCGCTGTTTCGCGAGCATAGGCCAGACGTGACGCTGATGGACTTGCGGCTGCCGAAGCAGAACGGCGTGGAGGCGATCGGGCAGATTCGGGCGGAGTTTCCGGAGGCGAGGATTGTTGTGCTGACGACGTTTGACGGCGACGAGGATATCTATCGCGCGCTGCAGGCGGGGGCGAAGGGCTACCTGCTGAAGGGCATGGATGGGGATGTGCTGATGGAGGCGATCCGGGCGGTGCATGCGGGCAAGTCGCGGGTGCCGGCTACGGTGGCGGAGCGGCTGGCGGAACGGCTGAGCGGGCCGGTGCTGACGGAGCGCGAGACGGATGTGCTGAAACAGATCGTGCTGGGGCGGAGCAACAAGGAGATTGGTAAGGCGCTCTTCATCTCGGAGGCGACGGTGAAGACGCACATCAACAACCTGCTGGGCAAACTGGGGGTGGCGGACCGGACGCAGGCAGCGACGACGGCACTGCAGAGAGGAATCGTGCATCTTGATTAGGCGGCTGGGCTGGCTGGTTGGGCTGGTGATGTTGCCGGTGGTTCTGCACGCACAGGGGTGGCGGGCGGCTACGCCGGCGGAGCTGCACGGGCTGATTCCGGCGCGGGCGCCGGTGCTGGCGGAGCGGATCGAGACGGAGTTCCGGACGGCGTCGGGTGTGACGGATGGCAAGGGACGATTTATCGCCGGCGTGGTGCTGATCGCGGCTGGGTATTCGGCTGAGGGGAAATACTCGAACTTCTTGATTGCACAGGCACCGGTGCGGGTGGGGACGCTATCGCTGCCGGCGGGGCAGTATGTTTTTGGATGGACGCGCAGTGAGGATTCGCTGGATGTGAAGTTCTACGAGGCGGCGACGGGAAAGCTGCTGGGCGATGTGGAGGCAAAGCACGACCTGACGATCAAGCGCGTGGAATCGTTCAAGATCTGGCCGCCGGGGGAGAAGTCGATCGTGCAGCTGGGACGGTTTACGTTCGGGTATTCTGCTGCGCCGTAGTAGTTGGAGGATCAATCAAAGGGTGTAGGAAGAGTCATCCGTTCGGGTCATGCGCGGGGGACAGGTTCCGCTTATTCTTCACCTTGTGAACGCAATCCTCTCCCCGGAGGTGCCCGAGTGGCACCTCTCCTTTTTTAACCTCACATTTCTTTTCGGGCGCGTTAGAATCCGCCTGGTGGAGGGTGCTGATGGCCGAGGCGAAGGGTGAGTTCGAGGTAAAGCTGGCGCCGCTGGGTGAGGCTGGTGCGGTGCCGGGGCGGATGGCGCTTGACAAGCAGTTTCGGGGCGATCTTAAGGCGACCAGCCGCGGCGAGATGCTGATGGCGGCAGGTTCGGTGCAGGGCTCAGCCGGTTACGTGGCCATGGAACAGGTGACGGGCATGCTGGCGGGCAAGAGCGGCAGCTTTGTGCTGCAGCATAGCGGTACGATGACGCGCGGCATGCCGACGCTGCGGGTGACGGTGGTGCCGGACTCGGGGAGTGGCGAGCTGGCAGGACTGGCCGGGGAGATGACGCTCGACAACACGGGCGGCAGGCATACGTACGGTTTTGAATACAGCTTTATTGCGGAGTAGGCGGATTGGCGAGGTTGCGTCGCAGCTTGTCGAGGTAGCGGCGGTCTTCGAGGCTGAGGCTTGCTCCTTCGAGGAGGTCCGGGCGGTTACGGAGCGTCTTCTCGAGAGCCATCTCGCGGCGCCAACGGCGGACGGCCTCGTGGCTACCACCGGTGAGGACTTCGGGAACGGGGTTGCCGCGGAAGTCGGCCGGGCGGGTGTAGTGCGGGTAGTCGAGCAGGCCATTGGCGGCGTTGGTGGACGGGGGCGGTTGACCGGGAACCAGGGCGGCGGGGATGGCGGCGGCGCCGAAGCTCTCGAAGTGGGCGGAATCAGGATTGCCGAGCACGCCGGGGAGTAGACGGACGACGCTGTCGATGATGACGGCGGCCGCGAGTTCGCCGCCCGAGAGGACGTAGTCGCCGATTGAGAGTTCGCGGTCGCAGAGCTGCTCGTTGACGCGCTCGTCGACTCCCTCGTAGCGGCCGCAGATAAAGACGACGCGTTCGAGACTGGCTATTGCGTGAGCGACGGCCTGGGTGTAAGGGCGGCCCTGGGCGGAGAGCAGGATGACGGTTTCGCGCGCGGGATCGCGGAGGGATTTCGGGCCGAGGTGGAGTGATTCAATCGCCTCAAAGATCGGGCCGGGTTTGAGCACCATGCCCTCACCACCGCCGAAGGGCCGATCGTCGACGGTCTTATGGCGATCGTGGGTGAAGGCGCGCAGGTCGTGCACAGTGACGCCGGCGAGGTTACCTTGCAGGGCTCGCGCGAGTATCCCGTGGCTTAGAAAACCCTCGAAAAAGGCGGGAAAGATGGTGACAATATCAAATTTCATGGCGGAATGGGTCTGCGTCATTGATTCAAAAGTCACTTTGTGAGTAACTCAAGTAACACAAACTCTAGTCAGCTCCCGATACTGATCAACTGCTAAACACCTTGTGAGTGGACAGAAATGGGCGGCCAGTTCCAACGTGCGACGTAGATTCGGATTGTGCCAAGTCGCGCTGCATCGACCCGAGGCCTGATGACCCAGTCGGAAGCTCGATTGTACGTGTATCTGCTTCTTACCTGGATTGCATGCAGCAGCTTGATGGCTGCGCAGTCTGGCGTGGGTTCCGGCGGACCAGCTACGGAGGCGATGGTTGTCCTAGCTGCGCCCGATGCGCCCGATGCGAGCTCGACTTCGCATGCTGCGGGGCTTCCGAACGCGCCGGAGCCGGTGGCCAGTGGCCGGTCAAACCGGAGCCACATGAAGGCGATGTACCAGACGCACATGCGGCCGTTCTCCCATGTTGCGGCCGCGGTGAACGTGAGCGTGGAAGGCGCTGGTGTGGACCTGGCGACGCCGCTGTCGAACCGGTGGAACCTTCGCGTCGGGGTGAGCTATCTGGATGTCGGCCTGCACGCCACCGTACAGGAGGGTGCGGCGGCGGCGTCCGATTTCGGGGCGACGCTGGGACCGGATGCGATCAGTGTCGCACTGCGGCCACGATTTTTCGCGGCTTCGACGAGCCTTGACTGGTTTCCCTGGTATGGCAGCTTTCGGATCAGCCCAGGCCTGACGCTGTATAACGGCAACCGGGGCACGGCGGTCGCCACGGTGGCTGGAGGCGAGACGATCAGCGTCGGGGATGGGAACTATGTGAGTGATCCGGCTGATCCGATCCAGGCCCATGCATCCGTAGACCTGGGCCACAGGGTGGCGCCGAAGCTGACCGTGGGCTGGGGCAACATGCTGCCGCGGTCCGGGGAGCATTTCAGCTTCCCCTTCGAGGTGGGCTTTGAATATGTGGGGAGGCCTACGCTGCAGCTGACGCTGGCGGGAAGTGCGTGTGATGCGAATGACAACTGCGGGCCGATCAACACCGATTCATCGACCGAGGCCAATCTTTTGCAGGAGCAGCGTGACGTCACCAAGGATCTCGCACCGCTGCGATTCTACCCGATCCTCTCGACCGGTGTGAGTTATCGGTTCTAAGTAGGCTCAGCCGTTGATCTCGAGCAGGCCGTCCGGGAGGCGCATCTCGAGACGCTTGCCCGGCACGTCGATACTCTGAATCCAAGCTTTGGCGAAGGGGATCAGGAGCTCGTCGCCATTGGGTGCGCGAATGACCAGCAGGGGAGCGGCGTCGGCGAGGCGGGTGCCGGCAGCGCTGGTAGGGAAGTGAACATCTTCGACGACACCGATGGTGTGCTCGTTGTCGACCAGGGTGCAGTCGAGCAGGTCGGTGATGTATTCGGTCTCTTCGTCGAGTGCGATGCGGGTCTCGGTGGGGATGACGACGTCCGAGCCGGCGAGGCGTTCCGCGTCGGTAATGGAATCGATCCCCTGGAACTTTAGGACGACGCGCCCGGCATTCTTGCCTACGGGCAGCCAGTGGGACTCGACGATCAGCGCTTCGAACGCGCCCTTGGCGTCACGCAGTGAGACCCCGGGGCGGTCGGCAAAGCGTTCGGGGAAGTCCGTGAGGAGCTCCGCGAGCAGCTCGCCCCTGCGGCCTTGTGGGCGCAGTAGGTGAGCGAGGACGGTCCAGGCTTGCGGGCCGTCGACGAGCGGTTCACTCATGGAGGCTAAAGTGCGGGCTGGTTCCCGTTGTCGATGATGTCGAGGGAGTAACGATGGTGGACTTTCATGCTGGCGGCGCTCAGGATCGTGCGCAGCGAGCGTGCAGTCCGACCCTGTTTGCCGATAATCTTGCCGACGTCACTTTGAGCGACCTGAAGTCGCAGTACGGTAGAGTCCTGGTCGGCAATGGCTTCGACGTAGACGTTGTCGGGACTATCAACAAGCGCCTTTGCGATTCCGGAGATCAGACTTACGATCTCACCGGCACTTCTGGTGGACATTGCCTCGACTGCCTCTGCCATCACACACCTCTGGGGAAGTCCACAACTTCACTCTGGCCAGCCCTTTGCCTCGTCTACAGCGAGATCTTCCGGAGATAGCCAATACGAGTGACGCTGTGGCAATGGGTCGATACGATAGTTGCGATCCGGATCGAGCCATACGAACGTTGTGCAAGAACGTCGTTCGTTTGAGTTTACGTGAGCAGAAGGCGAATGCAGTGCCACAATTGGTTCAACTTCTGATCTTTGGGAACCAGTTTCAGCTTCCCAAAGATCACCCTATGGACTATGCTGCTGCTTCGACGACGGGAGCTGCCGTTGCCTGTGACAGAAGTTTGCCGACACGCTCGGAGAGCTGGGCACCCTTGCCGGTCCAATAGTCGATACGGTCTCGCTTGAGATGGACGCTGGCCGGGTTGGTGCGGGGATTGTAGGTTCCCACCACTTCGATCGAGCGTCCGTTGCGGGCGCGATCCTTTTCGATAACAATGACACGGTAATGGGGCTGCTTACGCGCGCCAACACGCGCCAGACGGATCATCAACACAGGAGAAACCTTTCAAAACAGTTTATTGAGGCAGGTCGAGTTCGCTTGGGTAGACTGCGGAAGTCATACCCAACAACTAAGTATGGCTGATTATCTGGGTTTCCGCAATGAAATTGCGCGAGTGGCGGCCGCGCGGGGAAGTTGGCATGTAGAGGGCGATGCGGTACTTGGAGATGCTTTCCAGACAAGCCCCAGCCCAGACTCCCGGATCTCACACCTACGGGGTTCAGCTTTGCAATGCCCTTATCCCGCGTGTGGGCGTGGGGAGGAGCTTCTTCACGATGCAACGTGCGGCTGTGAGTACCGGCAACCGCTGGTAGCATGCCGGAGTTGCGGGCGGCCGAACCGGGCTGGGGCGCGGTGTCGCCGGGGGTGCCGAAACGACCTGCCGGGGGCGGAGGCGGTAGGTGGAGCCCTGCTGCGGGCGGGTACGGCGAGCTCGCTGCATATGACGGAAGCTTTCGGCGGCCGCCGGTGGTGGGGAACGGATTTCTGTACGGGCTCTCGAAGCTTAAGAACGCACGTCCAGCAGCCTGACTTTCAGGCGACGCGGTGAAGAAGCCGTTGATCCAGAAGTTTCGAGATTGCCATATTTGTTCATAAAATCTTCTCGAACTCCGATGTCAATGGAATCCCATCTCCATTGCGCGGGTCGCTCCCGACGATCACAAGCTTGCGGACGAGGTCAGGCCGCTGCCTTGGCCTCCGCTATCGTCATTGCGGCAATCCTAGTTGTTCGCGGATCCGCATCGACAAAGGCAAGTACGTTCACAAATTGAGGTTGCGGGCGCTCTCCCAAAGGCTCCGAGTGGCCTATGGAGTGGGATTTCTGTCTCGTTACCATCTGTCGTCGTTCTCTGCCGAAGACGACACTCAAGACTGTGAGAAGAAGCAATCCATCAAAGCGGCTTTGTGCTGGATACTTCTGCATCGTACTCTTCTCCACAGGAATGTGTAAGCCTGCGCAAGCCATCGATGCAATCACCCACAATGGCTGGTTCTGTGGAGCAAGTCGCTGCTCGTCCAAACGCTGCAGCGACGATGAACTCAAACGGCGATGCCAGCTTGACCCTTAGAGTCCGCGAAGCAGGTCTCTCCAGAAGGCTCTGTTGTATTAGGTAAGGGTGTCGTAGTTTGGAGGCCGTGACCGAGG
>CAXTLS010000063.1:0-18582 GCA_964245235.1 uncultured Acidobacteriaceae bacterium
ATCCGCTCCATCCAGCGCTTCACCCTCGGCTTCGACCACCGCATTGTCGACGGTGCCGACGCCGGCAAGTTTATGTCGGACTTCAAGGCCTACCTTGAGAACTGGTCCGAAGACATCGGGTAAATGAATAAGTATGAATTTGTTTAAATAGCGGCGGCGCGCTCCATCGAGCCCGCCGCCTTTTCTTTGCGCGTCCAAGGTCAGGTTAGGCAAGGAAGGATAACGGACGCGGACGGGCTAACTTGCTTCTCTGGATCAGCGCTACCGCTTGGGCTCGCTCAACCGCTCCAGCAGCCGCGACAGCACCACCTTCTCCTCGTCTGACGGCTCAAAGGAGAGGGGCTTCTGACGGATGTACTTCAAGTTGAGATTGCCAATATCCGAACCCATCATCACGAAGAGATTGCCGGGGATGCTGATCCAGTAGTCGCTGCTCTTTACCTCGGGATCAACCAGCTTCTGGGCCAGAAACTCATCCCGGAGAAATCGCCGCGGGTTCGCCAGCGTCATGCTGTGCAGGCTGCCGTCAGGGTTCAGCATCTTGTCCTGTACACGCCCCTGGTAGAGTGCGTTCGTCCGGGTCAGAACGTCGGCCGTCAGCATAAAGCGTCCCGGCGGCAGCAGCATCCCGGAGAGCAGAACGTGCCACTCCGACACGCGAGGCAGCACGATCGTTGAGAGGAACGACCGCATCCAGCGGCTGCGAAACCGGCCCCAGATGTGGTTGTACCGCAGGATCAGCAGGTTAAAAAGGACGGAAAAGCCAATCACCAGCGCGTAGAGCCGCCAAAGCAGGCAGAGATTCATCGTCAAGAAGGCATTGAGGCTCGAGAAGAACTCGGGCCGATGATCACGGAAAAAGGTTTCGCTCTCCAGGCCGGAGAAGACGGTTTCGACATCTGTCACGCTGCCATTGCGCGCAAGTGCTCCTGTCCAGGACGCCCACCAGACTGCTGCTACAAGCGGAATGGCGGCCCAGAGGATGGCGCGCGTGATCTCTTCGCCACGGCTCTGCACAAGATTTTTTCGGGGGACAACGAATCCGAGAACCCAGCGGGAGATGAGATCAGGGCCCAGAACATAGACCGCTACCAAAAAGCTGACGAGCAGGGCCAGCATGGGCCTATAGTACGCTACTATTCAACAAAATCTATGCGACTGCTTCGCGAAGGTCGGCAAGATCGAGAACGATTTCGCCAAAGGATGTAGGAATCACTGCGGATTCATGGGCACGCAGCTGGTCCAGAACCGAATCTTCGTGGCCCTGGATGAAGCGTATGATTTCGGAACGAAGACGGGTCTGATTGCTACCGATGTTGGCGTCAATCAGAGAAAGCACGTGTTCTAATTCGCGACCGTTCACTCGAAGTACCTCTTCTACACTACCTAATCGGCAACCATAGGGTTGGATGCGGCTCGCAACTAAACATACCACGCATTTTCACCCACTTACAGTAAATCTATAGCCTGGAGTACCCGTTCGACAGCCTCTTCTGGCGTAGTTCCCACTGCGGACAAATGTCCCATCTTTCGTCCTCTGCGCGGCCGCAGCTTTTCATAGAGATGCAGACGAACGCCTGGCACCACCAGCGCGCAATCAAAGTGCGGCTCACGCGCACTGCCGTCAGAATTCATCCAGATTTCGCCCAGTAGATTCGCGATCGCCGACGGTTGCACCACGTCGCTCGCGCCGAGTGGCAGGTCGCATACCGCCCGTACCAGCTGCTCGAATTGGCCGGTTACGCAGGCGCGCTCACTCGCGTGATAGCTGTTGTGCGGTCGCGGCGCCAGCTCGTTGACCAGCAGCCGGCCATCCACGGTGACAAAGAGTTCAACCGCGAGAATTCCCTCAAGCTGGAAGGTATCGGCGATCGACTCGGCAATGCTTCGTGCCTCCGCCTCCATCGCGGCAGGAATCGGGGCCGGAATCACGCTCCAGGCAAGAATCTGGTGTTCATGATGGTTCCACGCCGCCGGATAGACCAGCACCTCGCCCGAGGGCGACCGCGCCACCAGCACGGAGATCTCGCGCTCCAGCTCAACCGCCTGCTCCGCCACACCCGGACCTTCGTCCAGCGCCTCCCACGCGCCGCGAATCTCCTCCTCAAACACTGCGTCTACCTTGAAGCCGACCTTACCCTGACCGCGCCCATCGTAGCCGCCCTGTGCGCTCTTGCAGAAACATCGCCCTCCGAGCGCAACCACTGCCGTCCGCAACTCCTCAAGCGAACGCACCGCGCGATAGGGCCCGATCGGGAAGCCGTTGCGGTGCAGCCAATCCTTCTGCGCGATGCGATCCTGGATGATCGCCAGCATCGCAGAGCCGGGCCGCACCGGCGCAAAGCTTGCGGCTGCGTCCATGCTGGCAATCGAAATCTGCTCGATCTCGAGCGTCACCACATCACAGCCGCGCGCAAGATTCGCCGCCTCCCGCCTGTCGTCCCAGCCGGCCTCAATGCAGCCGTCGACGACAAAACGCGCCGGGCAGGCCGGGTCCGGGTCAAGCACCTGGATGCGGTAGCCCATACCGCGCGCCGCCATCGCCGTCATCCGGCCAAGCTGCCCGCCGCCAAAGATCCCGATCGTCGCGCCCGGCAGAATCGGCCTCGCGTGTGACTTTGCGGATGCACCGCTCACGCGCCGGCTCCTGCATTGAGCGTCTGCGTCCCGGCCGGGTCAAGCGGCTCGGGCGCATCGCCGACCGTCTGCGCGAGAACCTCATCCCGCCGGCTCGCCCGCCAGCTCATCAACCGCTGCTGCAGCGCCTCATCCGTAGTCGCCAGCATCGCGATCGCCAGCAGGGCCGCGTTTGCGGCTCCCGGCGCACCGATCGCCAGCGTCCCCACGGGGATGCCCTTTGGCATTTGCACAATCGATAGCAGCGCATCCATACCCTGCAACGCGGTCGCCGAGATCGGCACGCCCAGCACCGGTACGACCGTGTTGGCCGCGATCATCCCCGGCAGATGGGCCGCTCCACCTGCGCCGGCGATGATGACCCGCAGGCCCCGCGTGACCGCCGCCCCGGCGTACTCAAACAGCAGGTCGGGCGTTCGGTGCGCCGACACGATCCGCACCTCGTGCGCCACACCGAACTCCCGCAGCATCGCCACCGCCGCCTGCATCACGGCATAGTCACTGCGGCTTCCCATCACTACTCCCACCAGCGGACCAGTCTCCATAGACCCCCAATTATATCGGCCGAGCCGCCCGCTATCGTTTGCCTGAGAAGTAGCTGATCCCCAGGTGAACGATCGTCAGCACGCCGCCGAACGCTGCCGCCAGTCCTTTCATACGCTGCACGGCCTGCTCATGCTTCTGTACACGCTCTTCGAGCATATGCAGCCTTCCAGGCTGGCCGATCCCCATCAGCTGCTGCATCTGACTCTTCAGGACGCTCAAATCAGAGAGAGCTTTCGATTCGAATTCTGTCATGTCATCCTCCTTTCCCCGTGGCTTACGCCACAGGTACATCGGTAAATACTGCGCTTGAGACGCGGGAGTACGCCCGTGGATTGGCCCCGTCATACATCCGTACGAAGTAGCGCTCGACCTGTGCCTCGCGGGGTATCGAAAAGCTGCGCACCGGGCTTCGCAGGACAAGATCCTGCACCACCAGCGGACCGAACTCGCCATCCAGCCGCCGCACCTCGAAGCCGCCACCCGCCGGCGGCAGTGTGCCGGCATCCACCTGGATCGCCGTGCCCGAGACGCTGACGACCGTTATTTGCTGCAGGTTCGCGAGCACAGTCGCCGGGCCGGGCAGCGCCGTCTGGGGCAGCAGGCCGTCGGTCGCAATCGACTCAGAGAGCGTCAGCCCGAGCCCTTCGGCCCAGTCGTTCGCAAAGGCAATCCGGTACGTCAGCAGCTCTGGCGAACTTGCATTGTCCTCGATCGCTACGCTGCGCACAATCACGCTCGTCGTCTTCCCGTTGGTGGTCAGAGCCAGCACATCGCCCGGCCAGATATCGGCCGTCAGCTGCGGATTCTCGGCGACGTACGTTCCCGCGATTGCCGCCGCACGGCTCGAGGCGAAGCTCAGGATTGCTACAGCGGCATTTTCGCAGTCGGCGGTACTCCGCGCCGGCGGCCGCTCTACTTTCCCGAGCCATGCCGCTGTTCCAGGCGCGTTCCCCGCAGCTTCCACGGCCACGCTGGCCGCATTCTCGATGCGGGCGATCGCTCGCTGCCGTGTTCGATACCGGACGGTTACAAGTTCGCCCGGCACGGGCACGCGGCCTGCAAAGAAGGTAACGTTACCAGCTACAGAAACGCTGCAATCCACGCCCGAGCCTGCAGCGCCGATCAGCCGCGTCTGCGTCTGGCCACTCAGAAGCGTGCTGCTGACCCACGCCGAGCCCGTCTGCGTCACCCGGCAATAGCCCATCGACCCAAACAACTGAACGCTGTCGACGGCGACGAAGGTGCAGGTCGCCGGCGTGCTGACGATCGCGCCGGCACTGGCGCTGTCAAAGAGCACCGTCGCCGGCGTATTCGAAGAGACGCCAAGGTCGACCAGCTCAAAGACCAGCTGCAGGGGCGAAGCGACCAGCCCGCCTCCAAATGACTCGACAACGCCATCCACCATCGCATAGTAGCTTTGCAGAACGCGCTGCAACTCGGCAGAATGAACGCGAATCCGCAATGTGTAACTGTGGCCAGTCTGGATGACGTAGCTCGTTCCAGCCTCCGCGCCGTTGATGAAGGGCGTGACGATCGTGGTGCCGGCACTCTGCCGGACGTTGTAGCCGGCAAAGCAGTTTACCTGCGCCGTGGGCCCCTGGTAGAGCCCGCAGATCATGCCCTGGCTGGCGGCGGCAAGCTGCAGGCTGCCCGCTTCGACCAGCAGCGTCCCACCCATCTCAATCGTGTCGATGGCGGTCAGCGTGGTCTGGCCGGCAAAGCCGTTGCCGCCCGAAAGCAGCAATCCATTGGCGCTGAACCCGAGATGCACGCCCGGGTCGTTGACCGCCCACAGCAGCGGATTGAAGACGCCGGTGTTGAAGCTGTCGTTCAATAGATATGCCGTGCCGTTGGTTCGCGCCGGCCGGAACGGTTCGTCCGCCAGGGTGAAGAGTGTCGTCGTTCCATCGCCTTCAAAGACCTCGGTGACGTACGCCGCCGGTTCAATTGCGCCACTCACGGTTACATCATTGGCGAGTTCCCTGACCGCGGTCGACTTCAGTGCGCCGATCGCCAGCGTCCCGTCGAGATCGCTGAAAGCGTGGGTCACGGTTCCTGCCGGGACCAGCGCCAGCGCGCCATGCAGCGTGCGATAGGCCGCGTAGGTGGTCGCAGCAATCGTCGCGGCATTGGCCGACCAGCTCTGCCCCAGGTCCGGCTCAAAGACGCCAACAGCGCGGCCGTTCACCACCCCGCCGGTCGTAAAAAGGCTCGCGTCGACCCGGTTGGTGAGCGTCTTCAGCACGAGTCCGCCCGCCTGCGCGAGCCCCGCACCGCTCGAAGGAACGGTCTGCCGGTCGAGCAGCCACTCATCGCTCAGCGCGTTGAACGCCGTGCGGTAGAGCGGCCCTGCGATTCCCGCGCCGGCGTACTCCTGCACGGCTTCAGTGGCAATATAGCCGGTAAAGAGCACGGTCCCATTCCCGGCGACGAGGATGATGCGCCCCCGCCGCGCCGGGATCGCCCGCCCGTTCAGGATCAGCGCACCGCCGCAGCGTGACGGTGTGTTCAGCCCGCGCTCGATCTTCAACGGCGCACTCGCATCGAGCGACGCGCTGTAATCGATCGCGCCCAGGCCGTCGAGATTATCGATAGTCAGGATCACTGGGCTACCTCCTCGACCGCCCCGCCGGTATGCGCACCGGGAATCGCCTCGAGCCCGCGCATCTGCCGCACCTCGGCAATCGTGTACACGCCGGCCTTCAGCAGCTCGGTCTGGATCTGAACCTCTTCCATCTCGTTCCGGCTCTCGAGGTCGTTGAAGGAGAATTCAAACTCGCGCCAGCCAAGCTTCTTCGCAAACAGGTCGCGTGTGATGTGTTCGGCGAGCAGTTTGGCGACCGGCATCACGGCGCTTTGGAAGGCCTCATCGGCCATCTCGCTCGCAGTCGATTTATTCACGTCCTTCTGCAGGCCAAGCAGCATGGGCGGCAGCTCGAAAGCGTTGGCGACCATGATGATCAGAAACTCCTGCCACTGCAGGCGCAGATCAGCGTCCGTGCCGCCGGCAAAGCGAAGCACCTCGGGCTTGTTCTCGCAGCTCAGCAGCGGCACCTTGCCCGTACCCTCGATCTCATCCTGCCACCAGCGGATCAGGCGATCGTGCTGCTCGGGCGTCGCCTCGTTCAGCCACAGCGCATACTGGACGACCGAGTTCGACGCCAGCCGCCCTGCATACCGGTGTGCGCTAAGGAACTGGGTGACGCTCTCGAAGGCAACCTCAAGCCGGCCCAGGCCGAAAGGCGTGTGCGTGCGCGGATTCAGACGCAAATACATCAGCTCATCATCCAGCAGCGGGACAAGATTTTCGAGGCCGAGCCGGCCCGTAGCCTGCGCATAACGTGGCTTGGTCGCGTCGCCATTCCAGTTCGTGTCGATCTGGATCGTCGCGCCGTCAACCGGGTAGAGGTTAAAAGGCTGTGCGGGATCGCCGGTCAGCTCCATCTCGACCGCGCCAAAGCCGCCAACCAGCAGGTCCTCAAGCACCTGCTCCCAGAGCACGCGGAAGCTGTCATTCGGGTTCGGCTCTTCCAGGCAGCGTCGCAGCAGGTTCATTCGCTCCACGGCATTTTCAATCTCGACGCCGGCATAGCCACGCCGAACCTTGATCTGCCAGTCCATGCTGGCGATGCGATCCTTGACCACGTTAATGGCGCGCCGGGCAATCGGCGTCTCGGCGAACTTACGGAGATTCGCCGCGGTCGGCTTCGGCGTCGCTGCCTGGCCAACGCGCTGCGGGTTCATGATCGATGGCAGCGCCGCTGTTTTGCGCGTACCCGCCGCGGCGGCGACGGCGATCATCTCGTCACCGGCCAGCATCTGCCAGAGGTTCTTTACTGCTGTCCTGACGCCCATGTGTATTGCTCCTTGAACTCTGAATCGGTGGAAATAATCTGTAGGTGCAACTGAAAAGGCACAGCCCATGGGCCATGCCTGCTGTCGGTACCGCGCTCGACGTCTCCATCGATCACTTGATCCAAGGAGACGGATGTTGATCCTGTTCCACGTACAATCTTGCCGCTCTAACTCAGCGCGGATCGCCGGTTCGTTCTGAGGCCTTGCTCATCTCCACCATCTCGATTGGAAATGTCTCGTGTCGAAACGCTCGCTCCACGCGCCAGCCGTGCTCCTGGTAGAACGAGATGGCCTGCACGTTCGATCGCACCACACGAAGCCGCATCATCCTCAACCCGCGGTTTCGAATCTCGGCCTCTGCCTGGCAAAGCAGACGGCCGCCGACACCCCGGCCTCGATGCTGCTTCAACACCCACAGATCGCTGAGCCACTCCGCGTTCGTCAGCACCATACCGGCGATGCAGCCTTCAACGCCAGCGACCCATGCCAGCGACCAGTCCTCGTCATCGACAGGCAGAGGCGGCGCGCACCAGAGACCGCCATACGTCTCGTCGCCAACTGCCTGGACCAGCGCCTTGACGGTCTCGTGTTCGTTCGCAGCTGACTGCCGGATAAGCACGGCGACTTTGCCGTTCAGACCGCCGGCACCGCTCACACGCGCAACTCGGTCCGCGCCGTCGCGGCGATGCGGGCGAGGTCAGTGACCGTCATCACGCGAATAGCCTGGCGCTCCATCGTGTCGACGCCGAAGCGGTACGTTTCGCTCGCTTCGTCGTCCGGTTCGCCCGCGACCAGCCGGATCGGCTCGACGATTGCAGTCAATTCAAGCGTCGCCTGCTCGACCCGCGCCACACCGTCGCGCAGTTGCGGAGCGGTGAAGGCCAGCACCTTCGCCGCCTCGATATCGCCCTCGAGCGAGACGGCATGAAAGATACGGATGACCCCGTTCGGACGGTAGCCGCAGTCCAGCTTCATCGGGTCGCCGGCGGCCGTGTACATCGAGGCCGCGATGCGCTTCCGCATCAGCGCCCAGACACCCGCCCGCTCGAACTCGGTCCGCATCGCGCCTACGATAGCTGCGCGCCCGGTGCGCTTTCGGTCCGTCTTCTCGGCCGCAACCTTCAGCGGCTCGACGTACATGCGCATCAGCTGCTCGAGCTCTGCCGGGATGCTCTCGGCGAGGCACGCCCTGGGCGCGGTGATCTGCAGCGAATTTGAGAACGTGTCTTCGAGCACCTGCGTGATCGGCTTCGTCTCAAGATCGGCGCTGCCTGCGAGCCGCGAGGCGATTTCGCTCTCAAGCGCTTCCAGCAGCGCGATGTCGGCGCCCGCATCAAGGCACCGTACCCGCGTCCAGTCGCGCGTAAACCGGACGACCGGGGGAACTGGCTCGCTGCGCACAGCGGCGGCCGCCCCCGAGGAGGCCTCGCGCAGCAGCACACCGATGTTCGCAAACTCGCCCTTCACCACATCCGGCACATACCGGATGAGGAAGAACTCGCATGGCAACCGCTCCCTCACGTCATCTCCTCGTTCCTGCTTCAACTCTAGATCTACAGCTATGCAATCCCGTAGCCATCCTCGTCACATCAGAAACTTTGCCACGCCGCCGGGCTTTACCGGCTCGGCGAACTGTCCCGGCACCACCATCCTGCCCTTGCCCGTCCACAACGGGAAGGGTGCCCGGTCGGAGTCCCGAAAGGAGACGATCAGCTCGCGAACGCGCTGCCGGCGCACCAGCAGTTGCTCCATCAACCGCTCGATCTCGGCCGTATCGCCACCATACCAGTCGGGCGGCACGGCCTCGGCGATCTTCCAGAGCACGCCTGCGTCTATGCTCTCGACCCGGCTGAGCCAGGGCTCAAAGCTCGGCCAGCCGGTGACGCGCGCATACACCTGGTTGCGAGCGTAGATGCCGCGCAGCGGGCTGTCGGGAAAGGTCCACTCGCCCGCGTTGAAGCAGAAGCCCTGGTCGATGAAGGTGGCCCGGTACTTGCGCTCGCGCGGCTTGCGTTCAAAGACCGCCTGTCGCCCGTTGCAGTTGCCGGTCCACTTGTCGATCGTCAGCATGCCGGCAAACTCCGCAAGGTTGCGCACGTCATCCAACTGCTGCTCGGGCAGATAATCAACCACCTGGCCAGGCATCAGGCCGCCGACGAAGTGGCTGCCAAACTGCAGGCCCGACCGGTAGCGTTCGCTCAGCCCACGCGGCCGCTCGACGCCCATGCCGGGCGTATTCGCGATCAGCCACTCCGTCACCTCCACGACATCAGTCTGGGGAACGGTCAGCCCCACAGCCTCGGCCAAGCGGGTCGCAATCAGTTCGTTGGCGAGCACGCGGAGATGCTGCGGGTTGTTCTGAAACTTCACGACCCACAGCTTGCCGTCCGCGCCCAGCATCAACTGGCTCTGGGCGCCGCCCCGCATTCGTCGAATCGCCTGCACCGCAAGGACCACAGCAGAAGCATACTAGGGCCGAAGGATCAGGGTTCAATCAGCTAAGCACTAGCCTCTGCCCGTCAACATGCGCTCGGCGCGGATCTCCTGCGCTATGGCCATCGCCATCAGGCAATCGTCATGCCCGCCGGGTACCGCGCCCGTGCTGCCGTTCGCCTGCGTCACGAAGGTGCGGCACTCGCCCAGCAGCCGCCGGCTGCGAAACAGCGCTGGCTGCTCGACCAGCATCGCGCCCAGTCGGCTCACGATGCGCGGCTTGGAAGCAGCGGTTGTCAGAAAGCCCTCCACGCCGTCCGAGCCGTAGACGTTGCGGTAGTGCTGGCCGGTGTCGAGGAATGCATGCACGCCGCTGCCATGATTGTTGCGTTCGACGACGATCATGGCGCCGTTGTATAGCCGCGCCAGCTCCGCCGCTGCCGCAGCCAGATTGATCGGCCGCAGCCGCTCCCGCAGCTCGGCACACTGCAGGCCGCTCTCCATCGCAATCACCTGCACTGCGCAGAAGTCGCCATCACTCCCCCCGCCCGCAGGATCAACCGCGACCAGGTACTCCTTACCGGCGATCGCAGGAAACCAGGTCAGCAGCGATCCCTTGCGGTCCTTGCCGGCGGGCTCGCCGAGCTCCAGCAGCCGATTCTCGATCACCTCGGTCTCGAAGCAGCAGTTGCCCGTCGCCCGGAAGCATCGCTCCGGATCTTCGGCAAACTCCTGCGCCCGCAGACCGTGGTAACTCTTCTCGAGCGTGCGCCGAAAGCCCATCTGCTCCGGCGTCAGCTTGTGCCGGTCGGCAACCTCCAGCTCTTCATCGCTTAGGTCTGTAACTGCGGCAGCTACATACGTCTCTTCCAGCCACCACGGCAGGAAGTGGTGCGCCAGGCCATTCTCCTCCGCGCCTGCCCACTCATCATAGAAGCAGCCATAAGCGCCGTTCGGCGTCGATTCAAGCACCAGCTCACCCGAAGGCGCAAGGGCGGCCCGCAGTCCGGCCAGCGTCTCGCGCGCCTCGCCCGGCCAGCGCGAAACTTCGCTGCAGTGCAGGTTCTGGATGCTGAGACCGCGGCCTGCGTTACCATCCGCCGCACTCACGACGCGGAACTCGCTGTCGATCCCGGGAAAGATCATCTGCCGGACATTCGACCGGCTTCGCTTCAGCGGTCCGGTCCTGTACTCCTCAGGCAAGTGATCATAGAAGCGCTGCACGATGCGGAAGATGCTCTCCGCCGCCTCGCGCGTATGCGCTACCTGCACGGTCAGCACGCCAGGCGTCGTAATCGTCTTCAGGAAGAAGCGGCCCGACACCCAGGTCGTCATGCCCATCTGGCGCGCCTTCAGGACGATGTTTCGTTGGGTCCTGGCTCGCTCAAACTCCCGCTGAGCGAAATTCGCAACGAGCGGCTGTTCAACGCCGTCGCGGTCCCGCACCTTCAACAGCCTGCTCGCTAGGGTGATCGCGCCAACCTCGTTCTTCTCGCCGGCCCAGTCCTTCGCGAGCATCGCTCCAAGCGCCGTCAGTCCTGCAGCACTAAAGTCTCCTTCGTTGTCATGTCCCATCGCGCCTCATCGATTCCTTCCCTGGACGTTCTGGTCAAAGCAGAGTTTCTGGTCAAAGCAGGCATACCGGCCAGCGCCCTTCGCTTATGAATCGCGAAGAGCGCCGGCCTGGCCGTCCGCCATGCGTGTGATTACATTTCCCAATGACAGCCGGAGACCGTCTTCGGATTTGGCGTGTCGCGCAGCGTAAGCGTCGCGTTGGCCGGGGCCGTTACCGTGGTGAGGCCGTTGATCAGCTGGTTTGCGTTCAGCGGCACCACCGAGACCGCGAAGGCCGACTGCGGATTGTTGATCCGGTAGCTGGCGCCGCTCTGGCCCGTGCAGTCCGGCAGCGTCAACGTGCCCGCGTTGCTCAGGCCGGCGAGGCTGACATAGCCGTCCCCCGCAGTCATCGTGTAGCCAAGCGAGGTCACCACGTGCGGGTTGGTCTCGTTATAGCCGAAGGTGTAGTTCAGCACGTTGCTTGCGACGTTGGCTAACAGCTGCTGACCAGCCTGCGTCGGGTGGATGTGATCGGCCTGGAAGCTGGCGCCGGCGTTCGCACCGTCAGCACCGAGCAACGGGTTGGCGGCGAAGTCCATAATGCCATCCGCTCCTCCTGCCTTTGCCTGCGCCAGGATCAGCGCGTCATAGGCATCCTTGTCGGCATCGAAGCTGCCGCCGGCAACGTCGGTGCTGCCTCGCGACAGCATGGTGCCAACAAAGACCTTGCAGCCGGCCTGCTTGATCGTCTGGACCTCGCCGAGCAGGTTCATCAGGACGCCGGCAGCCGAATACGGCGCCGAGCCGAAGTCATTCGTTCCGGCGAAGACGACCGCCAGCGACGGACCTGAGCTGGTGTGGCAATGCAGCGCGGCTCGGTTCGGATCCGACCCGTTGATGGCCGTCAGCGTGATGCCCGAGATGCCCCAGTCCGTGACGGTGTAGGCAGGTTGGTTGCTGAGCGTCAGCAGCGAAGGCCATGGTGTCGTAACGCCCTGACCGAAGGTGATCGAGTCGCCGATCGCCTGTAGCTGCGGTGTCGCCTGCTGGAGGGGAACCGGCGTAACGGCGACTCCGCGCGCAGCTACCTCGTTGGTGATAGCCGCCGAGACCGCAAGGACCGATGCCGCGCTGAGCTGCGTAGGATAGGTCCGCAGCCGGTACATCGTTCCGTTGATCCCTGAGTTCTGCCAAGGCGATGCTCCGGACGAGCCAAGCACCAGGTTGCCGCTGGTCTCGGCGCTTGCCGAGCTTCCCTGCGCGGTATAGTTCGCTACCTCAACGCCGTCGATGTAGATGTGATCGACGCCGCTTCCTGAAGACCCCAGCACCGCCGCCAGGACATGGAAGCCGGAGACCAGGTTAGGAGTCATCGTTGACTTTTGACCATTGACAAAGAGCGTCGGTGCGTAGGCGAATGGGATGAAGTTGTTGCCCGGCAGATTCGCCGCATAACCGTACATGAAGTTGAAGCCGCTGCTGCCAGTCGTGCTTGAAAGCAGGACCGGGTACTGGTTGAGGGGCTGAGTTCCCGCGGTGAGCGGGTTGACGTACAGGCCGAGGAAGTAGGTCTGGGTACCATTCAGCGCGGCAGGCAGGGTGACGCCCTGGGTTGGCACAAAGGCCAGACCGCTTGGCGTCCATGACGGTGCCGCACCTGCCAGGAACGTTCCGCTATTCCCATTTCCTGTACTGTCAGTGATCGTTGTCCCTGAACCCTGCAGGAAGTTATAGTCTGCCGTAGCTCCTGCCAGCAGGTTACCGACGGGCGCGCTGGCGACTCCCGGGGTGCTCCATGTGCCATCCTCGCGAAGGAAGCGCGTATTCCCGGCCGCCTGGCCAGGGTCCGGAGCGATGCCCGCAGCGTGTGCGCTTCCTGAAGCTCCCATCATGGGCAGGAAGGCCGCAGCAACGGCGCCACTGCTGATGTTGTTACCGCTCATAGGACCGTGGTAGCTGCTCGCGTTCAGAGTGCCGACGTTGATTACCTGGGCCGTAAGGGCAAGCGGACTGAATTGATAGGTCTGGCCCCGCATGTCGATCGTCATGGTGCTGATGTTCGGCTGGTAGTTGACCGTATCGGCCCCAACCGCGCTGTCCATCGCGAACAGCTGGTAGCCGCTGTTCCAACGGTTGCATCCGCGATAGTTGCAATGAATGTAGAAGGCGGTGTCCTGTCCGGCGTCAAGCTCCATCGTCTGTCGCCAGGTGCCGGCAACCATGAATCCAGCATCCGGAGCGAGGTGATTGCCACCCGCGCCGAGATAACTCGAGGGTGCACTGTCGTTCGAGATGCGGTAGCCGATCAGGCCATTTGAATTGTTTCCCTGGTAGGAGATACCGGCGGACTGACCAGTCGTGGGCCGGGGCACAATCTGGCTGATGAGCTCCGCGTCGCCGCCCAGCCGCTCCTGGTAATAGTGCGGTTCTTCAACGGCATCGTTCGCTGCCCAGGCCACCGTGTTCGGTGCCAGCGTCAGGCTGCCATCAAGCGCCTTGGTCGCCGGATTCAGAACTCCGAGGACCTCGGCCATGGGGTACAGCGCAAACCCTCCGGTAAGGATCGATGCGGAGCCGTTCAGGCTGGTGCTGTTCGGACCAACCTGTGGATAGGTAAACGTGTTGGGCGAGGTGGTGGTCACCGTGAAGCTGCCGTTATAGCTGCTGTCTGTCACTCCGGCTACCGTCATCTGCAGGCCGTTGATATCCTGTGCGAAATTGTTCGCCGCGGTGATGGTCACGACGTTGCTGGTGCGTGCGATCGCGACGACGGGTATCTTGATATTCAAGAAGCCGCCCGTCTGGTTCATGACGCCAACGATGGGGGTCAGCCCGCCCGCGTAATACAGGGTCGTTGACGAGTTCGAACCGACGACCGGAAATACCTGCTTGACGATGCCCTGGGTGTCCACCGTCTCTTCAAGCCCATAGCCGCAGAGTCCACCGATTGCTACCGTCGACATCGCCGCGTGCACCTTGTTCAGAGTCAATCGCAGGTGCGTTCCGTCGACCACCGTGTAATTGGCCATCTCGTAGTTATGCGGCAAAAAGCTGCCCACGGGATCCTGGTCGACGACACAAGCGACGCCACTGGTCGCCGGTGCGGCCGCAGTGTTGGTTGCAAACCCTGCCGTGACGCCGGTAGTTGCAATCGGCAGAACGACGGTGCCCGGAGCCATGGTGTTGACCTGGGACGGCGCGAGGGCCGCAGTCGCGAAGAAGGTACTGAGCGGGAAGGTGACCCCGCTAAAGATTGCGGTCGGGTACGGTGCGCCGCTGGTGCCGCCGGTCAACAGCCCCGCGCTGATCACCTTTGCAGGATTCTTATTGATGAGGAAGCGGCCTTCGCCCTGGGTCCCCGGGCCGGCCGTGGTCGCCACCAGGATGGAGGTCGAGTTGGTACTGCAGCCGGTCGAGCAGGTTCCGGTGAAGACGCGCGAATCTTCGCGATATTCAAGGTCGAAGGGGTGCGCTCCCTCGTCCGCTTCATCGCGGAAGCCGCCCGAAGCAACCATGAAGTGCGAGCCGATCAGGCAGTCTCCCACGCCGTAGCAGTTGATATTCTGCGCCGTGAGACTATGCTGCCCCATCGTGTTGTAGTTGCCCGTGATCTGCTGCGCGATATAGGTGCTTTTGAAGTACGGGATGGCTCCTTCGATGGACGCAGGATAGAGATTCGATCCGCCGGCTAGCGCATTGTTCGAGACCTCGAGCGTAATTGCTTCCGGGTCGCCGTTGACCACCGTTGTGCCAGACACCGCAGTCTGCTGCGTTGTCACCATGTCGATCAACTGGCCGGCAGCGATGCCAACATTGATGGGATTGCCGGGATTCATGTACGTGTCCCGCTTTGCACCCAGGCGAAGATCTTCCAGGTGGGTCTGACTATTCCAATTCGTCACGGAGTAGTTCTCAAGCGAGTTGTACGTATCCTCGGCGCGGATATCGCAACCGCTTACGCAGTCCGGGCCCGCCACCGCGTTGGCAATGCCGTTATTGCCCTGACCACTCACATATTCAGTCGCGTACTGCGCACCGTTCAGCTTGTTGACCTGCATCTGCGACCCGACCGGCTGGGCCACGAGCTGGTTGGCCTGTGGTATCAGCGAGACCTTCTGCGCGACACCCGCGGCTACCTGCTGGACCGAGACATCGACGTAGTGTTTATCCGCCGCCTGGTTGGTCGTCGTCGGATCACCGGGAAGCACCAGCGGGCCGGTCATCGTGTCGCCGCTTGTCTGCACATAGGTGCCAGACCCCGTACCCTGCGGGACAGTCCCCGTTGCGACGAGTGAGGCGATCTGCGCGTTGACATAGCTGACGCTCGCCGTCTGCTGGGCGACCGAAAGCGGCATCACAGTGCTGCTGATCGCGGCAACCTTTACGGCCGATCCGCTCGTTGGTACCACCCAGTACTGACGGCTCTGCGAGCCATCATCCAGGTGATAGACGACGGTGTAATAGCTTCCCATCGGGTTTGATCCTGCGTTCGGCGCAAGCTGTACATTCAGCACGCCGCCGGCCGCGATGACCGTCGCTGTGCTGCCGGCCTGCACCGACTGGCCTGAGGCCGTAAGGAACGCGGGCCAGCTGATAATGACTGTTCCTGTTGCCGCGCTGCCGTCTGCACGATAGATCGTGTCGGCGATCTGCGTAGTCGTCACCTGGGCCGGGGCCACAGGCGCCATCGTCAATACTGCTGCCAGCAGCATGCCTACCAGCGTCCATTGTCTGGGCATCCAATGCATCGTCAATCTCCTCGTACTTTGTTCTCACCCGAAACTGTTGGGAAACTACGCGCGGTTTGAAACTCAAACGGCGCGCATTGCGGCCGGAAGATAGCTGCGGAAACACAGCACCATCTCGCCGTCGTTGGTGTCCTGAACCGGCAGAGCGCGAAAGGCGCCCGCCAGCCGTATCTGCTCGAGAGGACCGGCGAGCGTGCCGGGCAGAGCTTCGAGAACCTCAGCCGAACCCTGCATGGCCTGCAGCCGCGGATAGTGGAAGATCACGCGATCACCCTGCTCGCCCTGGTAGACGAATAGGCCGGACCACTCCTGGAAGAAGCTGCCGCCCTCGCGATCGACGAAGCCCGCGAGCGGGCTTACCTTCATGGCTGCCACAGGTACACCGGCCGGTAAAGCAGCCGCTAACTGCAGTACGCCGCCGGTGATGGCGACGATGCGGCCGACGTTCAGCGTGACCCGGCGAATGTAGTTTGCATCGCCCCCAACGGCCGCACTTGTCTTCACGTAGGCCGCACTGACGCCGCTGCCGACATAGCCGATCTGACCGAGATAGTCGATGTCAACCGCGACCAGCGTGCCAATCGCAAAGGTGGCCGCTGCCGTAATCCCGATGCTCAGCCGCGTCGCCGTGGAGCTGCCGTCCTGCGTAAGCGGCACCGCGGTGATCGCTGTTCCACCGCTGCCGTTGGCCGTTGCGCCCGCGGTCGGCTCAAGGAGATTCATCTGCTGCGAGCCTGCGGCAAGTGCGAGCTGGAGCTTGCCCCAGGCTTCGAACTGGAGCGAAACAGAGGCATCAATCTCGGTACGAACCTGCGATTGCGTAATCGCCGGCGTACCGGTCTGCAGCACACTCACCTTAGTTCCGGTCTTGCGGACGAAGTCAGTGCACCAGCCGAGGTCGAGCCACGGAGCCGGCGGGGCGCTGAGCATGAAGAGACCATTCTGCGCGGCGTCAAAGATCGTCGGGGCACCGGCCACGCGATTTACGGGAGCGAAGTAGGCGCGTACCCGGCGCGTCATGGGCGTGCTTGCCGCTACTGTTGCGAAGGTCGTCATTCGCCGGCCTCCTGGTAGCAGAAGACTTCGACGGTGGCGAGACGCTCCAGCCGTTCGGCCGCGACTACGGTTGGGCCGAAGCTTGCATCGCTCCAGAACACGTTAGTCAGCATCGCCACAGGTGCGACACCGACGCTGCTGCTGGCGAAATTCTGCTTGAGGATGTTGTGCGGTACGGTCTGGATGGCGGCGGTCAGCTCGCTATCCATTCTGGCGAGTAGGCGGCCTCGGTCCATGCCAGCGTTGCCCGCAGTGCCTGCCGTGGCGTAGCGGATCTCGCAGGTCATCGTGGCCAGCGGTAAGGCACTGCCTGCAGCCATACTGAGTGCGGTCCAGCGGAGCCGGAAGATATCGAGCACCGCGCTGTCGGTGGTCAGCTCGTTCTCTTCGACCAGAACGCCGGGCCGGGTTACACCACGCAGACCCATTGTCCGCGTTGGATTCAGCGCGGCCAAGCGATTGCGCAGCATGATGTAGAACGTGTCTTTCGCATTGATCATTTGATCTGTAACCTTTCCGCTACCGGTCAGGTAGCCAGCGATTCTGGGGCGCGCAGTACAAGCCGGTAAACATAGGGCGAGCCGAACGCGCTAGACGATGTGGCTGCCTCAATCTCAAACAAGGTGCCGTCGATCAGCACGCCGAAGGCCTGGGCGAAGAGCACGCTGGCCGAGTCGAAGGCGAGTGAGCCAACAACCGTCTGGACGGCTGTCGCCGAGATAAGCAGCTCCCATTTGGCGCCGCTGCCCGCCACGACGGTGGCGAGCGCTTTGCGGAAGACGACCGGCGCGAGCCCCACATCCTGAAAGCTTGGCGTTACCAACCCGAGCTGTTCGGTCGCGTCTCCCGGGGTTCCGGGTGATGGCGTGCGGAGCAGGACGCTTCGGCCGCCAGCGCTGCGTAGAAGGGCATCCGCGGCGTGCATGACGGCGGTTGACTGGATCACGTCTGCCATAATGTCACCCGATCCTTTGCGCGAGGTAAGGCCGCAGCATCGCCTGCACCTGGGGGTCGATCAGGCCGCCCGAGAAGTACTCCATCTGCAGCGTGTCCATCTTGCTCGACTTGACGTTGGTCGACGGCATCGACTGCGCATTCCTGACGATCTGCGCGCAGGCGACCTTTACCGCGGGCGGGATGACAAGCAGGCCGGCGGTGTAAGTCACTTCCACTTCGTTGTAGTCGAGGCCGAGGAAGTTCATGGGGAACGTCAGCTCCCCTGTCGGGCAATTCAGGTCGATGGTCGTGACATTGAGCACGCTCCAGCTGCCGGGAAGGCTGAATGCCCACGCAACCTGCTCGCGAAAGGGATCGGCCATCTCGCCACGCCGAGGCTTGCCATAGCGAGCGCGTACACCAACCAGCGCGGTCAGTGCGGGAGCGATCGTAGCCAGGGGCAGGTAGCTCAATCGCACCGTCTGGGCGCCTGCCGTGAGGCGCATCCGCTCCACATACTGCGTCGCCAGCAGGCTGGTCCTGCGGCAGTAAGATTCGATCAGCGACGACGCCATAGTGATCCAGTCGTCCGTCGTGTCCGCGGCCAATCCGTACTGCAGGTACTCGGTCGGCAACAAATAACCCATCGCATCCGCCTCTCTTTCCAAAAAACTGTTGTAAAAGCAACGGGGACCGGCACATATGCCGGTCCCCGTCTATAGGACTTCCCTGTCTACTTCTAGCGATCGACGAGCACCTGGTAGTGGGCGTAGTTCGCGCCCTTGACGACCAGGCCGCCGAACTTGACCACAAC
>CAXTLS010000064.1:0-18540 GCA_964245235.1 uncultured Acidobacteriaceae bacterium
CCCAAGAGGTCGCGGACATGTCTGCAAAGTACATCTTTGTAACCGGCGGCGTTGTGTCCTCACTCGGCAAGGGTCTCGCCGCAGCCTCCATCGGCTGCCTGCTCGAGGCCCGCGGCATCCGCGTCAATCTCATGAAGTTCGACCCCTATCTCAACGTCGACCCCGGCACCATGTCGCCCTTCCAGCACGGTGAGGTCTTCGTCACCGACGACGGCGCCGAGACCGACCTCGACCTCGGCCACTACGAGCGTTTCACCCACGCCAAGCTCACCCGCGACAACAATCTCACCACTGGCCGCATCTACGAGCAGATCATCACCAAGGAGCGGCGCGGCGACTACCTCGGCAAGACCGTCCAGGTCATCCCCCACGTCACCAACGAGATCAAGAACGCCATGCGCAAGGTGGCCGCCGACTGCGAGATCCTCATCGTCGAGATCGGCGGCACCGTTGGCGACATCGAATCACTCCCCTTCCTCGAAGCCATTCGCCAGATGCGCCAGGAGCTCGGCCGCGACAACACCTGCTTCATCCACATGACCCTCGTCCCCTGGATCGCCGCCGCCCAGGAGCTCAAAACCAAGCCCACCCAACACTCCGTCAAGGAGATGCTCTCGATCGGCATCCAGCCCGACATCCTGCTCTGCCGCGCCGACCGCGCCGTCCCTCGCGAGATGCGCTCGAAGATCGCCGCCTTCTGCAACGTTGAAGAAAAAGCCGTCATCATCGCCCGCGACGTCCCCTCCATCTACGAGGTTCCGCTCAACCTCGCCGAGCAGGGCGCCGATATGCTCGCCCTCAAATACCTCCGCCTCGATACCAAGGATGTCGATCTCAGCAAGTGGAAGGACATCGTCCATCGCGCCTACAACCCGAAGGACGAAGTCTCGATCGGCATCGTCGGTAAATACGTCGAGTACGAAGACAGCTACAAGTCGCTCAAGGAAGCCCTCGTCCACGGTGCCCTCGCCCACAACCTGAAGCTCCAGGTCACCTGGATCGAAGCCGAGGGGCTTGAAACGGACAACTATGAACTCCAGCTGGCCGGCTTCGACGGCATCCTCGTCCCCGGCGGCTTCGGCAAACGCGGCATCGAAGGCATGCTCAATGCCATCCGCTACGCCCGCGAAAACCAGGTCCCCTACTTCGGCATCTGTCTCGGCATGCAGACCGCCTGCATCGAATACGCGCGCAACGTCTGCGGCCTTAAGGATGCCAACTCCGGCGAGTTCGACCCCGCTACCCCGCATCGCATCATCTATAAACTTCGCGAGCTCACGGGCGTCGAAGAGATGGGCGGAACGATGCGCTTAGGCGCGTGGGCCTGCACCATGGAGCCCGATTCGCTCGCCGCCGAGTCCTACGGCACCACCGAGATCAGCGAGCGCCACCGCCATCGCTACGAGTTCAACCGCGAGTACGAGGCCGTCCTCACCGGCGCCGGCCTCCACATCACCGGCACCACCCCCGACGCCACCTACGTCGAAATCGTCGAGATCCCCACCCACCCGTTCTTCCTCGGCTGCCAGTTCCACCCCGAGTTCAAGTCCAAGCCACTCGAGCCCCACCCCCTCTTCCGTGCCTTCATCGCCGCCGCCTACCACCACCGCACCACCGCCCAAACCACCGAACAAGCAACCATGGCCCTCAACGCCTAAAATAGGAACCTGGCAGCGGTGGTCTTCTCGCTTGTCATTCCCGAAGGGAACCTGCGCCTGCTTTCGCACTCCCACACCCACCCCAAAGCCTCCGTCATCCCGACCGAAGGCGCCGCACTTGCGCCGCAGTGGAGGGACCCCCGCATTTCGCCCCTACCGTTGCCTGTTCTCTTGTCACCCACAACAAAAGCGTCATCTTGAGCGAAGCTTCTCGCGAGCCCCACCGCGAGAAGCACAGCCGAAGCACCTGCAGCGTCCCTCGGACCCAATCGGACCTTGATCAGCACTAGCCCCTGAATCCGTCCCATTCGCCTCATCCGCGTCAAGCCTCTCGCCCTAAGGCTGAGGCGTAGGATCGCCCGGCTTCAGCCCCTTCAGGGACTTCTGCAGCTGCCGCATCACCTCCGGATCAGGCCCCTTGAAATCCTTCATCTGAAGCTGCAGCTGCCGCATCATCTCCGGATCCGGCCCGTGAAAGTTCTTCAGCCCCGCGAGGCCCGCCAACAGCTCCGGCTTCATGGCCGCCATCTCCGCCTGCATCTCGGCGCGGACCACCATCATCTCCGCCTGCCACTCCGGACCGGCCAGACCCATTCCCGCGGGAACTTCGCTCGTGCCATTCTTGCCCGGCTTGTGAATCGTATGGATAAAGGAGAGCGACATCGGCTCGACCGTGATAATCGCCTGCTCGGTCATCTCGTCCGTGCGCCGCTTGTTGCACACATCGGTTGACTCGCCACTCTTCATATCGCGAATGTGCACCGAGCAGTGCCAGTCCCCGGTCTCTAGCTTCTTGCGGAAGGCCTCAACATCCTCGATCCGGTACATCCCTGGCTTGTCGTACTCATACGTATGCACCACCGACAGCACCGTCTGCCGCGCCTGCAGCCCGTCCTTGCCCCCCACCCGCCCCAGCGTGTCCGGGTCCATGTCAATCTGCGTCACCGAACTCGCACCCTGCGCAAACTTCTCCGTGCCGCCAAAGAGATCGTCCTTCTCCGGCAGCGCACTCGCCTGTGCTAGCCCCGCCGCCCCGCCCGCCACCGAACATCCCAGCAGGATCACTCCCACACTCAGCCGTCTCCGTGTCATGAATTCTCCTTCTTCGTTGAAGTCCCTGTTTCGTTGAGGTTCTCAGCAGCCGCCTACTCGTGAACCATGATCCCCGCCTGCCGCAGATGCTGTCGTGTCTGTGCGAGTGCCCGATCGGTCAGCTCGAGCGATCGTGCGAAGTCCCGCTCCGCCCGCGCCCGCTCCACCGCCCGATGATGCTCTACGCCGTCAACCCCGAGCCCGAGTAGCAGCCCGCCCACCAGCAGCGAAGCCGCCACGTTCCCGAACCACGCCCCCGGCCGCCGGAACCACAGCACGCGCCGCGGATGCCCCTCGCCGGCAGCTGCCATCACCGACCCCACCAGCGCCTCCGGCGCCTCCACGCGCCCGAGCGCCCGGCGCAACTCTCGTTCAAACTCTTCCATCTCGTTCATCGCACGTACTCCTTCATCGTGACCTCTGCCTTGCGCCGCAGCAGCTCGAGCCCCCGCCGCAGGTTGCTCTTCACCGTAGCCACCGGCTGACCCAGCAGCCGCGCAATCTCATCCGGCAACATCTCCTCCTGGTAGCGCAGCACCATCGCCACGCGCAGCGTCTCGGGCAGTGTCCCCAGCAGGTCTTCCAGCCGAGCCTGCACGGGACTGCCGGCATCCCTCGCCTCCGCGGGCGCGCCATGCTCCTCTTCGACCCAGGCCTCCGCGCCCGTCTCCGGCTGCCGTTTTTGCCGTCGCAGCCAATCCGTCGCTCGGTGCACGCTCACCCGCCGCAGCCAGAACCGCAGGTGGTCGGCACCGTCCAGCCGAGCTGTCCCGCGAAAAAGTTCCAGGAACACATCCTGCGCCACCTCTTCCGCGCCGCTGTAATCGCTCGTCACGCGCAGCGCAATCGAAAACACCATCCGCTGGTGCTCCTCAACCACCCCGCGAAACTCGTCCGGTCCCATCCCCATACAGCCGCTCATCTGCCTATACGACCAGGCACACGCCGCGGGATGCAAAATCTTCAGGCCGCAAAATCGTACCGCCCGACCAGACTCACTCCGGTTGCAGCAGCACGAACCCCGCGCCCGCCCCGCCAGCGCCTTATCAAAGGTCACAAATCGCAACCCCGCCGCCTCAGCGAACGACACCATGTACGCATCGGCCCACTCCTTGGTCGAACTTTCCTTCTTCGTCGTACGCGCGCGCAGCCGATCTTCAAGCCCACGCGGCTCATCCGTAAAAAACGTCCTGCCATTCTCCAGAACAAGTCGCAGATCTGCCATGGCTCTGCCTGTGTAGCAACATCGATCCCCATCACGCTCTCGTTAGTCAGCAGGCGAAGAAGACTCAGCTGCGACACGCGGCAGAAGTAGAACTGCGACTCGGGATCAAGCGACTCACCCCACTTAATCGCGGCACGATGGTGCGGACGAACACCATGCGCAGGCGTCAGCCACACGTTAACGTCAGGGAAAAGGAATGTACTCGTAGACGCCCTCTGGCCCCAGCTTCAACGAGCCGGAATTTTTTGCCCTGATTTGCAGGGAAGTAAGCTTCTTCGGCTGGTCGCTGCCACTCTTGGTCGCTCGCACGACCCTTCGCAGAATCAACTCCTTCACCGATCGCCCTTCGAGCGCCGCCTGGCTCTTCAACTCGCGATAGATCGGGTCCGGAATGTCCACCGTAGTCCGCATACCCGCACTCTACCGTATTTATGGCTGACATCTCCCTGCAAGCCCTGTACCGTATCCTGTCCATAGTTCCCAGAGAGACCATCCATGACCACCCAGTACAACTCCGGCCGAGCCTCCTCCGGCAGCTTCTTCGCCTTCGTGCTCGCCCTCATCCTTGGCGCGGCCATCGTCATCGTCTTTCTGCATAACGCCACCGCCGGCATCCCCGCCCGCCTCGCCAGCTTCATCAGCGGCCGCAACACCACCTTCGACACCTCCGTGCCCGCCGTCGTCGAGAAGATCCAGCGTCTCGAGCGCCTCGAGACCGTCGTCTACTCCCTCGACACCGTCGTCGAAGGGTCAAAGTCCAGCGCCGTCCTCCCTGATCTCATCGCCGGCGACCGCATCCTGCTCATCGTCCACGGCCAGTCCATCGGCGGCATCGACCTCAACCGGCTGAAGCCTGAAGACGTCCGCATCGACGATCGTAACGGCGTCCGCGCCATCCACGTCGTCCTGCCCGCCTCGCAGCTCTTCGTCACCACCATCGACAACCAGCACACCCGCGTCTATGCCCGCTCCACCGGCATCCTCGTTCCCGCCGACCAGAACCTCGAGTCCGACACCCGTGCCCGCGCCCAGCAGCAGCTCGAGCAGGCAGCCCTCGCCGACGGCATCCTCGACACTGCCCGCAAAAACGCCCGCGCCACCATCACCACCCTGCTGTACGGCCTAGGCTTTCAACAGGTCGATGTCACCTAGGCGACGGACGTACTGCTCGCATGAGTCAGCAACCTGCCCCAGCTAACCAAACGGCAACAATCCGGGTCAAATTACAGAGGGTTCCATCTTGGGAACCGTCTCTCTCAGGATGGTTCCTTTCGCAGCAGGCGCAGTTGAACCTGAGCTATCATCCACTCCATGAAGTTTCTTCATACAAGTCGGCGCTTCGGTACCCAGCTGAGAAACAAACTCTCCACATCCTTGCCTGATTCCCCGGCCGTACTCAAAGAGGCCATCGAGCACATTAGCGAAGAGACACCGCTACTCAAAACTGTCGCCTGGGTCTCTGCCGGGGTCGGCGCCGTCGCGATCGGCATCGTCGTCGGACGTGAGATTCGCCTCCGCTACAAGTTCAATCGCCGCACCCCCTACGACCTATACGCCCATTCCGGCGACCAGCAGGAGTTCGACTTCGGCCTCGGCATCTAGCCCGACTCGCATCCTCCCGGGCCAACCGGTTCTCCATCCCACCCTTGTCATCCTTCGCGAAGAAGATCACCCGCTTCTTCCTTGCCGTTGCCATTGTTCTTCGCTGCTGCCTCACCTCATAAGCGCCGCACTCGCGCCGCAGTGGAGGGGCCTCCGCACTCCCCCTCTGCCGTTGCCTCTTCCCCCTCCAACACTGTCATCCTGAGCGAAGCGTCTCGCGGCCCGATCGCGAGAAGCGCAGCCGAAGGACCTGCATTCTCGCCACCAACCGGCTTTCGCTGCTCCCCCACTATCGCGCTAATCAGCATCGAAATACCCGGCAGTACCCCACTGAGTTACCATCGCATGCAGCCATGAGCACACCGACACTCGCCTTCCTCTTCCCCGGCCAGGGCTCGCAATACGTAGGCATGGGCCGCGACCTCTACGACGCCCTCCCCGCCGCCCGCGCCGTCTTCGATGAGGCCGACGAGGCCCTCGGCTTCCCCCTTTCGAAGATCATCTTCGAAGGTCCCGAAGAAGAGCTTAAGCTCACCGAGCACACCCAGCCCGCCATCCTCACCGTCTCCGTAGCCGCCGCCCGCATACTCATGGAAAAGGGCATCACCCCCGCCTTCGCCGCCGGTCACTCGCTCGGCGAGTACAGCGCCCACGTCGCCGCCGGCACCTTCCCCTTCGCCGAAGCCGTCCGCACCGTCCGCAACCGTGGCCGCTACATGCAGCAGGCCGTCCCCCCGGGCGAGGGCGCCATGGCCGCCATCCTCGGTCTCTCCGCCGCCCAGGTCAACGACATCTGCGCCGGCGCCTCCGACGAGCTCACCCGCCCCGCACCCGAGGACGCCGCCGACCCCATCGCCCAGGCCCGCTCCGCCAACTCCGTCGTCGTCTCCCCCGCTAACCTCAACGCGCCCGAGCAGACCGTCATCTCCGGCGCCACCCACGCCGTCGAGCACGCCGCCGAACTCTGCCGCCAGGCCGGCGCCAAACGCATCGTCATGCTCCCGGTCAGCGCGCCCTTCCACTGCGCCCTCATGGCCCCCGCCCAGCAGCAGCTCATGGTCGATCTCGAAAGCATGCGCTTCACCGATCCCGCCTTTCCAATCGTCTGCAACGTCGACGCCCGCCTCATCACCCGCGACGCCGACGCCCGCGACTGCCTCGTCCGTCAGGTCACCGGCGCCGTCCGCTGGACCGAGTGCATCGAGCAGCTCGTGCAGCAGGGCGTCACCCAGTTCGTCGAGGTCGGGCCCGGCAAAGTCCTCTCGAGCCTGCTCCGTCAGATCGACCGCAGCCAGACCGCCCTCAACGTAGAAGACGCTGCCTCCCTCGAAAAAACTCTCACCGCCCTCACCCAACAGCTTTGAAGGAACGTGGCTTCGGCCACGCCATCAACCAACACCACCGGAACCGGGACTTCAGCCCCTGAGGGAAACGCCCATGCAAGTCAACGACATCGTCGAAAACTTCACCCTCCAGAATCAGGACGGTCAGACTGTCTCGCTCACCGACTTCAAAGCCGCACCCGTCGTCCTCTTCTTCTACCCGCGCGCCGACACCCCAGGCTGCACCATCGAGTCCTGCGGCTTCCGCGACGCCTTCGAGCAGTTCCAGCAGGCCGGCATCACCGTCCTCGGCATCTCGCGCGACACTGTCAAGGATCAGAAGAAGTTCAAAACCAAGTACGACCTTCCTTACGACCTCCTTGCCGATCCCGACATGGAACTCATCAACCGCTACGACCTCGTCAAGCCCAAAAACATGTACGGCAAGCTCGTCAAAGGTGTCAAGCGCACCACCTACCTCATCAGCCCCGATACCGGCCACGGCCAGCGCCTCCTCCACATCTTCGAAGAGGTCAAACCCGAGGGCCACGCCGAAGAAGTCCTCACCCTCCTCAAGCAGCACGCCTAAGCGCCCGCGAACCTCGCATCTCGCCTTTACCTCGCCTTGCTTCCTTCTGTCACTACCCGTAGAGACTGCGTCCGCCGTTGCTGTTCCTTCCTCAACCAAAAACAAACGTCATCCCGACCGAAGGCGCACACCTGGCGCCGCAGCGAAGGGAACCCCGCATTTCGCCTTTGCCGTTGCCCGTCCTCCTTCCACTCACCCAGAAACTGTTATCCTGAGCTGCGCTTCTCGTAGTCCCACCGCGAGAAGTGCAGCCGAAGGACCTGCGTCTGTACCTCGCTTGCTCTTCGCCACCAGCAATCCCATCCGCTCTACCAAGCATGTACAGACGACCTTTACAGTCTACCTGTAGATATGCGATAGTCAGCGTGTGAGCACTCGCAATTCGCCTCCGCAGACCGGGCCCGCTTCCACGCTTGCGTCCAACCTGCGTACCGTCTTCCGCAAACTCAAGCTGCGTTTACGCGAGTACGGCGGCCACGACGATCTAACGCCCTCACAGATCTCCGTTGTTCTGCGATTGGAGAAGGACGGTTCGGCCACCGTATCCAGCCTGGCCCGAACGGAAGGCATGCGTCCACAGTCCATGAGCGCCGTGGTGATGCCGCTGCAGCAGTCGGGCCTCGTGAGAGGCGCACCTGACCCCAGCGATGGACGGCAGACCCTGATGTCCCTGACGCCCAAATGCCGGAAGTTCCTTCAGGAGGGCAGGGCCGCCAGGCAGGATTGGCTCACCACCAGGATCGCGCAGAAGCTCTCCGTTCAGGAGCAGGAGCAGCTTCAGGCGGCACTCGCATTGCTGACGCGGCTTGTTGAGCATTGAACCCGGTTTGTCCTGCCCATACCCATGCAGGGTTGTACCCGAGAAGGAGAACCGATGCCGCTTACAACGCTTGACCCCACTACAGCATTGATCGTCATTGACCTGCAGCAAGGCATAGCCAACGGAAACTTCATCCATCCCATCGACGAGATCATCGACCGAACCCGCGCCCTGATCGATGCCTTCCGCGCAAAGAACCTCCCCGTCGTGCTGGTCAATGTGGCGGGCCGCGCGCCAGGCCTGACAGAACAGGGTCCGCGCACCAACCCATCGTCCTCCGACGGATGGACCGACCTCCTGCCGCAATTGGATCGGCAATCAAACGATATCGTCGTCACCAAGCGTAGCTGGGGCGCATTCGCAACCACCGATCTTGAAGGCCAGCTCAAGGCGCGAGGCGTCACCCAGGTTATCGTCACCGGAATCGTGACCTCCGGCGGCGTCGAGGCCACCGCCCGCCAGGCCTACGAACAGGGGCTCAACGTCACCCTCGCCCTTGATGCCATCACCGACACTCGCGAAGAGACTCACCAGTACAGCATCGGCAACGTCTTCCCTCGTCTCGGCGAAACAGGGTCTACCCACGAAATCATGGCGCTGTTAGAAAACAGGAGCTCTACCTCATGAACTGGCCCTGGCTTGTGTCGTACTTCTTCGCGGGCGTCTTTGCCGTAAACTCCGTCCCTCATTGTGTTTCCGGCGTCACGGGACGTCCCTTCCAGACTCCCTTCGCCAAGCCGCCCGGCAAAGGCCTCTCCTCCGCAACGGTCAACGTCATCTGGGGATTCGCGAACGCGGTCATCGCCTATCTACTCGTCGCCCACGTCGGCGCCTTTGCACCCCGCGCAGCCAGCCACGTCCTCGCTTTCGGCCTGGGCGCGCTGCTCATCAGCATCTTCACCGCGCGTTACTTCGGCCAGTTCCATGGGGGCAACGCGCCGCTGCGCCCATGAAGAACCCCGGAACCTTTCGCTCCCTCAGAAGCTTCAACTTCCGCTTATGGACCGCAGGCAGCCTGGTCTCGAACGTCGGTACCTGGATGCAGCGCGTCGCCCAGGACTGGCTCGTGCTCACCCAGCTCACCCATCATGATGCCTCAGCGCTGGGTATCGTGATGGGCCTCCAGTTCGCGCCGCAACTGCTGCTCCTGCCCTGGACGGGATTGGCCGCCGACCGCCTCAACCAGCGCAGGCTCCTCCTGTTCACCCAGGCCACCATGGGCGTGCTCGCACTCGTCCTGGGAACTCTCATTTTCACAGGCGTCATCCGCCTCTGGCACGTCTATGTCTTCGCCTTCCTCTCTGGCTCCGCCGCTGCGCTCGATGCACCGGTAAGACAGACCTTCGTAGCCGAGATGGTCGGCGACGAGGACCTCCCCAACGCCGTCGCCCTGAACTCGACCTCCTTCAATGCGGCCCAGATGATCGGTCCCGCCCTCGCCGGCCTCCTCATCGGAAAGGTCGGCATCGGTTGGGCCTTTCTTCTAAATGGCCTCTCGTTCGCCGCAGTGCTGCTCTCGATGTCCTTCTTCCGTCTCGCCGAACTGCGGACAAGCGCCAGGGCGCACCGCACCACCTCTGGATTTCCGGAAGGCTTTCGCTACGTGTGGAGCAGGCCGGACCTCAGGGCGATCCTCATCATGCTTTTCCTGATCGGCACCTTTGGTCTGAACTTCCCGATCTTCATCGCGACCATGGCCGTCAATGTCTTCCACTCCGACGCCCGCGCCTTCGGTCTGCTCTCCTCCTTCATGGCCATCGGCTCCCTCTCGGGAGCGTTGTTTGCTGCCTCGGGGAAGAAACCAGGCCTGGCGTCGCTGTCGATGGCAGCCGGTGTCTTCGGGCTGGGCTGGACTTTAGCCGCACTCGCGCCCGGCTACTGGTGGTTCGCGGTAGCGCTCGCGGTCAGCGGCGCTGCGACCCTCACCCTGACCAACGGCACCAACAGCATCATGCAGCTCTCGACAGAACCATCCATGCGCGGCAGGGTGATGGCGCTCCGGGTCGGCGTTGCCCTGGGAGGAATGACGACTGGCGCGCCGATCGTCGGTTGGGTCGCCAACCACTTCGGCCCACGCTGGTCGCTCGCCGTGGGTGCTGCGGCGGGCTTCACCGCCGCCCTGGTCGCCGTCTACATCCTGGCCCGCCGAAGACAGCCAATGCCTGCCCAGCAACTGACCTTGTAGCCCTCACCCGATCACAAACACAACCCGCGCCTTATCCTCATCGTTCCAGGCCTCCTCCCCTGCGCCAACGGCACGGCGCGTATCGCGATCAAAAGACCCGCAGGTCCGACAGCCTGAAACACATCGCCGACCAGCCAGCAACCGCGGCAAAGGGACACTCTTGGTGCCGCTGCCCATCAACACAATGGCCGATGACCGCAACGCCGCGCCCGACAGCTGCACATCGTCGCCGCTCGCGCCCCCGACATGGACGAAGCGCACCGGCCTCATGTCTCTGATCCAAAACTGTCATCCTGAGCGAGGCTTCTCGCAGCCCTACCGCGAGCAGCGCAGTCGAAGAACCTGCGTCTCCGTTGCGTTGCACTTCTTCCAACCAAATGACCGTCATCCCGACCGAAGGCGCTTACCTGGCGCCGCAGTGGAGGGACTCCAGCATTTCGCCCTTGCCGTTGCCTGTCCTTCTTCACCCCCCAAAGCCTGTCATCGTGAGCGCACCCTTCCCCCAAGCCCACCACGAGAAGCGCAGTCGAAGAACCCACGCCACCAACTCGCCTCAATCCCCACCCCCGGAATTGCGGAAACACGCAACAAAACCGCGTGTAAGCCCCCAGCCGCCACAAATCCCCAAACCCCGCTAAAGACAAACCTCTTACAACAAAAAGAGTTGGCACTTTAGATAGGGCGAACCCGGTAAACTAGATATAGAGGCAAATAGAGTCTGCATGTGCCGCAGCAAACCCGCTTCCTTCAGGCTGTAAGTTCAATCGAAACAGGATTCTGCATATAACCTACCTGTTTACAGCAGCTTGCGAAGCAAATTCCCGTTGCCGCCACAAAGCAAAGGTTTTACCGACACACATAGAAAGAAAATCAGCTCCCTGGCTACCAGGAGGGCCCCATGAGCACCGCAGCGCAGACCACAGCCGCAGCATCATCGGTTGAACCCCTCACCATGGGCGAGGTCCTCCGCTACCCCGCCATGCGCCGGCTCTGGTACGCCCAGATCATCTCCGTCTTCGGCGACTTCCTCGCTCTCTTCGCCGTCATCGGCATCCTTACCTTCCGCCTCCACGGCACGCCGCAGCAGATCACCGGCCTGCAGATTGCTTACCTGCTCCCGATCGCCATCCTCGGCGTCCTGGCCGGCGTCTTCGTCGACCGCTGGCCGCTCAAGCCCACCCTGGTCGCTAGCGACAGCATCCGCGCCGTCCTTGTGCTCTGCCTGCTCCTGGCCACCCAGGTCTGGCACTTCTACGTCATCCTCGCCGTCATCAGCATCATTTCGAGCTTCTTCAGCCCCGCGCAAGGCGTCGCGGTCCGCTCCATCGTCCCGCTCCACGGCCTCCGCTCGGCCAACGCACTCATGCAGCAGGTCATGTTCGGCATGCGCATCATCGGTCCAGCGACCGCCGCCTTCCTCGTCGCCTCCTTCGGCCCGGTCAGCTGCTACCTCATCGACGCCGCCAGCTTCTGCGGCTCGGCGTTCCTCATCGCCTCCATCGCCCTCACCAAGGCCGCCGCGCCGCAGTCGCCTGCTGAACACACCGGCCTCAAGCGCGTCTGGGTCGACATGCAGCAGGGCTTCAGCTTCATCGTCCACCATGCCGCGCTCCTCTTCGTCATCCTCGCGCTCGCCGCCGGCATGTTCGTCCTCGGCTGCTTCGGCCCACTCATCGCCGTCTACGTCCGCGACTCGCTCCACGGCTCCAACCGCGTCTTCGGCATCGCCTCCGCCATGATCGGCCTCGGCATGATGGCCGGCATCAATCTCCTCAGCACCATCGCCAAAAACATCAAGAACACCGTGCTCGTCTACGCCGGCCTCAGCGGCATCGCCCTCGGCCTCTGCCTGCTCACTGCAATGACGCACATCTGGTCGACCATCCTCGGCAATCTCATCATCGGGTTCGCGGTCGCCGGCATCATCATTCCCGCCCAGACGCTCATCCAGCAGGAGACGCCGCCCGCCCTCATGGGCCGCGTCGGCTCCACCGTCATGTCCGCCGTCTTCACCGCGCAGATCATCGGCCTTATCCTCTCCGGCCTCCTCGCCAACCGCATGGGCGTCCGCCACGTCTTCGCCATCTGCGCCGCCCTGCTCGTCATCCTCATAGCCGCTGGCCGCCTTTTCATGGAACCAAGGCAGCAACCCGCCGCCACAGCCTGACGCGCCAACGTCACCGCACCTGCGCCGCGAAGAGCGCATGATGCGCAAGGATAAAGAGTGTCTTCCCATCTGCGCCGCCAAAGATAAGCTGCAACGGACGCTCCGGAACGTCAATCTGCGCAATCTGCCGGCCCGCCGGCGAGTAGACAAAGATCTGGCCATTCGCAACATACACGTTGCCGTTGCTGTCCACAGCAACGCCTTCGCCTCCACGCTGCACAAAGGGCTTCAGGTCTCTGAGTGTGCCCTCAGGGTTCACCGCGGCGTTGTAGGTGATGTCTTCCGACTCGCTGCTGACGTAGACGCGCTGCCCTGGCTTGGCAATGAGAAAGCCATAGGTATCGAGGTTGTCGCTGAAGCGCCAGCCTGAGCTATCGGTCGCCGGGCCCTGCTGAAAGACCCGGCCTGCCGACAAAAAGACACTGCGATCAGCTGCGACATACGCACGCGTCTTCGGCGTGGTCGCATCCGCTCGAAACATCTCGGCCAGCGTGGTAAACCGCATGGTGTCGAGATCAAGCTGATCTTTGAACTCGCCGTTGTTCCACCAGTTCACAGGGAGGATGCCCGACGCATCGCCCTGAGGTTGCGCAGGCTGCGGTTGCAGTACGGTAAGTTCTTCAGCCGAGCTGCCCGGGCGAAACGTGTACACCGTACCCTCAGGGCCGGCAGAGGAGAGCACAAGCAGGTTCCCCGATTGATCGAAGGCGAGGTTAACCGGATCGAGCGGATGATCACGCTCGACCCCGAGGCCTTCTTTCGCCGACCACGAGTAGATGCGCTGCTCGCGATGATCGACGAAGTAGAGCTTGCCCGCCGCGTCGACAGCGGCACCGGAGATCGAGAAGAAGCCGTCTTCCAGCTTCTTTACCGTAGCTCCCGGCATGAGCACGGCAGACGCATCCGCTGGTGCGGGCTGCGCGGGATCGCCTGGAATATCAAGGACAGCGAACTCCCGCTCCCGCACCGCAAGATGATGCGTGACATCGTCAATTGCGTCTTCGTACGGGAACTTGCTCAAGCGCAGGAAAGTGCCGCAGCCATTGGTGTCGCAGATGCCGTAGCCGCTCTCGGCATTCACATGAACGTTACGGAAATGAATATCGGATGAGCTAAAGATCCGGACCGCGGCAGGAAACGGCGCGCGCGAACGAGTAACGCGGTACGCGTGGTAGTTGGCGATGGTGATGTTGTGAGAGAAATCGATCTCGAGCGAAAGAGCTTCCGGACTTTCGCCGGCTTCCTCTTCGGTCTGCGGAGCGTTGATATCCCAGTTCTCAACATGGTCCAACTTGATCTCATAGCGGACGTGGTGCTCGTTCGAGAGTTCGTAGACATGGCCCGGTGTGGTCGTGTTCGAGACGACAAAGCCAGCCTGCGCAAAGGTATTGGGAGTCCAGATGTCGGCGAAGGTCCCGCCGCCGCCGTCAGCGATCCAGAGGCTCGGATACTGCCCGTCCCAGCGTTTATGTATATCGGAATCGGCCGTATGGTTGTTGTTGTAAGGATTCGTTCCACTGCCGTGGCCGCCAAGAAAACGCACATCGTCAATGAGCGACTGCTCGCCAGCCTTCCACAACACGGCGACCGCACGCGGATTCGTACCCCCGGTAAACATGCCGACACCGCTGAGAATGTTCGCGCCTCCCGCTGAAGCGAGGATCACGGGCTTCGGCGCGCCGACGCCGCCATATGCAGGATTGTCATCAAGCAGATCAATCTGCGTGAGCGTGGGATGGAGGCCAATGAGCGCCGTCTCGCGTCGGAGCGTCAACGTGTCCCGTACCACGTAATGTCCGCTCGGAAAGTAGAGCGCGGGGTGCATGGCGATCGCCTGCTGGATCGCCGCAGTGTCATCCGTAACGCCGTCGCCTTTCACCCCAAGAGTGCGTACGTTGACCCACTCGCTGCTAGGCGGTAAGGAGCGAACGGCAAGGGGAAGCGCCGCGGGCATGGCCGTAAGCGTAGCAGCTTCATACTGCATGCCGATCGCTCCCATCCGGCCTTCGCCTGGTACGATGAGGCCATAGTTGAAGTTCTTGACCTGGTAGACAGTGCCCTTCCCGGGAACAGTCCTGCCGCTCTCCCGCAGCTTTGCGAAGGTCGGCACATTGCTGAGGATCGCGTTTTCGAATCCGACTTCGGTCAGGGGACTCTGCTCCAGGCTGATCACCACCGCAGGTCCCCTGATGTTCTCGAAGCGCGAGTCCTTGACCCATAGCTGGTCCGGATAACCCGGGTCGAGATCAATGGCCGTCGGCACGTTGCGGAAGCTGTCCCGGATGAGGGTAAGGCCAGCTTCGTGCTCACGGATGGCCGATTCACGCTGGCTTTCAAAACTCGAATCGATTAGGGCAAACTGCCATGCCGGCGAGGTCTTCTCGGTGAGGATGCCGTAGCGGCCGCCGTAAAAATGCAGGTCCTCGGCCTCATTGCCCACCTGGTAGAGCGCTGCCAGGCCGGAGCCAACATGGAAGTCCATATGAGTAAGAAAGGAGTGCTGCGCCACGTGGAAGCGGACAGCCACAGCAGCCGGATTGCCGTCGCCGATTTCGAAATCGATATTGGTCATCGCCGAATAAAACGTATTGGGATTGGCGTCGGCGACGTCGGGATTCGGCGGCACCGTGCCCGGCGGCGGAAAGGCAACCGGACTGGCGGCACGAGCGCGCTCGCTCGGCCCGACGCCCGTGAACATCACCATGACGCCCATACCGGTCTGAAAGCCCGGTGTATGCGGCCGCAGCACGAAGACAGGACGCGTCGCGCCGTATCCAATCAGGCGCACGCCAGGCCAGAGATAGACCGTGCGCGCGAGCGTGTAACGGCCTGCCGCGATAAAGACGATGCCCTCTCGCCCCGTGCCTCCTGCCTTGTCGATCGCGGCCTGCAGTCCAGCAGAACCGTCAACGTTCACGGCAGGCGGATCAAGATAGATGGCCTTGGGATCGTCGGGCCGCGTCGTGATGATAGAGGCGGCAAAGGCCGCAGTGCAGAGGCTAAACGTAAGCGCGAACAGCAGAGTCTTCTTCACTTGTTTCCCCGCAAAACAGCGTGTTGCCGGACTGCGGAATCCAGCATACCCGACGGTGAAAAAACGCGTGATTCGTCCCTGTAAATCGATTGATCTTGCCTGAACTGGTCAGCTGGCTCTACGAGGAAGCAGAGCCCTTGAACTCAGCGCGCCAGGCTCTCCCGGGCCGCCGCCAGCGTCATCTGCACCTCGGCCGCGCCATGCTGCATCCCCACAAACGCCGCCTCATACTGGCTCGGCGGCAGCCATACCCCGGCCTCCAGCATCGCCCGATGAAACCGTGCGAACGCTGCCGTATCGGACGTAGCCGCATCGTTAAAGTTCTCCACCGCCCGACCCGTAAAAAACCATGTAAACATCGAGCCTACCCGGTTCATCGTCATCGACACGCCAAGCTCGCGCGCGATCCCCAGCACGCCGTCGGCAATCGCCGCCGTAGTCGCCTCAAGCTCGCCATACACCGCAGGATGCTCCAGCAGATATCCCACCGTGGCGATCCCCGCAGCCATCGCCAGCGGGTTCCCACTCAGCGTTCCCGCCTGGTAGACCGGCCCCAGCGGAGCCAGAAACTCCATTACCTCCGCCCGCCCGCCGAACGCCCCGCACGGCAGCCCGCCACCGATGATCTTGCCCAGCGTCGTGAGGTCCGGCGTCACCCCGTACAGCTCCTGCGCCCCGCCCAGCGCCAGCCGGAATCCCGTCATCACCTCATCAAGGATCAGCAACGCGCCATGCCGCGTGCAAAGCTCCCGCAACCCTTGCAGGTAGCCGGTCGCAGGCACAATCGTTCCCGCATTCCCGACAACCGGCTCGACAATCACGCACGCGATCGCGCCCGGATGTCCCGCAAAGGCCGCCTCAACCGCCTCCAGATCGTTGTACGGCAGCGCCAGCGTATGCATCGCCGTCTCTGCCGGAACCCCGGCCGACCCCGGAATGCCGAACGTCGCCATCCCGCTCCCTGCCTTCACCAGCATCGCGTCCGAGTGCCCGTGATAGCACCCCTCAAACTTGATTACGAAGTTACGCCCCGTAAACCCGCGCGCCAGTCGCACCGCCGACATGCACGCCTCGGTCCCCGAGCTCACAAACCGCAGTCGCTCAACCGCAGGAAAGCACCGCGTCACCAGCTCGGCCAGATCAGCCTCCGCCGCCGTCGACGCTCCAAAGCTCGTTCCCCGGCCCGCCGCCTCGCGCACCGCATCCACCACCGGACCAAACGCATGGCCCAGGATCATCGGCCCCCACGAGCCAAAGAAGTCGAGGTACTTATTCCCGTCCACATCCCACAGATACGCGCCCGCCGCATGCGTCACAAACGGAGGATCGCCGCCCACCGCACGGAACGCGCGCACCGGCGAGTCAACGCCTCCAGGAAGAAAGCCTTCGGCACGTTGCTGCAACTGGCGGGAGCGGGTCAGGACACGAGACATCCCCCAAGTATAAAGAGCCGCCCTACACGGTACGACGCCCAGCTACAACTCACGGCTCGCAATAAAGCTCTCCGGCGTACCCTCTTCCGGTTTCACGAAGATCACATCCGCCGGGTCGCGCCGCGGCGTATCGACTGCCAACACCACGAACGGCTGCTCCAGCACCTCCGGCATCCCGTGCACCGTGCCCTTGCGAAAGAAAATCATCTGCCCCACCCTGATCGCAAACGGTGCACCGTCACCGAGAAAGAACATCGCCCGCCCCGACAGCACGACGAGATACTCATCGCAGGTCGCATGATAGTGCGCCGGCGCCGGCCGATACACACGAAACACCCGCGAACTCGCCGCGCTCTCATCCGTCAGCCGCGTATCCAGCAGCATCGTCTCCGCGGTCGCCGGAAATCGCCCGGCAATCGCCCGCAGGTCAAAGATCGCATCCGTTCCCTGTCCAGCAGCTTCCATCGATCTCCCACCTCGCAAGCCTCTACACTAGATCAAGATGACCGAAGCCGAGCGCATCGCAATCACCGGCCGCACCCTCGTCCTCTTCGACGGCGTCTGCAGCCTCTGCAATCACACCATCCGCTTCCTCCTCCATCGCGACCCGGCCGGCCAGCTCCGCTTCGCTCCCAACGAGAGCCCCCTCGGCCGCGAGATCCTCGGTCGCTTCCATATCACCGCCTCGCCCGAGACCGTCGTCGTCATCACCAACGTTCTCACGCCGATCGAACGACTCTCCACCCGTTCCGACGCCTTCGCCGAAGCGCTCCGTCATCTCCGCCGCCCTTGGCCCCTGGTTGGCCGCCTGCTCGCCTTCATGCCTCGCTTCCTCCGCGAAGCCGGCTACAGCCTCGTCGCCCGCTACCGCTACCGTCTCTTTGGCAGATATGACACCTGCCCTCTCCCCCCACCAGCCCAGCGGACGCGCATACTAGGGGTATAGGCTTCGGACCCATGACGTCCTCGATCCATCCCCTCTCCTGCCGCTGATAGACTGAACCTCTTTCCCCGAGATGGAGCACCTCTTGTCCGACGAACGACCTCTCCAATCCGACGCGCCTCCCGCCAACGACAGAACCGCCGCCATTGAGCCGGCTCCCGCACCGAAGAAGCGGCCCTCGGTCAGTTATGCCGATGCCGGCGTTGACATCACCAGCGGCGACCGCGCCAAACAGCGCATCAAGATGCTCGCGCGCAAGACCTTCAACAAGCACGTCCTGTCTGAAATCGGCGGCTTCGGCGGCCTCTTCGCCCTCGATCTCGCCAAATTTCCCGATCCCGTTCTCGTCTCCTCCGCCGACGGCGTAGGCACCAAGCTTAAGGTCGCCTTCGAGCTCGGCATCCACCACACCGTAGGCGCCGACCTCGTCAACCACTGCGTCAACGACATCGCCGTCCAGGGCGCCACTC
>CAXTLS010000065.1:0-1881 GCA_964245235.1 uncultured Acidobacteriaceae bacterium
TCATCGATCTTAAGGATTTCTCGAAGAGCAAGGCGGCGCTGATCTATGGCCAGATGACCGAGCCTCCAGGGGCGCGTCTGCGAGTGGCGCTGACCGGCCTGACCGTCGCCGAGTACTTCCGCGACGAAGAAGGTGCGGACACGCTGCTGTTCATCGACAACATTTTCCGGTTCACGCAGGCGGGTTCCGAGGTGTCGACGCTGCTTGGGCGTATGCCTTCGGCGGTCGGCTACCAGCCGAACCTGGCGACGGAGATGGGCGAACTGCAGGAGCGGATCACGTCGACCAAGAAGGGCTCGGTGACGTCGGTGCAGGCGGTGTATGTGCCGGCTGACGACTTGACTGACCCGGCGCCGGCGACGACTTTCGCCCACCTGGATGCGACGACAGTGCTGTCGCGGCCGCTGTCAGAGCTGGGCATCTATCCGGCAGTCGATCCGCTGGCGTCGACGTCGCGCATTCTTTCACCGCGCATCGTCGGGCAGGAGCATTACGACGTGGCGCAAGGTGTGAAGCGGATTCTGCAGCGCTATAAGGACCTGCAGGATATTATTGCGATCCTCGGTATCGATGAGTTGTCGGAAGAAGACAAGATCACCGTAGCAAGGGCACGGAAAGTCCAGCGCTTCCTGTCGCAGCCCTTCCATGTCGCCGAGATCTTTACCGGTATTCCGGGCGCGTATGTGAAGGTCGAGGACACGGTGCGGAGCTTCAAGGAGATTATCGACGGCAAGCATGATGCGATCCCGGAGCAGGCCTTCTATCTGAAAGGCGGGATTGAGGATGTGCTGGCAGCGGCTGAGAAGATGAAGCAGACAGCTTAGGGGTTAGGCGTGGCCCGAAGCTGATGGGATGGTATGGCGGAGACGACGAATAACTCGGGGCAGTTGGCGGTTCGGCTGGTGACGCCGGACCGCGTGCTCGTGGACACGACGGCGGATGCGGTGGAGCTGCCGTCGATGTCGGGGTACATGGAGGCGCTGTACGGTCATGCGCCGCTGCTGGCGGAGCTGAGTGCGGGCGAGGTGCGGCTGCATGGCGGGAGCTCGGGCGAGCAGAAGTTCTTTGTGGCCTGGGGGTTTGTCGAGGTGCTGCCGGAGCGGGTGACGATTCTCGCGGAGACGGCGCTGAAGCCCGAAGAGATTGATCGCGGCGAGGCTGAGGGCGAGATCCAGCAGGCGGACAAGCTGTGGAGCGAGGCCGGCGACGACGGGCATAAGTACGACGATGCCAACGCGATGAAGCGCGAGGGCGAGGAAAAGCTGGCGAGCGCTGCAGGGAAGAGCGCCTAGGCCATTTTGCGCGGAACCCGAGTGCCGAAGCAGCAAGGTTCAGGTAGTCTGCGCAAGGCTTCTAGCGATCGGGTTGGACCACGACGAGGTCGGGCGGCGAGTGAGCATCTTGAGAATAGGCCTGTGCCGCTAGGCGATAGCCGGCCTGCAGCGCGACGCTCAGCGTGAGGGTCGTTATCGCTGGTCCGATCTCAAGCCGAAGATCATATAGGTTTCCGCGTCGCGCCGTGCATCCTTGAGCGCGCTGCGCAAGGTTCGTTCCACATGGACGTCACCGACGGCTAAGGTGGGCACGGCGTAGGTGTAAGGAAGAGTCGGATCGACTACCGTCATGCCGACTTCGTCGTGCGGCCCGGGGTATGCGCCGTAGAGGCCTGCGCCGTAGATGGGGAAGGATGTGGGGCCGGAGGTCTGCCCGCCGTAGGTGTAGTTGTCGGCCGGATCGCCGCCAATTTCGTAGAGCATCGCCTGTGCGTCGCTTGCAGCTTTACGCAACCGGTGTGAGTCGCTGCCTAAACCGTCGAAGACGTAGAAGACCAGCCGTCTTCCCTTGAAGGTCTTGAGTGTGGCGGCAGCCTGTTCGAAGGTC
>CAXTLS010000065.1:1981-18234 GCA_964245235.1 uncultured Acidobacteriaceae bacterium
GACCAGCCGTCTTCCCTTGAAGGTCTTGAGTGTGGCGGCAGCCTGTTCGAAGGTCGCCTTGTGAGGGACAACTATCTGCAGTGCTTGCTCGCTCGCTACGTAGCCGGTGAAGCCGCCATCCGGCTGCAGGAGGGCGATCTCCCATCCATAACGGAAGATGGATGGAGTGTGTCAAGCAGTCGGGGGAGGGTGCCGCTCCCGGGTTTAGAAAGCTGTGCCTGTAGAACGACGAGGAGGCGTGTGGGCACGCCAGTCGAGCCGGAAGTGCGTGTAGCGGGCCTGGTGAGGACGATAGGAAGCTGGTGTCCTCCAGCGGCGACGCGGAAGTCGTGAGCGCGAAGATAGCTGATGGGAGAACCGTCGAGCTGGCGCAGCTGGATACCGATGTGGATCTCACGCTGGGCTGCGGGAGGAATGTGGGCTATGCCGGTCGCCGTGCAGATCGTGGCGATCAGGAGAGTGCGAGAAGCGGGTTGTACGAGGATTCGCAGCGTAGAAGGCACGTCAGCCTACACCAATCAGGAATACACTTCAATGATTGCTCTTCAGCTCGCGCCGGCGGTGCTCTGCTTTGCCCTTGCCCTGGCTGGCTTTGCCGCGGGGGCGTGTCCGTCGGCTTCGTGGCTGGCGGTTGTAGCGGCGGCCTCGGCCTGCTGCTTGAGGGCGTGGAGGACGACGCGGAGCATCTCCTCTTCGGGTGCAGGCTTGCCGGTCCAGATCTCGAACTGGCGGGCGCCTTGCTGGACGAACATCTCAACGCCGGTGATGATGGCGATGCTCTGCTGGCGGGCCATGCGGATGAGGGGCGTCTCCAGCGGGTTATAGACGAGATCGAAGACGAGCTTGGTGTTGAGCTCCTTCGCTTCGAGCAGCGGAGCGGCTTTCTGGCCGGCCATGCCGACAGGCGTCGCATTGATAATGATGTCGAAGGTGGTCTTGGCAAGCGCCTCGCGCTTGATGGCCTTGGCACCAGACTGCTTGGCGACCTTCTGCGCGGTCTCGGGGGTGCGGTTCAGGATAAAAACGTCGGCGCCCTTGTCGCGTAGGCCGAAGATGGCGGCGCGGCCTGCACCGCCGGCACCGAGCACGAGCGCCTTGACGCCCCTGAGTGACGGGATGCGTCGTTCGATCGGGCCGATGATGCCGGCGACGTCGGTGTTGAAGCCGTAGAGTTTGCCATCGGGCGCGCGGAGGATGGTATTGCAGGCGCCGATGCGCGTCGAGAGCGGGTCGGTCTTCTCGAGGTGCGGCATGATGTCTTGCTTGAAGGGCATGGTGACACTGAGGCCCTGGATGGGGATCTCGTGGATGAGCTTCAGCAGGTCAGGCAGCTTGGTGGCCTGGAGCGCGAGGTAGACGGCGTTGACGGTCTCGCGGCGAAAGGCGGTGTTGAGCATGAGCGGCGAGAGCGAGCTCTTGACGGGATTGCCGGCGACCCCGTAGACCTTGGTGGCGGTGTCGACCTGGTCGATCCGGTAGACGTCGAGCAGGCTGCGGGCGTCGATCTGGCCGGGGCCGGTCTCGGCACCCGAGGTGGCCGCGGCGAAGGTAAAGGCAGAGCCGGCGCGGAGGGCGAGGACGCGCGAGATGACGCCGGCGTCGCCCATGCAGATGCCCACGATGTTGCTCTGGTCGCTCATGCGCTCGAGGAAGCGAATCAGGGTGACGTTGTCGACGAGCGATTTGGCCGTGGGGACAATCTTGATGAAATCAGGGTGGAAGGCCTGAATGCGGGTGAAGATACTGTCGAGATCCTTTGTCGCGTTGAAGTCGTGATGGCTGACGAGCAGGGCGACGCCGGTGTCGCGCAGCTTCTGCAGGTCGACTGGCTTGAGGGCTTCTGCGGATTCGAGCTCGACGTCGACAAGGTGGAAGCCTTCGGCGGCGGCCTTGAGGAGGATGTCGAGCTGGGCCTGGACGGTGCCGTCGAACTTGCCCCCGTTCTCGGCGCGACGGCAGGTGGCGATGCCGGTGGCGGCGGTGTTCTCGGTGAAGAACTGCTTGAAGCGGGCGACAGCGAGCGCGGTCTTGGGCAGGTAATCGAGGCGGAACTCGAGGAACGGCGTCTCCTTGACCACGGTGCTCGCGCGCTCGACCATCTCTTCGGGCGTCTCGCCGATAATGGCTACGCAGACCTTACCGATGCGGGATCGCAGGAACTGGGATGTTGAGGTGGTCATGAACTCTCTTGAAGACAATCGCCGTATCTTACCTACGGGTGGGTCAGGATGCAATTCCTGCGTGGATAAGGAGGCCGGCCCTCCCTAACGCCGGGTGGAGGCCGCATGAGTTGGCTAGACGGGTGTGGACTCAAAACGTTACGTACGGCGTATTCGCCCCGGAGGAGCGGCCAGGTTTTCGCTAGCATATATCAGTCGAGTAGATGCGTGTCGATGGTACAAGGGAGCGTGCGGCGGCATTCTTTTCGCCGGGTAAATGGGGGAGTTAAGTGGACGTGGTGCGGGTTCCGGGGTGGGAACGGCTGGGCTGGCTGCGGCATGGGTTCAGCACGCGGTCTGGCGGCGTGTCAACGGTCTATAACTCAAACGACAAGGATCAAACCGCTGCCGTTTCGCTGAATCTTGGCTGGACGAAGGAGGATGATCCCGCGCTGGTGGCAGTGAATCGACGGTTGCTGGCGGAGGCGGTCGGGGCTGGCGATGCGTTTGCGCGAATGATTACGCTGCGACAGGTTCACGGGAACGGCATTCATGTGGTGCGGGAGGGCGATGGGGTATTCGAGACGGCGGAGGGACAGGCGCTGCTCGAAGGTGACGGGCTGATGACGGATCGGGCGGGCGTGTTGCTAGCAATCCAGACGGCGGATTGTGTGCCGGTAATGGTGATCGATCCGGAGCGGCGAGCGTTAGCGGTCTTTCATGCGGGGTGGCGCGGGACGGTCGCTGAGATCGTGGCCGCAGGTGTCAGCAGGATGGCGGCGGAGTTTGGGTCGCGGGCGGAGCAGCTGGTGGCGGCAGTGGGGCCGTCGATCGGAGCGTGCTGCTATACGGTAGGGGACGAGGTACGGACGGCGTTTGCGGAGCGGTTCCCGTATACAGACAGCCTGTTCGCCGGCGATCTGCCAAGTGATCGGCTGGACTTGTGGGAGGCGAACCGGCGGCAGCTTGCCGGAGCGGGCGTGCTGCCGGAGAACATTACCGTCATCGGAGAATGTACCGGGTGCGCCCGGGATGCGGCGGGAAAAAGGAAGTATTTCTCGCACCGCATCGACCGGGGCGTGACTGGCCGCATGATGAGTCTTGCAGGGATTGCGGCGAGCTAGCCAGGTGGCTGGCGGCTAGGCCCGGGGTGGTGGTCCGCCGAAGCCCGGGACGGGGGCTGGTGTGGCGTCGGGGTCGACCGCGATTGTGATCTCAGCGTGGTAGATGTCGGCGAGCTGGAGCTGGCGTAGGCGGGCGACAGTCTGATCGCCGTGCTGCCGCTGGAAGATGCCGTCCTCGGCCGCGGTGGTGCGGTGGATGTGGTGGCTGGCGTAGGGCTCGAGCGTCATGAGCTTGGCGGCGACATCCTCGGGGAAGAAGATCTGACCGGTGTGCGCGGTGTGGCCGCCGTTGTAGGTCTCCCCCGTAGCGTGACCGCCGATGCGGACCTTGAAGTGGATATGGTTGACGCGGCCCTGGTAGAAGCCGGGGAAGATGGTCTGGAAGTTGGCGGTGCCGTCCTGGCGGGTGCGCTGGATGCCGCGGCAGAAGGTGAGCTTGTCCGTGGTATGCATCTGGGGCGGCGGCCCGCCGGGGGGTGGTCCGCCCCGGCCGCCGGGTGGAGGTCCGCCTGGTCCGCCTGGTCCTTCCGGGCCGCCGGGGCCGCCTGGTCCACCGGGGCCGCCGAGGTTGACCTTCGTGTAGCCGGAGTAGACGCCCGAGGCGTCACAGTGCCAGAGGTCGATGGCGGCGTCTGTGATCGGGGCGCAGTTCTTGGCGTTGACGAGAAGCATGCGCAGGGAGAGCGGGACGCCGGGCTTGCCTTCGGCGATGTCGATGCGGACAAGCTCGTCCGGGACGTAGAAGGGGCCGACCTCCTGCTCGGCGATGAGTGGGCAGGCAGCGGTGCCGGCAGGCGAGCTGGCGAAGGTGTAGCGGCTGAGCTGGATAGCGGCGGCGCTGGCAGTGGCGGTGGCAACAAAGCGACGGCGGGTGGTGGTGGTCGTCCGGATCGTATGGATCAAGGGAGCTCTCTCGTTCGTGCCGCAGAGTGGATGGTATCTGTGTAGGGTGACGGCCTTGCGGGGGACGGCGGTTACACGATGGGACTTTTATCGCGGTCGCACGATGACGAGCGTGGGTGGACGGCGATTGTGCGTGGCCTGCTCGTAGGCATACGCAAAGCCGAGGAGGTCGCCGTCATGCCAGCGTGCGGCGGAGAGCTCGATGCCGAAGGGCAGGCCGTCGGGGTAGAAGCCGCCGGGCAGCGCGATGGCGGGCACGCCTATGAAGTTGACCCAGCCGGTGGAGCTGTGCGGGCCCTTGCTCTCGGGCTGGCCGGGCCTCGGGGTCTCGTCGTTAGGCGGCATCTGGAGTGCGGGGTAGACGAAGCCGTCGAGATGGAAGCGGGCGAGGGCGGCGTCGTAAGCGGCGAGCGTCTTTTGCTGCGGGCCGAAGAAGGTGGCATCACGGTCGGAGTCGGTTGCGAGGGTGTGCTGCGGGATGTTGTCGTCGTAGGCGAGCAGCCGGGCCGGGAAGCTGATGCCGGTGGCGAGCTGGAACTCGGGCGGCGTCTTGTAACTGGGCGGACCGAAGTGGCGCAGGTAGGCGAGCATGCCGTCGGCGCGGTAGGGATCAGTGTCGATGGTGCGTTGCAGGTTGAGGAACTCAGGGGCGAGCAGCTGATCGTCGATGACGATGGTGGCGCCGGCCGCGCGCATCTGGTCGAGTGCCTTGAGGAAGGCGGCCCGGGTGGCCGGCGCGAGCGGCCAAATGTCAGGATTATGGACCGCGTTCGGCAGGGGCGGCGGCGGGTTGAAGATGAAGGCCGGGACGCCGAAGCGCTTGCCCCTGAGGGTGCCGCGTTCGAGGTAGGCGGTGTAGGGAAGCGGCTGGGCGCGGGCGGCGCGATCAGCAGTGCGGAAGTCGAGCGGGTCGGGTTGGAGATTGCCGGCCATCACGTCGAGCGCGATCGCGGCGTCCGTGACTGTGCGTGCGAGCGGGCCGGTGTTGTCGCGCAGCCAGTCGAGCGGAGCGATACCGGCGATGCTGACGAGGCCGCGCGTGGGCAGCAGGCCGACGAGCGAATCAGCCGCGGCGGGGATGCGGACGGAATTGCCGGTGTCGGTTCCCTGGCCGAAGACGGCGAGGTTGGCGGCAACTGCCGTTGCCGTTCCCCCGGAAGACCCGCCGGGCGAGAAGCGGACGTCGTAGGCGTTACCTGTGCGGCCGCCGGCGGAGCTGATGGTGGTGTCGCTGGCGGCGAAGTCGGGCATGTTGGAGTGGCCGAGCAGGACGGCTCCCGCGGCGCGGAAGTTGGCGACGATCGGTGCGTCGACAGTGGGGATGAACTCCTTGCCGGGAAGGTTGAAGCCGGACCAGCCGTCGCTCGTGATCAGGCCGGCGACCGCGGTGTTGTCCTTAATGACGATGGGGATGCCCCAGAGCGGGCCGTGCAGCGCCTTGCCGGCGACGGCGTCCTCCTGGCGGGCGGTGGCGAGGGCTCGGGCCGCGTCGAGATGGACGATCGGGCGATAGACGGGGTTATAGCGAGCAATCCGGTCGAGATACCACTGGGTGACCTGGGTGACGGTGTACCGGTGGGCGGCGTAGAGGGCGAGCAGCCGGGGGATATCGATCTCGAGCAGATCGTGGTCCATGCGGGCCTGGCGTGGAGACGGCTGCGCAGCGAGTGCGGCAGTCGCAAGCAGACTGAGCGCGAGTGCGGCGGCGGTGCGTACAGCAGCGGCTTGAGAGCGCGGCACGAGGCTCCTTTAATCCGGCGAGTCAGCTCCGGAGGTTCAGGGTGGATACAAGTAGCGCGCTGCCGGAGCTACATGGCCGGGGGATGGTGGGGATCGATCTGCTGCATCTCTTCGAGCGACTTGGTCTTCGCGGCCTTGGGGTTGACGGCGTCGCGAAGCTCTTTCGAGGGCTTGAAGAAGGGCACGCGCTTGGCAGGCACATCGACCCGTTCGCCGCTCTTGGGATTGCGGCCGGTGCGGGCCTTGCGCTGGCGGGTGCGGAAGCTGCCGAAGCCGCGGATCTCGATCTTGTCGCCGGAGCGGAGGGCGCCGATGACAGATTCAAAGAGGGTGTCGACGATGATCTCGCCGTCCTTGCGCGTGAGGTCGCCGAGGGAGGTGACTTTATCGACGAGGTCTGCTTTGGTCATGAGTCGTGCTCCCTTGGATGCGCAGGCTTGCTTCGAGTCGCCTGCCGATCTCTGAGGAGATTGTAAAGGGTACCGGGCGATGCGGTGTAAACGCTGAGAAATAAGGCTGAAGCAGGCAGACGCCGCCGGTTCGGGGTCGGCGACGCATCGGTTTGAGCGTCAGGGGCGCTGGCCTACGGTGTTGTCGCGGACGCCGATGGCGAGCGGGGTGACGGGTACTGCCAAGCCGATATATTCGGCGACGGTGGACGTGCACTCGTCGGCGGTCCAGACGTTGCCGGCAATGTCGATGGCGATTCCGAGCGAGCCGCAGACCGCGGGACCGGATTGAAAGCCGGTGCCGGGCGACAAGACCTGACGGGTGCTGGTGATCGCGCTAACGTTGGCGGGAAACGAGGTCCCGAACTGGGAGCTGCCGCCGGCAATATTCGAAACCCACTGGGTGCCGGCTCCATCAATGACCACTGCCCGGGGCCGTGCGATGCCACCGACCCCCGATGCCCACGGTCCGCTGAAGGGCGTTGGAACGATGGTCGGGTCTAATTTCAACAGAAGGCCATCGTAAGTGCCTTCTCTGACATAGCTCTGTTCGCCGGTCCAGAAGAAGTCGCCAGCATGATCGTAGGCTCCGCCAGAAAACGTGGTGGGGTAGATCTCCATTTCGAAAAACGATCCCGTGATCGCTCCGGCTGCGGTGAAGAAGGCGACTCCGCCACGGATGTCGGCGAGAGCGATATGGCCGGTGCCGTCGATCGAGAGCGAGACCGGAGCATAGTATTCGGGAACGATGTTAAGCGGGAAGCTGCCGGTCGCGGGAACGCCCGCATTGCTGTACTTTTCGACAAAGTGATTGTGATCGATCCCGTTGCCATAGGCAGAGTAGATGTTTCCAAGGCCGTCGCTGGCGAGCGCGGTCGTGCAGGGATAGCCGGTATTCTGCGGAATATTCAGCAGCGGCGAACCGCCCACGGCGATCCTGGTGAGACTGGAGATCGTTCCACAATTTTCAAGCCAGACATTATCCTGTGGGTCGATAACGATAGCGTCTGGTGAAGCGATGCCGGTAGCCGCACCCGTGTAGGTAGCTTCCACTTTGCCGCGCGGGTTGAACTCGATGGCTGAGCCCGGATCAACTGTGCTTGACGTGCTGCTGCTGGCCACCCAGATGTGGCCGCCGTTGTCCGCCGCGAGTGCCTGGTAATCGGTCGCAACTGTGCCAGCGTAGATGATGCTGAGGGTGAGGTCGTTGGGCGGGCCGGTGAGGGCGGGCGTGTACGGAGCTGCGGGAAGCAGGGCGGCGATGGCGGCGATGTTGGCGCCAGGGTTGTGGGCGATGTTGAGGATGGCCTGGGTCGTGTCTGCCGGTGGCGTGCCGGCGGCCGAGGGGGCGTTGGTGTTCAGGCCGGTGCAGGGCGTGCTGCTGAAGTTCGGCGACTCGATGCAGGCGGCGAGGAGGTTGGCGAGCGAGTTGAGCTTCGCCTGCGGGACGGTGCCGTTGCCGGCGGGCGTGGTGGCGAGGGTGACGCCGGTGTGGATGTCGACCAGGTTGTGGACGAGGTCGAATGCGTTGGTGATGCCGGTGCGGGCGAGCACCGTGCCGCCGTTGGTGCCGACGGTCGCGTTGGCGCTGACGCTGGTGAGCGAGCTCATGAAGCCGGAGAGCGCGTACGCCGAGGCGACGGTCGTGGCTTCGTTGAGGACGATGGTGGAGGTGGCGAGGGCTTCGCAGTGGCCCACGGCGGTGACGAGGGCGATCGCCGGGTCGTCGCCGCTGCCGGCATTGCCGCCGGTCGCGACCAGGTAGAAGAGCGAGTGCGGGTTGCAGACCAGGACGGTCGAGGCAGTGTAGCTTCCGTCGCTGCCGGTGATGAGCGGGTTGGGCAGGCGGGCAGCGGAGGTGCCGGTGTAGCTGGTGAGGTCGGCCTCGTAGAGCTGGATGCTGGCGCCGGCGACGGGCTGCTGGCCGCTGCGGACCTCGATTTTGAGATTGTCGACGATGACGGGCACGTCGGCGTTGCTGGCGGGATCGAGGACGAGGCAGCCAGTGAGCGCGGGCAGGGTCAGGGCGGCGAGCAGGAGGGCGAGGCGGGACAGAGACATGAAGGCTCCGAGTCGACTGGGCTAGTCGCGGGTGGCCCCCCTTGGCTGTGGCAGTTCGACGATGTGCGAAATGACGACGCGACGAATGCTAACAGGCTGTTCGGGTGCGGTACACACTCATTTCGTCAATTTTGTAGGAAACGAAACGCGGATGAGGCTGCCGATCGCTCGCTACCTCCAGAGGAAGTAGAAGCCGGGTTCGTGCTGGAGTAGTTTGCCGGGATTGGGGAAGAGGTCTTCGCCGCCCGAGAGCAGGAGCGAGAGCAGGCCGGGGTCCTTTTTCGCAGGCCGGACGATGGTCGGATCGCCGGAGATGCCGACGTCCTTTGCGGTATCGGCCAGGGCGATGTGGAGGCCGCCGGCCTTGTCGATGAGGCCGAGCGGCAGGGCCTGCTGGCCGGTCCAGACCTGGCCGGTGGCGAGCGGACGGATCTTGTCGTCGGTGGTGTGGCGGCCGAGGGCAACGTCGTGGATGAACTGGCCGTACATGTTGTCGACCAGCGATTGAAGATACGCCTGCTCCTTCGGGGTGAGGTCGCGGGTTGGATCGCCGGTGGTCTTGAGGTCGCCGGCGCTGATGGCGACGCTCTTGAGCTTTGCCCAGTGGAAGAGCTCGCCGTAGTTGGTCCACTCCATAACGACGCCGATGGAGCCGACAACGGAGGCGTCATTGGCGTAGATCCTGTCGCAGGCGGAGGCGATGTAGTAGGCGCCGGATGCGCCGACGGAGTCGATTGAGGCGACGATCTTCTTATGCTTCTCCTGCCGGAGCCGGAGGACCTCGTGGTAGATCTCCTGCGAGGGCGAGGAGGCGCCCCCGGGGGAGTCGATGTGGAGAACGATGGCCTTGACAGCGTCATCGTTGGCGAAGGTGCGGAGCTGCGCGTCGATCTTGTCGGCGCTCATGATGACGCCGGTGATGTCGACGATGGCGATCTCGTTTGAGCCGAACATGCTGCCGCCGTCTTCCGAGCGCATGGCGGCCCAGACGATGCCGGCGGTGACGAGTGCGATGACGGCAAAGGAGCCGCCGATGGCCGCGATGTAGAACCAGGCCGAGCGGCGCGGGGCCGGCGTGGCGCGTGGGCCGGCGTAGGGCGGAGCGCCATATTGCGGAGCGCCGTAATAGGGCGGGTAGGCTGACGGTGGTGGCGGTGGAAGGTGCGGTGCGGCGTCATCCGGCATGCGGTTGAGTTTATCAGCCTGTTCTGCGGCGAGCCTGTTTGCCGCTTCGATTGACCGCATGAACGCGCCCGGCCGCTCCATTCTATGTCCCACTTCAGGATCTTCCGGTAGATTGCGTCTTCCCGGCTGGCCGGGCATCTCATCGGTAACGTATGATGATCTCCACTGCGGGATTCCTTACCTTATTGAAAGTCTGTGGACATGATGGCGCATCCTTACCTGAGCATCGTAATTCCGGCCTATAACGAGAGCGCCCGCATCGAGTCGTCGCTTGAACGCGTGATGCAATGTGTTGAAGCGAAAGGCTGGGACGCCGAGGTGCTGGTCGTTGATGACGGCTCGCGGGACGAGACGCCGGCGATCGTCAGGCGGTGGATGGAGCGGTACCCGCGGCTGCACCTGATCCAGAATCCGGGTAACCGGGGCAAGGGTTACTCGATCCGCAATGGCCTGTTACAGGCGGCGGGCGAACGGGTGATGTTTACCGATGCCGACCTGTCGGCGCCGATGGAAGAGGCGGTGCGGCTGCTCGAGGCGCTCGATGCGGGCGCGGATGTGGCGATCGGGTCGCGCTGGATGGATCGCACACGGCAGACGATTCATCAGCCGCTCTATCGGCAGTTCTTCGGACGATGTTTCAACTGGATTACGCGGACGGTGATGGAGCTGCCGTTCAAGGACACGCAGTGCGGCTTCAAGGCATTTCGGCGGCCGGCGGCCCAGATCATCTTCCGGCTGCAGCGGATCGAGCGCTGGGGATTCGATCCGGAGATCCTGTTTATTGCGCGCAAGCTGAAGTACACCGTGGTCGAGGTTCCGGTGACGTGGGGCCACGATGAGCGGAGCCGGATGAGCTACCTCAAGGACGGCATGAAGATGCTGGAGGAGATGGCGACGATCCGCGGCAACTCGCTCTTCGGCCGGTATGACGCGGATATTGCGGCGATGAAGGATACGAGTTCGATGGTGACGCCGCCGCAGAACGTTGCGAAGTCGGCTCCGATCGAGGCGCGGCGGTAGCTTTAGGTGGATGCCGTCCTTTGGGACGAGGTGCGATCTGTGGGTCCCCCCTCCCCCCATTTGCTAAGTATTCTGGAATGAGTAAGTTAGCTGCTGCGATGCCGCTAAAATATTCATTCGAGAGACCTTATGCGTAAATTCTTCGTTGTCAATGGTTTATAGCTGTATTGGGCGTGCAGGGCTGCGGGGCTTCCTGTGGCCTGGTTCGTTTTTGTGTGCCTGCTTCTAGTTTATCAGGCTACGTGGGGGTGCTCTGCCAACTTTCTTTTGTGCGGATGAGTGCGTCTTTGTTGGGGATTTCTGTTTTTTGGGGTTGATTTGGGCTTGACATGCGCGTTTGCTGAGGGTTTTCGCAAAAGACTGTTTTGGCGGGTTTTGGGTGGGACGGGCAAGCAACGGCAAGGGCAAAGGCGATATGCGAGGGTCCCGACGCTTCGCTCTGGATGGCGCGGGTTTGTGGGAGGGGAAAAGGGCAACGGCAACGGCGAAATGCGGGGGTCCATCCACCGCGCGCCGGGACGGTGGTGCTGTCCGGTGCTTCGGGCGGGATGACGATTGTTTTTTGGCGGGGCAGAGTGAGACGCAGGTTCCCTTCGGGAATGACAGAAAGAAAGGCAAGGGCAGCGGCAACTACAACTTCAACCGCAGCAACAACGGCAGCGGCGAGGGCAGCGGCAACGACACGGCAGCCCCAGCGGCCAGGTCAGTTCTTGAAATAGTTTTTGGCGAGGAAGAGGACGTTGGCGGGGCGCTCGGCGAGGCGGCGCATGAAGTAGGGGTACCACTCGGTGCCGAAGGGGATGTAGACGCGGACGCCGAAGCCCTGGGCCGCGAGTTTGCGTTGGAGATCGCGGCGAACGCCGTAGAGCATCTGGAACTCGAAGGCGGTTTTCGGGATGGCCTGGTCGGCGACGAAGCGGCAGATTTCGGCGATGATGGCCTCGTCGTGAGTGGCCATGCCGCAGAAGACGGGCGAGCTGACCATGCGCTCGGCGAGCTTAACATAGTTGCGATCGACGTCGGCCTTGGCGGGGAAGGCTACGGTGGCGGGCTCCTTATAGGCGCCCTTGCAGAGGCGGATGCGGATGCCTTGCGAGAGCAGGCTTTCGGCGTCGGCCTCGGTGCGGTAGAGGTAGGACTGGAGGACGGCGCCGACGCGGCCGCTCATGCCGGGCCGGGCGTGCAGGCGTTCGACCAGGGCGAGGGTGGCGGCGGTGAGTTCGCTGCCTTCCATGTCGACGCGGAGGAAGCTGTTGGCGGACGCGGCGTGGGTGAGGATCTCGCCCATGATGCGCTCGGCGAGGGCGGGATCGAAGTCCATGCCCATCTGGGTGAGCTTGGCGCTGACGTTGGCGTTGAGGCCGCCGCTCTCAATGGCGTCGAGCAGGCGGTGGTAGATGTCGGCCGAGGCGCGGGCCTGGGATTCGACGGCGACGCTCTCGCCGAGCGAGTCGAGGGAGACGGCGATGCCTTCGCGGTTGACGCGCTCGCAGGCGCTGAGGGCGTCGTCGACGGTCATGCCGGCGACGAAACGGCCGGAGAGGCGGCGACCGGCGGCGGAGCGCTCGGAGAAGGATCGCATGGCTTTGTTTCTGGAAAGGGCGATGAAAGCGGAACGTAACAAGTCGACGGCTCCCTGCGTGCTGTGTACAGGATAGTGAATGTGGGGAGTGGTGGCGAATGTGCGTTGGGCGCAGGAGAAAACCCCCACCCTTTCGCCGGTGGGGCGCGAAAGGGTGGGGTACCCGGGCGTTTGTGCTGCGCTAGCGACTGGCGTTCTGGGTGGGGACGGGCTCGGCCAGGAGACGTTCTACGAGGTCGGTGACCTCTTTGACCAGCTGCTCGTGGGCGGGCGGATTGGCTGGACCGGCGAAGCCTGCGTGGATCTCGCGCACGCGGCCGTCGCGACCGAGGAAGAAGGAGGTGGGCCAGCAGTTGAGGTCGTTGGCCTGGGTGATCTTCTCGTTGAGCTGCTCGGGATCGCCGGCGACGAGCACGGTGTAGGTGATGCCGTAGCGGTTGATGAAGGCGTGGAGTCGGGTGGGGTCCTTGAGCTGGTCAGCCTCCTCGAAGGAGAGGTTCACGATCTCGAGGCCACGGGCGTGGAACTGCTTGTAGAGGCTCTCGAGCAGGGGGGCCTCGTCGTGGCAGTTGGGGCACCAGGAGCCGCCGATGGCGACGATGACGACCTTACCCTCGAACTGCGGATCGGTGTTCGAGACGAGCTTGCCGCTGAGGTCGGGAAAGCTGAAGCGGAAGGGCGCGGTGGGGTCCTTGATGGTGGTCTGGTCGGTGGAGGCCGTAGGCGCGGCGAGGTTCTGCTTGCGGGCTTCGGCGGGGCGGTGGGCGACCAGGTCGGTCTGCTTGTCGTTGAGTAGGTTGCTGACGAGGAGGGTATCGCCGGGCTGCGGAGTGACGGCGTAGAGGGCCGGGCCGGCGGCGGTGAAGTGGAAGAAGTGCCAGGTCTTCGCGGCGGGGTCGAAGGAGCCGAAGAGCGAGCCGGTGTCGCCGTCGATGCGCTGGATGACGGCACGGGCTGGCTGGCTGGGGGCTGCGGGAGCTGCGGCGGCGATGCGGAGCTGCCAGGCGGACTCACCCTTGCTGCTCTTGACGACTACCTCCCAGTCGCCGTTGATCGGGGCGGCGTCGGCGCTTGCTGCGGATGGCTCGGCCGAGGAGGGATGAAGGACGAGTGGGTAGCGGACGGCGTTCGGCGCGGTGAGGCCGAAGCTGCCGGTGAGGGTGCCGTTGTCGAGCGTGGCGTCGAGGGTGCGGGCGTAGTAGTTGAAGGTGAGGACGAGATGGCTGCCGGTGAGCGTAGCGGCGGTGGCTGGGCTCGATTCCGGACCGTTGCGGAGAGCGGCCTGCAGGCTGGCAGGCGATCCCTTGATCTCGAGTGTGATGGGGACCTGCTGGCCCTTGACGGTGGCGGCTCCTCGCCAGGTGCCGGTGATGGATTGGGCTTGGATCGGGAGGGAACCGGCAACGAGCAGCAGCAGAAAGCTGGCAAAACTTCGCATGGAAGAACTCATTTCTGTGGATTTCGGGTAGGGCTTGCTGCCTGGGGAAGTCGAGGCGCTGGTTAGTGGATGCGACGCGCGTCTGTGCTGGCCAGCGGGAGGAGGCAGCAACAACAGAGCTTGTGGAGCGTCGGCATGATCTCAGGGTAGGGCAGGAGGGGATGCGGGGTCAAGACGGCGGTGGGCTGCAAGAATGTAGCTGCCAGCGCCACAGTTCGGACTACTTGCCGTACGAGGGCGTTTCGTAGGGGCGGTGCACGGGCAGGTAGGGTTCGACGGCGAGCAGGTTGGCGAGGGTCGCGCGCTCGAGCTCGGAGAACTGGGCGCGCAAGCGATCGGAGTTCAGGACGACCTGGCGCTGCGGGACGGGCATTTCGCGGATGTCGCGAAAGGCGCGGGCGACGAGGCGGCGGCGATCGACGGGCAGGTTGCTGAGCTGCTGCATGGCGCCGCGGACCTGCTGACGCTGCGGCGGGGTGAGCTGCTCCATCTCCTCTGTTCGCTCCAGCAGGCGGCGACGCTGCTCGGGCGGCATGTTGTTGAGCTGGGTGAGGCGGTCGCGCATGCGCTGCTGGGTTTGCGGGGGCAGGTCGCGGAAGCCGGGCTCACGCTCAAGGGCACTCTGCTGCTCGCTGAGCGGCAGAGTGCTGTGGCGATCCATCCACTGGGCAAGATGTTCCTGTTGCGGCCGGTTGGGGTGCGCATTGGGATTGCCATTTCCGTTCCCATTCCCTGGCCGCTGGTAGCCGGGAGGCGGCGGGCTCCCGGCGGGCGACTGACCGGCAAACTGCGCCGGCAGGGTATGGAGCGAAGTCAGGACGCAGCACATCGCGAGCGTAAGCTTCCACGCATAGGGGAGAACTGTCCGGAATGGGGTGTTGATCGCCATGTCGGAGGGCCTTGCAGTGGTTGTGTCGGAGGCTGGTTCAAGTCGAACCCCGCGGGACCAGCCAAACCTGTCCAGCTTACTGTGAGTGCGTCCTTTCATGCAGGCTTTCTTCCTGCGGCTGGGTCGATGTGTCCCCTCGGTCTAGCTGCGCGGCGGTGCGTCGGTGGCGTCATCGGCGGGCTGCTCATCCTGCAGCATCTGGTCGATCTGCTGGAACGCCTGGTCGTTCTTGTCGAGGATCTGGAGGTCGCTTACAGCGGCTGAGATCTGCGGCTTCTCTTCATGCGAGGGCAGGTTGGCGATGCCGGCGAAGGTCCCTCCGCCGATGATGAGGGCGAGCGCCATGGAGCCGACAAGCGCCGGGCGAAACTGGCGGCCGGTGTTAAAGAGCAGCCGCGCCTGAAGACGTTCGAGCCAGCTGGCGGGCGGGTTGGCCTGCTCCTCGCGCAGGCGGACGGCGAACTTCTGATCGAAGTAGGGTGAGGGTTCGGGCGCATCCCAGGTGTCGAGCAGGGCGAAGGTGGCGGTGAGCGAGGCAAGCTCTTCGCGGCAGGAGGCGCAGGCGTTCAGATGGGCCCGGGCCTCGGTGGTGGCGGAGGCTGGATCAAGCAGGAGATCCGGCATGGCTGCTTTGCAGGTCCGGCACTTCCGGTCGGTCTGGTTCTGGAGATTCATAGGATCACTTACCTTTCCTGGTACGAACGCGTCGAGTGGGTGCGGTGCGCGTTTTGGTCGTTAGACGAAATCTTTAAGCTTCTCGCGCAGGGTCTGGTACGCGCGAAAGAGCAGGGACTTGGTGGCGGATTCGCTGAGTTTCAGCACATCACCGATCTGGCGGTAGTCCATGCCCTCGTACTTGTGCATGAGCACGGCCATGCGCTGGCGTTCGGGCAGGGTGAGGACGTGCTGACGGATGGCGCTGAGCCGTTCGCGGCGCAGCATGGCGGATTCAGCGCCGGGGGTCAGGTCGGCGACGTCGGGCGTGGTGCCGGTCTCGGAGTCGGTCTCGTCCAGGTAGACGGTCGAGGCGGAGCGCTCGTGGCGGGTATCGCGGGCGTGATTGACGCCGAGATTGGTGGCGATGCGGTAGAGCCAGGTGCTGAAGCGGGCCTCGGCTCGGTAGGTCTCGCGCGAGCGATAGACGCGGAGAAAGACCTCTTGGGCGAGTTCCTCAGCGACCGCCTGGTTGTGGACCATGCGGTACATGAAGTGGATGATCGGCTTGCGATACTTGGCGATCAGGTAGTCGAAGCCGGCCATGTTGCCGGCACGCAGGGCCAGCATGATCTCGGAATCTTCCATGTGGGCGAAGTCGCCCGAGCCCTGCAGGACTCCGGGAGCCGGCACATTTTCGAGGATGTTGGGATGGATCGCCAGCGTAGCCATATCTTCAGTAACACCATCCGGGTCGCCATGTTGCGCGGGCAGGGGTATCTCCCGGGGGGTGTCGTCGCCGGGCGCAGCGGTGGTGGCGCCTGGGGTGCGGGAGGCACGGGGGATGGAGGGCTGCTCGGGCATCTGCGCCTCCTGATTGTACTGCGATGCGGCCGGGCCGGGGAACGGCGAGTGCGGCCAATGAGGTGACGAATGGTATGCTTAGAGAGATGATCTGCCGGAGAGCCGCGAGGCTCTCTGCTGCGGATGGGCAGGGCGCATAACTCAGCGGTAGAGTGCCACCTTCACACGGTGGAAGTCGTAGGTTC
>CAXTLS010000066.1:0-17661 GCA_964245235.1 uncultured Acidobacteriaceae bacterium
GTCTTACATTGGGCTGCGTAGAACTAATAGCTGCGGGGGCCGGAACAGCCTTGGCGGAAGCCAACCCTGCTTGTATTAACTTCTCGAGTTGAGCCCTGTTTAGTTGTCTTACATCGAGAGAAGTTACAAATGCCCGGAGTGCATATCCTGCTTCAACAGAATTGGTTCTAACCTGATCTAATTTGGTCTGCGTGAGTTGCTCGTTTCTTTGAGCCGCTTTGGCTTTACCGTCTGCATCTTTCTGACCTCTGTCGTTTTCAACGCCTATAAACACGGTAGCGGGAAACAGAAGGAGAGCTAAAGTTCTAGTCAATCTTAGATACCGCCGCCTATCTTTCGGAGTACAAGTTTCCAGCGGTAAAGCCATTACGGCTAGTTCACCACTCTCCCACCCTATTGCGACTTGTGCGACTCCGATAAAAACGAAAACCCAGAATGTTCCGGGGGCATAGATATCATGATGTATCCAGTGGAAGCACACCCATAACCAGTGGATGTGCTACCGACAGAAAGTCTGACATTTCGTGATTATAGGTTAGGATTTCTCAGTTGCATAAGGGCTAGGAGACTATGGCAATGATGAAGGCTGCAGTGATTCGTGAGGCGGGTGGGCCGGAGGCGCTGAAGATTGAGAGCCTGCCGGTGCCGACGCCGAAGGTGGGCGAGGTATTGATCAGGGTGAAGGCGTTCGGGCTGAATCGCTCGGAGCTGTTTACGCGGCAGGGGCTCTCGCCGAGTGTGAAGTTTCCGCGTGTGCTGGGGATCGAGGCTGTGGGGCTGGTGGAGGACGCGCCGGGCGGCGAGTTTGCGCAGGGCGATATCGTGGCGACGGTGATGGGCGGGCTGGGGCGGGACTTCGACGGCAGCTACGCAGAATATACCGCGGTGCCGGCGAAGCAGGTACAGGTGATCCGGACGAAGCTGCCGTGGGAGACGCTGGGCGCGCTGCCGGAGATGCTGCAGACGGCGTGGGGGTCGCTGTTCAGCGCGCTGCGGCTGGCTCCGGGCGAGCGGCTGCTGATTCGCGGCGGGACGACCTCGGTGGGGCTGACGGCGGCGGCGATCGCGAAGAGCCACGGGGTGACGGTTGCGGCGACGACGCGCAATCCCGAGCGCGGCGACCTGCTGCGGGCGAATGGCGTGGACCAGGTGTTTGTCGATACGGGATCGATCGCCAGGCAGGTGCGGCAGGTCTATCCGGAGGGCGTAGAGAAGGTGCTGGAGCTGGTGGGGACGACGTCGCTGAAGGACTCGCTGCAGTGTGCGAAACGGGGCGGGATCGTGTGCATGACGGGGATCGTGGGGAACAAGTGGTCGTTCGACGACTTCTCGCCGATGGAGGTGATTCCGTCGACGGTGGGGCTGACGGTCTATACCGGCGAGTCGGCGGAGTTTATGGCGATGCCTCTCGAGGAGCTGGTGGAGCAGGTGGCGGCGGGAACGCTGCACGTCCAGGTGGGCCGGACATTTCCGCTGGATGAGATTGTCGCGGCGCATCGCCTGATGGAGGAGAATAAGGCGGGCGGGAAGATCGTGGTGCTGCCGTAAGAGAGGTGACGTGATGCAGAGGAACGTGCCGCAGGAAGCCTGGCCGGAGCTTGACTGGGAGCAGTGGAAGGAGACGGCCGACACGCTGCACCTGTGGATGCAGATGGTGGGTAAGACACGGGCCGCGCTGACGCCGACCCAGAATCACTGGTGGAACGTGCCGCTTTACGTGACGGCGCGGGGGCTTACGACATCGGCGATGCCGGTGCCTGCGGGCGGGGTGGTGGATATTGAATTCGATTTTATCGCGCACGAGCTGGTCTTTCGGCGGAGCTCGGGAGCGATGGAGCGGCTGGCACTGCGGCCGGTAACGGTGGCTGATTGCTACGCGGAGTATCTTGCCGTGCTGGGCCGCCTGGACGTGGCGGTGACTCTGAACCCGATTCCGGTTGAGCTGAAGGATCCAGTGCGCTTCGATCAGGACACGGTCCACCAGAGCTATGACGCGGAGGCAGTGCTGCGCTTCTGGCAGGCGCTGACGCATGCGGACACGCTGCTGAAGCGATTCTCGACGAATTTCTATGGCAAGATCAGCCCGGTGCATTTCTTCTGGGGGTCGATGGATCTGGCGGTGACGCGGTTCAATGGGCGGCGGGCTCCGGCGCGGCCGGGTGCGGACGCGATCCAGACCGAGGCGTACTCGCACGAGTGCATCAGCGCAGGGTTCTGGCCGGGAATTGGTGGCTATGGGCAGGCGGCGTTCTACTGTTATGCGGCGCCGGTGCCGGCGGGACTCGGCGATACGGTGCTTGCGGGCGAGGGCGGCTTCAACACGGAACTAGGCGAGTTTCTGCTGAACTACGACGCGGTGCAGCGGTCGGCTGATCCGGCACAGACGGTGCTCGATTTCCTCGAGAGTACGTACGCGGCGGCGGCTGCCGCAGCCGGTTGGGATCGGGCCAATTTGGATCGGCGTGATGGGGTGGCCGGGGCGGCCGTTCATCCGTGAAGGGCTAGCTTAGTCCTTGTCTGGTGTGAGGCCGATGGCTTTTTGCATGGGGCGGATCTCGGGGTTGGACATGAAGGTTCGCCAGATGAGGCCGGTGCGGCCGTTCTCGATCATGACCGTCTGGGGGGCCTGGTTGAGGCCCATAGTGATGCCGGAGTACCAGTTCTCCTGCTGGTTAAAGGAGTCGCGGAAGCCGTAGATGTCCCAGAGCTGGGCGCCGAGGTCGCGGTACCAGTGCTTGAGGGCGGCGAGCGAGGCGTCGGGCGTGTAGGCGTAGGCGCTGATGGCCCCGGTGGGGGCGAGGGTGCCGTCGTCGGTGGCGAAGGGCTTGTACTCGTGGTAGCGATCGTTGGGGCCGTCGACGGCGGTAAGGCCCCAGCTGTCGGCGCCGTAGCCCTTGAAGTGGTGGAAATTGGACTTGGAATAAGCCTGGCTGACGAGCGACTCGTTGCGATTATTGCGGAAGTAGTTGGTGTATTTATCGCGTACGCCGCGGGGATCGTAGCCGAGATAGGAGTAGTGGGTGAAGAAGAGCGGACCGGGCGAGCCCTGGACGTAGCCCTGTTCGAGTGGGATGCCGAAGTAGGTCTGCTTGATGCCGTAGGGCTCGCCGGTGCCCTCGCGCTCATAGCCGGTGCGGTAGATGGCGGGCGGCGCGGGGTGTGTGGGCGAGGCGATGGCGAGCATGTAGGTGATCATGACCTCGTTCCAGCCCTCGAGCCGGTTGGCGATGTGGAAGGCGTAGTCGGGGGACCAGTGCCAGTAGAGGGCGTCGCGTGCGGGGGTGGCGCGGAACCAGTCCCACTCGACACCCTGCCAGAGTGCGGTGATGCTGTTGCGGAGGTCGCGCTCGTTGGCGGTGTCGCCGGTATAGTACTGGCGGGCGGTGAGCAGGCCTTCCATGAGGAAGGAAGTTTCGACGAGGTCGGCGCCGTCGTCGTAGATGCCGAAGAGGGGGACGGTATGGCCGGTGCGCCCGCTGAGGAAGTGGGGCCAGGCGCCGTGATAGTGGTCGGCTCGCTCGAGGAAGGCGGTAATGCGGAGCATGCGGTCGACGGCTTCGGCGCGGGGGATGAAGCCGCGGTCGGCGGCGACGACCATGGCCATGATGCCGAAGCCGCTGGCGCCGAGGGCGATAACGTCGTCGGCGCCGGGCTGGGACTCGAGCGTCATGCCGGAGACGGGCTCGGCCGCGTCCCAGTAGTAGCGGAAGCTCGCCTCCTGGACCATGGTGAGCAGCTCGTCGTCCGTCATGGGGTGGGTGCTGGCGGCGGCCTCGTTGGTGGTGGCGGATTCGGCGAGGGTGGAGGTGCGGGCGGAGACCTTGTAGCGGGCGGTGGCGTGGGGGTCGCCGAGGTAGTCGGCGTAGCGATTGACGCCGTAGCGCTGGACGCCGATGGCCTTGAAGGCGGCGCCGTTGAGCGAGCGATAGATGACGTACTGGGCGATGGAGGGGTCGTCGGCGGCGGTCCAGTGGAGGTCGACGTGGCGCTCGTAGCCGCGGGCTTCGAGGTGGGTGGGCGGATGCGGCGGCTGGCTGGCTTTGGGCGGGTTTTCGATGCGGATGTCGTCGAGGTAGAGGGTGTGGGGCCTGCCGTCGGCGGTGCCCTGGGCGAGCACGATGCCACCGAGGCGGTTGGGCGCAAAGGGCTTGACCGAGGTGCTGGTGAAGCGGGCGAGCGGGAGCTGGATGCGCTGCCAGTGCTTTGGCTGGATATCGTGCGTGAAGGCGCCGAGCGGCAGCTGTGCGGTGGTGCCCTCGTCGAGGTCCTCGAGCGCGATGCGGGGCAGGTCGGCGGCGGCAATGCCCTCTTCGCTCCACAGCCAGATAAAGAGGGTGGTGCCGGGCCAGTTGGTGTTGCGATTGCGCCAGCGATAGAGGTTGAGCTCGGCATCCCAACCGCCGCCAGCGGCTGACTGCCATTGAAGCTCGAGGGCGTTTGGTCCGCTGATGTACTGGGCGGTCTCTACGGGGAGCTTGCCGTCGACGAGCTTGAGGGTGCTGGGGATGGAGACGGCTCCCTTGCTGTAGGGGTAGGAGTCGGCGGCAAGGCTGGTGTCGAAGAAGACCTCCTGCGAGTAGTGCTGGTCTGCGTGGCAGGCGGGCGCGATGAGGAACGCGATGAGGAAAAGGAGGAGCGCGGTGGCGAGCCTGGAGAGCTGGCGGCGCGGGGTGGGTTTGGTGCACGGCATGGTGACTCTTCTCCTGTGGCGGCGGCGTGCTGTGTCTACTCGACGCGGCTTCTAAGGGTACGGGCAAGCTCGTTCGGTCCGCAATGTGTGGGTGGCTGGGCGTTGAGACTTATGGCTTAGTTCGAAAAAGAAGCTTGCCGACTCGTGCTAGCATGACGCCGATTGGAGAATGAGCGATGGCGATCGATCCGAATAAGTTGATGGCGTTGATGGGCAAGCTGGTTGGCGACCTGGGAGCGATGCTGAGTATCGGGCCGATGATCGTCGGTGAGAAGCTTGGCCTCTACAAGGCGATGGCGGATGGCGTGGCCATCAATGCCGCCGAGCTTGCGGCGAAGACCGGCACCGATGCGCGCTATGTGCACGAGTGGTTGTGCTCGCAGGCGGCCTCCGGTTTTGTGGAATATGACGCGGCTGCGGAGCGGTTCTCGATGACCGAGGAACAGATGGCGGCGCTGGGTGCGGAGGGTTCGCCGTTCTACTTTCTCGGGGCGATTGAGCTGGCCATGTCGATGGTGAAGGACGAGCCGAAGATTCTTGAGGCCTTTCGGACCGGCAAGGGTGTGGGCTGGCATGAGCACGACACGTGCCTGTTTCGCGGGACGGAGCGGTTCTTCCGGCCGGGCTATATGCGGCACCTGCTGAGCGAGTGGATTCCGGCGCTCGACGGCGTGCAGGCGAAGCTCGAGGGCGGGGGACGGGTGGCGGATGTTGGCTGCGGCCACGGCGCGTCGACCATCCTGATGGCGCAGGCGTATCCGAAGAGCCACTTCTGGGGCTTCGATTATCACGCACCGTCGATCGACAAGGCGCGAGCGGCGGCAGCGGCGGCGGGGGTTGCGGAAAGGACGACGTTTGAGGTGGCACCGGCCAAGGAGTATCCGGGCAAAGGGTACGACCTGGTCGCGTTCTTTGACTGCCTGCATGACATGGGCGATCCGGTGGGCGCGTCGCGGCACGTTCACTCGACGCTGGCGGATACCGGCGTGTGGATGGTCGTCGAGCCAATGGCAAACGATAAGGTGGAGGACAACCTGAACCCGGTAGGTCGCGTGTTCTATGCGGCGTCGACATTTATCTGTACGCCAGCCTCGAAGTCGCAGGAGGTTGGGCTGGGGCTGGGTGCTCAGGCGGGCGAAGCTCGACTGCGGGATGTGATTGCGGCGGGGGGATTTGCCCATGTTCGCCGGGCCGCGGAGACGCCGTTCAACATGGTGCTTGAGGCGCGCCGGTAGGACGGGGACGGAACTGCTCAATCTCCGACGCATCATGACGCAGCAACGGGATATTTTCGCGTAGCTGACGCACGGTGAAGTCCCTTTGTCAGCCAATTATCCCGGATTTAATTTCGGGATGTTCTTGACCATCTTAATCGTGAAGTGGAGACGATCGATATCTATCGGGAGCTCTTGATGGGTTGTCGCGATCTTTATGTCCAGCATCAATAATTGACTGAACAGAATCATGCAGACGCTGGCGATCCTGGATTTACGAAGCCTGTTACGTTCGTTGTGACGATGCTGCTGATGATCTGCCTTCCATTTGTCTTCCTCGTTCTATTTTCGCAGGAGAGGCTGGCTGTAGCTTCCGGGAGACTGCTGCGGAAGCAGAGTGATGAAGTTGGGAAGATCCGTCGGGCGGGTGGGTAAATTGCGGTTGCATTGAGTTGATTATCTCTACGAGATTTGGGTTGTTGCGCCGTATACTTGCAGCCTCAATCCTGACTAGCCATAGGAGTCCCGTGACGACACGCCGAAGCTTCCTGCAATCGACGTCTTTGTTGTGTGCCGCGGCGGTCGTTGCGCCCGCGCTTCTCGCCCAGCCTTCGGAGCAGGACTCCGTTTTTTCGGCTGAGAACCTGTTCCTCTACACGCACAACCTGATGAGCGAGTCCCGGCTGCGGCAGCACATCGGATCGAGCTTTACGGTCCTGCTGCCGAGCGGGGTGCAGAGCAGCATCCGGCTGAACGAGGTGATCCGGGCGAAGGAGGATGCCGCTGCCGAGAAGAAGACTGCAGCCGCTGGCCAGGGCTCACGGCATCCCGTGGCAATGCAACGTCGGGCGGTCACGGAAAGCGGCTTCCGGCTCTCCTTCGGCATGGAAGGGGCAGCTTTTCCGCAAGGCTCCTATGCGCTGGAGCATGGAGTTCTTGGCGCTACGGTGATGTTTCTTGTACCGGGCGACGCGGCGGGCCAGGTGATGAGCTGCTCAGCCATCTTCAACCTGGCGTGATCGCCATGGCTGGATGGCGTGGCCGCGGTCAGCGAGGTTCGGAGCGGATTGCCCGCAGGAGAACAGGCGCGAAGGTCACGAAGAAGGCGAGCGTCATGGTCGCGGCCAGGGTAAGGACCGTGTGGTGCAGGGCGAAGAGGGGCCAGGCGAGCAGGATCCAGAACGCCATGTTCGCCGAGGCCGCGAGGTAGACCCAGTCGGAGAAGCGATGCTGGTCGCGGAAGAAGTCCATGTCGCGAAGATGCGGGATGGGCGATCTGTTCCAGGCGATCGCGCGCAGTAGAAGAACGGGAAGGAGGTTGCAGAACAGCACCAAGGCCGTCCAGGCCATGGGCGCATAGATTTGTAGGTAGCGCGGCACCAGCCACCAGGTGACCAGCAGCGTCAGCAGGATGTTCGCGGTGGCACCGGCGTTGATGAGGGAGGGAAAGTGACCCATGTCGGCAAGGCGATCCATGCGATCAAGCTGCTTATCGGCACTGTTGATCTGCTGCATGGGAAATCTCCGGCCGAGACGTGGCGTGGCTGCAGTTTACAACGATGCCGCAACGAGCACGACGGGCGGAGAATCGAGTTCCGGGGAGGGGAGCGCGGGGTAGGAAGATAACTGCTGCAAGCTCCGAGCCGTGTAACCAGGCTCCAAAGAGGAGTTACAAATCCCCTGAAGGCAGGGCGGCTACATCTTTAAGTCGTCGATATGGATACTGTCGCCGGTCATGGTGCCAGTGATCGTGACCTTGTGGCCAACGTGGCCTTCGACTGCGCTCTGGTTGTCGATCTTGTAAATCTTGTCGCCGACCACGAGGACTGCCGGAGAACCGCCCTTGACGCACTTCTGAGCGCAGGCCTGGTCAGCCGCAGTGCCGTTGACGTGCTTTGCGCCGCACATCGAGTCGGAGATGGTGCCCTTCCAGGTCTCTGCGAAGGCGCTCGCAGAAAAGGTCAGTGACAAGACTGCAATTGCCAGGAGCTTTCTTTGCATGGGTTCTTCCTCTCGAAGAGAGAGTACAGCGTTATTTCATAAAATTGAAGAATTTTCTTTCATTCCAAAATGGCCTGACGGCTGACAGTGCGTCTCATGCAGGCAGGATCGTGTAGGGTCGCATCATCTCGTTGTCTTCATGCTCCAAACATGTGGCCATGCCAGATATACCTTCCGGCAAAGCCTTCGAACTTGATGATGATCCGCGTGATAGCCAGCTGTAAGTCAATGGAACAATGGCGGCGGAATGAGTTAGTCCGCCGCCACTATCCTGTGTTCGTCTGTAGTTATAAGGAATTACAACGGCTCGTCACGTTTGGTTGCGGGCGAGTTACTGAGCGGGTTTCTCTAACGGCTGGCCGAGCGGTACCGGCTTGCCAAACTGCGGCCTGCCCAGCTCGTTCCAGGTAAATTGCTGGATGCGGGGCGAGCGGAAGTTCCCGCAGCCTTCGCCGGGCTTGGGATTCGCGTGATAGATGATCCAGTCCTGCTTGCCGTTGGGTGACTTGAAGAAGCCATTGTGGCCGGGCCCGAAGGCATCCGAGCCTGGATCGGTGCTCAGGAACGGGTGGTCGATCTTGGTCCAGCTCTTTGCGTCAAGCGGGTCGGCACTCATACTCGCCTCCAGCACGCCGAGCGTGTAGAAATCCGTCCAGCAGCCAGAGGCGGAGAAGACGACGAAAATCTTGTTGCCGTGCGAGAGGAACTCGGGCCCTTCGTTCACGTTGACGTGCCGGCCGGGCAGGTTGCCATGCTCCTCCCAGGGGAAGCTCGGCTGCGAGATCATGGTGCGCGGCGAGTCGATGGTCCAGGGATTGCTCATGTGCGCGATGTAGAGATCCTGCTCGCCGTCGGTGGCACCCTTCCAGCCGGACCACACCAGGTAATGCTGGCCGCGCAGTTCAAAGGTGGTGGCGTCGATCGCCCAATGGTCGCTCGCATCGCTGATCTTGCCCTTGAAGGTCCAGGTGCCCTCGGTGGGATCGTCATTGTCGTTCTCGACGACGTAGATGCGATGGTCCGCGTTATCGCCAGCGTCGGCGGCGAAGTAGATGTACCACTTGTTGCCCCAGCGATGAAGCTCCGGCGCCCATAGCTCCTTCGACCAGGGATGGTTTGGTTCGGGCGTCCAAACAGCTCTTTTCTGAGCGTGGCGGAGGTCGGTAATGTCGGCCGTCTTGCGCAGTGTCAGGTTGCTGCCGGAAGAGTTCGAGTAGTAGTAGAAGCCCTTCCACCAGACGACCCAGGGGTCAGGCCCGTTGTCGAGCAGCGGGTCCGTAAAGGTGTCGCCCGAAGCCGCGGGGGCCCCTGCGGACGGAGCAGCGACCTGGGCCGTAGCGTTGGGTGCTGCGCACAGCAGCGCAACGAATAAAACGCCAATTACTTGTTGCAGCTTCATGGGGCGAAATCTCCTCGGGCCATTCTAAGCTGCCCATTCTAAGGCACGTCGCGCGGGTACGGTTCGGCCACGGCGGGAGTTGAGCCAGCATTTCTGCAGGGCGTTATCCTCTGGATCATCGTCGGGTCACTCTCTCTGGCAGCGATCTATCCCGGCCTTATCTCCATCTAGCGGAGCCTAGTGGAAGTTCAGCGCGAAGCCGGTGGAGAACCAGAGTGAGTCTTCCTGTACCCGGGCTGGAGAGTTATTCAGAAAGCGGTGAATCAGCGATACAGAAAGCCAGCTTTTTGTAGAGCGGCGTACGCACGGAGCTGTTCCCGCTGGCGGCACAGCAGCGGCTCCGGTCAGAGGGCCGGATCGAGTCTTGCCTCAACGCCGGGGCTCAATGAAGCTGGCTTTCGAGACCGGCGATCCCGCAGCAGCAGGAACGGCCGTTCGACGCACGTGTACAGCAGGCCGGCCACGGCAAGGCAGGCCGCCGCGTCGATCAGTGTCGTCCGCCAGCCCACGTTCTCCTCGGTCCAGGGAAGCAGGACGTGGACCACGTGAACAACCTCTTTGTGCGTCAGGTAGAGGCTGAAGGCCAGCGTGGCCATTATCTGGACGCCGGGGATGCGCACGCGCAGCAGGCCGGCTCCACTCGCAGCCGACATCACCACGACGCCGAAGCCAAGCGACAGCAGGGGGAAGCCGAAGACGATACCGAGGGGCAAATCTTCCGACGGGTACGCACCCCGGAACAGCCACGTCGCAGCGCCTGCGATCAGCAAGCCTGCGGACAGAAGAAGATGGGGCCGGCGCGCCAGCCTCGCCCACCACGCGGGACGGAAGATCTGGATCAGAGCAATTCCCACACCGCAGACCAGCCCGTCGAGCCGGCTGTACGTCGGGTAGTAGAGGCGCTTCATCAACAGCGCTGCCCGATCGTTGCCGTCCAGGCCGGGAGCCTGGACCACGTGAACGAGCTCCCAGCTCCGTATGCAGATGCCGAAGAGCACGACCGCCACGATGAGCGAGACTGCCTTCCAGAGAACAGGTTTGCGCATCAACCAGATCACGAGGGCAGGCAGGACCAGGTAGAAATGCTCTTCGATGCACAGTGACCAGACATGCGAGAAGGCGCGCTCCTTGGGGAAGTTCATGAAGAGGTTCGCTGTAAAGGTGAGCAGCTTCCAGGCCGCCGGCAGGTGCGGCTGCTCGCGCCAGGCTGGGACCGCGAAATAGAGGAGCAGCACCACCAGGAACGCCGGCAAAATCCGGTAGGCGCGGCGCATGTAGAAGTCGACTACGCGCAGGGGTTCGCCCCGGGCAAACGGCCGGAGCAACTGTCCCCCGATGAGGTAGCCGCTCAGGACGAAGAAGAGGTCGACCCCCATCCACCCGACCTGCCCGATCAGGCGGAAGCCGTCCGGCAGCGACCATTGCAGGTGGTAGATCATCACGGCGACAATCGCGACGGCGCGTAATGTATCCAGCCCATGCAGACGGGAGGCGTTCCCATACAGGCGGGAGGCGTTCAAGGAAGGTCCGATCGTGCGAATCTAGGCGGCCCACAGCGTTCCTGGGGGCGTGCCTGAACATCCAGAGTGTCATGATCCCGGGACATCGCGATTGCAAATAGAAGCACGGAACACTGATGAGTACGACCTTCACGGACACACCGAACTTTACCCAGATCGTCGCGGCGACATTCCCGGTCACTCCGCTCAATCCAGGCAGTACGGCCGCGACGAAGATCAAGCGGGAGTGGAGCCTACCAGCCCATCGTTCCCGGCGCGCCCTTGAACGGCCCCGTAATTTCGGACGTGATCCAACCCCCATAGAAGTCGCCTGGCTGCGCGATCACCCGCTCGTCGTCCACCCAGCACTCATCGAGGCTGCTGGCGTAGAACGCCAGATAGTTTCGCAGCGCGGCGTACGCCGGCGACGGCGCAGCATAGCTCCAAGCGACCTCCGTCACTGGAGACGCGCCTGTGCTTCGAACACCATCGATCCGGCTCGCCCCGGCCAGGTCGAGGTCCCAATAGCACGCTATCCCCTTGAACTCGCAGAAGCTCCCGCGACGAGCGCTCGGCCGCAGCAGCTGCATCGCGACATCATCCGGTGGGAAGTAATAGACCGGTGGATGGCTGGTTTCGAGGATCCGCCTGCCCGCCCTCGTCTCGGCGACCAGAACGCCGTTATGGATCACCCGCAGCCTGCGCGTGGTCAGCTCCAGCCTGGGTGGGCGTGGGTAATCCCACACCGACTCCCGCAGTTGTGTTCCAGTCATGTGTTCCCCTCCGCCCTTCGGTTCTCCGCCGGCCATCGCTGCCCATAACACGCCCTGTGGAGCAGTAGGCTCATCCCACCATCAGACCTGACCCAACCTATCATCGACGAACAGCTCTGCATCGGTCACGTAGCTACTATCGTCCGAGACAAGAAACAGGACAGCCTTCGCGATCTCCTCCGCATGGCCCTTCTGTCCGTCCGAGCGGCGCCCTCAGCTACAAAGAGCGAGTCGAGCAGGGCACGGAAGTTTGGTCCTTTCGTGACCGCAGCGCCCATGCAGTAGATTTGAGGGGTGGGTTGAAAGCACGTGGAAGGTATCGTGAAGGTATCAAGGGTCATGCCACTCCCCTACGCATGTCGGGCCACTCGCACGATGGGTATGCTTGCGCTGCTGCTGGCCGTTCTCTCTACAGCGTGGGGACAGGCAGCCCCTCTTCAGAGCCCCGCAGCCGACGATCAGGCCAGCGACCTCGACAACTGCCGGGTGCATCGCGTGACCAGCCTTCCGGGGAGTCACCACTTCGCCGGCGACTTCATCGAAACGATGGCCAGCGATCCCGACCCCGCAGCCGACGATCCCGACGTCTTCTGGGGGCTTACGGCGGACCTGAGCAGTGACGTTCCGCCACTGACGCGCGCCATGTACATCTCAAAGACAACCGACGGCGGCGCCACATGGACCCAAGTCGCGCGCATCGACTCCCGCTACTTCGACGCAGCGATCGGCGAGGGGCTGCGGAACGGCCTGAGCGTCGCGCCCGGTGGCAGCTACTTCATCATTACCACCCAGAGAGGCGCCTTCCAGGTCACGCCCCAGACCGCCGTGGCCGGGACCGTGGTGAGACCCATCCTGGGTCCCCACGTGCCCGACACGCCGCCACGCATCCCGATCACCAAGCGTCCGGGCGAGCCCCTCCGGGCAAATGCCGTCGAGATGACAGCGGACGGACGACGGCTGATCGTGGGCTATGGCTACTTCGACCTCGAGCCCCAGCTCTTCAGCTACCACAAGGATCAGGACGGCTCGTGGATCGAGGACGGTCCGCTCCCCCGCCTGCCCACCGACATGGATATCCTCTCCATGCAGTTCGACGACGCGAAGAAGCTCGACCCCGGCTTCCTCTACGTGGGCACGGGCGACCAGGTCTACCTGCTCAACCTCCACTCGCAGCGATGGAGCCGCATTGAAGGCGTCGGCCCGGACTCGGCGATCCACGGCATGAGCGTCGTTGGCGGTCTTCACCTGGCGGCCTGCTGGGGCGTCTACAACCCGACCGGCGCCGGTACGGTACGGCGTGTGACCAACGCGAGTTTTCTGCTGCACCCCACCTCAGATGAAGCCGGTTCGAACCTGCGCGCCTACAGCATCGAGGTCGATGGCTCGCAGATCAAGCGGGAGGTCGTCACCTCGCTGACTGGCGTCTACACCAGCGGCGACAAAGGCGAGAACTGGCGACGAATCAACGATCTTCCCAACGACGAGTTCCGCTCCGCCCACTTCAACGCCGACGGCACCATCCTGGTCTCGGGCACCGCCGGCACCTTCCTCGTCAACCCCTTCTCAGAAGCCTGCACTCCCCGCCTGAAGCCGCGATAGCAGCAACTTGAAATCCAGCCGAAGCCTCTCGTCCGTGGATGCATCTTCAACAGCATGGGAACCATGTTCCCATGATTCAGGCAGCTGGTTGATGAGGACAAAGCCATCCTCGGCCAGGACTGGTGGCGCTGCGGCATGGCCGCCAACCGCAAAGCAGCCGACGCCGTCCTCCGCTACCACCACGAGCAAGGCATCACCAACCGCCTATTCACCGTTGAAGAGATCTTCCTTCCAGAGCTGCTCGCCACCTAGGACAACAGCTCCCACGCCGGCTACTCTCCACCATGCGCCACGGTACATCCTTGAACGGGAACATCGATTATCCTCTTACCATCATGCGTTTCGATCCGACTATTTCATTCGAGCAATATAGAGACACTTGTCGGGCCATCGCTGCGGTAAAGCCACAAGGCGTTCGCAATAAATCGTGGAAGGCATATTTGTACGGAGGCGTCATTTCTTTGACAGTAGGCGTTGCCGTGCAAATCCCAGATGCACGCGTACCAGCACTCACTTTCTTTGTTCTCCTTATGCTCCTTTGGATTGTTTCAAAACCGCTGGCAAACGATCTCAAGAGGATTGCTTTAGAGCTATCTACTTGGAAGAGCAGGAAACCGCTCAATAGTCAGGTTCTGACCATCAATGAAATTAGCAGTCATTGCGATCAAGGCAGCGGCAAAGTGACCTCCCATCATAGATGAAACGCTTTTACCAAACGAATCGACATGCCCGACGCTTACGTCTTCTTACCATCACCCAATTCTTTCATCCGTGTTCCAAAAGCGATACTTCCCTTGTCCGACCTTGAGCACATCTGGCGGTGGTGTTCGTCAGTACCTCTCGCGCGATAGAAGGGTAAGGGTGCTTTGCAAAATGTTTGCGGTAGTTGGAGCTTGAGCGAGCGATGCCACGTATCAGGCCGTGGTATTTGACCAAATTGTTGACACGCTCGATTGAGCTATCAAGCTATGTCTATGTATTAATGATTATTGTGGGCACAGCAGGATTCGAACCTACGACTTCACCCTGTGAAGGTGAAGAGAGAGTGGCCGGACGATGATTTTAAAGGGGTTAGGAACCGGCTGAGTGGGTAAAAACCGGCATTCTGGGCGCTATTTGCTACCAAAATGCTACCAAAGTGGGCGAAGGGCTGACCGTGGCGGATCGGCCCTTTTCACTTCCAGAACTATGGCTGATGAGCAACAGAGTGTAAGCGCCTGCATCCGCCCTCCTGTCCTACACGCTTCGCGAACTTACACGGGAAAGCTCACGAGTTCCAAGCGACTTTGTGTCGAAGGCCACCGTCGCTGTAGCACAGGACCACGCCTTTCTGTGCTACGTTGATCAGAGAGGCTCGTATGGGAACTCATTCGGCAGCTGTACCCAGCATCCCGTCACCGCGCTCTGCTTGCAAAGGGCCGCGAATCGCCACTCCTCGTGCTTTGAGGGACAGCATGGAGGGCACGCTCGCCCTAGCTGCGGAGCGGGGTCTGCTAAAGGGTCGACGCACACTCGTCCTTCGCGGGCGCATGCCAGAAGAGTTGGTTGCGGCCGCTAAGAAGAGGACCGGGATTACCTCCGATTCGAAACTCCTCGAAACTGCCCTCGCCAATCTTGCCGTCGCGGACGATTATGCCGAGTGGCTCTATTCGCAGCGCGGTACAGTAGACCCGGACCTGGATCTTGAGTTCTGACGCTGCCATCCAGAGATCGCTGCGGCGTTTCAAACCGGAGAAGCGCCACGAAAGGCTTGTGGAGCGCGATCGTTCATCCCTCCCTTACCTGAATGGGTTGCCACGCCCACTCCCCAAGCTCCTGCTGGACACGACGGTCTACATCGACGAACTTCAAGGCCGCTTCCCGCACGATGCCGAACTCTCCTTGCGGCTCACAGAGGTGTGGCATTCGACGGTCACGGAAGCGGAGTTGATGGCACTTCCTGGCCTTCTTGATCCTTCACACCCTAGTACTAAAAGAGCAGTTCAGCAGGTTGTGACCTCGGTCGAGCGCCGGCCACAACATCGCATACTGAACCCAGATCGCGAGGTCTGGCGGGAAGCAGGCATGCTCGCAGGGTTGTTGGCGCGCCTTCAGCAGTACGGCAAGCCGGAGCAACGGCGTGCATTGAACGACGCGTTGCTTCTGTTGTCTGCTGAAAAGCACGGCTGTGTCGTACTGACCCGCAACACTTCAGATTTCGATCTGTTGCTGCAGCTTGCTCCCACAAGCAAAGCGATCTTCTATTGATTCAGGTGTCGTTTCGAGCGACCGGTGGCTTAGCTCACCACACAGCGCTGAACAGGACCTATGGTGCTGCCAATGGCCAGAGGTTCTCGACGAGTGCATCGGCCTGAAGTCGTCATTCGAGAGTCGCTTCCAGGTTGACCGTCATCCGGGGCGACCGCATGACTTCCGACAATGCGACTTCGCAGGACTAATTTTCCGTCCCATGTTTCCTTATGCCGTCTGCAAGATCATTCACACGGGACAAAAATACTTTCAGGATAGGCGAGGGGTTCGACTTGCGATAACCGACTGACAAGTCGATCGTTGGACCCACACCCTCGAGAGGACGAGTAGTCACAGCATTTGGAAGAAAGGTCTTTGCGTAGCGTGGCAACAGAGCGACGCCTCCCGTGGACGCGATGAGCGACATGACCGCACGCAAGTTATCTACTTCGTGGCTTGGCCTGACCTGAACTGCGTTGTCCTGGAAGAACTTGTCAAGTATCCGGCGTAAAGCTGGCTGCTTACCTGAAATACTAAGGGCGCTTCCGGAGACGCTGATGAAAGTCTCGCCCACAATCTCATGGAGCGTGATGGCACTCTTGGCAGCAAGCGGGTGGTCGGAGGGCAGGAACACTTCGAACGTCTCTTCCACCAAAGTCCTGTAAGCCAGGTCAGCGCTTCCGTCTTCCCTGCGAAGGAACGCGAGATCAATGCCCCCGTTCAACAGAGCGGAGGCAAGCTGGGGCGAATTTTGCGTAGAGACGATCACATGGGTGTTTGGCAACTCATCTCGAAGCAGTTTGAGAGCTCGAGGAAGCCACGTCGTGTCGTGCCCCATCATGAAGCCAAGAGCGAAGGACGGCTTCGTGGGATTGGCGATTTGACGGGCCGATTGCATAGCGTTTTCGGCCTGGGAGAGCATGACCCGCGCGTGGTCTAGAAAGACTTTCCCGGCGGGCGTCATGTCAACGCCCTTTGGTCCTCTTAGGAAAAGCGGGGTTCCGACCTCGTCTTCGAGAGCACGGATTTGTCGACTCAGCGAGGGCTGCGTCGTATGCAGGGTCCTCTCCGCCGCAAGTTTCAGGCTTCGTGCTTCGGCAACGGCTACGAAATAACGTAAGTGCCTGAGTTCCACAGGGTCTCCTCTGCCTGAGAAGCATACCTCTTCAGCTTACAAAGCAATTTACCTGGTTGCGCTCCGAGGTTACGTTCAAAGGCATAGTCCCAACAGCATCGTGGCGTTCGGCGATGCATTCAGATGTGGAAAGGTGAAAACAGATGCCTCACTCATTGGAAGGAAAGGTCGCGCTGGTAACCGGTGGATCGCGCGGCATTGGTGCTGCTGTCGCACGACGCCTAGCGCAAGATGGAGCCAGTGTCGCCATTACATACGCGAAGGATGCCACTTCAGCTTCTACCGTAATCAAGTCGATTCAGGATGCTGGCGGGAAAGCGATCGCGATCCAGGCAGATGCGGTCGACTCCAAAGCCGTTCAGGCGGCGGTGGAGAGTGCCGTTGCCGCTCTGGGCAAACTGGACGTTCTTGTCAACAACGCCGGTACGGCGATCCCAAAACCATTTACGGAGACTACGCTTGACGAGATGCAGCACGTCATCGATCTCAACATACGAGGAGTGTTCGTGACGACCCAGGCAGCCCTGCAGCACATGAACGATAACGGCCGGGTCATCATGATTGGCTCTTGCGTTGGCGAGCGTAACCTGACTCCCGGGCTAGCGGCCTACGCGGCGACCAAGGGTGCCGTGAAAATGTTCGCGCAGAGCCTGTCGAGAGAAGTCGGAGCCCGTGGTATCACCGTGAACAACGTGCAACCCGGTCCCATTGACACAGACCTGAACCCTGCCGGTGGAGATTGGGCTACACCGCAGACTGCCGTCACAGCACTCAAGCGTTACGGGCGCGTCGATGAAGTCGCAGCTCTCGTCGCGTTTGTCGCCAGCCCCGAGTCGTCATACATTACAGGGGCGAACCTGACAGTCGATGGCGGAACCAACGCTTGATCGGGTGAACTCCCAGAGAGCGGGTCGGCCATTTGTCTCTGATCTCGGACAGTGGCCGAGCTTCGAAGCCTGCTTTCGAGTTTTCGGACTCGTAAACGCGTTCACCGTCAGTAACCCCCTGATGGTCGGCCACTCCGAAGTTGGCACTTGAAGCTGCGGCTCTTGTGCTCAATGAGCGCTAAATCTCTAGTGCCGTATCGGCAGTGCTCCGCTGCGAGAACTTTCGCGCGTCGGC
>CAXTLS010000067.1:0-17387 GCA_964245235.1 uncultured Acidobacteriaceae bacterium
CAACGATCAGGCCCGCGTCGAGTTCCTCTTCGCCCTCTACGAGCAACTCACCGCGCCCCTGCTTCCCGCGCAAGCAAGGCCGCGAGCTCGCAAGCGGGTACCAGGAACTAGTGCGCATCGCGGCAACCGTGTCGCTGCTTCCCTACCCCTGCGGCACACCCGCGATCCCCAGCACCAGCAGCACTCCTCCCACCAGGCAAGCCAGTTGCAGCGCCACCCGTCGCCCGCGGCACTCCACCTGCAGCTCCGGCAGCAGGTTCACCGTCGCAATGTAGAGGAAGCTCCCCGCGCTCACCGGCAGCAGCCAGTGGATCGCGTCCGCCTGCCGCCCACCGAACAACAACACCGCCATCACCCCCAGCAGCGCGGGCACCCCCGCCAGCACGGCAAACTGCAGCGCCCGCCGGATCGGCACCTGGAGGTGCACCAGCAACGCAAAATCCCCGATCCGGTGCGGCACCTCGTGCAGCGCCACCGCAAACGCCGTCAGCCACCCGATCCGCGGACCCGCCGCAAACCCCGTCGCAATCGTTGCCCCATCCACAAAGCTGTGCAGCATGCTCGCCATCAGCAGGTTCAGCGGACGAGCCCCGCGCCCATCATGGGCCACCTCCCCCGCCCTGCACTCCGAACCATGCTGATGACCGTGCCCATGCGCCGTCGCATCGTGCTCCCGCAGCAGCGCCTGCGGGCTCGGCTGCTCCACCGTCACCCCCGTCACCGCGTAGAAGATGCGCTCGACCGCGAACAGCGCCAGCATCGTCCCGCCAAACAGCAGCCACACCCGCATCTGGTTCCCGAGCGTCGCAATCGCCTCCGGCAGCAGGTGCAGGATCGCCGTCGCCAGCAGCACCCCCACCGCCAGGCTTACCAGGTAGGGCAGCCGCTCGCGCAGCAGGCGCTCCCGCGCGCGCAGCAGCCATGCCGCCGCCACCGCCAGCAACTGCACCGCCGTCACCGCGGCAAGCATGGAAAGCGGAATCACGTACGGCAGTTGAGACGTCCTTCCGATGGGCAACAGCGATCCCGGCGCCCCGGACTCTCAGGAGCACTCCCGGGAAGCTTGTTGCTAATCAATACTCAACAGCATACCGGCCCCGCCTTCTCCTGTCGAAGCGCACTCCGCAGCATCTCTCCACCGGACCTACCCAAAACCCGAATTACGACGGGCGCACCGCAGCAAGAAGCCGGTCTAACCTGGGCGAAACGCACCATGTCTCGCACCGTTATCACAGCCAGATTCCGCATCCGGGAACACAGCAAGTAAAAGCGGTCGGGCGCAGCTTGGGGACTGCGCAGGGTCCGCCTGCGACACCTAAGCGCTGCTAAGCCGTTATTTTTGAACAGAAAACTCGAACACCGTCTCGCTCGTGCGCGTCTCGCCCGGCTTCAGCAGCGTGCTTGGGAAGTTCGGGTGGTTCGGGCTATCCGGGAAATGCTGTGTCTCCAGGCAAAGCGCACCATTCTTCACGTAAGGCTGCCCACTCGGCCCTAAGTGATCTCCTTTCAATTGGTTGCCCGTGTAGAACTGGACTCCCGGCTCCGTCGTCGAAACCGTCAGGACCCGCCCCGACTTCCCATCGTGCACTCGTGCCGCCACCTTCATCACGCCCGCTGCGCCACGCAGCACCCAGTTCAGATCATACCCGCTGCCACGCGTAAGCTGCTCATTCTTATCGTCTATTCGACTCCCGATCACGGTCGGCGTCGTAAAGTCGAACGGCGTCCCCTTGACACTCGCGATCTCACCCGTCGGAATCAGCCCCGCATCGACGGGCGTGTAGTGATCCGCATTGATCTGGATCTCCTCGTCAAGGATCGTCCCCTTACCCTCGCCCGCGAGGTTGAAGTAGCTGTGATTTGTTAGGTTTACCACGGTTGGCTTATCCGTGGTCATGCTGTAGCGCACGTGCAGCGCGCTCCCTTTGAGCGTGTACGTCACGTGCGCCGTCAAATCTCCCGGAAACCCCTGGTCGCCATCCTTGCTGACCAGCGTCATCTCCACCCCATCTGTCACCTGGCGCCCTGTCCAGACCTGCGAGTCGAAGCCCACGGTGCCACCGTGCAGTGCGTTCTTACCGCCCTCATTCTTCGGCACTTGGTAGCTTTGGCCGCCAATCGAGAACTTGCCCGCGGCGATGCGGTTTCCGTATCTTCCGACAACCGCACCAAAATAGCCGTTGCTTCCCTCGAGATAGTTGTCCAGTGAATCCGCTCCAAGCACGATATCTGCGACTTCGCCCGTGCGATCCGCCGTCTTGATCGATACAATGCGCGCTCCATAGGTCATGATCCTTGCTTCCACGGATGGGCTCTTCAGCGTGTAGATCTCTACCTGCTTGCCATCAGGTGTCTTGCCGAAATCGGCCTTGCTCACCGCCGCCTGCGCCACACCTGCCATCATCATGGTCACCAACATCCCTTTCGCCAAAGCTGCCTTCATCTCACCCTCATCGATTCATCCCGCAAGATTTCCATTTCCCGTTCGTCCGGCGTGCAGCAAACGTCACTATACGGCAACGCGGGTGGGCAATGCGACCGGTAAGCTTTCGACACAATCCCTCCGGCCTCCCTCGTCGCAGTAGTATGGTCTGCAAATCACCCGTGCCCGAAAGATCCCAACCAATGCGTCTTAACCGAATTACCACCTCCATGCTCCTCTCTGTTGTGCTGACGACGTCACTCGCTGCCAAGCAACCGCCCCCGCCTGACCACTGGGTCGGCACTTGGGCTGCCTCCCCCACTGCAGCCGACAACAAGGCAGGGCTGGGAGCCGACGACGTGACCCTGCGGGAGATCGTGCACGTCTCACTCGGCGGCCCGCTGGTCAGGGTCATTCTCACAAATGAGTTCGGCACCGAGCCGCTTACGATCGGAGCCGTCCACCTCGCTAACTCCTCCGGAGGCAACGCGATCGGCCTGATGAGCGCCAACGCGCTCACGTTCGGCGGACGTCCCTCCGTCACCATCCCGCCGGGCGCGCTGGCAGTCAGCGATCCCGCCGCCTTGACGCTTGCGCCGCTCTCGAACGTCGCGGTCAGCATCTTCGTTCCCAAGCAGGTCATCAGCCATGTGAGCGCCCATAGCTTCGCCGACCAGACCAACTACGTCATGAGTGGAAACAGCGTAGGAAAGGCGAGCCTCCCCGGAGCCCAGGAGATCACCTCCTGGCCCTTTCTGAAGGGGATAGAAACCAAGGTCTCCGGCTTCGATGGTGCCGTTGTCTGCTACGGCGACAGCATTACAGACGGCGCACTCAGCACCAGGGATGCGAATGCCCGCTGGCCCGACCTGCTCGCGCAGCGACTTCACGCAGACAAGAAGACCGCCGGTCTCGGCATCCTCAATGAAGGGATCGGCGGCAACCGCTTGCTCCATGAGGGCGCCGGCCCCTCGGCGCTCTCACGCTTTGACCGGGACGTGATCGCGCAGGCGAGTGTGAAGTACATCATCGTTCTCGAGGGAATCAACGATATCGGCCATGCGTACAGCCCGGAGAATCCGGGCGACCTCGTCTCCGCCGAAGACCTCATCACCGGGATGCGGCAGTTGGCCGAGCGCGCGCACACCCACGGAATCAGGATCTACGGTGCCACGCTGACGCCTTACACGGGGGCGAAGTATGCCTCGCCGGCCGGGGAACAGGTGAGAAAGACGCTGAACCAGTGGATTCGGACTACCAACGAGCTCGACGGCTTCATCGACTTCGAAAAGGCGGTACACGACCCGGGCAATCCCGACGTCTTTGCCGTTGACGCCGACTCAGGCGACCATCTCCATCCCAAAGACGCGGGTTACAGGAAAATGGCCGATGCCATCGATCTCAACCTGTTTGTGGTGAAGAAGAAGTAAACCGCGGAGGCGCGCGAAGAGCCGGGTGACCGCTCTTCGCGTGAGCCGGGAGCGCCTACTGGAGCTCGAGTCCAGCAAAGAAATAGCCGATCTCGAATGCGGCTGTGTCTTCCGCGTCGGAGCCGTGAATGGCATTTTCTTCAATCGAAGCGGCAAACTTTTTGCGGATCGTGCCTTCCTCGGCATTTGAGGGGTTTGTCGCGCCCATCAGCTTGCGCAGATCGGCGATCGCATTGTTCTTCTCGAGAACCATCGGAACAATGGGGCCGCTTGACATGAACTCCGTCAGGGAGCCGAAAAAAGGCCGTGCTGCGTGAACGTGGTAGAAGCCTTCGGCCTGCGTCTTCGAGATGGAGATCTTCTTGATCGACACGATCTTGAATCCGGCTCTCTCGATTTCGGCCAGAATGGCTCCGGTGTCGCCCTTGCGGACGGCGTCCGGCTTGATGATGCTGAAAGTTCGCTGTGACATCGTGTGGCTTCAACTCCTGTTTGCTCTGATCTAAGTCAATTGTATGGGAGGCCCCATTTGAGTACCCAGGTCGCATCCCAAAGAGAGCGAGAGGTTGCGGTCATGCGTGAGCGCAAAGGAGGCGAGATGGCGGACGGGATTGACACACGAAAAAATGCCGCGGAGGGCGTTCCCCACGACGAGGGAAGATTGAGTGGCGGCCGCTCCGGGCAGTACGGGGTCACCGACGAGCGACGCGCCCAGTTGGCGCAGATGGAGCAAGATGCCGGCGTGCAGCACGAAGCAGCGGACGAGGGCTCAGACGTGCTGGCGAAGCGAACTCCAGAGGCCGCAATCGGACTCGAACGAAGACCCGCGGCTGCCCGGCCCGGCGATTTGCACTAGACGCAACCGGGGTGCGAGCAAGTGCCGCGCTACAAGCGACCTTACCCCCGGGCGGCAGCGTCTCATTCCTGATGCGGAGGCTTGCCTGGATCTGGTTCGTCGGATGCGCTGTGTGGGTGATCGACGGCCTGATCAGCGCTCACTTCCGCACCTGGCCTCACGCTGAACTGGCATTCCTGCTGGCGTTGGTTTTTCTGGCGGCAGGCCTGCTGTATCGGCAACCAAGACCTCCGCGTTAGCCCCGGCCCAGAACCCGCGCCATCGTTTCACCCAGTTCAGCGGGCGATTTCACGACGTGGATGCCTGCGGCGGACATCGCAGCCATCTTGCTCGCCGCCGTTCCTTCTCCGCCGGAGATGATTGCACCGGCGTGGCCCATGCGGCGGCCGGGGGGCGCTGTCTGCCCGGCGATGAAGCCGACCACCGGCTTGGTCACGTGCTGCTGGATGAAGCTGGCTGCGGCCTCTTCGGCCGAGCCGCCGATCTCACCAATCATGATGATGGCCTCGGTCTCAGGATCATCCTGCAGCAGGCGCAGCGCATCAATGTGTGTCGTCCCAATGATCGGATCGCCGCCGATCCCGATGGCGGTCGACTGCCCGATACCGCGAGTCGTGAGCTGATAGACGGCCTCGTAGGTAAGGGTGCCTGACTTCGACACGATGCCGACGTTTCCCTCTTTGTGGATGCGGCCGGGCATGATGCCGACCTTGGCCTTTCCGGGAGAGATCACGCCAGGGCAATTCGGTCCGATCAGCCGTGTCCCTTTGCCGCTTGCTCCGGACTGCCGCACCACCTCCCACGCCTTGACCATGTCAAGGGTTGGAATGCCTTCGGTGATGCAGATAACAAGCGGAATCTTGGTGGAGACCGCCTCCAGAACGCCATCCGCCGCAAACGGCGGTGGCACAAAGATCACGGAAACGTTGGCGCCCGTCTCCTTCACAGCCTCTTCGACCGTATTGAAGACCGGCCAACCCTCGTGCGTGGTGCCGCCCTTGCCCGGGGTCACTCCGCCTACGACCTTGGTGCCGTACTCCGCGCAGCCCTTGGCGTGGAAGGTGCCCTCGCGGCCGGTGATGCCCTGCACAATGAGCCGCGTGTTCCTGTCGACTAGAACCGCCATCGTTGTCTCCCCGTTTGTGGTGCCTTCTTCTGTAACGTGTTTAGTTCGAAATAGCACCCAACCTGCGCGCCAACTCTTCGAAATCATTCACAACATAGGTAAAACCAGGCTTGGGCTCTGCGTCTTCGGTGGCGCGATGCACAAAGCAGGTCTGCAGCCCAAGTTTACCGGCGGCCTCCAAATCCTGGTTGTGCGCCGCGACCAGCAGGATGTGCTTGGGTTCGAGGTGCAGCAGCTTCGCGGCGCCGAGATAGAGCTTCGGGTCCGGCTTATAGGTGCGGAACATATCCGCCCCGAAGATCACATCCCACGGCAGACCGCCGAACTTGGCGATGTCGACCATCTGCCGCACGGTGCCGTTGGAAAACGCTCCAAGGATGAAGTGCGCCTTGAGCCGATGCAGCGCCGGAACCGCGTCCGGCCAGGGTGTGAGAAAGTGCCACGCAAACGTAAGCATGTCACGATCGGAAGGTGTCAGGTTCTTGGCTTTGAACTTCGGCGCGAGCCGGTCCAAAGCTTCGCGTTGCAGCGTGCCGTGTTCGGTCCAGGGCCGCTTGCCCTTGCGCACCGGCTCCAGCGCGGACTGGTTGTTCGTCACCCAAGCCTTCGCCAGCTCCGCCCACTTTGCGGGGAACCGTTCCACAGCGCCGAAGTGCTCCAAGGTGGCCGTGAGGCTGCCCGGCACATCCGTGACCGTACCGAACACGTCGAAAAGAATCGCTTTGATCGAGTGAGCCAACGCAGCACCTAGCCCTTTGCTGCTTTCACAGCCAGGTCCGCCGCTTCCTTCATCGTCTCGCCAACCTGAAAGTTCAGCCCCGAATCCTTCAGGATCTTGCGGCCTTCTTCCACGTTCGTGCCCTCGAGCCTGAGAATGATCGGCAGTTTCACCCCGAGGTTCTTGGCCGCTGCAACGACGCCCTGCGCCAGCACGTCAACCCGCAGAATGCCGCCGAAGATGTTGATGAAGATCGCCTTGACGTTCGGGTCGGAGAGCAGGATGCCGAACGCCTGCTCGATCTGCTGCTGGTTGGCGCCCCCGCCGACATCGAGAAAGTTCGCCGCGGAGCCGCCGGCGTACTCGATAATATCCATCGTTGCCATGGCCAGCCCGGCGCCGTTCACCATGCAGGCGATCGAGCCCTCGAGCTTGATGTAGTTCAAGGCGTACTTGCTGGCCTCGACCTCAAGCGGATCCTCCTCCGCCAGGTCGCGCAACTCCTTTAAATCTTTGTGGCGGAACATCGCGTTGTCGTCGAAGTTGATCTTGCAGTCGAGCGCGACTAACTTGTCATCTTTCGTCGTAATGAAAGGATTGATCTCCATCAGGGTCGAGTCGGTGTCGAGGAAGGCCTTGTAGAGGCCTTGCATAAAGCTGACAGCCTGGTTCACTTGCGTCGGCTTCAAACCCAGCTTGAACGCCAGCTTGCGCGCCTGGTACGGCTGAAAGCCCGCCGCCGGGTCGATCGTCTCCTTGTAGATCGCGTCGGGGTCCTTGGCCGCGACCTCCTCGATCTCCATCCCACCCGCTTGGGAGGCCATGAAGACGTACTTCGCACTCGCTCGATCAAGCACCAGCCCAAGGTAGAGCTCACGCTCGATCTGGCTGGCCTCCTCGATAAGAAGCCGCTGCACCTTCTGGCCCCCGGGGCCGGTCTGGTGTGTGACAAGTTGCATGCCGAGGATCGATTTCGCCGCCGTTGCCGCATCGTCGAGCGACTTCGCCACCTTGACGCCGCCGCCCTTGCCCCGGCCGCCGGCATGGATCTGCGCCTTCACCACGACGGCGCTGTTCCCTGCCGAAAACAACGCCTTTGCAGCCGTGTCGGCCTGCTCAAGTGTGGTCACCATCTCGCCGTTCGGCACCGGCACGTTGTAGCGGCGCAGGATCTCCTTCGCCTGGTACTCATGGATCTTCATCGCGGCATCGTCCTCGGTGCGGTCTGCGGGAAAGTGTAGCGGAGCGGGAAAGCGAGGTGCAAATCACTCGCACGGATGTTCGTTTACCGCGCGCCCCCTTGCAGTTGTCACCCCGCGCTGCCGAACTACGGGTTCCGCGCCAGGTAAGGCCCTGCTAGGCTCATGCCATGGCGCTTGAACTCCAGCTGAAACGCCTGATGGAGTCCCGCGAGCCGCTCGACCGTGCGACCGCGCGAGAAGCAATGCAGCTGATCCTCACCGGCAGCCCCTCGCCGATCGAGGTCGCCGCCCTGCTGGGCGCGCTCGCGGCGCGGGAAGAGACCTCGGAGGAGATCGCCGGCTTTGCCGAGGCGATGCGCGGCGAGGCGCGGAGCCTGCCGCTCACGCCAGCCGAGCGGGCGAAGCTCGTCGACACCTGCGGCACCGGCGGTGACGCCAGCGGCACCTTCAATATCTCAACGGCCGCCGCTCTGGTCGCCGCCGCTGCCGGTGCTACGGTCGCGAAACATGGAAACCGCGCCGTCACGTCAAAGTGTGGTTCGGCTGACGTGCTCGAGGCGCTCGGCATCCCCGTCGATCTCACACCGGACGAAGCGGCCGGTGCGCTTCGCCTTCACCGCTTTGCCTTCCTCCACGCCCCCTCGCACCATCCGGCCATGCGGGCCGTGCAACCAGTGCGCCGTGCGCTCGGGGTCCGAACACTCTTCAACATCATCGGCCCGCTCACCAATCCCGCAGGCGCCTCGCGGCAGGTGATGGGCGTCTTTGCGCCGCAGCTCGTTCCGATCGTCGCCGAGGCCATGGCACTGCTCGGAACGCACCGCGGCCTCGTTGTCTATGGACACGCGTCCACGGGGGAGAGTGCTGCGCTCGGCATCGATGAACTCTCGCTCAGCGGACCGAGCCACATCGCCGAAGTCCGCAACGGCGCAGTCTCGCACTGGCAGATCTCGCCTGCGGACCTGGGCCTCGCGCCGGCACCCTTGGCGGCGCTCGCCGGCGGAGACGCCGCGGCCAACGCCACCATTCTGCGCAGCATCTTCTCCGGCGAGCCCGGGCCGGGCCGGGACATCGTGCTTCTCAACGCGGCGGCCGTTCTGCTCGTCGCAGACTGCGCCGCTGACATGAACGAAGGTCTTCGGCTCGCGGCTGCCGCCATCGATTCGCGAGGGGTTACGGAACTCGTAGGGGCTCTGGGTCGTACCGCATAATCGAGACCATCGGCTGGCCGACACGGCGCAGCCCTCGCCCGGAGGCGATCCATGTCGAGCCATCCTTATCCGCCGAACCAACCGCCCGCCATTCATCCGTCCATGATTACCACCGCCTTTGAGCTCCCCGGGCATCGCATCACGCAGAACTTCGGCGTGGTTCGCGGCATCGTCGTCCGTTCACGTAATATCCTCGCCACTATCGGCGCCGGGCTGCAGACAATCGTCGGCGGCGACATCACGGCATTCACCCAGCTCTGCGAAAGCACGCGCCAGGACTCGTTCGCCATGATGAGTCTGCATGCCGCCCAGCTAGGCGCGAACGCCATCGTCGGAGCGCGTTATGACGCCAATGAGATCATCAAGGGCGTCACCGAGGTGCTGGCTTACGGCACCGCCGTCTATGTCGAGCAGACTGCTCCGACCGCCAACGCATAGGAGGCTTCCTTTCACGCGTCCCTGGAGCGCCAGGCACCTTGGCGTGCGACTCACTCAAGCCGTGTAAACCTCTGGCAAACCGTCTCGCCGTCCCTGGGTCGTCTCGCACCTGCCATCGCATGGAGACGGTTCGGTACCATAGGGCTATCTGACGCGTCTTGAGGTTTACCCTGCCCGAACTTCCCATCCTGCCCGGCCGGATCGAGGTCATTACCGGACCGATGTTCTCTGGCAAGAGCGAGGAACTGATCCGTCGCCTGAAGCGCGCGCGCATCGCCCGGCAGCGCACCGCCTGCTTCAAGCCTGACATCGATCTTCGTTACCACCGCTCCGCGATCGCCAGCCACAGCGCGCAGACGTATGAGGCAGTCACGGTGACCGACACGGGCCGCCTGCGCGAGGAACTGCTGACGAAGATCGATACCATCGAAGTCATCGGGATCGATGAGACACAGTTCTTTGATCAGCGAATCCTGGCCCTGACTGTCGAACTGATGCACCTTGGCAAACGGGTCATCCTCGCCGGCCTGGATACGACCTTTGCCGCCGAGCCCTTTGGGTCCATCCCGGACCTGATGGCAATCGCCGATGAGGTCGCCAAGCTTTCGGCCGTATGCATGGTCTGCGGCGCGCCGGCGATTCACACGCAACGCCTCGGCCGAAGCACGGAGCTGGTCGTAGTCGGTGCGGCGGGTCTGTATGAGGCGCGCTGCCGCACCCACTTCGAGCCGGATCTGCCCGGTGGCGCGGGAGAGCAGCTCAGCTTTCTCGACTCGAGCCACGGATAGGGCAGCCTCGACTGCCACCCCTCCTCCGGACAGAGACGAGTTCGGGTCAGCTTGCTATGCTTGCGGTGAACCTCTTAGGAGCTCGCATGCGCCGATCGACCGTTTCCTTTGCCGTGGCTGTTGCCCTGGCCGCCCCGCCTCTCTTCGCCCACTCCCTGCCGCACTTCGGCAAACAGAAAGGAGCCGTGACGGTTCCGCTGCACGATGCAAAGGGAGAGGACGCCGGAAAGGCCACCTTCATCCCTGAAAAAGATGGCCAGCTAAAGATCAAGGTGGACCTCAAAAATCTGCCGGCCGGCCCACATGGTGTGCACATCCATCAGAACGCGAAGTGTGACGCTCCTGACTTCAAGACAGCCGGCGGCCACTTCAACCCGACCGGCAAGCAGCACGGCTTCCAAAACCCCGAGGGTCATCACGCCGGCGATCTGCCGATGAACATCACCGTGGGCGAATCGCACAGCGGCAGCGCGACCTTCAGGGTTGACTCCCTGTCGCTTGACCCCGCTTCGGCCAACTCCCTCTTCGCTAACGGCGGAACCTCGATCCTTGTGCATGAGAAAGCTGACGACATGAAGACCGATCCCTCCGGCAACTCCGGTAACCGCATCGCCTGCGGTGTCATCACCCAACCTGCCTCGTAGCGCCCCGGCCCTTGCAGTCCGTGGCCGGCCGCTACCCCGGCCGGCCGACTGAACCGGTCAACGCACCGTTGCGTATAGACGCTGATGGGCGTCCTTCACATCGCGCTTCCGAACTTTCAGCCTCCTATGCGCCGCGCGCCAGGCTCGCTGCCCCCATCGCGCGAGCTACCCACGGCCTTCTTGCCCGCGTCCGGCGGCAGCCGCCCGTCGAGCCTTGACACGCAGGCATCCGCGACTCCGCCGAAGCAACTGTCTGCCGCGGAAACGCGAGGTACACTGCAAGGGCCGAAACACTCCACCGAGGGACCCTTGGAGCGAACGCCGGAACAGATCGCCGAGCAAGAGCTGCTCGCCAAACTGATCCGCCGCTGCCTCGCCGGGGAAGCCGAGGCGTGGCAGCAGCTCGTGGCCTCGCAGAATCGACGCGTTTACTCCATCTGCTACCGCTTTACCAACTCCCCGACCGACGCCGAAGACCTCACGCAGGAGGTCTTCCTCAAGCTCTACCGCAATCTGACCAGCTTCGATGTGCAGCGCGGGAGCTTCGGGACCTGGATCACCACGCTCACCCGCAACCTACTCGTCGATCACTTCCGCCGGACGCGCCTGGACCGCGCGACCGACTCGCTCAACGCCAGCTTCGACGGAGAGGCGGATTCACCCACCCTGGCCGACCAGCTGGCAGACACGCGCCCCGGCCAGGATCAGCACGTCGCAGGCCAGGAGCTCAAGATCAGGATCCAGAGCGCGCTCAAGCAGCTCTCTCCGGAGCTTCGCGAAGCCGTGATCCTTCGCGATCTCGAAGACATGGACTACAAGGAGATTGCAGAGGTCTTGCGGATTCCCGAGGGAACGGTCAAAAGCCGCATCAGCCGGGGCCGCGGGGAACTTGCGCGGCTCCTGCAACGTACAGAAGGGCAGGTGAGTTAAGTGGCCCAGTTCAGTCCAATCAACCAGTTCGGAAGCGCCGGCCAGCTGTCGAGCTCGCGGGACTGCCTGCCGTTTGAGGCGATGCTCGCCGACGCCGTGGACGGCGTACTCTCGCCCGCGGACCAGGCCGCCTTCGATCAGCACCTGCTCACCTGTGCCGGATGCCGCCAGATGCTGGCTGACGCAACCCGCGGCGTTGCCTGGCTGGAGATGCTGCGCCTCCACCGCCCGGAGCCACCGGATGATCTGGTCGACCGCATCCTTGCCCAGACGAGCGTACGCGCCGCACAGGAAATCGTCGCGGAGCGCGCGGTGCAGCGGGAAGCTGCGGTAGCGGCTTCACTGCTTGGCCGTCCTGCCCTGGTTGCCTCGCATCAGCTCGCACCCGGAGCGGCCTCGGCCGCGAACGTCCTTCCCTTTCAGGCGCGCTCCGCCGACCGGCTGCGCCGCGCGGTGCAAACCGCCTTCCAGCCGCGCTATGCCATGACGGCCGCCATGGCCTTCTTCTCGATGGCGCTCACGTTGAATCTCACGGGCATTCATCTCACAGCACTTCGTGCACGCGATCTCCGCCCCGCGGCCGTCCAGCGCAGCTTCTATGAGGCAAACGCCCACGTGATCCGCTACTACGAGAATCTGCGCGTCGTCTATGAGCTGGAGGCTCGCATTCGCGATCTGCAGCGTACAGGCGATGCTGACGCGGCGCCTCGTCCAGCAGCCAAGGATGCCGTGACTCCCGAACAAAAGGATGACGCGCCGGCCGCTCAGCCAGCGCCCGGCGCCAAGCCGCGAAGCAGTACGTCCGGTGCGAACGGGGTCGGCCGCGAAAGCCGGGTCCGTCCAGAGGCCGAGTCCGGCCGGCACGACGCAAAGGGCGCTGAACCGCATCTCGCGCCTAGGCCGAGTGCGCCCGATCCTTTGGGCACGGATCGCCCCGGGGCAAGCCTTTCTGTGTCATTTCCCATTGCCTCGCCTGCGCGGGAGAAAAGAGGTCTGGTATGAACTGCGCCAATCACCCCGATCGTGAACGCAAGGCCTTCTGCCAGAACTGCGGTAAGCCGCTCTGTGTCGAGTGCTCGCGCACCGTCGGCCAGGCGGTCTTCTGCGAGCCCTGCCTTGAAGAGCGTCTCGCCGCTGCAAATGCTGCAACCAATAGCGCCTCGACCTTCGGCAGCGGCCCCACGGCAGGTTCGGCCAGCTACCAGTCTGTGCCGGGCGGCGGCACGGCGTACCGTCACCAGGGCACGGTCGAAGGCATGCCCTATGACGTTCGCGGTGTAACCCCTCCGCCGGGTACGCCAAACCCCGCCATTGCGACCCTGCTCGGCTTAATCCCCGGTGTGGGCGCCATGTACAACGGCCAATACGGGAAGGGCGTGGTTCACCTGATTGTCTTCGCGATCCTCGTATCGCTCGCCGATCAAAACGGCATCTTCGCTCTGTTTGTTGCTGCCTGGGTGTTCTATCAAGCCATTGAGGCTTACCACACCGCACGCGCGCGCCGTGACGGCACACCGCTGCCGAACCCCTTCGGCCTGAATGACGTTGGCGAGCGCTTCGGCTTTGGCCGCAACTGGCCAGGTCCCGGACCATTCTCCGCCGCGGCTCCCCCGGCACCGGGCAGCGTGCCGCCGGTCCAGCCCTTTACGCCGCCTCCGCCGCCCGCCGGCTTCAGCAGCGGCGCCGGCTACGGCCCGGCTGCTGCAGGCGCAGGGTACCCGGCTCCCGCTGGAACGGCCGGAGGCGCAGATCCGGCAGCCTGGGGTGCGCCCGCGGACGTTTATACGGGCACTGGCCCCTATGCAGCCACGCCCGTTTCGCCGGTCCTTCCCAACCCGTCCCGCTTTCCCATCGGCGCCGTCATTCTGATCGGCCTCGGCCTGCTCTTTCTGCTCGGCAGCACCCGCTTTCTCGAAGGCCTGCCCGCGCATTACCTGCTGCCTGCTCTGCTCATCGGCATCGGCGTCTGGATCTTTGTCCGCAGGATGACCAACACCGGCACAGGTTTCATCGATGATGGCACCCCCGCCTATCGTCTGCGCCTGATCCGTGCCTTGCAGAGCTCGATCTGGGTGATTCTCACCGGCGTTCTTTTCCTGCTCGACAACCTCAACATTCTGTCCTGGGGACGAAGCTGGCCGCTTTTCATTATCGTCGGCGGCGTCATGGCCTTTGTGCAGCGCAGTGCTTACGCTGCGGCCGCGGCTCAGGTGAACTATCCCGCGTACCCGCCTCCGGCGCGGCCCGCTGAGCCCGTCGAGCCCTCCTCCGTGCCTGGCACCTCCATCGTGCCACACGACCGGGAAGGACTCTAGCCATGCCGAGCTATCCTCCACCTCCCTTCCAGAACAATGATTGGCGCACCCAGCGCCAGATCCTCCGCGAGCAGGCCCGCCTCCAGCGAATGCAGCTCCGCGGCATGCGGCGCAGCTCGATCGTCGGACCTCTGCTCGCCGTCGCCATCGGCGTTCTGTTTCTGCTCGTTCAGGTCGGCCGGCTTCCCTCTCTCAGGGTGTGGGACTTCATCGGGCACTGGTGGCCGCTGCTTCTCATCCTCATCGGACTGATCCGCCTGGGAGAATGGTTCCTGGATCACCGCGCCCGCACCGATCTCCCTCCAGGTGCACCGGTTCCCTATCGCAGCCTGGGCGGCGGCGTCATCACCCTCATCCTTCTTCTCATGCTCGCCGGCATCGGGTTCAGCCTGGCCACGCATCACTCGAACCGGTTCCTAGGAAACAGGTTCGAGCTCAACCAGGACAACCTCGATGAGTTCCTTGGCGATAAGCACGAGAGCACGCAAACCCCGATCACGGAAGCCCTGACCTCGGGAACGGTACTGAACATCGACAACCCACGTGGCGATGTCACGATCTCAGGCATGAGCGACGATGGTCAGGTTCACATCACCGCGCAAAACCAGGTCTTTTCGCGCTCTGACTCCGAAGCCGCGCAGAAAGCGCAGCAACTCGCTCCACGCATCGATCGGGGCTCAAACGAACTGTCGATTCGGGTTCCTACAGTTGAAAGCGCCCGAGTGGATCTTACTGTCACCATGCCAGGCGGACACGGGCTGACTGTCCACGCAAACCGGGGAGAGATCCGGGTTCACTCCGTTCGCGGCCCCGTCGACGTGACCGCGAACCATGGCGATGTCGACCTGAGCACGCTCACCGGCACGGTCTCTGCTCATGTGAACAACGGAGATTCTTCTTTCGCGGCGCACAGCCTCTCGGGCCCGCTCTCCATTGAAGGCCGCAGCCTCGATCTCACGCTCTCCGATACGACCGGGCCAGTGACCATGAACGGCGAGTTCTTCGGCACCGTGCATCTGGAACGCGCCAGCGGAGCTGTCAAGTTCCACACCAGCCGCATCGATCTCCAGCTTGCACGAATCGACGGAGAGCTTGAGATCAGCCCGAACGCTGACCTCACGGCAGATCAGATCATGGGCCCCACGACGCTGAATACCCGGAACCGCAACATCAATCTGGAGCGAGTCGCTGGAGATCTGTCGATCATCAACCGCAACGGCTCGATCACAGTGACCGCGGCACCGCCCTTGGGCGCCATCACGATTGAGAACCGAAACAGCCCAGTCGATCTAACCCTGCCTGAGGGCGAGAGCTTCTCCGTTCAGGCGGAGACCTCGAACGCCGACCTCGAGAACGACTTCGGCCTCACAGCCGCCGATGACGATAGCCATCCGCGCCTCTCCGGCAATGTCGGAAAAGGCGGCCCGGCAGTCCACGTCACCACCACCCAGGCCGACATCTCCATTCACAAGGGAAATATCGCTCCCCTTGCTCCGCAAGCTCCCGCGCCGCCTCCGTTCACGCCCAGGCCGTCCGGGTCCACGGACGTAGAAAAGCAGATTGACTCCGCCAGGAAACAGGCTGCGGCAGCACAAAAACAGGCTGCAGCCGCCGTTCGGCAGGCTCGTCAGCAGGCTGAAGCGGCCAGGAGATCCGCAGAACAGGCAGCTCCTTCGGGCAATGATTCCAAGTAAACAGCCCGCAAGAGGCAAGCATTGACCCAGGCCGCGATCGAACGCTTGCCCCCTGCTAAGCTCCGCCCTTCATAGCCTCTTCTGCGACGAATCGATCTGAAAGAGCCGAAGCGAAACTAGATCTCCAGGGTTGGCGGCTCCCACCACCATCCATTCGCAACACAGGTGTAAATCACCATCAGAACCAACAGCATTAAGAAGAAATACCCATCCACGATCACGTTCAAGAGCACGAAAAGAGTTATGGCGACGATCATCCACCGCATCGTGTCGACCATTGTGCGGCACCTTCCTCGAAGACAGCAGCCCAGAAGTATGCCGATCATGCAACTTCCTTGCAGCCAGAGAAGATGGTTGGGTCGGATCACGTAAGTCATCCAAAAGGACAAGTTGATGGGGTCTGCAAGGGCGTGTGGCAGCGACGACCATTGCGCCACGGTGTTGCTCGAGATTCGATGCGCTGCTGATCGGAGAAACGGGCCGGCCAGCACCAGAGCTCCGCACCCGCTGAGCGCAGCCAAGCGTAGCACCTCCCACACGCCTCGCCGTCGCCACCCATTGAGGAGAAAGAACGGAAAGATCACCCAGCTGAACTGATACACAGCCATGCTTAATCCGAAGACGAAAGCGGCCCACCCAAACCGCCGCCTCTGCGTCAGCAGAAAAACCCCGGCGAGGGTGAGCCAATGCGGCTGAAGATAAAGCTCGTGGCGGTACTGCAGAAAAGGGCAGAGCAGGAAGAGTGAAAGTAGCACCGCTACCCTCGATCGGTATTCAACACGCGCCGCAAAGAAGATGACGAATACCGTCGCCAGCAGGTAAAAGCCCGACCCGAGCCGAGGGTCAAGGCCCGTGGCCACCCATGGCAGGTAAGCCATTAGCACCCCAGGCAAATAGGGAAAGTCATAGAGACGATCTCCCACATGCATCGTCTGGTAGGGACTGACCCCATGAAGCAGGTTGGTACCCGCCCACAGAATCACAGGAAGCATATCCGAACGAAGATAGTTGAGCGGAAAGCTCAAAACGGATAAGACCAAACCACTCGCATAGATCCACGCCGACGTGAGCAGGATGACCCAGCCGGCCGGGCACCGAACCACAAGCAGTCCCAACAAAGCCAGGTTGGAACAGAAAATAATTGCGGTGGGCAGACTCTGCAACTGATATCCGAACCTTGCAAAATGGCGAGCTTCATAGACAAAAAGCAACGCAAACCAAAGCTCGAACAAAACCAGAGCCATCAGGCCCGAACGAAGCCTGAGGCCGATTGCTACTTTGTACGGAGTGTCTGACAACAACTGCTTCAAACCGAAAAGAAACATCGCTGCTGCCGGCAGAAGAATCAGCTGATGAAGAAGCGGTGAAGGTCTCCCTGACCAACCGTCGGCAACTATGGTAACGACCAGGAAGAGAACAGCACAGTAAGCGGCCCTGCGATCCTGGCGAGGACTCACGTGCGTGTCATCCTTTCTGGTCTGGAACCCCGATTGGTACGGCTCACGGGAGAACAATCCCACCTTAAACAAGAAAGCCCACCTTGTTCAAGGTGGGCTCTCAAGGATTATGCCGGCGATTACCTAATCTCCCACACACTTACGCGTGCAGTACCA
>CAXTLS010000068.1:0-17055 GCA_964245235.1 uncultured Acidobacteriaceae bacterium
GACCTCTTCCATGCCATGGAAGCGCGCTCCCAGCTGCGCCACAGGCCCACTCTTTTGAAGAACTCCTTCTATTCTGGCCGACTCGGCGGCGTTCGTCAACCGAGGGAGCGGACGAGGGAACCAATGGGGTACCTTCTGGTGTCTAAGACCATAGAGTGAGCGAGCACTCGGCCGCCGGCGGCGCAGTTCTTATCGCATAGTTGCACACGTCGTCGCGAGATCGTAATGTAAAGGGCACCCGATATGCAGGCGGGCATGACAATGGATCTGGCGGGCGCGATCGGATTACGTGCAGAAGACGCAGCCCTTGTGGCCGACCTGAAGGCCGGGTCCGAGGACGCGTTTGCTCTGCTGATCGCCCAGTATCACCTGCCCCTCTACTCGCTCATCTCGCGCAGTATTCAGGATCCAGCCGACGCTGCAGATATCACGCAGGAAGTTTTCATCAAGGTATTCCGGAGTATTCGCGGCTTCCATGGCGAGGCCAGCCTGCGGACGTGGCTTTACCGGATTGCGCTCCACGAAGCCTCGAACCAGCGGCGGTGGTGGTCGAGGCACAAGCGGCAGGAGATCACGATTGATTCCTCGTCGAGCGAGCCGGATGATGACGGCGAGATGCCGCTGCTGTCGACCAAGCTTGCTGACGGGCGCGAATCACCGTTTGATCATGCGGCGCAGACCGAGGTTCGTCAGCGTGTTGAGGCGGCCCTGCAGCAGCTTCCGGAAGCGTATCGCACGGTCGTCATCCTTCGTGAGATCGAAGGCTTTGCCTACGAGGAGATAGCGGAGATCCTCGATGTAAATCTTGGAACAGTCAAGTCCAGGCTCACTCGTGGACGCGCCGCGCTACGTACGGTGCTGGTAGACAGAAGGCTTGCCGACACCAACGCCAGGCGCGCAGCACATTCATTGCATGACGCACTTCCATCTGCAGGGACGGTGCGATGATGCTGCGATGCAATGCGATCCAGGCGTCGTTTTCAGCTTATCTCGACGGTGCGATCACGGGGCGCGAGATGCAGGGGATTGCCCAGCATCTTGAGGGATGCCCGGCCTGTGCACAGGAACTCAGTGCGTGGCGGGCGATGCAGGATTCGCTGTCTATGCTGCGAACAGCCAAGCCACCGGAGGATTTGGGCCTGCGGCTGCGGCTCGCCATCTCACGGGAGCGGTCCAAGCGCATGTCGAGCATCTTCGACACCGTGGCTCTTTACTGGGAGAACACAGCTCGCCCCATGCTGATCCAGGTCTCGGCGGGCTTTGCCGTGGCGACCGTGCTGCTAGGCATGATCATATTCCTCTTCAGCTCGGTTGCGGTGCCTTCGGCGGTAAGGGCCGATGATGAGCCGCTAGGAGCGATCAGGCCGCCTCATTACTTGTACTCGGCGGACGAACCCCGACCGATCCTGATGGCTCATGACGCGACGATTGTGGTCGAGGCGCAGGTCAATGCCAAGGGGCAGGTCTACGACTTCAGTATCCTCTCCGATGCGCAGAGCCCGGCAGTTCGGACCCAGATCGAAGATCAGCTCTTGGTCAGCGTCTTTCAGCCGGCCAGTGTCTTTGGCGCACCGGTTCGCGGCCGAGTGCTGCTGACTTACGATGGTGTCTCGGTACACGGCTAAGCAGCGGTTGCGGCACGGCTTGCGTGTTGCGCATCGGCTCCCATAAGCTAAAGACGAGTGTAGATCTCCTACCGTGGCCTTATTGATCAGCAATAATTCTTTCCGCAGACTTCTTCTCAGCCGTGTTGGCGCCGGTGTTTTCTGTGCTCTCTTCGGACTGAACCTGGCAGCTCAGACGCCGGGCACAAGCAGCAGCCAGCAGGCAGCACCGGCTCCCTCGTCCAGTTCGCCGGTTCCCCGGATGGCACAGCCCGAAGCTGGCGGCTCGGCGATCACCCTTGAGACCAGCGAGCCGCTGTTTTCGATTGCTGTTGCCCTGAATGCCTGCGGGTACGATACAGACCTGGCCGCCTCCAACCCGGTGCGGGTACGCGTACGGGAACAGGTGAACGATGCACTGGCAGCTTCGTCAGCGGCGCGCGACAGCCGCGACGCGCTTTGCAGCTACATCCGAGAACATACGCTGAGTGACTCGGGCCTGAATTTAGCGCAGTATGTCTCGCTGGCGCTCTACGTGAATCCTTACCCTGAGTTGACGCCGTCAGTCGGCGAGACAGAGATGCCGCCCGACATAATCCAGGTGGTCAACATGCTGCCGCTGCTGCGAAGCTTTGGAGAGGCCGTCCGATTGCATGCAATCTGGATCGAGCATCGCCCGGAGTATGAAGCGCTGGTCAACCAGGTACATGATCCGCTGACACGGATGATCCTGGGCACAAATATTTACCTACGCCTCCCGGTGAGCAGCTATGACGGGCGACGCTTCCTTGTGCTGCTGGAGCCGATGCTTGCGCCCTCAGCAACAAACGCGCGGATCTACGCAAACGACTATATTGTCGTGACTTCGCCGAGCGCGGGCGAAACAGCCGGTGTGCGCATGGACGAGATTCGCCACACCTACCTGCATTACGAGGTGGAGCCGCTGGTGTATGCGCGGGCGGCGTCCATGGATCGACTGCTGCCGCTGCTGAAACCGGTGCAGCACTCTCCCCTCGACTTCGCGCATCGATCCGATATTGTTGCGCTGCTGACGGAGTGCCTGATCAAGGCGATCGAGGTGCAGACGATGGACGTAGGCATATCGAAGCCGCAGCGGCCTGCCACGGTAAAGCAGCGAGCGGATACGGAGCGCTTCGACGCGGAGATGGCAGCTTACGACCGTCAGGCCGAGATCGTTCGTCGAAAGGCCGTTGACCGGGATATGCGCCAGGGTTGGGTGCTGGTGAATTACTTCTACGATAAGCTGGGCCAGATGGAGAAGGACGCGATCAGCCTGAAGGAAGATATCGGCGAGATGGTCTACGGAATGGACGTTGACCGCGAGCGTCACCATGAGGAGCAGATTGTCTTCTTTCCTGAGGGCAGCCCGGAGAACGGCACCGGCCGCGATATAGTGCGCCATACTCCGCAGCAGCCTACCGGCCTCCGGCTGGCCGAGATGAAGATGATGCAGGGCGATACGGCAACCGCGCACGACTTGGCCGAGAAGGCGCTTGCCGATCCGAGCGGCGATCATCCGCGGGCCCATTACCTGATGGCCAGGCTGGATCTGATGGAGCGCCAGCCAGACGAGGCCATCTCCCAGTTTTCCGAGACGCTGAAGACATCCAAAGATCCGCGCACATTGGCCTGGTCGCACATCTACCTGGGGCGGCTTTATGACGTCCAGGCAAATCGGCCGAAGGCGGTCGACGAATACAAAGCTGCGCTCTCTACTCGCGATAGCCAGCCGGATACCAAGCTGGCTGCGGAGACAGGATTGAAGCAGCCATTTGCCCTGCCGCAGCGCGAGGCGATGCCCAGGAACAAGGCTGCGGAGGCCGGCGACAAGGATGACGAGCCGTTTGATCCTTCTGGGAAAGCTGAGAAAGAAGCGTACCACCCCACCCCACCCCAGCCCTAACAGCGCTTTCGGATCTCGCCTAACCGACATGTGCATTGGGCAGGACTCCAGTTGGGCCCTCGAGCTCGCCTTCGGTAAAGTAGAGTGCAAGGAATCGTATGAGCACGCGCCTGCGGAAGATCGTCTTGTCCGAGCTGGATCAGGAACCGAGCTTCGGCCATCGCTTCCGGGAGCCTGACCTGCTGACGCGTGCGCTGACGCACCGCTCGCTCGCCTACGAAACAGATCCCGAAGCACTGAACCATCCGACGAGCAACAACGAGCAGTTGGAGTTTGTTGGCGATGCGGTGCTTGGGCTGGTGGTTGCGGAGTCGCTGTTTCGACGTTTTCCCGGCTCGCGCGAAGGCGAGCTGACGCGGCTGCGAGCCTCACTGATCAGCCGCAAGCACCTCGCCGACGTGGCGGCACGGATCGACCTCGGCCGCCTGCTCCGGCTTGGGCGGGGTGAGGAGCAGAGCGGTGGCCGAAGGAAGCCGGCGCTGCTGGCCAATGCAACGGAGGCGGTGATTGCGGCGCTTTATCTCGATGGCGGCCTTATGGCCGCCGCGCGCTTTATCGAGCAGGAGATCATCATGCCGGCGCTGCCCGACCTGGATCTCGCGCTCAGTAGCGGGAGCACGTTCAGTGGAGCGATCGGCGACCATAAGTCCGCGTTGCAGGAGACCCTCCAGGCAGCCGGTGCAGGTCAGCCGCGATACATTCTTACGGACCAGACAGGCCCCGATCACCGAAAATTATTTTGCGTAGAGGTGCGGGTTGACGATGGGAGTGAAGGCGGGATCGCGCTTGCAGCGTCTACCGGATCGACGAAGAAGCTGGCGCAACAGGAGGCCGCGCGACTAGCGCTGATACAGCTCAGGACGAAGCATGGTCTGCTCCCCCAGGCTTCAGCGACGGCAGCCGAGGGATGAATTTTCCTTCCGCTTTACGGCAGTCAACTCCGAAGACATGGCATGCCGTGGAGCTTACGCCTCAACGCCACCCTACCGGTCCGTTGGCTGCCGTCCAATCCGTGGTTTACCTGATCGTCGTAGCGATCTTTATCATCGCATTCAGCGCACAGCCGTTTCGGATTCCATCGGGCTCAATGGAAGCGACGCTGCTGATTGGCGACTTTCTGCTGGTCAACAAGCAGCTGGTTTCAGCGTCCAGCGGGAATCATCCCCTGCCTGCGACCAGCATTCGCCGTGGGGATGTCATCGTCTTCCACTATCCAGTCGAGCCGTCGCTGCACCTGGTGAAGCGCGTGATCGGGCTTCCTGGAGATCGAATTCGATTGCGCGACGGTCGCGTCTATATCGGCGGCCAGCGATTGAACGAGCCCTATGCGGTTTATACGCCGGCCGAGCCGGACAGCTTCCGGGATAATTTCCCACGTATGCAGAGTGCGGAGCCGGGAATTGATTCACGCTGGTGGATCGAAATGCGGCGGCGGATCGACCATGGAGATCTGGTGGTGCCTGCCGGTGAATATTTTGTGCTTGGTGACAATCGCAATAACAGCGAGGATAGCCGCTACTGGGGGTTTGTGCCGCGCGCGGCAATTGTGGGCAAGCCGTTTCTGATCTACTTCTCCCTGCGCCAAGCCGAGCGAAACGACTTTCCCGCAATGCCGCAGTTCGATGCGTCGCTACGGTCGACGCGCATCAAGGAAAGCGTCATGGACCATCTGGCCGACTTTGCGCGATGGGACAGAACCCTGCGCGTCATCTACTGAGGTTCGGGCAGAAGCAATCGGGATACACTGTCCTTTGTGCCGGCAGAAACGATCTTGACCAACGAACCGCACTCGACCATCGGCGAACCACCGCCTCGTCCTGACCTGGCGGCTGCCAGGCCGAACGAGACGGAGACGCTGCTCGAATCACTTGCCTCGATCTGCGGTGTACTCTCCGTTGGCCTGTTCGTCACGACGTTCATCTTCCAGAACTTTGAGATTCCGTCGGCCTCGATGGTGAGGACGCTGCTGATCGGTGATCATGTGATGGTCGACCGGGTGATGCTTGCGCCGCCAACACTCTGGGCGTCATTCATGGGCTACCGCGCCGTTCGTCGAGGCGACGTAATCGTCTTTCTCAAGCCGGGTGAGCCGAATCTTTTCCTCGTGAAGCGCGCCGTGGCGATCCCGGGCGACCGCATCCATCTGCGGCGAGGCATTGTGTATCTGAACGGGGTAGCGCAGAATGAGCCACAGGTCGGCAAACCGGTCGACGACGGCGATCTACAGCACGCCTACAATCCGTTCCGCGACGACTTCCCTTCCCTGCGGCCGGGACCCTACGAGGAGGTGACGGATCAGTGGGCGGCTGAGCTTCCCCGGAACATTCAGGATGGCGATCTTCTCGTTCCCCCCGGCAAGGTCTTCGCGCTGGGTGATAACCGGACCGAGAGCCTCGATGGGCGCTACTGGGGGTTTGTGCCGCAGGAGAATATTGTCGGGCGGCCGCTGTTCGTCTACTGGTCTTTTCGGACGCCAGCGGACCAGATCGACAAGCAGAGTGCCGCGGAGCAGCTGAACTTTCTTGGACACATACTGCTGCACCTCTTCGATGAAACACGGTGGGACCGAACGCTGCATCGTATTGTTTAAAGGCGGACGGCCAGCCAAATGGTTACAGGATAGAGCGGATGCAAGAGACTGATTCAACCTACGAGCGAGATCTTCCCGCAACACGACACTCGTCCTTTCGCCGGTTTCTTCCGCTCCTAGGCTTGATGCTTCTGCTGGCAACGCTCGCAGTGCTGCTTCCGCTGCTGAATGTGAACCGTTTCCAGCGCAGGATCGTGGCGAGTCTCAGCGCAAGCCTGGGTCGGCCGATCCACTTGGACCGGATCTCGCTAACGGTGTTTCCGCTGCCCGGTCTCACCATCGAAAATTTAGTGGTTGCGGACGACCCTGCCTTCGGCGCTGAGCCCTTCGTTCGCGCAAGTGCCGTCCGCGCCACGCTGCGGATCAGTTCCCTCTGGCGGCGGCGCATAGAGTTCACCCGGATCAGCTTTACCGACCCAAGCATCAATCTCGTAAAAGCCGGCAGCGGCAAGTGGAACCTCGAAAGCATCCTGCTGCAGGCGGTGCGGATTGAGGCGGCACCGACAGGCCAGACACGGGCCAGCGGGGCGCCGCGATTCCCCTACATTGAGGCGACAGGTGCACGCCTCAACCTGAAGCTGGATAAGGAGAAGATGCCTATCTCGCTTACAGAGGCCGAACTCGCTCTCTGGCTGAACAGTCCGCAGCAGTGGCAGCTGCGGCTGAGTGGCCGGCCGATCCGAACGGACACGACCGTCTCCGATACCGGCACGCTTCACCTGGATGGCACGCTGGGACGCGCCGCAGCGCTGAATGACATGCCGATCGATCTCCGGGCGGAGTGGCGCAACGCTCCCTTAGGGGAAGCAAGTCGCATCGTGCTGGGGCGAGATGCAGGGCTTCGCGGCTCGATGACTCTCGCCACTGCGGCTACCGGCACGGTCGGCCGGAGCGCAGTGCAAGCTGCACTACATCTTGCCGACCTACGCAGGGCTGACTTTCTTCCGCTGCACGCCATGTTAATCGATGCTGAGTGCCAGGCAACGCAGACAGCGGCCTTTCACTCGATTGTTGACCTTCGGTGCAGTTGGCCGCCGGCACTCGCGCCTGTGCCAAAGACGTTTGCACTGACAGGCTCCATCCCGGATACGCATTCCATAGAGGCGAGTTCGATGGACCTAGGGACGCCAGGCATTCCGGCCACCACCCTGCTGGATTGGCTGCGTGTGGCAAGTTCCCGGGTCAATCCGGATGTCGCCGCGACTGGCTCGCTCGCCGGCAGTCTGTTCTTTCGGCCCGCGAATCCGTCGTCTCCCCGGTGGGGCGGCCAGTTCACGCTCGATGGCGCCACGTTAACTGTGCCATCGGTTGCCGCCGCACCAGTTCTTTCCGGTACGCTTACCGGGCGCGTGATCTCCCTTCCTGAAAGCTGGCCACAGACTGGCGCACAGCAGCGTGCAGGACTAGTGCTGGTGCCGGTGCCGCTGACGCTTGGAGGCGGCGACTTCGCGACGCTGGAGGGCCGTTTCGACCAATACGGTTATGCGTTGCACCTGACGGGGACTGCACTCGCGGGGAAGCTGCTCGCCCTGGGATCGGCGTTGCCGCTGCTTGGTGACGGGTTGAGCGACGTCCTCCCGGCTGCGGGTGCGCCTACGCCGCTGCGTTTTGATCTGACATCGACGCGCAGTTGGGGCGGCTCTCAGTTTTGGCAAGGTAGCCGTGCGCCAGCGACCGTACCTTTTCATTACCTGCATCGCTGAGCTATCGCGCCGCCGGCCTGATCTCGATGGTATGGGTGGTCGTGCGCAGTTCCGGCACCGTGCCGTCGTTCACCAGGACCTCTTCCGGGGTTCCCTCAAACAGGATGCGCGTCGACGTGCTGGATCGGCCAGGGATGCGCAGCCGCTGGGTTGCGGAAAGGGTGCCTGATCGCACCGTAACGGGAACATCAGCTACGGCGTCACCATCGTTACGAACTTCGGCCGAGACCAGCCAGCCGGCCGGCTTACCTCCCTGTGCAGGAAGTTCCCGGGGCGTGACGTTGACGATGCTGAGGTCAGGGAGGCCGCGATCGCGGTAAACCCAGTCGTCAAAAAACCAGCGAAGATCCTTATGAGCATTCTTCTCAAGGACAGCTTCGAAGGCCAGCGGATCCTGATCCTGCTTATGATCCTTGCGGTAGCTGAAGAAAGTCTGCTTGAGTGCTTCGTCGCCGGCGATTGAGCGAAGCATCCAGAGGACGGCGGACGCCTTGGTGCGATAGTAGACATCCTCGCTGGCCGCGGTAAGACCCTGCCCGGCAGCTTGGTTCGTAGCTCCGGGCGTGATACCGGGTTCGACAAGGGCAAGCGCGATGGACTGCTGTTGTAGAGCTTGAATCGCGGCCGCCCGGCCCTGACCCTGCTCGATCCAAAGTAGCGAGAGAAACTGCGGGACGCCCTCATCGAGCCATGGATGCGAGGAGCGGAACCACGCATGCGCAAGCGTGTGTACCAGCAACGGAGCGAGTGCGGTGGCATCGCTGGCGCGCATGGGGTGAACCAGGAAAGCTCCGTCTTCAAATGGCTGGCCGGGATGATCGAGGATCATCAGCTGGCTAAGCGGCGTTGGGCCCAGCCACTCTGTCAGGAGAGGCTTTACGAGCGCCGCACCGGCTACGTATTGCGGCAGGGCATCGTAATGATCAGTCACTGCGGCAATCAAGGTATCGTCAGTGACCGTAGCGGCCCGATCACTCACGAAGAGACTGGGCGAGTGAAAGCCCAGCAGCTCCGAATCGAAGTCCGCCGTAGCGACGCCGGGCGATTCGGCAACGGGAACGTTCGGGTTCTCGTTGGTAGCCAGTAACGGCTCCCGACGGCCGCAGAAGAAGGCTGCGTCAGGCGGATCACCCATATATTGAACAGCCAAGCGGAGATGAACCTTCGCTTGCGCCTGGCGTAGACGACTCGAGCCAACTGCCTGGAAGAGCTTTGCACCATCCCCAAGAAACACAGGCTCGGCTGCGGTGGGATACCAGAGAACGTTGCCGAACCCACGCAGTGCGGTCAGCTCGGGTGCGATCTGGTCCCAGTCGGCTGAAGCGGCTTGATCGAGTGGCGCGCCGATCCGCTCCAGGCGGACCGCGCTGCGATGAACGTCGCCGGAGTAGAGGGCCGCTAGCGAGAGAACAGCTCCAGGTGCCAGAGGCTGCGGCAGGGTAACAATGACTTCGTTAGCCTTTCCTGTATGGTCCGCATCCGTGTCGATCTCATGCTGACCGAAGATCGCCGGCGTGCTTCTACCCGCCGTGTCAATGGTGAGGCTGTTCCAGGTAAGCGTCGAGGAGATCTGGAGAGCAAGGTAGCGCAAAGGCTCACGGCTATCGTTGCGAATCTCGAGGCGGGAGCGCACCGCCATCTGCGCCTCGGTCGGAGCGAGATGCACGTCGAGGTCGTAGCTGATGAAGGTTGGAGCATCGCGGTCGGCTGCAGTGAGCGGAGGGAGCACTGCAGCATTACCGGTCCGGGTAGTCTCGACTGGAGCTCCCTTTTCGGTCGAGAAGAGGACGGTTCCGCCCTGACCTTGAGGAGGCGGCGGACCAGGAGCGGGATCCTGGGGAGACTGCGCCTGGAAGATGCTCAGTCCAATTAGGGCTATCGCAAGGAGGCTCAAGAGCCAAGCCCTTTACGCTTCTTCGGCAGCACCGGGGCAGGCGGCGGAACGCTTGGCCGGCGGCGCTGGCGCATCGCCTCATACATGACGACGGCGCCGGCCACCGAAACGTTGAGCGAGGCGACCTGGCCCGCCATGGGGATTCGCAGAAGATGATCGCAGGTCTTCTTGACCAAGTCGTGTAGCCCAGCACCCTCACGGCCAAGAACAAGCACGCAGTCGGTATTGAAATCAAAGTCCATGTAGTCCGGGGAACCGCGTTCGTCGAGACCTAGTACCCACACGTTCGCCTGCTTCAACTGCTCGAGCGATCGAACGAGGTTCGTGACGCGAGCAACTTTCACATGCTCGGAGGCGCCCGCAGAGGTCTTGGCCACAACGGCGGTAATGGGCGCCGACCGCCGTTCGGGGAGTATTACCCCATCCACTCCCGCACCTTCGGCGGTGCGTATGAGGGCGCCAAGGTTGTGAGGATCTTCGACGCCGTCCAGTGCAAGGAAGAATTTGTAGCCCTCTTTACCAGTCGCGAGGAGATCTTCAATGGCGAGGAATTTGCGCTCGCGAACGACGGCGAGAACGCCTTGGTGCATCTCGGAACGGGCGAGCTTGGTAAGCATGTCTTTGGATTCGTGGGTGACGCGTATGCCGGCAGAACGGCAGAGTTCAATCATGCGGTCAAGCTTTTCATCGCGACGGTCACGGGCTACGCTGACGTGATCGAGCTGGCGCGCCCCTGAGCGAATCGCCTCCTCAACAGGGTGGATTCCGTACAAAACTTCCATAGAATCAGTTTACTGTGCGGAGGACAGCAAGAACGCCCCGCTATACTAGTCAGTAGAAGTATCCACAATTCAGTAGAAGTGGGGACGCTGATGGCTCATTGCTGTGATCACGAGAAATCAGGCCGCGGTCGCGACTTTTCTACGCTGGTGGGCGTCTCTACAGCTATGCAGGCCACGTCACTTTCGGCTTCCGTAGCCATTGCCGCAGAGAACGAGCGCGAGAATACAGCCATTGCGCGCGGGCTCAAGCGCCAGGATCCTGATGTCCTTGACCACCTGATCGAGCTCTATCAGCACCGCCTGCTGCGCTACCTGCTCTTCCTGACTGGTAAGCGTGAGGTCGCAGAGGACCTCTTCCAGGAGACCTGGATGCGAGTCCTGCTGCGAGGGGCGCAGTACAACGGCAAAGCGCGCTTTGACACTTGGCTGTTTACGATCGCCCGCAACCTGGTGATCGATCTCTCCCGCAAGCGTACGATGGCCAGCCTGGACGAGATGCACGAAACGGGTGACGATGACCGGCCTTTTCAAATCGCGATCGAGGGACCGTCGCCGCTCGAGCAGTTTCAATCGCGGGAGAACAGCGCCGAAGTGGCCGAGGTCCTGCTGACGCTCGAGCCAAATTATCGCGAGGTCCTGGTGCTGCGCTTCCACGAGGAGCTCTCGCTCGAAGAGATTGCCGGCGTCACGAAGGCGCCGCTCTCAACGGTAAAGTCGCGCCTGTACCGCGGGCTGGCCGCCCTGAAACCAGAGATGGAGAGGCTGCGTGGCGCGAGGCCTCAGACCGAGGTCCTCCGATGAGGTTTGTAGAAGCTGCCCCAAGTCGGGGTGAGGTGAACGATGCGTTGGCTGGAATGGCGGGGTCGGACCTGAATGCAGCGGCTAAGGCAAGCATGGTCAATCGAACTCACCGTGTTGTGCGCCAGCGTGCCCAGACCATGCGCGCAGATCGCAGCAGGATACGCGGTCTGCTGTTGCCCTTGCTGGTCTGCTCGACCGTGATGATCCTGCTCTTCTCGGCATTCTGGATGGTGCTTGAGCAATATGAGCTGCTTTCTTCGGATACGCCGGCGCAGAGTCACCACTTGTTTTTGCTGCTGCTGTGGTTTCTGCCTGTCTCCGGTGCGCTACTCGCGATGGTATGGTTTCGTCGTAGCCGGAACCATTCGGATGCTGAGGCGATCCGATGACGAAGCTGTGGGGCAACAGTGCGAATGAGTCGCCAAAGGCTGGTGATGCCGAGCTGACGATGATCCCGCGCTGGTCAATTGTTCTCGCGATCATTGTCTTCGTAGCAACGCAATATCTCTTTCATGGCATCCTGCCGCACCACAAAGCGGAGTTGCTACCGTGGCGGCTGCTGATGGGCTACTCCTCTGGAACTGCATTTGCGAGCTATGTGCTGCTGGTCGGGTATGTTAGCCGGGATGTGAAACGGCGAAATATGTCTCCCGGGCTCTGGCTGCTGATTGTCATCCTGATGCCAGGCGGGATCGGCGGCGTGGTGTACTTCCTGCTTCGGCAGCCGATCCTCTCGCGATGCCCGCACTGCAACACGGAGATTACGTCAACCTATCACTTCTGCCCGCAATGCCAGTTTCAGATGGCGCCGGTGTGCGGACAGTGCTTCCGCGGGGTGCAGATTACCGATGTCTACTGCGTTCAGTGCGGACATGATCTGGCAGAAGACCACGCACCGGCGCGGCTGCGGTCCTACAGCGACTAACATGGTTGTCGATGGCATTGACCGCTCTTATCATCGATGACGAACCGCTGGCGCGGCAGGAGCTACAGTATCTGCTCGACGCGATTGGCGGCGTCGAGGTGCTGGCGCAGGGGACCAACGGGATCGAGGCCGTGGATCTTATCCGCCAGCATCAGCCTGACGTGGTGTTCCTCGACGTGCAGATGCCCGGGCTGGACGGGTTTGCTGTTCTCAAGAAGCTGATCGATAAGAAAGTAGTCCTGCCCCAGATAGTGTTTGCCACGGCCTATGACCAGTACGCGGTGCGGGCCTTTGAGGTGAACGCGGCGGACTACCTGCTGAAACCCTTCGACCGCAAACGGGTGGAACAGACAGTCGGGAAGGCTTCTGCCCGGCGCGCTGCTCCGGTCGAATCCGCCAATGACGCCAAGCTGGATGCGTTACTGCGGTTGATGGAGGAGCAGGCCCAGGCTCCAAAGGCGGCTCCCGGCAAGAGCTTCGGCAAGGTAGTGGTGCGCGCGCAGAACCGCCTGTTGCTGGTCGATCAGGGCGAGATCTGCTTTGCCTCGATCGATGAAGGCGCAATCCATGTCATCACAGCTGCAATCGAGGGTCAGTCGAACTGCCGGACGCTTGAAGAACTAATGGAGCAGCTGAACCCGGAGACCTTCTGGCGAGCGCATCGTTCGTTTGTTGTAAACCTGAAGCATATCCGCGAGGTGGTTCCGTGGTTCAACTCGAGCTACCAGCTGCGCATGGACGACAGGAAACAGACCGAGATCCCGGTAAGCCGGTCGCAGACCAAACGACTGCGCGAGCTCTTTAATCTCTGACCCTCACGGGATGGGAAACAGCGTGAGGACCTTGTCGATAGCCGCGATGACATCTCCCGCCGTCGCAATGTTTCCAGCAATTGCAGCAATTTGAGCCTTGATCTTGACGAGATCTGTATTGGTCTGATTGATCTGGAGGAGAAGGGCTTCAAACAATGCCGTATTTTGGTCGAACTTGTACTCGTCATCTTTCTCAAGGATGTTATCGACGTCCGTCTGCCAGGCCATCACTTCTTTTCGGAAGGCGAGATCCGGGTTGGCGTCGAAGGCATTCTCATAGGTGTCCGAGAGGTTTTCGTATGCAGTCCGCACTGCTGGCGTGAGTGGGATGACAGGCGCGGTGGCAGGCGGCGGCGGTGGTGTTGTAGTCAAGATCGGTCTCCATGTTTCACTACTTGGTTCCAAGAGATGAATAGAACTTTCCGAGATCGTTCCCCGCGGCGGCGAGTTCGGCAATCTTCGCCTTCAGTGATTCAGGGTTGTTGTTCTGGGCGTCTGCAGCCAGTGCGCGGTGGGTCAGCTTCAGTTTGACGATCGAGTCGCGCAGCTCCTTAAACCCCTGATCCGCCGCCTGCTGCTGCCGGATCAACTCCGCAAGCTTCACAATCTGCACCCGGTGCTCCTGCGCTCCAAGGGTCTTCTCCTGAATGAAGAAAGTCTGACGCTGCTTGATAAAGGTGAAGTCCCGCTTGTCGTGATCCTGCAGATAGTCGATGTCGCTCTCCAGCAGCGCACAAAGCGCGTCCAGCTTGGGGTCCATATCCTTGATCTTCAGCGGCAGCTCTTTTTTCACCTCTCTGCGGACAAGGAACTGACCGAGCGCGAGCGCCGCGGCACTGACGATCTTGCCGTCCGTGTCCGACATGAGGGGCGCGGCAGCCGTAGCCGATGTCGTAGAGGTGGTGCTGGCCGAGGTGATCGTTGTCACCGTGGTGGTGCCTGAGGCCGGCGTCTCGCCCAGGGCACCTTGGATCGTCGGAGCGAGCGTGTTGCTGAGACCGACAAGGCTGCCTCCTACGGATTTTGCTGCAGCAGCAAACTGCGGCGACGAGGTGCCGCTGCTGATCTCGACGAGCGACTGGGCGTAGCACTTGAATGCTTCAAGGACAGTCAATCGTACCTGGATCGCTCCATCGCTGGGGAAGGCGACGATGGTTGCAGGGTCAACCGTCTGGCTCGCGTCGAATTGGTCCACCGCCTCGTAGTCCAGCCGCTCATTATGGATCGCCTGCGCCGCGTGATACACCGTATTCGCCTGATCGAGAACGGGATTAGTGGCGGCCGAAAGTGCGGCACTGTGCTTTTGCAATGAGGAGAGACAGCCGGTCGCAGCCAGGCAAATGACAATCGTCAGCGTCGTTGTGGCACTACGAACAAGACAGCCAGAGATCCTGGCAGTGGAACAGTTCGGCTCTTTAGGCATGCAGGGATATGAAATCGAGTGCGAGGCTTTGTCAAACAAAAAGCTCGCCCAGCGATCCATGCAGCCGAGGCGCCGTGATTTATGTCTCTGCAACGACCGCCAGATGGTAGAAGAAGGATGCAGCGAAAAGGAGTCTCATGGCAAAGCGAATTGTCTTCTGTGCGGATGGGACATGGCAGGAACCGGTAAACAACACGAATGTTTACAAGTTCTACAAGGCGCTCGCCGTGACAGCGGACCAGATCCCCTACTATGACGATGGCGTCGGCGCGGATGCCAAGGGCTTCAATCGATTTGTAGATGGAGCGATCGGCGCCGGCCTGCTCGCCAAGATTACCGCGGCCTATACGACGATCGCGCATGCGTACGAGGAGGGCGATGAGCTCTTCCTCTTCGGCTTCAGCCGCGGCGCGTATACAGCCCGCTGTCTTGCAGGATTCATCGCGACGTGCGGGCTACCTTCGGGGCCGCCCATCGACAGCTGTGTCGCCCAGGCGTTTGCCGCGTACCGCGATCCGGCAAACCGGGCCGCGCTGCTCAGCAAGCTGGATGGATGCGGGCTGCGAGCCGCGGCGATCCGCATGGTTGGCGTGTGGGATACGGTGGGTGCGCTGGGCATCCCGGCCATTTTCGGCGGCTTCGATGAGCGGGCTTATGGATTCCTCGATACCAACCTGCACCCGTGTGTGCAGAACGCTTACCAGTGTCTTGCGGTCGATGAGCAGCGGCGCCAGTTTCCAGCAACCCTGTGGACTTCGGAACCGGCGACGGGACAGACGCTCGAGCAGGTCTGGTTTGCCGGCTGCCATGGCGATATCGGCGGCGGCACACCGCTTGAAGGCGGTGTCGATGGGACGACGCGCCTGTGCGACATCACGCTGGGATGGATGATGGCGAAGGCGCTGGCACTCGGATTGACGATGGATCCGGCAGTTGTAGCCCAGTACAGCGGGATCGACCTCACGTGCGCGCTCGACAAGTACATCGACTCCTGGACGGAGATCATGGGGCCGCCGCTTCGCCGCAAGATCCCAAGTGATGCGAGAATCTCGAACAGCGCCTCGGTGCGGCTCCAGTACGACCTTGGCAGCTACGCGCCGTCTAACCTCGTCATTGAAGACGGCGTGCTGGGCGACGGCTACACGGTAGTCGAGGTTCTTGATGCGTCGTCGATCCAGTAGAGGCTTTACTCGACCGTGACCGATTTGGCCAGATTGCGTGGTTGATCGACGTCGCAGCCGCGCCGAACGGCGATGTGGTAGGCGAGCAGTTGGAGTGGTACAACTTCGAGGACGGGTAGCAGCAGCTCCGGCGCCTGCGGGATGTGGATGGTGTGTTCGACCAACTGCTTGATCTCTTCGTCGCCCTCGATGGCGATGGCGATGACGCGGCCACTGCGGGCGGTAACTTCCTGGATGTTGCTGAGGGTCTTCTCGTACTTGAGGACGCTGCTGGGATCGTTGGGATCCTTGGTGGCGATGCAGACGACGGGCAGGGTCTCGTCGATGAGGGCGTTCGGACCGTGCTTCATCTCGCCGGCGGGATACCCTTCGGCGTGGATATAGGAGATCTCCTTAAGCTTCAGCGCGCCCTCGAGGGCAATCGGGTAATGAATGCCGCGGCCGAGGAAGAGGAAGTCGCGTGCTGTGGAGAAGGACTTGGCGAGCTGACTGCACTGGTCGTCGACGGCGCGGAGCACCTCTTCGACCTTGCCGGGCAGTTTGCTGAGTTCCGTGACGAGGTGGATCGATTCCTCATCGGAGATTGTTCCGCGAACCTGGGCCAGGTGCAGGGCGAAGACGAAGAGTGCGGTGAGCTGGGCGGTGAAGGCCTTGGTGCTCGCGACGCCGATCTCGGGGCCGGCGTTGGTAGTGATGGTTCCCTGCGCTTCGCGGGTGACGGCGGCGCCGACAACGTTGCAGATGGCCAGCGTCTTTGAACCCTTGGCGATCAGTTCGCGCTGGGCAGCAATCGTGTCGGCAGTCTCGCCCGACTGGGTGATGAGCAGGCCGATGGCGCGCGGGTCGGCGATCGGGTCGCGGTAGCGATACTCGCTGGCATAGTCGACTTCGACGGGCAGGCGGGCGAGGCGCTCGATCATGAACTTGCCGGCGAGGCCGGCGTGCCAGGAGGTGCCGCAGGCGGCGATGGTGATCTGCGAGGCATTGCGGAAGTCGTCGGCGGTGACCTGCATCTCCTGGAGAAAGACTTTGCCGGTGTCAAGCGAGACGCGGCCGAGCGTGGTGTCGCGGATGGCGCGCGGCTGCTCGTTGATCTCCTTGAGCATGAAGTGCTTGTAGCCAGCCTTCTCGGCCATGATCGGGTCCCAGAGGATGCGCTGGATCTTGAGCGGAATCTCCTTGCCGGCGAAGTCGGTCAGGGTGACACCGTTCGGGGTGAGGATGGCGACTTCGCCGTCGCCGAGAAAATGAATGTTGCGGGTGTGATGGAGGATGCCGGGGACGTCGGAGGCGAGGAAGTACTCACCTTCGCCGATGCCGATGACGGCGGGCGGTCCCATGCGGGCGGCTACGAGCTTGTTGGGCTCGTGGGCGGAGAGGACGCCGATGGCGAAGGCGCCGGTGAGGCGTTTGACG
>CAXTLS010000069.1:0-16451 GCA_964245235.1 uncultured Acidobacteriaceae bacterium
CGATCAACATCATGACGCTGGGCGGGCTGGCGCTGGCGGTCGGCATCCTGGTGGATGATGCGACGGTGACGATTGAGAATATCGAGCGTTATCTGGAAGAGGGCAGCGAGCTGCACGAGGGCATTCTGGAAGGCGCGGCGCAGATCTCGGTACCGGCGCTGGTATCGACACTGTGCATTTGCATCGTCTTTCTGCCGATGTTCTTTCTAAGCGGCGTGGCGCGATATCTCTTTGTGCCGCTGGCCGAGGCGGTCGTCTTCGCGATGCTGGCGTCATACATCCTCTCGCGTACGCTGGTGCCTACGCTGGCGATGTACCTGCTGAAGCCGCACGATCACGACGCTGTTCCTTCGAACAACATTCTTGCTCGCTTTCAGCGCGGCTTCGAGCGGATGTTTGAACGCATACGGGCCGGCTACCAGGACCTGCTTGGCCGGCTGGTCGAAGCCCGCGTTTTCTTCGTGCCAATCTTCCTGCTTGTCTGCCTGTGCGGCTTTGCGCTGATTCCATTTCTTGGCCAGAACTTTTTCCCGAGTACGGACAATGGCTCGTTCATCCTGCATGTGCGGGCGAAGAGCGGCACACGTATTGAGGAGACGGCGAAGCTGTGCGACCTGGTCGAGCAGTCGATCCGCGGGCAGGTGCCGGCGCATGAGATCGATAACATTCTGGACAATATCGGCCTGCCATATAGCACGCTTAACACGCAGCATGCGACGTCCGGCCTGTTTGGTGCGGGCGATGCGGATATCCTGGTCTCGCTGAAGGAGGACCATCGGCCTACGGCTGAATATGTTGCGAAGCTGCGGGACACGCTGCCCCGCGACTTTGCCGGCGTCACGTTCTACTTTCTGCCGTCGGACATTGTGACGCAGATTTTGAACTTCGGCCTGCCTTCGCCGATTGATGTGCAATTCGAGGGCGCCGACATTGCGGGCAATCGCAAGGTTGCGAACGAGATCCTGACCGAGTTGCAGCAGGTTCCGGGCCTCGTCGACCTGCGTATCCAGCAGCCGGATGACTATCCTGTGCTGAATGTGGCGATCGATCGGACCAAGGCGGCGCAGGGCGGCTACTCGGAGCGGGACGTGGGCAGCAGCATCCTGAATATTCTGAGCGGCAGCTCGCAGATTACGCCGATGTTTTTCCTGAACTACAAGAATGGCGTGAACTACAACATGGTTGCGCAGACGCCGCAGTACGAGATTCAGTCGCTCAGCAACCTGCAGAACATTCCGCTCTCTTCCCCTGCGGCGCGGCAGCCGGAGATCCTGGCGGATGTGGCCGATATCACACGGGAGACCGAGATGCCCGTGATCACCCACTACAACATTCGCCGTACGCTCGACATTTACGGCAATGTGCAGGGCCGCGACCTTGGTTCGGTGGGGCGGGCGATCCAGAAGATCGTTGACAGGCATAAGAAGGAGTTGCCGCGCGGCAGCTTCTTGCGAGTACGCGGGCAGATCGAGACGATGAACTCGTCGTACTTCGGACTGATTGCTGGGCTAGGGTTTGCGATTGTGCTGGTTTACCTGCTGATCGTGGTGAACTTCCAGTCGTGGCTCGATCCGTTCATCATCATCACGGCGCTGCCAGCGGCGCTGGCGGGCATTGTGCTGTTCCTGTTCGTTACGCGGACGACGTTGAGCGTGCCGGCGCTGATGGGCGCGATCATGTGCATGGGCGTGGCGACGGCCAATAGTATTCTGGTCGTGTCGTTTGCGAAGGATCGGCTGGAGCATCATGGTGACGCCGTGATGTCGGCTATTGAAGCAGGAGCGACACGCTTTCGTCCCGTCATGATGACGGCGCTGGCGATGATTATCGGCATGATCCCGATGGCGCTGGGAGCGGGTGAGGGTGGAGAGCAGAACGCTCCGCTCGGACGGGCTGTGATCGGCGGCCTCTCGTGCGCGACGGTGGCGACGTTGATCTTTGTGCCCGCTGTCTTTGCGCTGCTGCACGGCGGCAAAGGTGAAGGCGCCATGCAACGTGATGCGGAGAAGGAAGCACAACCGCACATGGCGGCCGGAGACTAACGTAGATGAGTGAGAGCGCGGGGAGAGCCGGGATGCCAGCTACGACGAATGATGAGATGACAACGCCCTCGAGCGATCATGCACCGGCCAGGCCGGAGATGCATCTGGCACCACCGAAGCGGGGGCTGCCGGCGATCGCATGGATCGTGCTTGGCGTGATCGTTGTGGTTCTGCTGGGAGTGATTGCGTACGGCGTGCTGTCGCGGGCGGCTGCCGAGCGCGCACTTGCCACCAAGACAACGGAGTCTTCCATTCCCACGGTTCAGGTGATCCATCCTTCGCCTTCGAAGCTGTCGGACGAGATTGCGCTGCCTGGCAACACGCAGGCCTTTACGGATACGCCGATCTACGCGCGGACGAGTGGCTATCTGAAGGAGTGGTACTTCGATATTGGCGCCCGGGTGAAGAAGGGGCAGCTGATGGCGCAGATCGAGACGCCCGAGCTTGACCAGCAGCTGCAGGTGGGGCAGGCGGATCTGAAGAGTGCGCAAGCCAATCTCAACCTCGCGAATACGACTTCGGATCGGTATCAGAATCTGTTGAAGTCGAGCTCGGTCTCGCGGCAGGAGACGGACCAGGCGGTAAGCGACGCGACGGCGAAGCAGGCGGCCGTTGACGCGTCGATGGCGAATGTGCGGCGGCTGCAGCAGCTGCAGGGCTTCGAGAATATCTACGCGCCGTTCGACGGCATTGTGACGGCGCGCCGGATCGACATCGGCTCGCTGATCGCTGCCGGTGCGAACACGACGCCGCAGGAGCTCTTCCACATGGCGGCCATCGGAAACATCCGCGTCTTTGTGGCCGTGCCGGAGGCGTATTCGGGCGTCGTACGAGATGGCGGGCAGGCAGCCCTGACGCTAGATGAGTATCCCGGCCAGCGGTTTGTGGGCAGGATTGCGCGCAACTCGAATGCAATCGACCAGGCGACGCGCACCCTGAATGTCGAGGTGGATGTCGACAACCCGAAGGGGCTGCTGCTGCCGGGAGCGTATGTCTTTGTACATTTCAAGGTGCCCGATCATACGAGCACGCTGTCGCTGCCCTCGGACACGCTGCTTTTTCGCAGCGAGGGTCTCCGGGTGGGTGTGGTGCGCAACGGGCGGGTTGAACTTGTGCCGGTCACAATTGCACATGATGGCGGCGCGACGGTCGAGATCGGGACGGGCGTGACGGAGTCCGATGACGTTATTCTGAATCCATCGGACTCGCTGGCCAGTGGACAGCGGGTGCAGATCGCGGAAGCTCATAAGACGGCAGGTGGTGAATGATGGGTCGGAGTCCCGCTTGGCTTGCAGGATCGCTGGCGACAGTATCGATGACGGCGGGAGCGTTGCTGTTGAGCGGCTGCATGGTTGGCCCGAAGTACGTGCGGCCTGCAGCGCCGATGGCGCCGAACTTTAAGGAAGATCCGAACTGGCAGAGCGCGCAGCCGGCGGATACGAAGCTGCGCGGCGACTGGTGGACGATCTTCAACGACCCGCAGCTGAACGAGCTTGAGCCGCAGGTTGCGACGTCGAACCAGAGTGCGATTGCGGCGGAGGCTCGCTTCCGCGAGGCACGGGCACTGATCCAGTACAATCGGGCAAGCCTGGCTCCAACGATCGCGGTTGGCCCCTCGTACAACGGCTTGCGCGAATCATCGAACCAGCCTTACTTCAGCTCGACGGCAACCAATGTCACCGGCATCGGCGATCTTCGACTTCCGTTGCAGATCAGCTACGAGGTCGACCTGTGGGGACGCATCCGTCGCGGGATCAGTGCAGCTCGCGAAGAGGCGACTGCCAGTGCGGGCGACTATCAATCGGCGCTGCTGAGCCTGCAGTCGGAGGTGGCGGTCGACTACTTCGAGGCGCGTGCAGCGGATGCACAGGAGAAGCTGCTGCAGGATACGGTGAAGACCTATGAAGAGGCTTACCGGATCACGTCGAACCGCTTCAATGGCGGTGTTTCTCCGAAGTCCGACGTCGACCAGGCGCTGGCACAGCTGCAGGATGCGCGAGTGCAGGAGAGCGACGTAGCCATTACGCGCGCGCAGTATGAGCATGCTATCGCGGTACTGATCGGCAAGCCGCCGGCGTCCTTCTCGCTGAGCCAGCTACCCCTGAATACCCAGCCGCCAACGATACCCGTGGCGCTGCCCTCGCAGCTGCTGGAGCGCCGGCCGGATATCTCTGCGGCCGAGCGGCGCATGGCCGAGGAGAACGACCGGGTTGGTGTGGCGGTGGCTGCGTTCTACCCGACTGTCTCGTTCAACGCGGCGGCAGGACTCGATTCTACGACGATCACCAACCTGGTCCAGACGTCGAGTATCTTCTGGGCAGCGGGGCCTACGGCGAGTGAGACGATCTTTGACTACGGTCGGCGACGCTCTATCGTGACGCAGACGAAGGCTACTTACGATGAAACGGTCGCGAATTATCGGCAGACTACGCTGACTGCGTTTCAGCAGGTTGAGGATAATCTCGCGGTGCTGCGCGTGTTGCGGGGCGAGGCGGAGCAGCAGCATCGTGCGACCGAAGCCGCGGAATCAGCGGTACAGATCTTCAACAACCGCTATGTCGGGGGACTGGATACGTACCTGCAGGTGGTGACCGCGCAGACGACGGCGCTGACTAATGAGCGCAACGATATCGACATTGAGCGGCGCCAGATGGATGCAAGCGTCCTGCTGATCAAAGCGCTTGGCGGCGGCTGGGATACGTCGCAGCTTCCTAAACTGTAAACCAAGGCAGTTGCAAAAGGGCAACCGCGGCTATGGGGCGGACCTTCTGCTGTGCGAGTCGTGCTTAGCTGAGCTTAGGCTGGTCCATTGACGAGGGCGATCAACGCTGCTTCGTCGAGCACCGCTACATTGAGCGATGTTGCCTTGTCGAGCTTCGATCCTGCCTCTTCGCCGGCGACCAGGTAGCTTGTCTTCTTGCTGACCGCACCGGAGACACGACCGCCGGCCGCCTCGATCATTGCCTTCGCTGCGTCGCGGGTGAGTGTGGGCAGGGCGCCAGTGAGGACGAATGTCAGGCCGTCGAGCGTCGTTGTGGTGGAGCGTTTCTCCGCGGTAAAGGTCAGTCCCGCTGCGCGGAGATCTTCGATGAGCTTGACGTTCCGCGGCTCGTGGAAGAACTCGACGACTGCTTGTGCCACGCGTGGCCCGACCTCGTTTACCTGCTCCAACTCTGCGGGAGTTGCGGACATGAGGGCGTCCATCGAGCCGAAGTGGCTGGCGAGCAGCTGCGCTGTGCGCTCGCCGACAAAGCGCAGGCCCAAGCCGAAGAGCACGCGTGCCAGGGGCGCCTGCTTCGAGCGCGCAATCTCGTCGAGCAGCGCCTGTGCGCTCTTCTCCCCGACGCGCTCGAGCGAGAGCAGTTGCTCCTTCGTGAGCTTGTAGAGGTCGGCGATGCCGTGCACGAAACCGGCCGCTATCGTTTGGGCGACCATGGCGTCGCCGAGTCCTTCGATGTTCATCACACCGCGTGCGGCGAAGTGGAGCAGCTCTTCACGGAGCCTTGCGGGGCAGCTTGCGTTGATACAGCGCCAGTCGACTTCACCCTCTGCACGCACAAGCGCACTGGCGCACTCCGGGCAGTTTGCCGGGAAGACGATCTCGCGCGTTCCGCGTGCATGGGCCTTGTCGTCGACGACCGCGATGATCTTCGGGATCACATCGCCGCCGCGTTCTACCTGGACGAAGTCGCCGATGCGGACACGCAGGCGGGCGATCTCGTCGGCGTTATGCAGGGTGGCCCGGGTTACAGTTGTGCCGCCGATCGAGACTGGAGCGAGTGCGGCGACCGGCGTTAGCTTGCCCGTGCGGCCGACCTGGAAGAGCACGTCCTCAAGGCGCGTGATTCCGGCGCGCGCGGCGAATTTGTAGGCCATGGCCCAGCGCGGCGCCTTGCCGGTGAAGCCGAGGCGGCGCTGCTGCGCTGTGGCGTCGAGCTTGATGACAACGCCGTCGATCTCGTAGCCGAGCGACTCACGCAGGCCGTCCGCTTTGCTGATGAAGGCGAGCACCTCGTCGATGTCATCAACCGTTGCGATATGTGGATTGACGCGGAAGCCTGCGTGCTTCAGTGCCGCGAGCGCCTCGGATTGGAGCGGCAACAGGAACTCGCCGTCGCGCGTGAGCAGGAAGTAAGCGTAGAAGTCGAGGCGGCGTTGTGCGACTATGTTTGGCTCGAGCGTGCGGATGGTTCCTGCGGCGGCATTGCGCGGGTTCGCTGCGGGGGCCTGGCCGGCGGCTTCGCGCTCTTCGTTCAGCTTCACAAATGCGGCCTGCGGGAGCACGACCTCGCCGCGGACCTCAAACATCTGCGGCAGGCCAGCTACCTTGAGCCTGGCTGCGGAGATGCTCAGCGGGACGCTGCGGATTGTCCGCACGTTGGTCGAGACATCTTCGCCGACGCTGCCATCGCCGCGCGTGATGCCGCGCTCGAGATGCGCGGAGTTCGTTCCGCCTTCTCCATAATGAAGGGCGAGCGAAAGGCCATCGAGCTTCAGCTCGCAGACGTAGCGCACCTTCTCCGTGCTTGGCAGGCCGTTGCGGACGCGTTGGTCCCAGGCGCGCAGGTCGGCCTCGTTGAACGCGTTATCGAGCGACAGCATAGGCCGGGAGTGCGGCGTCTTGACGAAGCCAGCCCGTGGCTTGCCGCCTACGCGCTGCGTTGGCGAGTCAGGCGTGACCAGCTCCGGATGCTTTGCTTCGAGCGCCTTCAATCGCCCCATGCGCTCGTCGTACTGCGCGTCGGTCAGCTCCGGCGCATCGAGGACGTAGTAGAGATGTTCATGGTGACGCACTTCATCGCGAAGCGCCTGGATCTGCTGATCGGGTGAGAGCTCGGAGGCCATCAGGCGATTTTATCTTTGCCGTGGCGTTCGATCGGATACTTCAGGGCGCTCGGATCGCTTGCGACCAGTTCAGCGGAAGATGAATAGCTCGCGCTATGCTGGCAGGATGGAACCTGTAACCCACTTCCTGACAGGCGCCTGCATTGCGCGGGCTGGCCTGAATCGCCGGGCTGCGTACGCTACGCTGGCCATGACGCTGGCCGCCGAAGCACCCGATCTGGACACGCTCTGGTCGATTGATGGGCCGGTCGCCGCCTTCCAGCACCATCGCGGCTGGACGCATACGTTCTTGGGGGTCCCATTCGAGGCGTTACTCCTCGTCGGCCTGATCTGGCTGATCCACCGATGGCGCGTGGGGCGAGGCAGGACGACGCTGGCGCCGGTCCGCTGGGGCGTGCTTTGGCTTTTCTGCTGCATTGCGCTGCTCAGCCATATATTTCTCGACTGGACGAACAACTACGGCGTGCGGCCGTTCTTCCCTTTCAACGCGAGATGGTATGCGGGTTCGTTCGTCTTCATCTTCGAGCCGGCGTTGTTCGCCATCCTGGTGATTGCGCTGGTCGCGCCGTCGCTCTTTGGGCTGATTGGCAGCGAAGTGGGCGCGCGGCCGCAGCTGTTCCGTGGACGGGGCTGGGCAGTTGCGGGGTTGATTGCAATGAGCGTGCTCTGGGGATGGCGGGCGTTTGAGCATCGCAAGGCGATCGATCTAGCGGCGGCGGGCGACTATGACGGGGCCGAGATCAGGCGCGTTTTTGCGAGTCCCGAACCACTTAATCTTTATCGCTGGCATATTGCGGTTGATACGCCCATGTTTTACCAGCTTGGTCTGGCAGACACGTTCGGGGGAACACTGACCACAACGCAGGACGATCTGCTTTATAAGCCGCCCACGACGATTGACACGCTGCCTGCGAAGCGGAGTTGGCTGGGCGAGGCGTACCTCGACTGGTCCTCGTGGCCGCTTGTCACCGATATTGGTCCGGACGGCGACGGTCTGACGGAGGTCACCTTTCGTGACGTACGGTTCATGTATGACACGTCGCTGATCCGGGGTCGCACCCGGCCTCCACTTGGCGGGATTGTGTACCTCGATGCAGATCGGCGTATCAGTGCGATGGAGATGAATGGTCGCTTACAGCGCTGATGTTTTGGTTTGTTGATTGCGCGCCTGGAGCGATTATGGTGCTACGGGCGCGTACTCGAACAACTTGGCAAGGTAGATTACCAGCGTGCAGCCGCAGTACAGATCAGTCCAGCTGTCGGGCCGGGGCAGATCGATCTGCTGCGGGCGGTCTGCAGTACGTACCTGCTTCTAACCAAGTGTTATCCCGCATCGTGCGCACGAAGCTGGCGCGGCATCCTTCGTGATATCCCGGGGTGTCACTGGCGCGCATCTATTCTGCCTGATTGCGCGGTTGACTTAGAACCTAGTGAAGTAAAACAGGCTGCTGCTGAGGCAGCGATACGGAGCCAATATCAGGCATGTTGTGCTCGCACCTGTCTCGTTGGGACATCACGTAGAGCACTGCTTCCACTCGCGAGGAGACACCGAGTTTGTCAAAGATTCTGAATAGATGGTTCTTAATGGTGTGTTCGCTGAGATTGAGGGACTCGGCGAGTTCACGGTTACTGAGTCCCTCAGCAAGCAACAGAAGAACCTGATCCTCACGGCGACTTAGAATTGACTGGCCGCAAACGTTGGTGACGTGAAAGCTGGGAACCGTATTGAGGGAGTTGAGCAAAAGGTCCAGCTGTTCCGAAGTAGCCCATACTTGTCCCGTACTTACGCAGCGAAGACATTTGAGCAGCACCGAGATGCTTGTGTCAGAAGCAGTCAGCAGCCCGCGCGCACCGGCACGAAGGTAGGCTACGACGTCGATCTGTCGCAGTTCATTTCCGATAACAACGGAGCGGATTGCGGGTGCTACCGACCTGGCGTATTTCAGTAATGAAGCGGCTGCCGGTCGTTCCTTGTCTTCCTTTGTCCCAACAAGGATGACTCGGGCCCGCGTGTCACGCAGCAGCACGCTCAGTTCGGAGGAGCTATGGGCGGAGCCGATATGAGCGAGATCCTGCTGCTGTGCCAACGCGGCTTCTGCAAGATCAGAGAACAAGGGAGAGAGATTTGCAAATACAACACCAATCGTTTCAACAGGTGCATTGGCCATCATCGTGTGTAGCCTTTCGTCGTAGATCGACTTGCTTCTGTTGGGATGAGCTTCTCATAGAAGCGCGCGGCTGTGTAGGTTGCCCGCGTGATCTTTAGTAACTGGAAGCAATTAACATTTAGACGTCAATGCTTGATCTCGCACAACAATCGAGTGTGGGAGTTACGTGAAATCGGCCTGCGCAACCCTTTAGAACCTTATATCGACTACTTCTGCCGATTGCTGTCGCTGTCGACTCATCCGTTCAGACGCATGACTGGCGACATTCTCCGCCTGCTGTTTTGACCGAGCTAGTGTTTGCCTGGCGGTGCGTCCGAGACTCATCTATATACATGACGAGAAATTGATGTCTCTCGTGCTGGTTCTTTACTTGACTGCTTCTGGCGGCGCATGACTTCCTTTCTTTCCGACTGTTTCAACACCCTATGATGCAAACTGAGAAGGATGTCACTCGACCTTGAAATGGCACCAATACTGGTGCGTTGGAGGGCAGAAAACCTACGGCTCGGGTGAATCCCGATGCGGATACAGCAAACACCAGCCAATGGCGCTCCGCTTACAATCTTCATAGCATGATCCATAGCCCTGATCCCCAGAAGCGCGCCTCCGGCAACGCTGGCACTGAGCCTCGCTGGCCCGCCACGCTCGCCCTGCTGGCTGTTGGCGGAATTCGCTTTGCCCTGCCAGAGCCGCTTTCGGTCGGACCCGGGTGGCTGCTGCTCGTCGTAGTCGCCGTACTTTGCGTACCACTGGTCTGGGCGCGGATGCGGGGTAGCGATGGACTGAACCTGGTGCTTGGTTACGTCCTCATCTCGATCGTCACTCTTGACATGGTCTGGTCGCTCACCCGGCTGTTGAAGGCGCTTCCGGCTCATACCGAATCGCCGGGGCAGTTACTCCGTTCGGCTGCCGCACTCTGGATCGCCAATATCCTCGTCTTCGCCTCCTGGTATTGGCGGCTAGATGCCGGGGGACCTCGCGCCCGCGAGCTCCGCGGAGTTCATACGGATGGCGCGTTCCTCTTTCCGCAGATGACGCTCGACACCCAGGCCAAGCGCGAGATGGGCGAGCAATGCTGGAGTCCGGGATTTGTTGACTATCTCTTTCTCGCCTTTAACACCAGCACTGCTTTTTCACCCACCGACTGTCCCGTGCTCTCCCGGTGGGCGAAGATGCTGATGATGACCCAGTCACTGATCTCGTTCACCACCGTCGTCCTGCTCGCCGCGCGCGCGGTGAACATCCTATAGACGTGACGTGCAGTTTCCGCTGCGGCCAGGTCGGCGTTCCCGGGATTTCTAGAGGGCTATCGCACGGTGATCAGGAGGGGGTTTGATTCCATCATGGAATACTCGCTTCCCTTCAGGAACGTGCCGTCGCTCAGCCGGAAGCTGAGCCAGCCGGCGGTGACGATGTATTGTCCCGGATGCGGGAAGTTCAGATTGGTATCCGCGGTCGTCAGGTCGACGGCCCGCAACTGGCCTCGGGGCAACGCTACATTGTTGTCACTCAGCGGATCGCTCTTCGAGCAGGAGAACGTTATGTCGGCCGTGGTAGAGTCGCCTGCGACCTGATCCTGCACCATTAGCGAAAAGCCCTGGCAGGTGGTCGCGGAGACTGAAACCTTCGCCGCCGCGTTGACGTAGGCAAGATGCAGCTTCAGGGGTTCTCCGACATGCAGCTCAGTCTTCTGGGGTCGGAGAGCGAGACCGAGGCCGTCTGTCTGGTTTGAACGGACCATCTGTACGTCAGTCATGGCAGCGAAACGGGCTGTATCGAGACGAGCCGTAGCGATTCGACTCGCCTGCTTCTCGCGGTACTGTCGTGCTGCACGCTCTAAGACAGTCTCGCGGTGGCAGCTGGAGAGGAGCAGCAGCGCTACGGACAGCGGGGCCAGTAGTTGCGCGACGCGACGCATGGATCAATGATTTCCGGTTGCGGCCTGCTGTTTTTCTACTGCAAGCGCGGCCCGCAGCATGGTCGCCTCATCAAAGTGCCGGCCCATGATCTGCACGCCGATCGGCAGACCATCCTTGGTCTCGCCGCAGGGAACCGAGATGCCGCAGATGCCGGCCAGGCTGGCAGCTACGGAGTAGATGTCCGCGAGATACATGGCCAGCGGGTCGTCCGTTTTCTCACCCAGCTTGAAGGCCGGCGTCGGCGTCATGGGCGCAACGAGGACGTCCACCTGCTCGAATGCAGTCAGAAAGTCGCGGGTCAGCAAGGTCCGCACCTGCTGCGCCTTCTTGTAGTAGGCATCGTAATAACCGGCGCTGAGCGCGTAGGTTCCGAGAAGGATGCGACGCTTTACCTCGGCGCCGAAGCCCTCGTCGCGCGTCTTCCTGAACAGGGACGAGAGCGTTGTCGCGTCGGCGGCACGGAGTCCGAAGCGCACGCCGTCGAAGCGGGAGAGATTGGAGGAAGCCTCTGCCGTCGCAATCACGTAATACGCGGGGATGGCGTACTTCGTGTGCGGCAGGCTGACCGGAATTACGGTGCAACCGGCAGCCTTCAGTCCATCGAGCGCTCGTTCGATGGCCGCCCGGATCTCCGGGTCGAGTCCGTCGCCGAAGTACTCGTCGGGCACGCCTACCCGCAGACCTTCTGCCGGGCGGTCGAGCGCCGCTACATAATCCTCGACCGGTCGATCGGACGAGGTAGCATCCAACACGTCCTGGCCGGCCAGAACGCCGAGCATCGTGGCTGCATCACGGACGGTGCGCGTGAACGGACCAATGCGATCAAGCGAGGACGCAAAGGCGATCAACCCGTAGCGGCTTACGCGTCCGTAGGTGGGCAGAACGCCGACCACGCCGCAGAAAGCCGCCGGCTGGCGAATCGATCCACCGGTATCGGTCCCGAGCGAGGCGACGGCAAAGCCTGCAGCGACCGCAGCTGCCGACCCGCCGCTCGAGCCCCCGGGAACGCGATCGAGTGCACGTGGATTTTTAACCGGTCCGTAAGCGGAATTTTCGTTGGAAGAGCCCATCGCAAACTCGTCGCAGTTCAGCTTCCCCATGAGAACTGCTCCCGCAGCCTCAAGCCTGGCCACTACGGTCGCATCGTACGGCGGACGATATCCTTTCAGAATCAACGAACCTGCGGTCGTGGGAGACCCAGTCATTGCTAGGACGTCTTTGATCGCGATGGGAACGCCGGCCAGTGGAGGCAGCTCGTCGCCGTGTGCCGCCATGGCATCAATCTTCGTCGCCTGTTCCATCGCGCGGTCGCGGCTCAGGGCCAGAAAGCTGTTGATCTCCGCATCGCGCGCTGCAATCTTATGATAATGCTCCTCTGCGATGATTGTGGCGGTGATGCTGCCTTCTGACAACGACGTACGAATCTCATCAATATTCCGGTCCAACTGCATCTCCGCCTTCACCGCTCAATCACCTTCGGCACCTTGAAGAACCGACCGTCTGTCTCTGGAGCTGCTGCCATAACGGCAGCCCTGCCGATCGAAGGCCGGACTGTATCGATGCGCAGTTCCGCACCGGCCACGTCTCTGGTCTCGGCAAGCATTTCGCCGACCTGCGCCATCGCTGGAACGCCCGCGGTATCGAGCTCATTCAACTCTGCAATGTGCCCGAGAATGGCGTTCAGATCGCGCTGCATGCGCGGCTCCTCCTCTGCGGTCAGCTCCAGGTTGGCCAGTACAGCCACCCTGCGAACCTCGTCCAGTGACACCGTCTCTCCGTTGCCCAAATCTACCCCCGCGACTCTCGCAGTCCAGCTGCTTTCTTCTCGAAGTGTATCGCGGTCACCCGAACTCCCGCGATCCTGCTCAGTTCGCCGGCGATCTGTCCCTGCATCGACAGCATCTGTTGCATCCATTCCTGATCCGCGACGTTGATCGAGACGGTGCCCTCGTAGTAGCCGACGATGTCGCCGTGCACCGCCATGGTAGTGCCGCAGACGACCGGCCACGCCGCGACGAGGCGATCCATCTCTCCCATCGCGCGCAGGCTACGGCGGAGATTGCCCCTGAGAAGCTCTCGCATACCTTCCATGATGTGGTGGTCTCCCAACCCGGCTGGACGATCCCAACGAGGGTGAGCTAGAACGCTCCGTCCTGATGTACGACGGCAGCAAAGGTCTTCATAAGGATGACAAAGTCGCGCGAGAGCGACCAGCGGCGAACGTAGGTGCAATCGAGCGCGACGCGGGCGTCATAGCTGAGTTCACTGCGTCCGGATACCTGCCAGAGCCCGGTCAGGCCGGGTTTTACGCGGCAGTAGCACTGAAAGCTGCTGCCATATTTCTCGACCTCGGCGGCTACGATAGGGCGCGGACCGACCAGGCTCATCGTCCCGGCGAGAACATTCCATACCTGCGGGAATTCGTCGAGACTGAAGCGGCGTAAGAAGGAACCCAGCGCCGTAACCCGCGGATCGGTTCGGAGTTTGCGCGTGGCATACCACTCGGCGCGGGCATCCGGGTGGAGCTTCAGGTACTCGTCAAGTACCTCGGTTGAGTTGACGCACATGGTGCGAAACTTCCACATGGAAAAGAACGCGCCATTCTTGCGGATGCGGCGGTGTGAGAAGAAGATGGGACCGGGCGAGGTCCACATCATGGCAATCGCGATGACAGAAAAGAGCGGGATCAGCACTGGCAAGGCAAGCAGGACCAGCGCGACATCCATCAAGCGTTTGATGACGCGGTACCGAAATAATTGCGCGGGCATGCCATCGTGCCAGCTGTCCCGATACGCCGTAACTGGTCGCCCCGAATAGGTGTACGACTCTTCCATGATCGCCGAGGATCGTGACTCGGCGGGTTGATGCTCATCAAGCATACTCATCCAGTCTCGTTGCGATTCAAACGGGAACGGTCGTGGCTCGCTGCGTACAAGGGTGATGCTCTCCCCTGAAAAGGACGACGGTACTCGTGCATGATCATCTGCGAACACGACAGGACAGATGAATCAGTTTGACGATCGACCTCTCCAGATGATTCAAGTCCTTCTCTGGGCAGATGGTAAGAAGTGACAGTTCATCGAGGACTTTTGAACACGATCTCTGCCCCACTACCTTACTCCCTACCCCGCGGCGGTTTGCTAAAAGTTTTCGGCAGTATCCAAAATAGGCAAGTCCTTTTCCGTCTTCGTTGCATCTCAATGGAAACACAAAATTGTCGGAAATCTCTCGCGGAATTAGATTTTCGTTCATGGCTTGCATACACTATTTCCAATGCAGGTCCTGGATACGCCCCTTCCCGATGTAAAGCTGATCCACCCACGTCGTTTCGGCGATGATCGCGGCTGGTTCGCAGAGATTTTCAACCAGGAGACGTATGCTGCTGCCGGCCTGCCGCCACGTTTCCTGCAGGATAATCAATCCTTTTCGAGAAAAGGCGTCCTGCGAGGGCTTCATTATCAACTTGGGCGTCCGCAGGGCAAGTTAATTCGGGTTCTCTCCGGGACGATCTGGGATGTCGCGGTCGATCTGCGCACGGAGTCCCCGAACTTCGGCCAGTGGAGCGGCTTCACCCTGACCGGACCCTCCGGGACGAGCCCAATCGAGCTTCTCTGGATTCCGGAAGGCTTTGCACACGGCTTTCTCGTACTTTCCGACACAGCCGAGGTCCTCTACAAAACGACCGACCTCTATTATCCGGAGGGAGAGCGGTGCATTCTGTGGAACGATCCCTACCTTAATGTTCACTGGCCGCTCGATGGAATGACGCCGTCTGTAAGCCAAAAGGACGCTCTGGGCAAACTCTTTGCAGACGCTGAACTCCCCGTGATCGCGTAGCAAGTTGGCAGGCGGCTCAGCCCTGCTGGACCAGCCACTGTTCTACTTCGCCCAGCGTTGCCGCCTGCGTATAGACGCCTGTGCAGCCGGAGACTTCGGTTCCGGCGAGCAGAAAGACCTGCCGCAGGCCTGCTGCGGCCGCCGCCGCAACGTCGGAACAGCGATCGCCCACCATGACGCTTTCCGTGAGCGAGAGTTCGAATTCGCGTCCTGCCTGGCGTAACATGCCCGCATTTGGCTTGCGATCTTCATGCTCCCGCCGGTATTCGCCGACGCCGTGGTCTGGATGATAGGGGCAGAAGTACACCGCGTCGAGGCACACCCGTTGCTGCTGAAATTCTGCCCGCATCCAGTCCATCAGCTTGTGGAAATCAGCCTCTGTGTAGTAGCCGCGCGCGATCCCTGACTGGTTGGTCACAATGATCAGCTTGTAGCCAAGCGTCTTGGCAGTGCGGCAAAGCGAGAAAATCCCGGGAATGAAGCGAACGTCAGCCTGGCGGATCAGGTAGCCTATCTCTTCGTTGATTACCCCGTCGCGATCGAGAAACAAGCCCCGGCTCTTCACATCACCCATGTTTCATCTCCCCGGTCCGTAGTTCAGCGACGACATCGGCCAGCGACTCATGCCACTCCGGCATCCTCCACCCGAAGGTGCTCGCAAGCTTGCTGCAGTTGAGTCGTGAGTTGGCCGGCCTTCGGGCTGGCGTCGGGTATTCCGAGGTGGCGATTGGTTCGAGGTCGGCGAATCGTGCGCTCGGATCGAGCGTCTTCATCTGCCGTAGCGCCTCGGTGGCGAATCCGTGCCAGGTGGTCTCACCGGCGCTTGCCGCGTGGTAGATGCCAGCAGTCGCCGCGACTACGTCAGCAATTGCGCAGGATTGCTCCGTCGCGGACGTCTCGCACCTGGCGATTACTGCGGCAATCATGGCGGCCAGATCGCCGCTCCAGGTCGGCGCTCCATGCTGGTCGGCGACGATCCGCAGCGTTGTCCGTTCCTGCGCGAGCTTGAGGATGGTGAGGAGGAAATTCTTGCCGGTCGCCCCGTAGACCCAGCTGGTGCGGAAGATCAGGTGCGCCGCGCCACTGGAGACAAGGGCCCGCTCGCCTGCGAGCTTACTCTGGCCGTAAACGCTGAGTGGGTCCGTTGCGTCAGGCTCGCGGTACGGAACGGTCCCCGTGCCGGAAAAAACATAGTCGGTCGAGAGGTGAATGATTCCCGCACCGATCGCCTGGGCCTCATCGCCAATTGCGCTGACCGCCAGGTGGTTGACGACGAAGGCAAGCTCCGGCTCGCTCTCGGCCTTATCGACTGCTGTGTACGCACCGGCGTTGACGATCCAGCGCGGCCGCACGGAACGAATCGCCTCGCGGACCGACTCCGGTTGGGAGAGATCCATCTGCTGGCGCGATGGTGCAACGACCTCCCCAAACGGGGCGAGCGTGCGCAGGAGGTGGCTGCCTACCTGGCCCGTCGCACCCGTCAGGAGAATCTTCGGAAAGGCGGGTATCCCGTTCATCATCAGTAGACTGTCTCTTCGAGCATGCGCAGCAGGTATTGGCCGTAGGTACTTTTGGCGACGCGTCTGGCGAGCAGCTTTACCTGCGCGTCGTCGATGTAGCCTAGCCGATACACGATCTCT
>CAXTLS010000070.1:0-15813 GCA_964245235.1 uncultured Acidobacteriaceae bacterium
GAAGCTGTCGCGCGCGGATTTGAGCGAGGGGTTCTTCGCGGCGGCCTGATCGACGGCGAGGGCGATTGTCTGCGCACCGATGTGACCGTAGTGGAGCCAGGGGCTGAGGCAGGAGGTGCCGTCAGTGTCGGGCTGGTTGCGGGTGAGCTCGTAGCGGGGCAGGATCTGCTTGACGAAGAGGTCGAGGCGCTCGAGAGCGGCGTGCGCGCCGCCACGCCAGGCGACGACGGGAGCGACGCTGCGATCGAACTGCGGAACGCCGGGGCCGGGCCAACCGCGCGTCATGTCCTCATGCGGCGACTCGGACTGGAAGCCGCGCGGGCGCTTCCACGCGTGTTCGGCGTGTGGGTTCTGAAAGGTGGTGAGGTACTCGGGCAGAAGCTTATAGAGCTTGGGCCGCATGGTGTAGGCGGCAAACTGCGCGGAGGGGAAGAGCTTCTGCGGCACGATGCAGTCGGCATCGACCGTCCAGAACGGGATGCTGATCTGCCGGGCGAGTTCGACGCGCCAGCTCTCGGGCATGCGCATCGGGTTCTCATCGCCGAGTACGATGGCGGCGCGAACATCGGCAAGCAACTGGGTGTGCGACTCGTGCGGCGCACGGCGAAAGACGAAGGAGATATTCCGTGCGGCAAGATCCTCTTCAAGGTCGGGCAGGCCGTCGTTCAGAAAGCGGTAGTGACGCAGGTTGGCGTGGGGGAAATTGCTGATACCGGCGAAGAAGACGACCAGCGGAAGCGCGAGTGCGTTGGCGACCGCGACGGCAGTGTCGACCGCATGATTATCGGTGCCGCGTTGCGAGCGCTGCATCCAGTAGACGACGCATTTGCCGTTGGGATCAGGCGGGCCGGCGCGACGGACGGTGATGCGCGGGTTCTTGAGAAGGGCGGCGAGGGCCGGCGGCAGGCCGGGGTCAGCCTGCGGCTCGGAAGAGTTGCTGGCGGCCTGCTTCGATCCGGGGCGGCGGGCAGACCGGCTCGCGGCTGCTGCGGCGCGAGGATGTTGGACGGGATCGGGCGGAAGCGTGTGGTGCGTCTCGCTAAAGGGGGCTTTGCCAGTGCGCCGGGGGCGGTCGCCATCGTTGAGCGGCGCGTCGGCAGCGGCGGCACCTTCCTTGGGAGCGGGCTCTGCTGGAGCAGGTCTAACAGACTTCTTCGAGCGGGTGGAGGGGTTTCGGCGCGACGGCGGCATGGTGCTACGGTAAGGGATTGGAGGGCGGGATGACGGCAGGAGAGGCGGGCGACGCGGCAAATGTTGATGGGATCGTAGTCCGACGGGCGGGCATGGAGGATGCGGCGCTGCTGGCGCTGGTCGGCGCGGCGACGTTTCTGGATGGCTTTGCCGGGATGCTGCCGGCAGAGGCGATCGTGGCGCACGCGGCAAAACATCACATAGCCGAGGCGTACGCGCGGTCCCTTGAGCAGCCTGCCGTAACCGCATGGCTGGCGGTGGCGGCGAACGGCGGAGCGCCGGTTGGCTACGCCATGGTGACCCCGCCCGATCTGCCGGAACCGACGATGCAGGCGGGCGATCTCGAACTGCGGCGCATCTACGCGCTCTCCCGCTTTCACGGGAGCGGGGTTGCCCAGCGGCTGATGGCCGCAGCGATCGCGGAGGCTGAGAGCCGTGGGGCCCAGCGGCTGACCCTGGGCGTGCACGCGGGCAACGCGCGGGCGCTGAGGTTTTACGAGCGCAACGCGTTCGTGCGGATCGGCTCGCGGCAGTTTACGGTAGGCCCGCTGGTGTGCGACGACTGGGTGATGGGGCGGATGTTGTAGCATCTGCCCGGCCCGCGAAGTGCGGCTAACGCAACGAGGCGGCCGCCTCGTTGCTTTTACGCTGTGCCGAGTGAACTACCAGCGGCCCCAGGCGCGGCTGATGTAGTCCGACAACGTCATCGTGATGAGGACGGCAAAGGTAAAGAAACCGGCGGCAACCGTGAGTTTGATCAGGCGCGACTGAAAGAAGACGTGCATGAAGAAGAGGATGACGACCACTGCCTTGAAGCACGCGATCGCAAGCGCGATGACCGGGTTGAAGGGGCCGAGATCGAGGTACGCGGCCCCGACCGTCAGGCCGGTGCCAACCAGCAGCGTGAGGAACACGAACGAGTACTGAAGCGGCGTAACGATCTTATGCTCTGCATGCTCGGGATTGGTCTCGTTTGCGGGATCGTGCTTGTCGGACATGGGCAACTTCCTTTGCGTGGGAAAGCGAACTCTGAGAGGGCGGCCGGATCAGGTCTGGCGGCCGTTCTTCTGCCTAGTGAAGCGGGTGCCGGTTAATGAGGTAAAGCAGGGGAAACAGAAAGAGCCAGACAATATCAACGAAATGCCAGTAGAGGCCGAAGTTCTCGATCGGTGCAACGTACCCGGCACTGAAGTCGCCGCGATGCGCGCGGGCGGTAAGCCAGCCGAGCAGCACGATGCCGATGATCATATGCAGCGCGTGCATGCCGGTCATGGCGAAGTAGAGCGAGAAGAAGACCTGGGTGTTCTGCGCCATGTCGGGCGAAAGCGGTTTCTCATCCTTGATGCCGTGGGCCGCGGGGTTGACGAACTCGGAGACATCGAAGTGAGCTCCGGGAATGTGATGTTTCTCCCACTTCTCGTGGTACTCATCGTATTTAATGCCAAGGAAGATGAGGCCGAAGAAGGTGGTGAGCAGAAGCATAAGGGTCAGAATCCCTTTTTTGCGGACCTCCGCTGCCCACACGCCAAGCGCCATACAGAAGCCGGACGTAATAAGGACGGCCGTGTTGATGGCCCCCTCGGTTACATTGAGCTGGTTGGATGCGGCGGCAAAAGCCGGGTAGTACCAATTGCGGTAGAGCAGGTAGGCAAAGAACAGGCCACCGAAGAACATGATTTCGGTAAGCAGAAAGAGCCACATGCCAAAGGTGCCGGCCTCCCGCTGCTGCTGTTCGGTTTCGAAGTGGTGGCGATGCTGCGGCAGCACGATGTGGGTGTGCTCGGCGTGAACCGCAGTCTCGTGCGTGTGCGGATGCCCTGCGGCGACTGCAATAGCGTTATCCAACGGTCGTCACCTCGTGCTTGGTCTTGTACTCGAGCCAGGCATAATCGTAGGCTTCGTGGTCAACAACCGGCGTTTCGATGAAGTTCTCGGTTAGCGGCGGCGATTGGATCTGCCACTCGAGACCGGTTGCCTGCCATGGGTTATTGCCCGCAATGGCACCATACTTGAGCGACCAGCCGAGATAAAGCAGCGGCAGCATGTAGCCGACGCCGAGCACTGTAGCGCCCGCGGTCGAGAGCACGTTCAACACCTGGAACTCAGGCGGGTAGGCATGGTAGCGGCGCGGCATGCCAAGGTAGCCCAGGATGAACTGGGGAAGGAACGTGAGATTGAACCCGATAAAGGTGGTGACGGCCGCGAGCTTCGAGAGCGACTCCGGGTACATGCGGCCGGTCATCTTGGGCCACCAGAAGTGGATGCCCGCGAGAAACGCCATGAGCATGCCGCCGACCATGACGAAGTGGAAGTGCGCCACGATGAAGTAGGTCTCGGTCAGGTGGATGTCCATCCCGAGGCCGCCAAGGAACACACCGGTCATGCCGCCGATGGTAAATAGGCCGATAAAGCCGAAGGCGTAGAGCATCGGTGTTTCAAAGGTGATCGAGCCCTTCTGCAGCGTGAACGACCAGTTGAAGATCTTGATCGCCGAAGGAACGGCGACAAGCATGGTCAGCAGCGAGAAGACCAGCGCGGAGTAGTTGGAGACGCCCATGATGAACATGTGGTGCGCCCAGACGAAGAAGCCGAAGAGTGCGATGGCTACCGACGAGAAGGCGACGGCGGTGTACCCGAAGACGCGCTTGCGGCTGAAGGTGCTGATGACCTCCGAGATGACGCCCATGCCGGGAAGAATCATGATGTAGACGGCAGGGTGCGAGTAGAACCAGAACAGGTGCTGGAAGAGGAGTGGGTCGCCACCCTTGGTGGGATCGAAGACGCCGATACCGATGGTGCGCTCAAGCGCGACCAGGACGAGTGTGATGGCGAGCACCGGCGTGCCGAGCACCATCAGGATGGACGCCGCGTAGTTGGACCAGACAAAGAGCGGCAGGCGGAACCAGGTCATGCCGGGCGCGCGCATGCGGTGAATCGTAACGATAAAGTTCAGGCCGGTGAAGATGGACGAGAAGCCCGCGATAAAGACCGCAGTGGCTGCGGTGATGACGTGCGTGTTCAGGTAGTGGGTTGAGAGCGGCGTAGTAAAGGTCCAGCCCGTGTCAACACCGCCCAGAACAAGCGCCGCCAGGGTGAGCGTGCCGCCGGCCATGTACAGGTACCAGCTGAGCAGGTTGATCTTGGGGAAGGCAAGATCTTTCGCCCCGATCATGATGGGGATCACGAAGTTTCCGATGGTCGCCGGCACGGAGGGCACCAGGAACAGGAAGATCATGATGATGCCGTGCATCGAGAAGAACTTGTTGTAGGTGTCGGACGCAACCAGATCACCCTGCGGGGTCAGCAGCTCCAGCCGGATCAGGCCGGCAAAGGCGCCGCCGATGAAGAAGAAGAAGGTGATCGAGATCAGGTAGAGCAGGGCGATCCGCTTGTGGTCTCCGGTCAGGAGCCAGCTAAGCAGACCGTGCTCGTTGTTGATGTAGTTCCGCTTCGGAATCGTGGCGGTGGACTGATCGGGAAGACTGACGATGGTGGAACTCATTGTGCTCATGGGATTACCGCCCTGGCGCTGTCGGCGCCGCCTGCGTGGACTGTGAGGTGGTCAGGGTCTGCTGCGGACGGTAGTTTGTCTGCAGCGCTTTGATGTACTCGATCAGATCGATGATTCCGTCTTCGCTGATCTGCCCCTTGTAGGTGGGCATGATCGGCGCATATCCGGCGGTGACGTGCTGCGACGGGTTCAGGATGGAGTCGCGGAGATAGGCCTCGTTGGCGGTAACCTGGCTGCCGTCTGCCAGCTGAAGTTTGGAGCCATAGACGCCCGCGAGACTGGGCCCGCGAGCGGCGGCAGTGCCATTATGACAGGCGTTGCAGCCCATGCTGGCATACAGGCGCTCGCCGTTCTGGGCCAGGCTCATGCCGGAGGTGGAGAGCTGCGTCCAGCGCTGGTAGTCTTCCGGCTTGAGCACCGTAACCTCACCGATCATGCCGGAGTGCTGGGTGCCGCAGTACTGGGTGCAGAAGATGTGGTAAACGCCGGGGGTCGTGGCCTCGAACCAGACGGTCGAGTAACGGCCCGGAATCACCTCGCGCTTGACGCGGAAATCGGGGATCGAGAAGCTGTGGAACACGTCCTGCGAGATCATGGTCAGCTGAACCGGTTGGCCGGTCGGCACATGCAGCGCGTTGATCTCGTGCTGGCCACCCGGATGCTCGGCCTTCCACATCCATTGCTTGCCCGTGATGTAAATGTTCATCGCGTTTGTGGGCGGCGTATAGATCCGGAAGTAAAGCAGGGCGCCCCAAACGAAGACGATCAGGAAGAGGGCAAGGGGAATAATGGTCCATGTCGCCTCGAGCAGGGTCGAACCCTCAACCTGGATGGCGACCGGATGCTTCTCACGACGGTAACGAAGCGAGAATCCGAAGACCAGAATGCCGACGAGGACAACACCGACGACCGTGATGCCGAGCAGAAAGAAGTAAAGCGCATCGGTATAGGGCGCAATGGTTGAGGCCTCGCTCGGAAACAGCGCCGAAGCGTGGAGCCACTTCACCAAAAACTGCCACAGGACTGGACTGATATGCATCGTTACCCTTTATCCGTTCTCTTTCTTTGTCAGATCGTGGTCGCGTCCGAGCCTGAGGTCACGCCGGAACATGAGGAACATGAAGCCACCCAGGCCGGCCAGGGTCACCATGCCGCCAAACTGCACGACGCGCGCGACGATAAGGGAGTGCTTGTTCGTCTGCGGATCGTAGTGGTAGCAGTAGGTGAGAATGTTGGCGACCGGCGATCCGATCTTGTTTCCCGAGGCCTCGATCAAGCCGAGCAGAATATCCTTGGGCGAGTACTCCACGCCGAGGTAGTACTGCGCGAGGCGGCCCTGGGGGGTGACCAGCTCGATCGAGCTCGCGTGCGCGAACTGGGTGAGCCGGCCATCCGGCCCGGGCACGCGAACGTAGCCGAAGCCCACTGCGTTGGTAACCGCGTCAATGGCCGGACGCTGCCCGGTAAGGAAGTGCCAACCGGACGCCGTCTCGGGGTGCCCGTAGCGCTTAACGTAGAGCGCCTTGTTGCGTGCCGCGAGCTGCGGTCCTTCGCTTGGATCGATGGAGACGACGATGATGTCGAAATCTTTTCCGGGCCGCAGATGCACCATCTCGAGCGCCGAAGTGAGCCCGTCGAGCTCTTCCGAGCAGAGCATCGGGCAGTTGTAGTAAACCAGCGCAACGACCGCCGGGTGCTTGCCGAAGTAGTCTCCGAGGTGAACGGCGCGGCCGGTCTCATCGACGAACGCGGCATCAAGCGGAAGCTGCTGGTTCAGGTGCTGACTGACGCCTACCTTCTGCAGCACCTGGGGCAGCTCGGAGCCCTGGTTGGGGCCGGCTTCCTTATCCCCGTAGCTGGAGACCTGCGCCGGCGCAAGCGCGGTCGCAAGCAGCAGAACGCCGCCGAGCGCTCCCCTCAGCCATGCCTTCCGTGCTCTCTGCCGATCGCTCATTGCCTGCCCTGTGCCTCTCCGCGGTGACGTCGTTCCCTGCTTCTATTCTATTGGCTCCCGAAGCCGCCGGACCTAGTGCGCGGGCTTCAACTCGGCATGTTCCGCGCCCTCGGCCTTGCTGTAGCTCATCTTCTGGTCGCGCGCTTCGATTACATCAAGCTCATAGCCGGTGCGGGCAAAGCCGCTGGTCAAAGGAGCCGTGATGACGGGGGTTGCGTCCCCGACGAACACTGGTCCGGACGTGGTGACCGCGGGCGCCATCGGCAGCCCATGTTGCGCGATCAGCTCCATCGCGTGATCGATCGGAATGCGAATCTGTCCGCTCTCGCCTGGGTTCGAACTGTAGTGATCCAGCAGCAGATCTTCGCGCGCGTGCAGATCCGCCGTCGCCTGGTTGCCATCGTCGATCTGCAGACGCGGGTTAGGAAAGTTGTCGGTCACCCGGGCAAGCTCACGCTGCTGCATCTCGGGGTTGCTGGCAAGATTCTCGCGCTTCCCGTCGCGGACATCCACGCTGAAGCCGCTGCGGCCCGTTCGGCCGGCCTCGGCATGCCATTTGTCGACCGGCCCGTCCTCCGTGAGAAAGGCGTGGTTGATCACCTTGCCCATAACGAAGCAGAAGACAAAGAAGATCAGCAGGAAGCCTGCGAGACCGGAAAGAAAGACAAGGACGCCGCCAACATTGACGTCGGTCGTCTCATAACCCGGGTTGGGCTCTTCCTTGTGCGTCGACGGGCGGGTGTTGCCGACCGCGTCCTTGCCAAGATCGTGGTTCTCAGTGGGCATGCTCTGCCTCCAGCATCTCTTCGAGGTGGGGATCGTTGATGTTCACGAGGGGACGCTTCTGCAACTCGCCGAGGTAACACCACCCCCAGAAGGCCACGACGGAGACGGGCACCGTGATATAGGCCAGAATGCCGAGGTTGCCGCTGAGGTGCAGATTTCCGGCCGCATTCGAAAAGTTCGGCTCGACTAGCCAGAACATGTCGATGAAGCGGGCCAGGATCATGAACGAGGTCAGATAGATCATTTTCTGCTTGTTGCGCTTGAGATCACGCGAAAGCAGCAGGCAGAACGGAATCAGCCAGTGACAGATGAAGTCAAGCGAGCAGATCGTCCACCAGCCGCCGTGGATTCGATTCAGATACCAGGGGATCTCGTCCGGCACGTTGCCCGACCAGATGATCAGGAACTCCGCAAAGGTGAGATAGATGTTGAGCATGGTAAAGGCAAACGCAAATTTGCCGAGATCATGCTGTTCGGTGGTGCGCAGAAGCGTTCTGAACGGCTCATGGCGCGAAAGCAGAATGGAAGTAAGAATGCCGAGCGCGAGCACGGCATAACCCTCGGCCACCAGGAACTGCAGCCCCCAGATAGAGGAGTACCACGTGATATCGAGCGACTTGATCCAGACGATGGCGCCGTCGGTCATCAGGATGACGTAGATCAAGATTCCGATGCCGGAGAGGTTCTCAAACTTGACCTGCCAGCGGTTGAAGCTCGCTTCGCTGCCGCGGGCCGGATCGGCATCACGCTCGAGCGACCACTTGTTCAGCAGGAACGCAAAGGTCCCGAGAATGGCGAAGATCAGGAAGCTCTGCAACCAGGCGGGGCCGGGGCTGAGCATGGATCGTTTCGCGCCGAGCGTGAGTGCCTGCTCCTGCGTGACCAACTTGTTGGCCAGCGCATTGGCGACGGCGGAGGCGGTCGGAAAGGCAGCCCATTGGTAGAGGTGTTTGCCCAGGATCAGGATCGGCAGCAGCATCAGCGCAACCACCCACAGGGTGCGGCTCATGGCCTCAAGCGGACGGCGCAGCAGCATGCCCCACTTGCCGCCAGAGACGTACTGCAGCATCAGCATGCAGAGGCCGCCGCCGGCGAAGTTGAAGACCGTCATGTAGCCCATCAGGTAGGCGCGCAGGATGTGGTTTCGCCCCTCGTGCGTCCAGACGAACGCAAGGATCGAGAGAACGGCAAAGAGGGCGGACACGATCAGCAGCCGCATGCGCCAGGCGGCAACCGCCGGTGGAGCGCTCAGGCTCGCCGGCAGAACGCGCGGTTCGGCGTGGCCGTGTGCGTGTTGCCCTTGGTGTTCGTGGATCGATGACATGCGGTGCGGACCTCTATCGAAAGCGTTCGGAACGGTTGAACTGCCGGGTGCTGCTGCGGTCTGGCGAGCGATCTGCTTTTTCTGGTTCAGCCTGCTTTTTCTGCTTCAGCCTACTTTTCTTGGTTCATCGCGCCCTGCGGCGAGGCTGCGTTGTTCTCGGGCAGCGGCGTGTTGCCGCTTGCCGGTGTCTTGATCTGGTTGCTGTTGTCGCCGCCGCCGGCGCGTGAGCCCTGGTTGTTGACCTCAACCGGGATGTTGTAGGTTTCGCCGCTCGGGGTTCCGCGCACGGCGGTCACTGGCAGCCCCCAGTCCGTCGCAAACCCCGCCGGGAATCCCTCGTGTTCGGCGATCGTGTCGAGCGTCTCCACATGCTGACCGGCCGCGACGTCAGCCTGGCTGGCGTGCTGGCTGAGCTGCAGGGCGCGAATGTAGGCGACGATGGCCCAGCGATTCTCCGGGGTGATCTGCGAGGCGTAGTCGGGCATCGCGCCGTAGCCGTTCGTGATCACGTTGAAGAAGTGGCCGAGCGGCGCAGCCTGGAGCCGGGCGGTATGGAAGTTGCCGGCCTGGGCATAGCCGCGCTGCACGATCATGCCCGCGCCATTGCCAACGCGGGAGTGGCACGGCGTGCAGAAGACGTTGTAGCTCTGCTGGCCGCGGGCGAGCACGGGAGCACTCACCGCGAACGGCATGCCGTCGCCTTCCTTGCCACCCTGAAAGCCGGTGTAGAAGTATGTGTTCTGGCGCAGCTGGCTGCGGGCCACCGTGCCGTCGACCTGCGGCCGCACGGAGCGGCCGTCGGTGTAGAAATCCGACCCGCGCTGAGGGTAGAACTTCGGCTGGTTGTGCATGTCCTGACGGCAGCCGGCAAGCGCAAGCACGGACAGCGCCGCGGCTGCGGAAGAGACAAGGCGCGAAGGGGTCTGGCGCTGAGCGTTAATGATCCACCTCCACCACGGAGACCGTGGGGAACTGCTCAAGGAAGTTGCGCGTTCCGGTCAGCGAGAACTGCGGGTCATTGGCCTCGAGGCAGAGAAAGAACTTGTCCGTGGTGGCGCCGTTGCGGAAGTTCGGCGCGTTGAACAGCGGATGGTAGAGCTGCGGCATACCGTTCTGCGCGATCATGCCGAACGCCGCCGACAGACCGGCGAAGAGGATCGTCCACTCGTACGCCGGGATAATAAAGGCGGGCCACGAAAATAGCGGCCGTCCGGCGACGTTGATGACATAGCCCCAAACGTTGATCCAGGTCTCCATGAGAAATGCCGTGGTGACACCCATCAGGCCGCCCAGCAGGCAGATCAGGGGCACGCTGGTCTTGTGAAAGTGCAGCGCCTCGGCGGCCTCTTCGACGGGGTACGGGGTGTAGCACTCCATGCGGCGATAGCCGGCGGCGCGTGCCTGTTCGGTCGCCCGCACCAGTTCGGTCGGCGTATTGAACTCAGCCAGCAGTCCGTAGATTCCTTCACGAGGTGGCATTAGACGGCCTCATCAATCGTGGTTTGCGCATCCGGCGCACGATTGTCCACCTTGGTCTGCGGCAGCATCATGCGGATCTCGGACATGGGGATCATGGGAAGAAAGCGAACAAAGAGGAAGAACAGCATGGTGAACAGGCCCATGGTGCCCACATAGATCATGTAATCCCACTTGGTCGCGCGATAGGTTCCCCAGCTGGACGGGAGGTAGTCGCGGTAAAGCGAGGTGACGACGATCACGAAACGCTCAAACCACATGCCGGTGTTGACGATCAGCGAGAGCACAAACAGGTAGGCAACGTTGACCCGCAGCTTGCGCGACCACAGCGTGGTCAGCGGAATCGCGATGTTGGTCAGGATGAGCATCCAGTAGCCCCAGCCCATCGGCCCGAACATGCGGTTCCACATCATGAAGAACTCCCAGTGGCTGGCCGAGTACCAGCACATGAAAACCTCCATGCCGTAGCCGTAGGCGACGATCGAACCGGTGGCGAGCATGACCTTGGCCATGTTGTCGAGATGCCGCAGCGTCACCAGGTCCTCCAGGTGGTAAAACCTGCGCAGCGGAATGGCCAGGGTCAGCACCATGGCAAAGCCCGAATACACGGCGCCGGCGACAAAGTAGGGCGGAAAGATGGTGGTGTGCCAGCCCGCGAGTGCCGCGACCGCGAAGTCGAAGCTGATCACCGTGTGCACGGACAGCACCAGCGGAGTTGAAAGCCCGGCCAGCAGCAGCGAGGCAGACTCATACCGGATCCAGTGCCGGGTCGAACCGCGCCAGCCCAAGGAGAGCAGGCCGTAGCTGTACTTCGCCAGGGGCATCGTGGCACGATCGCGCAGCGTGCCAAAATCCGGGATCATGCCGATGTACCAGAAGACGATGGAGATGGTGGCGTAGGTCGAGACCGCGAAGACGTCCCATGCGAGCGGCGAACGGAACTGCGGCCAGAGATTCATGCTGTTTGGGTACGGAAAGAGCCAGTACGCGAGCCACGGGCGGCCCACATGGATCAGCGGAAAGGTCCCGGCGCACACCACGGCAAAGATCGTCATCGCCTCCGCGAAGCGGTTGATCGAGTTGCGCCAGGTCTGCTTGAACAGCAGCAGAATGGCCGAGATCAGCGTGCCGGCGTGGCCGATGCCGATCCACCAGACGAAGTTGATGATGGCAAAGCCCCACGCGCCCGGGATGGTAACGCCCCAGATGCCGACGCCTTTGAGGAAGAGCCAGGTGCACCCGACCACGACGCCCTGCGCGACCCCGGCACCGACGATAAGCCCGAAGAACCAGCCGAGCGGCGTGTTCGAGGTGAGCACGATGCCGGCAATCTTTTGCGTGACCGACTTGAAGTTGTGGCCCGGAGCAATCACCGCGTACTCGCCGGTACGGGGGTCGATCATCGGGTCAACGACGGGATCGGGAATGGGTTTGGTCGCCATTTATGCGCGCTCCAGCTCTGGGTTGGGATTGATGACGCCCGCCGTGTAAGTGGTGCGAGGACGGTAGTTCAGGTCGCTGAGCACCTGGTAGTCACGCTCCCCGGCCTTTTTCTTTGCGACCTGGCTGGTGGAGTCGTTGAGATTGCCAAAGAGAATGGCATCGGTCGGGCAGGCCTGCTGGCAGGCCGTGACCACTTCGCCGTCGCGGATCGCGCGATTTTCCTTGTCCGCGGTGATCTTGGCTGATTCAATGCGCTGCACGCAGTAGTTGCATTTCTCCATGACGCCGCGCGAGCGAACCGTTACGTCAGGGTTGCGCATAAACTTCAGGCTTTCGGTCTCGTAATCGGAGTACAGCAGGAAATTGAAGCGGCGAACCTTGTACGGGCAGTTGTTCGAACAGTACCGGGTACCGACGCAGCGGTTATACACCATCAGATTGAGGCCTTCAGGCGTGTGGACCGTGGCGTTGACCGGGCAGACCTGTTCGCAGCCGGCATTCTCGCAGTGCTGGCACATCATCGGCTGGAAGTGTGCCTTCGGGGCGTGCAGATCGCCTTCGAAGTAGGCATCAATGCGCAGCCACTGCATGTTGCGGCCGACCTTGACCTGCTCGCGGCCGACCACCGCGATATTGTTCTCGGCGTAGCAGCTGACAACGCATGCATTGCAGCCGATGCAGCTGTTCAGATCGATCGACATGCCCCACCGGTTCTGCGGGCGCTTGGAAGATTCGTCCGTGTGGTCGTAGCGCCACGCGTCCGGGAACAGGCTTTCAGCGTGGGTGGGCGCCTCGGCCTGAACGCCGTAGCCGACCTTGTTCACCAGAGTTCCGCTCGCGCCCTCGTGCGCAAAGCCCGGGTGCTTCTCGGCCTCATCCTTGGTGGCGTAGCGGATGATCGAACGTTCCATGGCCTCGTGGCCCGCGAGCGAGTAGGTGCCCTGCTTGTCGGACTCCGGCTTCTCAAGATCGTGCTGCGCAAAGGAGCCGCGATGCTCGATGTTGTGGACCTTGGTCACGCACAGGTCCCAGGTACCGCCCTTTTTCGTGATCCTGGCCGCAGGAACGAACTGCAGCGCGTCCGTGGTGCGGATCGGGTAGGCGCTGAAGCCGACACCCGCGGCCGAACGCCCCGCCGTCGCCTGCCGGCCTAGGCCGAGATAGACGGTTATCGTGCCGTCAGCATGACCCGGAACCAGCAGGACGGGAGCAAGGATTCGGCGGCCGTTCGCCTCAATCTCCACAACGTCATTCTCTTCAACCTTGAGCTGCTCCATCGCGTCCAGGCTCATCAGCGCCGCATTGTCCCAGCTCAGGTTGGTGATCTGCTTCGGTAGCTCCTGGAGCCAACCAACGTTGGCAAAACGCCCGTCGTAGAGCGAGGGGTCGTGCTTGAACAGAATTTCAAAGGTGCCGGCGGGCTGAGTTGCCGGCGGGGGGGAAGCAGGGGAGACCGCCGCGGAAGGGGCGCCGGCGCGCGGTGGGAACGCGGTTCCCTCGACCCAGCCGTCATGCAGCGCCTTGCGCCAGGCCGTGTTGAAGTCCCCCTTCAGGTACGTCTTGGCGTAGGCCTGCACAACGTCGGACGGTGAGGCCTGAGGATCGGCCAGCAGGGTCTGAAAGACCTCGTGCGAGCTCCGGCCGCCGTAGAGGGGCGCGATCATGGGCTGAACGATTGAAAGCGTTCCGTCATAGGCGCGGGCATCGGACCAGCTCTCAAGGTAGTGCGCCTTGTTAACGTGCCACGTCGAAAGATTGCCGGTCTCGTCCACATGCGAGCCGAGGTGAGCGGTGACGGGAACCTTGGCAAAGGCAGCGTCAAAGTCCAGGTCGGCCGGTGCCGCGTAGAGCGGATTGGCGCCGAGCATGACAAGAAACTCGATCTTGCCCGCGTTCATGTCGCTGACCAGACTCTTCAAATCGGCGAGCTGCTCGGTCGGCAGCGGGTTGACGGTCTGCGTGTAGACCACCGTTTTGCCCACGGCGCCGAGCGACGAGTTGAGCGCGTACGCCGCCGCATGCACGGCCGGGGCGGCCCCCTCGCCGGGAATCACGACGACCTTGCCGGAGTTGGCCTTTAGGTCCGCGGCAAGCGCATGGAAGTACCTCTGCTGGTCTGCATCGAGGAACGACGGGGCTGCGCCCGCGGCGAGCGCCTGGGCGAAGGGCGCGATCTGGCTGGGGCGGAGCGTCAGGCGATGGTCGGCCTTGAAGCCGGTGACCGTCGCCATGCTCTCGACGACGTACATCCGGTTCATCGGCTGGCCTTCGACGAAGCGATGCCGTGCCGCATAGCCGCGCGAGAGCGGCAGAAAACCCGGGTGATGAATGCCGCTCAGAAAGTCGGCATCGAGCGAAAGAATGATGTCGGCCTGCTCGAGCTTGTACTGCGCGTCGGCGTACTCGCCGAACGCGGCCTTTGAGGCGGCGCGGGAGTTATCCTGCGTGATCGCCTCCCATTGCACAAGCTTCGCCTGCGGGTAGGCCTTCTGGACGTCGCTCCATTGCTGCGCCAGCGTGGGCGAGGTGATCGTCTCCGACAGAAAGGCAACGCCGGCGCCCTGGCTCTTGTTCGCAGCCTTCTGCAGCGCGGTCTGGAAGTCACCCCACGCGGAGGCGGCGCCGCGGTACAGCACATGCTGCGATCGATCGGGGTCGTACAGCTCGAGCAGGGTCGCCTGCGTGTACGGGTCGGACTTGCCGAGCGACATCGGGTGCTCAGGATTGCCGTCGACCTTGATCGGTCGGAAGGCATCGGACTTCACCAGCACAGGGATTGCACCGGTGGGAAACGGAAAGGCGGTCGAGAAATACATCGACTGGCCGAGAACGAGATCCTCAGGCTGGCGGATGTAGGGATAGATCGGCTCATCCGGCTGCTTGGTGCACCCGGCCAGCCCGGCCAGGGCCAACGAAGCGCCCATGACCTTCATAAACCCGCGGCGGCTGACGGAGTCGACCCACTCGGTCGACTGCCGCGGAAACTCCTCCTGCATGAGTTCGTGGAACTCCGGCGTCTCGGCGAGCTCGTCGAGGTTCTTCCAGAAACGCCGTCCGGTCTTGCCCTCGAGCTTGGCTCGGACCTGCGCGAGCGTCATCCTCGCAGGTGCAATGCGGGTGACCACTGTCGCTTCCGCGGGTGCCTTGATTTCAGCCATCGTGTCTGTTCCTGTCTCTGGTGTCTTCATCGGTGGCATGTCTCGCAGCTGGAAAGCTCATTGGCGCCTCGGATGTGGTACTGCTCCGTAAGATAGCGGCCAAGATCGACCTGGCTGGTGAACTTCTTGTAGTTTGCGGGCATCAGGATGCCGGCCGGCGGAACGTCGCTCACAGTCTTGCCGTCGCCCTCAGTGGGGTGCGGCTGAAGCTGGGTTCCGGACTGGCCCTTGCCGTTGCCGCCGGGACTCTTTTCCACCATCTGCAGCGCCGCAATCTCCGGGTTGCCGCCGGTCGGGTTCTTGGTCGTGCAGTGGACCTGCTGCGCGGTGGCGCGGCCGTAGCTGTTGGGCGTGTCCGCGCACCATACCGGCTTGTCCGTGCTGGGTCCGGCCCAGGCCATGTTGTAGATCTCGGTCGTCGGGCGCAGATTGACGGCAGGGTTGCGGTGGCAGTTCAGGCACCACTCCATCTGCAGCGTGTTTTGCTGGTACATGATCGGCATCTCGTCGACGCGTCCGTGACAGGAGGCGCAGCCGATGCCCTTGTTCACGTGAATGCTGTGATTGAAGTACACGTAATCCGGCAGATCGTGCACCCGGATCCACTGGATCGACGCGCCGGTTGCCCAGCTCTGCCGCGCCGGCTCAAGCAGCTCGGCGTTGGTCCAGATCTGCGCATGGCAGTTGATGCAGGTCTTGGTCGGCGGAATGCCGGAGTACGCCGCCTTTTCCACCTGGGTATGGCAGTACAGGCATTGCAGGCCGAGTCCCTGAACGTGATGCTTGTGGCTGAACGGGATCGGCTGATCCGGACGCTGTCCCTGCCGAGTGACCCAGGGCGAGCGCTGGAGCTGGTCGAGCGTCACGCCGAGGGCGATAACGATCAGGCCGGTCAGTACCAGGCTCATCCGGGCCAGCGCATTCGAACTGCGGTCAAAAACTTGCGCCATGAGTGCGTTCCTGCTTCCTC
>CAXTLS010000071.1:0-14926 GCA_964245235.1 uncultured Acidobacteriaceae bacterium
GAAGGAGCAGGTCTCTTCGACCTCGGTGAAGCGCGGGTCGTCCTTCGGCTGGTGGGTGGTGCCCCAGGCCTCGGTGGGTTCTTCGTTCGAGAGGAAGCGTGCGGCGTTGAGGCAATAGACGCCGACATCGGGCAGGCAGCCGCCGCCGGCGAGGGCGAGCTTCTGGCGCCACTGGCCGGGGTTGCCCTGGTTCTGCGCGTTGGTGGCGACGAAGCTCCTGAGCGTGCCGAGCTTGCCTCCTTTCACCATTTTGACAATCGCGCGGTTCATGGGCTCGTACTGCTGCCGGTAGGCGATCATCAGCTTGACGTTCGCCGCGCTGCAGGCGGCAATCATGCGCTCGCAGTCGTGGGCGGAGGTCGCCATGGGCTTCTCGCAGAGAATGTGCTTGCCGGCCTTGGCACCGCGGACGACGAACTCCGCGTGCATGCTGTTGGGCAGGACGATGTAGATGACCTGGACCTCGGGGTTCTGGGCGAGCTGGTCGTAGGTCTCGTAGCTGTAGATGGAGGATTCTTTGAGGCCGTACTCGTTGGCGATCTTGCCGGCCTTGGCGCGGTCGCCGCTGACGAGGGCGACGACTTTCGAGTATTTGCTGCTGCCGAAGGCGGGGAGAATCTGTTTGATGGCGAGGTCGCCGAGGCCAACGACCGCGAAGCCGGTGCGCTGTAGCCGCGCCTCAGAGGGGCTCGGCGACTTCTCCTCGCCCTCGGTGGGGACGTTGTGGAGCGGCGGAAGCTGGACGGCGTCCTGCTGGTTGGGCTTGGACTGCTGGGCGGCGAGCGTACCGCCGGCGAGGGTCGCGGAGGCGATCTTCAGAAAGCTGCGGCGAGTTTGAGCGGGAGACGTTTTACTGAGAGACATGGCGCATCGGATGCCCGCGCGATTGCGGTAGATGCCCCTCGGATTTTTGGCGCAGCTCTCCCGTTGATAGATTTGTAGGACTTTTGAAATGAGGGAATTTGCAGGGTTTAGCGGCTGGCTCTCCGGATCGCATCGATCTTCTCCCGTGTGGAGCGTGGGAGGCGATCGTTCTGGTGGTATTGCGGCTCGAAGCTGCGATGTGCCGGCGCAGTCTGGATCGGGAGGGGCGCTTCGGCGGGAGGAGCGGGTGTCGCCTCCGGCTTCTGGTTCGCTTCGGCAGCGGCTGCTTTCTCGGCGTTCTTAGCCTCTTTCTCGCAGCCGGCAATCAGCCGTGTGGCGAGATTCATGCTGCGCAGCAGAAGGTTGGCGCGCTTGGTGTCGAGCTGGTTCAATCCCATCGCCAGAGCCACCTGGCTCAGCGCCAGGAGGATCGAGGAGCGGCTGGTGAGGGGCGGCAGGCTGAGAACAAACTGCGCCTGCATTGCCTCGCGGTCGTGGTGGAAGCAGAGCGGCTGGCCGGAGAGCGCAGGGGACTGGCAGGTTTTGCCGGTGGGCATCAGGTGCTGGCAAAGAGGCGTCATGGAGAGGCTCCTTAAAGGGGAACGGGATGCTTGGATCGTGACGTTGGCAACCCGTCAAAATCTTGCATCCGTTGGGGTTAGGCGGGGGCGGATGAGGTTAAATGCGGAAGCCCCGGCGCTGTGCCGAGGCTTTCTCTACTTCCTAGTTCAAGGATACCAACTTGACCCTAACTAAAAGGCCAACTATTTTGAACTCATTCGTGCCCGTCTTTACTGACGATTTCGATACTTTGCCTTATTTGAGGGGTTGACACGCTTGTTTGTGGATGTTTTTTGATGGAATGGCTGTAAGCGGCTCATTGTGGATGAGATACAGTTCTGATTTTCTGCGTGCGGCGATCGAAATCGCAGATACCCAGACCTTGCGAGAACTAGCCTCATCCAAATAGTTGCCATGAGCGAAGCGCTGGAGCCGATAGGCTTGCCGGCCTTGGTCTATGGAGTTGTGAAGAACGATTTCACTTTGGGGAACCGATATACGGTGAGCATCAGATTGATGATGGTACGAGCTTCGGACTCGTCAAGATCAGCGCCGAGCTTGATCCTCGCACGCCCATCTTCATAGGTGATCTTGCTCCGTATGTAAGTCCTGCCAAACCAGGAGCTGGGCAGGAAACGCAGATTGCGAACCTCGCGGGTAGGCGCTACTCTGCGCCGAATCGGAATACCGAAGACGGTAGAGGACAACCGGAGTTCTGTGGGGGAAAGAATGATTAGATCCATTCCGCCAAGTCCCCAGGCAATGCGCGATGCAAAAAAACAAACGCTAACAAGCCAGCAGAACGACCAGAACACTTCGAATGGCTGCGAGTCTGCGCGATGCGCCAAATCGCTCCCAAACACGAGGGCGAAGAGCACCCACATGACAAGGAAGACGGTAAAAAGCAGAACCATCCCATCGCAAGCGGCACGAATGGAGATGCTTGCACGATCGCTTTGCTGCTGCACGGTGACGCGTCCTGAGGGTGAAGCTAACAAGGCAGGCCTCCAAACCACAATCGATGTGAGAGCTCCGTGCCCTACAACGGCGTTTCGAAATAGTGGCGGAGACGGCCCAATCGTTTCCTGACATCGTGTTGCTCGACTCCGTAGGAGCTGCGGCTTGCCATACGTCCCGCAGACGTATGGACCGGCGGAAAAAAGCAAAAGCCGTAGTGCCGTTCCGAGACGCATGAAACGCGGCAGAGATTAGAAACACCATGGCCAGTATGAAACCGTGAAACTCACGGCATAGATCCCCTAGGAGAATGAATGTGTCAACGTCACCCCTGCAATCGGGCCCCGGGTTCGAGAAGGCCTATGCTACACGCGGCTCTGCTCAGGGCGCCGCTCCTACCAGTTCCGGCAACGGCTTTGTTAAGGTAATCCTCCTCGTCGCGGCGGCGCTGGTGTTCTTTGTCGTGGTCGGCGCCGGAGTCCTCGGGTACGTCGGCTATAAAGCTTCGAAGATCATCCACCAGGGCGCTGTAGCCAATGGAGAACTCAATCCCGCCGAGCTTGGCGTAGTCGAGTATCCCCATTCCGTACGCTCGATGCGCAACGGTGCCACCATAAAGATGAACATCCCCGGCGGCACGAGCGTCGTCGCCGCGCAGTACACCACTCCTGACTCCCCCGCGCAGGTCACCGACTTCTACAAAGGTGCTCTGGGCAGAGCCGCCGACGTCACCAACATCGGCGACCGTACTGCCTTCACACTCGCCCGCGACAATGATCAGCGAACCGTTCTTATCCGCCCCGCAGACAACGGCGGGTCCCACATCACCATCACTCGCCGATACAGCACTCCCTGAAATGCACTCCTGCGCTCCAAGCCGTTTTCGCAACGGCGCATCACGCCCTGAAAATGGTATCGCGGAAACTTCTGGTCAAAGGGCAGACGCAGATTCCCTTCTGGAATGCTTAGAAAGAGCAAGGGCAAAGGCGAAAAGCAGGTCTTCCGCTGCGCGAAGGATGACAAAGTTGCGAGTGGAGTGGACGTACTCCTACCAGGAGTCGTGATTGGTAAAACGAAACGCCGCCGCCGCGATCGCGATCGACAGGCAGAGTGCACAGGCACTCCAGCAAAGCACCAGGCCAGCGGGGGAGAAGACTGGTAAGGCAACAGCAAGATGGGGATCGAAGGGCCGATGCGCGTCGTGTTTGTTCCATGCATAGAGAAAGAAGGCGATGAACGAAGACAGCACGGCGATCAGGCCCGGAACGACGCGTGACCAGGGGAAGGCGAGCGGTGACGGCACAGAGACGCTCTGGTGGACCTCATCCATCACGGCGAGGACGAAACCTGACGAAGGAGCAAGCTGCTCTTCAGGTGCGTTGAAGCGGCGACTCAATAGATCGTCAAGAGCAACCTGCTCGCTCGCGGCGTGATCGGGCATGCTGGCTTTGCGGTCGAGTGGACGGTGGCTCATACGTTCTCCCTGAGTGGATGATTCTTTCCTTGTGCGTGGACGAGCGGTTGTAGTTTAGAGCGCAGCAGAGTGCGGGCGCGAAAGAGATGCGCCTTAACGGTACCCTCCGGGAGTTCGAGACTGCGGGCCGCTGTTTGAACGTCCATCTCATGAAAGTAATACAGGATGAGGACGTCGCGGTACTTCGGCGGAAGACTGTGGACGGCCTGCTGAATGGCGGCCTGCTGGTTTCGGAATTGAAGACCGCCATCCTGGTCGTGAGGATCGATGGGTTCACGGACATCGTCGAAGGGGAGCGTACGCAAGGGATGGCGGCGCAGCTCGGTGCGGTAGAGATTGGTGGCGAGGGCGAAGAGCCAGGTGGAGAAGGCGGATTCCTGCCGCCAGGAGTGAAGCGTACGGAAGGCGCGCAGGAAGGCTTCCTGCGCCATGTCTTCAGAGCGGCTGCGATCACGGAAGAAGCGGTAGCCGAGATTGATGAGCGGGGACTGCCAGCGTCGCACGATGCCTTCAAAGGCCGCGGGTTCTCCGGCGAGGACGCGGGCTACATCGTTCTGGTCGTCTGCGGGGCTCACGCACTCCTCATATACAGTGTGACCGAGGCGGGAAAATTCGGTTGCGTTTTCTTTCTGCAGGCGATGGAAGAGCGTTTCGCAAACAAAACGCAACCGGAGACCATCCTCCATGGTCGGACCGGGTGAAGCAATTATTTCCGCACTATAAGGAGTTTCACCATGGATGCTGCCTCTTCGAATGCTGGTATCGCATTATTTCTCATGATTGCAGTTGCTAATGTCGCACTCTTCAGCTTTCTAGCCGTAGCGGTATGGATCGGGGCTCGGCAGAAGGAGCGGGAGGCGTATTACAAGGCCGACATGATCAAGCGGATCGCCGAGGTCGGCGGCGACCAGAGTCCGGCGCTCGCCTATCTGCGGGAGCAGGAGAGAATATCCGCGGCGAAGCGCCTTGCCGGTTTCAGGCTGGGCGGCCTGATTAATCTTGCGATAGGGTTAGCGTTGATGATCCTGCTGTACGCCCTGGCGCGTTGGTCAGGAGTCTACCTAGTCGGCTTGTTCCCGCTCTTCGTAGGGCTGGCGCTGCTGGCGTATGGCTTCTGGCTGAGTCCGAAAGCCGCTGCTTAGGAGCCGCGTGGGCGGGTTGTTCCGTGGAGGTTCGCGCGACCGGGCGCGGGTGGCTGTTCAGGGGTGGAGGGCTTTGATGTAGTTGCCGTAGCCGATGATGAGGGTGGAGGCGATGAGGAGCGTGAGGCCGGTGACGACGAGCAGTTTCGTACGGCGGCTGGTGCCGCGCCACTCCTTGAGCGCGAGACCCCAGAGCGTGGCGAAGATGATGATCGACGCCATGTGAAGCGCCCAGGAGGAGAAGTCGTACTTGCCCATCTTCGTCTGGCCCATGGAGTAGAAGAAGAATTGGAAGTACCAGATGACGCCGGCGAGGATGGCGAAGATGTAGTTGAAGGTGAGGGAGCGGGGGCTGAGGCGGGCGAAGCGGTCGGCGTGGGCGAGGGCGGCGAGATTGCGTGGGTCGAGGTCGGCAATGGTGTCGCCGCGGGTGATGGCGGCGCGCATGGGATTGGTGCCGGGGGTGCCGGTGAACTGGCCGACGGAGCGGTTCTTCACGATGAGGATGGCGGACCAGACGAAGTTGGTGAGGAAGCCTCCCCAGAGGACGACGACGAGGACGGGGAGGTTCTGCCAGAGGTCGAGGCGGTGGCTGGCGAGGAGCTGGACCTTGGCGATGCGAGCTATTGGAGCGCCCGCATCGAGGCCGAAGGCGAAACACGAGCTCATGATGCCGGCGAAGATGGCGACGGCGATGCCCTTGGCGAAGGAGAAGTCGGCCTCGCCTGCTTCGAGCTTCTCTTCGGTGGTGATCTCGCGTTCTTTCGAGAGGCCGGCAGCACCGTTGATCACGACGGCGAGGACGCAGACGGCGACGCCGAAGAGGATGACCTGGCCGGAGCTCTCGTGGGCGATGGCGGACATCTGGCCATGGAAGAGCGGCGGCAATAACGTCCCAAAGACGGTGCAGAGGCCGAGCGCGATGGCATAGCCGAGCGCGATGCCGAGATAGCGGATGGCGAGGCCGAAGGTGAGGCCGCCCATGCCCCAGAGTACTCCCCACAGGAAGGCGTAGTGGAGCGACGCCTGCGGGGCGGCGTGGAGGATGGCGAAGAGATGCGGGACGAAGAGCGAGGCGAGGACGAGGGGCGCGACGATCCATGCGGCGAAGCCCTGGATGAGCCAGTAGATCTCCCATGACCAGCGCTTGATGCCGCGGAAGGGGATGAAGTTGGTGGCGGAGGCGAAGCCGCCGATCCAGTGATAGATGACGCCGATGAAGGGGCTGGTTCCCAAGAGACCTCTCTCTGGTGCGACCTGCGGCTGTTGCGAGTGTAGTGCTCGCGTTGCGATGGTATCGGGATCTGGGGGTGATGGGAAATGCGGCGGGCGCGTCATGGCTGGGTGACCGGGAGGGAGTATTGTTTGCAGAGGCTGCGTGTGGAGGGGTGGATGGTGGGTTCTGGCGACGTGGAGCGGGTGTGGCAGGCGCTGGACGAGTTCCGGATTGAAGTTCCTTCGTGGGGGTTTGCGAACACGGGGACGCGGTTCGGGAAGTTTGCGCAGGCGGCGGCGGCAACGAATATCGAAGAGAAGTTTGCCGATGCGGCCGAGGTGAATGCGCTGACGGGAGCGAGTCCGACGATCGCGCTGCATGTGCTGTGGGACCTGCCGGGCGGGGTGCGGGATGTGGCGGTGATCCGGTCGCTCGAGCAGAAGTTCAGCGTGAAGAGCGGGTCGATCAACCCGAATCTTTTTCAGGATCAGGAGTACAAGTTTGGGTCGATTGCGAATCCCAGCGCGGAGGTGCGGGCGAAGGCGCTGGCGCACCTGCTGGAATCGGTTGCGATCGGGCAGGCGCTGGGGACGCGCGATGTGTCGCTGTGGGTGGCGGATGGGTCGAATTATCCGGGAACGCAGAGTGTGCGCCGGCGCATCGAGTGGATGAGCGAGGTGCTCGGGGAGACGCATGCTGCGCTCGGCCCGGAGCAGCGGATGCTGGTGGAGTACAAGCCGTTCGAGCCGGCCTTCTATCACACGGATATTGCAGACTGGGGGATGGCGCTGGAACTGGCGCGGCGTGCGGGGCCGCAGGCGAAGGTGCTGGTCGACACCGGGCATCATGCGCTGGGGACGAACATCGAGCAGATTGTGGCGTGGCTGCTGCACACGGGGGCGCTGGGTGGCTTCCATTTCAACGACCGCAAGTATGCGGATGACGACCTGACGCTGGGGTCGATTGATCCGTACCAGGTGTTTCGGATCTTTCACGAGATCCTGAGTGCGAGCGAAGAAGAGCGTGCGGCTGTCGCGTTCATGATCGACCAGAGCCACAACCTCAAAGGAAAGCTGGAGGCCATGGTGCAGACCGTGTTCGTGGCGCAGGAGCTGTATGCGAAGGCGGCGCTGGTCGATCGAGTTCGGCTCGCCGAGCTGCAGCAGGACTGCCGGCTGGTGGAGGCGGAGGAGTGTCTTCGCGGGGCGTTCTGGCAGGATGTACGGCCGATGGTGCGGGAGTGGCGCGCGGCGCGGGGGCTGCCGGTTGAGCCGCTGGCGGTGCTGTATGAGAGCGGCTACGTGGAGCAGGCGGCGAAGGAGCGAGGCGGCAGAAATGCGGAAGCGGTTGCGAGTTATGCGTGACGGGGAGAAGAGGCTTAACGCCTATCCGTGCGGATGACACCGATCAATTGCCGAGACTGCACTAAGCTGAAATGAAGGTGAGCTTGGTCGGAATGGGGTCTGCGATGGCGGAAGTGAAGGGGCTGAAGTTTTTAGAGGATCGGTGGGATGAGGCAGTGGCGGCGAGGCTCGATGAGCCGGAGCTGCTGCGCTACCGGTCGAACCTGCTGGGGTCGGACCTGCGGATAACCAACTTCGGCGGGGGGAACACGAGCTCGAAGATCGACCAGGTCGACCCGGTGGACGGTCGGACGAAGAAGATCCTGTGGGTGAAGGGCAGCGGCGGCGACCTGGGGAGTATGAAGCGCGGCGGGTTTGCGACGTTGTATATGGATAAGCTGCTGGCGCTGGAGGCGGTGTATCGCGGGGTGGAGCTGGAGGACGAGATGGCGGAGATGTACCCGCTGTGCACCTTCGGGGGCAACCCGGTAGCGGCTTCGATTGATACGCCGCTGCATGGCTTTCTGCCGTTCGCGCATGTGGACCATCTGCATCCGGACTGGGGGATCGCGCTGGCGGCGTCGGCGAATGGCAAGAGCAAGATGGAGGAGTTCAACACGGAGTTTGGCCACAGGCTGGTGTGGCTGCCGTGGCAGCGGCCGGGCTTCGAGCTGGGAATGATGCTGAAGCGCATCGTCGAAGAGACGCCGGGGTGCGACGGCGTGGTGCTGGGCGGCCACGGGCTGTTTACGTGGGGGGAGACGCAGCGCGAGAGCTACCTGAATACCATCACGATCATCGACCAGCTTGGGCAGTTCATCGAGCGGCATGGGGCGGTGGAGGGACACAGGCACTTTGGCGGCGAACAGTACGTCTGTCGCGAGGATCGCCAGGCGATGGCACTGGCAATGATGCCGCACCTGCGCGGCGTGGTGTCGCGGCGGCAGCGATGGATTGGGAGCTTTACCGATCGGCCGGAGGTGCTGGACTTTGTGAACTCGCACCACGCGCGGGAGCTGGCGCGCCTGGGGACGAGCTGCCCGGATCACTTTATCCGGACGAAGATTCGCCCGATGTTGATCGACTGGAATCCTGCGGGAGAGGCGGCGGACAAGGTCGGCGAGTTGCAGGAACTGGTCGAGAATGCGCTCGAGACCTACCGGGCGGAGTACGCGGAGTACTACGGCAGGCACGCGGTGGCGGACTCGCCGGCAATCCGGGATGCGAGTCCGACGGTGGTGCTGATCCCGGGTGTGGGGATGTTCAGCTTCGGGAAGAACAAGGCCGATGCGCGGATCGTCGGCGAGTTTTATACGAATGCGATCGGCGTGATGCAGGGTGCGGGCGCGCTGGGTTCAGGGGTGAGCTGCATCGATATTCCGCAGGCTGGGCCGGCTGCGGCGGCGAGCGAGTTTAAGACGCATGCGAACTATGTGGCGCTGCCGGCGAGCGAGGCGTTTCGGATCGAGTACTGGAAGCTGGAGGAGGCAAAGATTCGCCGGCAGCCGGCGGAGAAGGAGCTGAGCCGGCGGGTGGCGCTGGTAGTTGGCGGCGGCAGCGGCATTGGGCGCGAGGTGGCGCTGCTGGCGGCGGAGCGCGGGGCGCACGTGGTGATTGCGGACCGCGATGTGAAGGGCGCAGAGGCCGTTGCGGAGGAGGTGAAGGCGATCGCGGGCAAGGAGACGGTGAGCTGGACGAGCATCGATATTCGCGACCGGGCGACGATCAAAGCCGCGCTTGAAGCGACGGTGCGGCAGTTTGGCGGGATCGATATTCTGATCAACACGGCGGCGCTCTTTCCCTCGTCGCCGGACGGCGTGATTACGGACGCGCAGTGGGGGCTGACGCTCGAGGTGAACGTGACGGCGAACTACCTGCTGGCGGACGAGGCGGCGAAGATCTTCGACGTCCAGGGGCTGGATGCGAGCGTGGTGCTGACGAGCTCGGCCAATGCGGTGGTAGCCAAGCGCGGCAGTGAGGCGTACGACGTGAGCAAGGCCGCGCTGAGCCACCTAGTGCGGGAGCTGGCGGTGTCGATGGCGCCGCGGGTGCGGGTAAACGGGATCAGCCCGGCGACGGTGGTGAAGGGATCGACCATGTTTCCGCGGGATCGTGTGCTTGCGTCGCTGCAGAAGTACAAGCTGCCGTTTGATGAGGCGGCGACGGATGAGGAGCTGCGGACGGTGCTGGCGCAGTTCTACGCGACACGTACTTTGACTCATCAGCCGATCGACCCGAAGGATTGTGCACAGGCGATCCTGTTCCTGGCGGGGCCGCTGGCGCGGTGTACGACGGGGCACCTGATCCCGGTCGATGGAGGGCTGACCGAGGCGTACCTGCGATGAACCCGTCTTCTCCTGTTGACATGCGGGCGTTGCTTGCGGTGGATCTCGGGGCGGAGAGCTGCCGGGTTTCGCTGCTCCGGTGGATTGCGGGTAAGCCGGCGATCGTGGTGGTGCACCGTTTTCCGAATGCTCCGCGCGAGAGCGAGGGTGGGCTGCGCTGGGACTTGGGCGCGATTGCGGCCGGAGTCGATGAGGGCGTGCGGCGTGCGGCGGCGATTGCGGTCGAAGGGGTCCGGTCGATCGCGGTGGATGGCTGGGCGGTTGATTACGTGCGGGTGGATGCGGATGGAAGTGCAGTGGCTGATCCATTCTGCTATCGCGACGAGCGGACGGTGGCGGCCGAGGCTGCGGTGCATCGGGCGATCAGTCCGGAGCGGCTGCGGGAGCTGACCGGCGTGCAGCTGATGCGGATCAACACGCTGTATCAGTTGCATGCGGACGGGCCGGTGGCGGAGGAGTGGGTGAACCTGCCGGAGTACTTTCTGTCGCGGTGGGGCGGGGTCCGGGTGGCGGAGTATACGAACGCCACGCATACGCAGCTGGTCAATCTGCATACGCGGCTCTGGAGCGGGGAGATCTTTCAGGCGGCGGGGCTTGACCTTGCGGGTGCGCCGGAGATTGTGCCGCCGGGGACGGTTGTGGGACAGCTGCAGGGCGAGCTGGCCAAGCTGCCGGCGCTTCGGAACGTGGTGTTGATTGCGCCGGCGTGCCACGATACGGCTTCGGCGGTTGCGGGCATTCCGGCGACGGGGGATGACTGGGCGTACATCAGCTCGGGTACATGGTCGCTAGTGGGGAGGGTGAGGGAGCAGCCGCGGAACGGGGCGGCGGTGCAGGCGGATCACTTCACGAACTGCGGGGCCGTGGGCGGGCAGATCTGCTTCCACAAGAACATCAACGGCATGTGGCTGGTTCGGCAGTGCATGGCGTCTTGGGCGGCTGCCGGCAGGGTGTGGACGATCGAGGAGCTGGTTGCGGCTGCGGAGAGGCTGCCCCGGCCGGAGGCGCTGCTGGATGTAGACGAGCCGGAGCTGCTGCTGCCGGGGCATATGCCGGAGCGTATCAACGCGGTGCGGCGTCGGCAGGGGCTCGCTCCGCTTGATGAGGAGGCGGAGCATGCGCCTGCATTCGCGAGCCTCATCTTTCACAGCCTGGCGGCTCGGTATGCGGCGGTGCTGGAGCGGGTGGCGCTGCATAGCGGGAAGACGTTGCGGCGGCTGTTTATTGTGGGTGGCGGGAGCCGGAACGAGTTTCTCAACCGGCTGACGGCTGAGGCTACAGGGCTCGAGGTGCTGCGCGGACCGGTGGAGAGCTCGACGGTGGGGAACTTTGCGGTGCAGCTGGCGGTGCTCGATGGGGATCGCGAGGATGAGTGCGGGGTCTATAGTGCGGCGGTGGCCCGATGGGCGTGTGTGCTGGCGCCGGCGATGGATGCTGTGTAGAGAGCGGGCTTAGGATGGGCGCGGTACACTGCTCCTACTTTGCAGGATGATCTTTTGAGTACGCGTGTCAGGCCGTGGTCTGATTCAAGGAGAAGAATGCGTGTACCGGGTTTGATAGCGGCGATGGTGTGTGTAAGTTCGGCGGCGTGCGCGCAGGTGGTGATGGCGCGTGGGGCGGGGACGGTGTCGCTCGAGGCGTATGGGCCGAATATCGTGCGCGTCACGCTAAGCCTGCTGAAGGATCAGGCGCTGGCGGGTCCTGGGTATGGGTTCGTGGCGAAGCCGGATGCGGCGGGGTGGACGCATCAGGCTACATCGGATGGGGACACGTATCGCTCGGCGCGGATGACGGTCTTTATCCCGGCGATGCGGCCGCCGCAGCCTCGCCCGAAGAACTATGTCGAGGGAACGGAGAAGTACTTTGGCGGCTCGGCGCCGGGCGCGGAGGTGCGGATTACGGGGCCGGATGGGGCGGCGCTGCTCGACATGCAGGGCTGGGAGATGGCGGTGCTGAACCACAAGGATGGGAACGCCGGGATTGCAGCAGATCGGCGGCCGAGCGATCCGCCGTTTTACGAGGTGGGCGCGACGTTTGCTTCGCCGGACGATGAGCATTACTACGGCCTGGGGCAGAACCAGGATGGCACGCTCGACCATCGCGGGCACAAGGTGGAGTGCCAGGCGGATTACAACGCGGCGGCGGGTGCGAGCTTCTGTGTGCCGTTCCTGGTGACGAACAAGGGCTACGGGGTGCTGTGGGATAACCCTGCGAAGACGACGATTGCGCCGGGGTTCAACGAGCGGACGCAATGGACGTCGCAGGTGGGGCAGCGGGTCTCGTATTTCGTGATTGCGGGTAAGACTTCGGACGAGATCTATGGCGGTTACAAATTGCTGACGGGCGATACGCCGATGCTGCCGAAGGCGGCGTACGGGTTGATCCAGTGCAAGCAGCGCTATGTGACGCAGGCGGAGATGCTGGCGGTGGCGAAGGGGTATCGCGAACGGCATCTGCCGCTCGACGTGATCGTGCTGGACTGGTTTTATTACACGGGCATGGGGCAGATGGACTTTATCAAGTCGCGATGGCCTGATCCGGCGGCGATGAATCGCGAGCTGCATGCGATGAAGATCGACACGATGATCAGCGTGTGGCCGCGGTTTGAGAAGGGGACGCGCTACTACGACCTGGTAAAGGAGAAGGGGTGGTTCGAGCAGTTGGCGGATGGCACGCCGACCGATGGCCTGCCTTACGACAAGGCGGGATCGGATATCGACTCTACGAACCCTGAGGCGGCGGTGTGGTATTGGGGGACGGTCCGGGATCAGATCCTAAGCAAGGGCTTTGACTCGCTCTGGGCGGATGAGACGGAGCCGGATCTGCCGCCGAACGGGAGCTATTTCAAGGTTGGTCCAGGGACGCAGTTCTTCAACGTGTACCCGCTGTTTCATACGGCGGCGCTTTATAACGGGATGCGCAAGGACCTGCCGGAGCGGCGGGCGCTGATCATGTCGCGGGATGCCTATACCGGGGCTCAGCATAACGGCACGATCTTCTGGTCGTCCGATATCTATCCGACGTGGGATACGCTGACGCGGCAGATCCCTACGGGGTTGAACGTGACGGCTTCGGGAATCGCGTACTGGGGAAACGATATCGGCGGGTGGCAGTACCTGCCCGGGGCGCACAAAGCGGAGCGGCCGCTGCTGATCGATCCGAGCGATGCGCGCGGGAATGTGCATGGCTACGACGACTATCCGGAGCTGTATGTGCGGTGGTATGAGTATGGAACGTTTCTGCCGACGTTCCGGACGCACGGCTCGCGGACCTATAACGAGGTGTGGAGTTACGGGAAGCAGGCGGAGCCGATCCTGAGCAAGTACCTGCGGCTGCGCTATGAGCTGATGCCGTATATCTACTCGCTGGGGTACGGGACGCACGAGACGGGAGCGCCGTTCATGCGGCCGCTGTGGATGGATTTTGGCGCGGATGGGAAGACGGCTGATATTCGTGATGAGTACATGTTCGGGCCGGCGTTCCTGGTGGCGCCGGTGACTGTGCAGGGTCAGACAACGAAGCGGGTTTATCTGCCTGCGGGGGCGAGCTGGTATAGCTACTGGACCGGCGAGAAGTTTGCGGGTGGGCAGACGGTTGAGGTGAGTGCGCCGATCGAAACGCTGCCGCTGTTCGTGAAGGCGGGCTCGATTGTGCCTCTGGGCAGCGTGATTGAGAGTACGCAAGAGAAGCAGGCGATTGCGCATGTTCGCGTCTACCCGGGTGCGAATGCTAACTTTATTCTCTATGACGATGACGGCAAGACGTATGCATATGAGCAGGGCGCGAGCCAGGTGACGCACATCCATTGGGATGATGCTGCTGGAAAGTTGAGCCAGACTGGCGCGAAGGCCTGGGACGGTGACGGGGTGCTTGAGGTGGTGAAGAAGTGACCCGCGCTATGGCCTAGTTGGTGGGCGGCCTTGATGTCGGATCGACGGCGCCGGCCGGGAGGTCGGGCTGATTCGGGATGATCGGCATGGTCCCTGTGGTGGCGAGGGTTTCGAGGGTCTTCAAATTGAGCTGGACTTCGGCCCAGTGCTTTGGATTGTTCCTGGTGATGATGGGTGCGGCGGGATCTGCATAGTACTCAAGGATGTCCTCTTTCAGGCCGAGGGGGATGGGCTGATCGCGGTTGTGGGTGACCTCGTGCAGCAGCTTGGCGTAGGTGTCGTCGGTAAGCCGGTAGGCTCCGGGCTTCACCTTGGCGCCGGTATCGAGATCGCGGTTGGGCAGGGTGGAGTCGGTGTTGAAGCGGGCGAGCAGGTCACGCATCCGGTCGACTGAATTGCTGACGCTGCGGATGTAATCGCCCTCGGTGGCAGCGTTCGGACCCTTGATGGCGAGAAGTTTGAGCTTGCCGATCTTGGGCAGGATGAAGATGACGCCAGCAAGGGTATAGGTGCTGACGCCGGCTTTCTTCCGGTAGGGCTCCCACCCGTTCTCGAAGTCGGCCTGGGCGAACTGGTGCTTGAAGAGGTCGAGGTCTGGCCCGGGCGTGTCATCGGGGAAGCTCTTGCGATGGAGCAGCGTTTCCGCGTAGGCGACACGGGGCAGCAGGGTGCGCACGGCGAATCGGTAGCCGCGGAGGGTTGGCTTATGACGGCCTGAGCTGTAGCCAACGCCGAGACCATAGGTCTGGTAGTAGGCGAGGGCGAGCAGGTTGGTGGGCACAGCGAGGCCGATGTGGCGAAGGTAGGCGGAGGGAGCGAAACGGTGCTTCGCGATCTCATTGATGTCGAAGGCAAACTCGGTCTGCACATGAGGATGCTGGGCCTGCTCGTAGCTGACGATATCGCCATATTTCTGCTGAAGCTTGGGGAACTCGATGGGAACGGCGCGGTTGGTGGCCTGGGCATGGCCGGTGGTGTCGCCGACGTAATGCGAGAGCGCGCCGATGGCGAAGGCGAGCTCATTGGCGTTCCTGGCATCGCGGAAGAGCGCGGTGATGAAGTCGCCGGAGCGGACGTAGTGGGTGAGATTTGAGAAGAAGGGATCGCCGAAGGGGTAATAGCCGATGTCCTGGA
>CAXTLS010000072.1:0-14783 GCA_964245235.1 uncultured Acidobacteriaceae bacterium
GGACGACGGTGAGGAGGTGGAGGGGGAAGTCTTCGGCGAGGTCCATGAGGCCGTGGAGCTCGAGGAAGGCGACTTCGGGTTCGATCATCCAGAATTCGGTGAGGTGGCGGCGGGTTTTGGATTTTTCGGCGCGGAAGGTGGGGCCGAAGGAGTAGACCTTGCCGAGGGCGAGGGCGGTGGCTTCGATGTAGAGCTGGCCGGACTGGGTGAGGTAGGCCTTGTCGTCGCCGAAGTAGTCCATCTCGAAGAGTTCTGAAGTACCCTCACACGCATTTGGCGTTAAGATCGGCGGGTCGGTGCGGATGAAGCCGTTGGTATCGAAGTACTCGGCGGCGGCGCGCATGATGGTGGCGCGGACGCGGAGGATGGCGGACTGGCGCGGGGTGCGGAGCCACAGATGGCGGTGCTCCATGAGGAAGTCGACGCCGTGCTCTTTGAGGCTGATGGGGAAGGGGGTCTCGTCGGGGACGCGCTGGAGGACTTCGATGCCGGCGACGTCGAGCTCGAAGCCGGAGGGCGCGCGGGCGTCGGCGCGGACCTTGCCGGTGACGATGAGGGAGCTTTCCAGGGTGAGGTTCTTGAGGGTCTCGAAGACCTCTTCGGGGACGGCAGCCTTGGGGACGATGCCCTGGATGGTGCCGGTGCCGTCGCGGAAGATGGGGAAGAGGAGCTTGCCGGAGGCGCGGAGGTTATAGAGCCAGCCGCGGAGGGTGACGGTCTGGCCTTCGTGGGCGGCGAGCGAGGCGATGGTGGCAAGGGGGGATTCGGTCGGCATGGTCAGGGATAAGGGTAAATGAGTGGGTTGGGTGGTAGTGGCGCGGTAGCTTCGGTTGGGGAGGAGAACAGGCAACGGCAAGGGCGAAATGCGGGGGTCCCTCCACTGCGGCGCGAGGGCACGCCTTCGGTCGGGATGACGGTTATTTTTGGTTAGGGAAGAGAGGGCAACAGCAACGGCAAGGGCAGACGCAGGTCCCTTCGGGAATGAAAGAAGAAAGGCAACAGCAACGACGAACGCAGGTTCTTTGACTGCGCTTTCGCGGTAGTGCTGCGAAGGCTTCGCTCAGGATGACAAGTTTTTGGTAAGGGATGGCAAAGGGTCAGGAGGGTTGGAGTTGGTCAGTGATGCGGAGGTGGTTGTCGAAGGCTTGTTGGGCTTTTTTGGTTACGGATTCTGGGGTCTCGTTGAGGTCGTGGGCGATTTCGAGTATGACGGGGGTGGCGGGTGGAAGGGTGGCGATGTGGCGGGCGAGGTTGGTCCAATCGATGGTGCCGGCGGCGGGCCAGAGGTGTTCGTCCTTGGTGCCCTGGTTGTCGTGCAGATGGAGCTCGGTGATGCGCGGGCGGAGGAGCTCGAAGGCGGTGTCGATGCCTTCGCTGGCGGCGGGCGCTGCAAGGTGGGCATGGCCGACGTCGAGCGTGATGCCGACGGTGTCGAAGTGGCCGACCTTGACGATCTCGAGCAGGTGCTCGGGGGTGGTGACTTCGTTCTGCAGATTCTCGAGGAGGATCTTGACGCCGAGCGGGTGGGCGAAGGCCTTGAGGTGCTCGATGGCGGTGAGGGCGTGCTCGAGGGCGCGGGTGCTCCAGGCTTCGTCCTTCTGGCCGAGGTGGAGGGTGACGGCGGTAAAGGGAATCTGTTCGGCGGCCTCGATGGCGCGCTTGACCTCGTCCATGGCCTCAATGCGGCGGGCCTTCTCGATGTCGATGAGGTTGATGGTGGGGGCGACGTGGCGGGACCAGTGAGCGTCGGCGTAGAGCGGCTGGTGGAGGGTGGCGGTGACGCCGGTGGAGCGGAACCAGTCGGCTATTTCGCGCACGACGGAGCGGTCGGCGTAGTCAAAGTGGTGGCGGGCGGCGAAGACCTCGATGGCGCGGGCGCCGCTGCGTTCGAGGGCATCGAGCAGGCCGGTGCTGAGGCGCTGCTGGAGGAAGACGTGTGTGGAGATGCCGGGAATCATTCAGGTATTAAGGTACAGGAGTGGGGTGACCGCGGGTATGGGCGGTGTGGCGGGATGGAGCGGGCGCGATCCTCTAGAATCGGAACGCACGCAGGCGGCTTGCCTGGCCTGCGATTCAGTTCGAGTTCAGCCTTGAGGGAGAGACGCATGATGGTGATGAAGAAGTTGAGGAGCGTCGTGCTGCTGGCGTCGGTGCCGGTGACGATGGGCATGGCGCAGGCAGCACCGGCGGCGCAGGCGGCTGCTCCGGCGAGCGATCCGGCGGTGGCGAGGATGAAGGCGCAGTTGATGGACTGGGCGCAGCTGGAGCGATACCGGGCGGAGAACGCGGCACTGGGCACGGCGGGGTTGAGCGACCGGGTGGTGTTCTACGGCGACTCGATTACGGACGCGTGGGGGCGGAGCGTAGGGAGCTTCTTCCAGGGCAAGCCGTATGTGAATCGCGGGATCAGCGGGCAGACGACGCCGCAGATGCTGGTGCGGTTTCGCCAGGATGTGATCAACCTGCATCCGACGGCGGTGGTGATCCTGGCGGGAACGAACGACATTGCCGGGAACACGGGGCCGGAGACGCCGGAGATGATCGAGGATAACTTCAAATCGATGGCGGACCTGGCGAAGGCGAACGGGATTCGCGTGGTGTTTTCGTCGATCCTGCCGGTGGCGGACTACCCGTGGAAGCCGGGGCTGAAACCGGCACCTAAGATCCAGGCGCTGAACGCGTGGCTGGCTGGCTATTGCGTGAACCATACGATCACGTACCTGGATTACTACACCGCGATGACGGATGCGAATGGCGGGATGAAGGCCGGGCTGAGCAGCGATGGCGTGCATCCGACGGCGGCCGGCTACGCGATCATGGGACCGCTGGCGCAGGCTGCGGTGGATAAGGCGATCGGGCCCCGGTAGTTTGGGCTCGCGCGCGTAGAGACGAGTGAGGGGCGGAGTATGAAGTTCGTCTGGATGCTGGTGCTGGCGGTGGGTGGGAGTGGCTGGGCGCAGCAGCAGCAGATGGCCCAGCAGCAGGTGGTGCCGCCGGTGACGATGCCTGTGGCTGCGGCGGTCGCGGGTGAGCTGCGGGAGATGCGTGCGAAGCTGGCGGACTGGCCGCAGCTGGGCCGGTACCGGGCGGAGAATGCCGCGCTGGCGCCGCCGGCCGCTGCGGAGAAGCGGGTGGTGTTCTTCGGGTCGTCGACGACGGACAACTGGGGGCGGAAGTACGACTCGGTCTTCTTTCCGGGTAAGCCGTATGTGAACCGCGGGATCAGCGGGCAGACGACGCCGCAGATGCTGGTGCGGTTTCAGCAGGATGTGGTGGCGCTGAAGCCGGCGGCAGTGGTGTTTCTTGGGGGATCGAACGATGTGGCGGGCAATACCGGGCCGTCCACCCTTGAGATGACGGAGGATAATATCCGTTCGATGGTGGCGATTGCGAAGGCGAACGGGATCAAGATGATCCTGGCGTCGCAGCAGCCGACGGTCGAGTTTCCCTGGAACAAGGGGCTGCACCCGGCGGCGGCGCTGCTGGCGCTGAGCGCGTGGGAGAAGGCGTATGCGGCACAGCAGGGGCTGGGGTATGTGGACTATTACAGCGTGCTGGTGGGGCCGGATGGGAGCTTCAAGCCGGGACTGAGTGTGGATGGAGTGCATCCGACGGCGCAGGGCTATGCGTTGATGGCGCCGGTGGTTGAGGCAGAGATTGCGCGGGAGCTGGGGATGCAGTAGGGCGGGGCTTACGTGGCTGTGAGCAGGCGGCTTAGGATGAGGGCGTTGTTGAAGGCGGCACCGAGGGCGGTGTTGTCGAAGACGCACCAGAGCTCGGTTTCGGCGTGCAGGTGATGCGGTGCGATGGCGGCAGCGAGGGTGTGCAGGAAGGCTTCGGTATAGGCGGAGTAGTAGGTGCGGGGCGAACCGTGGAGCCGGTAGTAGACGAGCCGGCTCCAGCCGCCGGGGATGGCGGCTTCGGGGAACTTTGCGGGATCGGCGGCTGCGCGAGCAATGTGGAAACGGTTGAAGAGCGCGTCGGCTTGGGCGGTGAACCAGGTGGGGTGGCGCGGCTCGAAGACGGCTGGACCGGGGTGCAGATCGCGCAGGGTGGTGAGGAAGCGCTCGGCGGTGGCTGCGTCGAAGGCCAGGCTGGGCGGGAGCTGGAAGAGGATTGGGCCGAGCCTGGTGGCGAGGGTGCTGACTTCAGCGAGAAAGGTCTTGAGGGGAGCGGCGGCGTTGGCGAGCTTTGTCTCGTGCGTGATGGCCTTCGGGGCTTTGACGGCGAAGCGGAAGTCTTCGGGAACGGCGGCTGCCCACTTGGCCCAGGTGGCGATGCGGTGGGGGCGGTAGAAGGAGGAGTTGATCTCAGCGCAGGGAAGGATGCGGGCGTAGCGTTCGAGGTGGGTCCCGGCGGCGGGAGCTTCGGCGGCAAAGGGTTTGGGGACGCTCCAGCCAGCGGTACCGATGCGGGGGTTCATGGATGCGTCATGGTACATCGGTATTACGATCCCACTCTTTCGCAGGGGCGCGAAAGGATGGGGCACCCGGGCTTCATGAGCGCCGGAATGCTGTTAGTAGCCGGCTGCTTTGCCGTAGCTTCTCCTGGAGTCGTGGCCGCCGAGGAGGTCGCCGCTTTTGGGGTCGACCATGATGAGTTCGCTGTCGCCCCAGACGCCGGGATTCTTTTCGTCGGCTACGGAGCTGCGGTTGGTGGTGTAGCCCATGGCTTTGAGCTGGTCGCCTGTGTCGGCGGAAAACTTCTTTTCGAGATCGAGCCGGTCGGGCAGGTACTGGTGGTGGAAGCGGGGGGCATCGGCGGCCTGCTGGATGTCAAGGCCGTTGTCGACGACGGAGAGGAAGTCGTTGGCGACGGTGGTGATGATGGTCGAGCCGCCGGGCGTGCCGAGGACGAGGGCGAGCTTGCCATCTTTGGTGACGATGGTCGGGGTCATGGCGGAGAGCGGGCGTTTTCCTGGCGCTATGGCATTCGCCGGGCCTTGAATGAGGCCGTAGGTGTTGGGGACGCCGATCTTCGAGGTGAAGTCGTCCATCTCGTTATTGAGCAGGAAGCCGAGACCGTCCACCGTCACACCAGACCCGAAGCCGCCGTTGAGCGTGTAGGTGCTCGAGACGGCGTTGCCCTCGGCGTCGACGATCGAGAAGTGGGTGGTCTGGGTCGACTCTTTTGCGGAGGTGGCCTGCGGGGGCGGCGGCATGAAGCCGGCGGGGCGGACGAGGCTGGCGCTGGGCGTTGGCCTGGTGGGGTCGATGGATTTGCGCCAGGCGGCGGCGTACGTGAGGTCGGCCATTTGTTTCAGGGGTAGGGTGTTGAAGTCGGGGTCGCCGAGATAGTCGCCCCGGTCCATATAGGCGCGGCGGAAGGCTTCGGTGATGATGTGGACCTGGGCGGCGCTTCGATCGGGGCCGAGCTTTGGCAGGTTGTAGGTGGAGAGGATGTTCAGGATCTCAACCAGAACGATGCCGCCGGAGGATGGAGGAGGGGCGGTGATGAGGTCGTAGCCGTGATAGCGGCCGGTGATGGGAGCGCGATCTTTCACTTCGTAAGCCGATAGATCGGCTTCCGTCATGAGGCCGCCGCCGGCTTTCTCAAAAGCGGCGATTTGTTTCGCCAGTGCGCCGGTGTAGAAAGATTTGGGGTCGGCGGCGATGGCGGTGAGGGTGGCGGCGAGCAGCGGCTGCTTGAAGGTGTCGCCCTCTTTGTAGAAGTCACCGTTCCGCTGGAAGATCTGGGCTGAGGTGGGGAAGGCGGTCAGGTTTTTGGCGTGGAGCGCGCGGGCTTCTTCGGCCGAGAGGACGTAGCCATTGCTGGCGAGCCTGATGGCGGGAGCCATGTCCTGGGCGAGGGTGAGCTTGCCGAAGTGCTGCTGGGCGTAGGCGAGGCCGGCGACGGTGCCGGGAACGCCCGAGGCCAGGTAACCGAGCAGGGAGCGGCCGGGGGCGACGTTTCCCTGGGCGTCGAGGTACATGTCGCGGCTGGCGGCCGCGGGCGCTTTCTCACGGTAGTCGAGGAAGTGGGTTTCGATCTTGTTCGAGCCGGCGTGGTCGCGGATGAGCATGAAGCCGCCGCCGCCGATGTTGCCGGCCGCGGGGTAGACGACGGCGAGCGCAAAGCCCACGGCCACGGCAGCGTCTACGGCGTTGCCACCCTGTTTGAGAATGGCGACGCCGGCATCGGTGGCGTCGTGATGGATGGTGACGACCATGGCGTGAGCGGCGCGGGTGGGGGCGAGGCCTGGCTGCTGGGCGGGCAAGGTGCCGCCTAGGAGGCAGGTTGCGGACAGGAGCGCGGACGCTTGCTTGAGCTTCAGACGGGGCTTGATACGAGCCAAGGAGAACTCTCCACGGTGCAGGGGGTGGGTTGAGGATAGCTGGTGTGTGGGGATTTGTGGAGGGGAATGTGTTGGGGTCAAGTGGCTGGGCGGGTAGAGAGCTGGAGACTGTACGGGAATAAAGATGAACGGGATTGAAGGTAGGCCGGTCTTAGTAGGTGACAGGCGAAAGGCGGCTGGTGGATGAGCGCAGGGGTTGGGGTCTGGCCGCAGGTCCGTGGCGAAGGTGAGGACGCGGTGGAGCGCGGACAGACGGCAGAGCGGGATGCGGCGTTTGCCGAGCTGGTGGCGCGGCAGTCGCGGCTGATGTTTCGGGTGGCGTTCGGGCTGCTGCGGAACGCGCAGGATGCCGAGGATGCGGTGCAGGAGGCGTTCCTGAAGCTGTACCGCGGGGATGCGTGGCGGGCGGTCGAGGACGAGCGGGCGTTTCTAGCGCGGACGGTGTGGCGGGTAGCGCTTGATCGGCTTCGCCTAAGCGCCGGGCGGATGGGGGATGCGGCGGCAATCGAGCCGGCGTCGTGTGCGCGATCGCCGGAGGGGCAGACGGTGGATGCGGAGGAGCGCGGGCTGTTGCGGCGACTGATCGACGCACTGCCTGAGGAGCTGCGGCAGCCGCTGGTGCTGTCGGCGATCGAGGAGATGACGTCGCGTGAGGTCGGAGTGGTGATGGGGATTCCGGAGGGTACGGTGCGGACTCGGGTGATGCGGGCGAGGGCGGAGCTGAAGAAGCGGTTCGAAGCGATGCAGGGAGGGCGGCGATGAGTGAGGCGAACTTCGACTTCGATGGAGTGCTGGATGCCGTGTTGCGGGAGGAGGCGCGGGTCGAGCCGCTGCGCGGGTTGGAAGCGCGGGTGATGGCGCGGGTCCCCGCAGGTATAAAACCTCACCCGCGCAAGGGGATATTTTGGGGGCCTGCGACGGCGGTCGCGGGATTAGCCGTCATATCTGTGCTCGTTCTGGGAGACTTTCGTGAACGCGGGATCGTTACTCCAGAGTGGAAGCGATCTTCGCTTGCTGGTGTGCTTTCCGCCGGAGCGGAGAAGGCGAGTCAAGGCCGGGTGCCGGTAAGTCCTCGAAATGCGATGGTTGCTCTAAGAAGCGGACAAAGGATGCGCTTGAGGCACGCGAACGTTGCACCCACGTTGAGGCGAGAGGTTGAGCTTCAAATTACGCCGATTGCAATTGTGCCTTTAGCGGTAGAACCGCTCGAAGTGACATCATTATCCATGGATCATAAAGAGGAAGTGAGCCAGTGAAGATATTTGCGAGAGGGTTGTCGGGACTTGTACTTGCGGCTGCGGCGACGGCCGGTGTGGGACAGGCAGCGCGACCAGTTCTGAATGGAAGTGGGCCTGGGACAGCACCGACGACCCGGCATTTCCAAATCACAGTCGTGCTGCGTTATCCCGGAAACGAGACACCAGAGCCGCGCACGGAGAGCATCACGACCGAGGTCACGGTTGGGAGCGATGGCCGAACTGGCTCCAGTAAGACGCGCATGACCTCACAAGTGCCAATGGTGATGGCGGGCACAACCAAGTTTGTAGAGTTGGGAACGAAGTTCGATTGTAATGATGTGCGGATCGACGGGGACGGGCTGGCGCTCTCAGTGATTCTGAAGACAAGCCTGGTGAACGGGTCGGTGACGACGAAGAGCAATAGCGGTGTGGAGACGGAAGAGCCGCTCATCTCTGAACGCAATCTGGAGCTGGAGGTTAAGCTGCCTCTCGATACGCCAAAGATTATCTTTGATTCCAAAAACATGAGCCCGACGGCGAATCTAGTCTTTCTCAAACCTCCTGATTCCGCGCGAAAGGAAGAGAAGGTGCACGACCCTACGCTCCAGATCGAGATGACAGCAAGAGAGTTGAAATGAACGGAACTCCTGCGCCTACCTTTTAGGATGGACGGATGGCGACGCGTGTCTGTTCTTTTTCGAAGATCAACCTGGGGCTGGCGATTGGGCCGGTGCGGGCGGATGGCTTTCATGGATTGACGACGATGTACCAGACGCTGGCGCTCTACGATGTCGTGTCGGTGGCGGCGGTGCGGGCCGGCTCCGGATTGCCGACGCGGATTGTGTTGACGACGAATCATCCGCGGGTGCCGGTCGATGGGCGAAACACTGTGTGGAAGATGGTCGAGCGGTGCCTGGCGCGGCTGGACGTGGCGGCCGAGGTGACAATCCACATTGAGAAACACCTGCCGGTGCAGGGTGGGCTGGGGGCCGGGTCGGCGAATGCGGCGGCGGCGCTGCTGGGGCTTGAGCGGGAGCTGGGCGTGGCGCTGGACGGGGTGGCGCGGCTGGAGCTGGCGGCAGAGGTGGGGTCCGATGTGCCACTGTTCCTGCTGGGCGGGGCGGTACTGGGAACGGGCCGGGCCGAGATCGTGGTGCCGCTGCCGGAGCTGCCGGGGATGCGGTGTGTAGTAGCGGTGCCGGAGGTGGGGGTGTCGACGCCGGCTGCGTTTCGGGAGTGGGATGCGCTGGCGGCGGAGCGGGAGCGGGCTGGCGGCGCTGTCCCGCACTCTCCGGTATGGTCGGAGCACCCGGTTGGGATGGAAGCTCCCCGGTTGCCTCCTAGAAAGAAGCATGATAGATTAGAACAGTTGAGTCTGGCTTACTCCTCTATGTCTGCAAAGACTGGAATTGTTGAGCCTGGCACCTCCGGTATCGTTCATCGTGACCTCCCCGGGCTGGAATCCAGCGGGGACCTTGGCAAAAAACAAGGAAGTTCTGATCAAGATCAGGGCGGCACTCTGGATGATCTCGCCGAGAATACCCTTCTCGCGCTTGTCCGCACCGGGATTGGAAACGGCCTTCAGAATGATTTTGAAGAGGTCGTCTTCCCTCAGTATCCCTCTCTGCGTGAAACCAAGCGTCAATTGATGGGTAGTGATTCGGGTAGCCCCGCGGTGTATGCGGCGCTTTCGGGTTCGGGTTCGGCTCTGTTTGGACTGTATCGGTCCATGGCGGGTGCGCGGGCAGCTCAACAACGCGTTCAGGCGTCGGGTGTACGGGCTCTGCTGACAGCAACCTTGCCTCGATCTGATTACTGGCGCAGAATGTTCGCAGGGTGATTTCGTCCGGAGAGTAACGCCACCGGCGATTCATTGGGCGATCGACTAACGGTAGGTCCAGAGCCTTTGAAGCTCTTTGTCTAGGTTCGAATCCTAGTCGCCCAACCAGAACGTCGACGCCTGCTCCTTGAGGGAGCCTTCGGACAGCAACTTAGGGTTCTTTCGGCGGCAACAACATGCCGCGAAGGTTGGATGGTTTTACGTTACGCGAGAACACCGCGAACGGCGAAGCAGAAGTTTGAAGTACCGAGTCTTACTTTCGTAAAGAAGTACCGGGGCAAAACAAGGCCTTCCGGAAGAGACGAGCAGCAGGAGCTACCGAGGCCAACCAGCCTCTGAGGGTTTCAAGCGTGGAGAACAAGAACGCGACTGCGGTAACTTCCCCTAATTCAGTCCAGGCTGTGGAGACAGAAACGAACTCCCAGTCTGGAAACTCGCAGGGTTTTACGACCAGGGTCGCCCCGGAGAAGAAACGCTCCGGGCGGCTGAGCGAGGACAAACGTTTCAAAATATTCAGCGGATCTGCCAACGTTGCGTTGAGCGAGGAGATCTGCCGGTTCGTTGGTGTGCCGCTGGGCGAGACCCGGCTGCAGAGATTCTCCGACGGCGAGGTTCACTTTCAACTGCTCGAGAATGTTCGCGGTGCGGACGTATTTCTTGTGCAGCCCACCTGCTTTCCGGTGGATCAGCATCTCGTGGAGCTGCTGATCATGATGGACGCGCTGAAACGCGCCTCCGCCGGCCGGATTACGGTGGTGATTCCTTACTATGGTTATGCGCGGCAGGATCGTAAAGATCGGCCGCGCGTTGCCATTACTTCGAAGCTGGTGGCCGATCTGCTGACGACGGCCGGTGCGAACCGGGCCCTGTTGGTGGATCTGCACGCGGCGCAGATCCAGGGCTTCTTCAATATTCCGGTCGATCATCTCTTTGCCAGCCCGGTGCTGGTGAGCTACTTCCGGGATTTGAACCTGCCGAATCTGACCGTGGTTTCGCCGGATGCGGGAGGCGTGGAACGTGCGCGCTTCTTTGCGAAGAAGCTCGATGTACCGCTGGCGATTGTCGACAAGCGCCGAACGGACATCAATGTCACCGAAGTGATGAACGTGATCGGCGATGTACGGGGCCGGACATGTTTGATCCTCGACGACATTATCGACACCGCGGGAACGCTGGTGAAGACGGTAGATGCGCTGCTGGCCCAGGGCGCAGGAAAAGTTTACGCGTGCGCCTCGCATCCGGTGCTTTCGGGCCCGGCGGTAGAGCGCATTGCGGCATCACGACTGACGGAAGTGGTCGTAACGAACAGCATCCCGCTGCGGGAAGACGCGCTCGGGGTGGAGAAGATCAAGGTGCTTTCGATCGCGGGGCTGCTTGGCCGGGCGATCGAGAGCATTCACATGGAGACCAGCGTGAGTACGCTGTTCAACTAGTTTCTGTTTCCAATGGTTTGGGGCAGAGACGTAACCGCGGGCACTGTCCGCAAAGGGAGCATGTAGAGGTCGATCAGTGCGGTTCGCAAGGTTGCAGTAACACCTGAGAACGGACAGCTGAAAGGCTCTTCTCTGTGCCCGAAAGGAAGGCTCATCATGGCAGCACCTGTTACGATCCCCACCGTTGTCGCAACGCCCCGTGAGGGTAAGTTCAACAAGAACGCCGCTCGCCGGGTTCGCGTGTCCGGCAAGATTCCCGCGGTTGTCTATGGCGCCGGCCAGGATTCGGTTGCGGTTACTGTTGACCCGCGCGTCATCACCAAGATTCTGCACTCTGATTCCGGTCACAACACGATCTTCGATCTCGATGTAAGCGGCGGCTCGCTGGTGAAGGCGATGATCGTTGACTGGCAGAACGAGCCGGTGAAGGGCACGCTGCTACACATCGACCTGAAGCGCATCGCGATGAACAAGATGATGCGTGTTTCGGTGCCGATCCAGCTGACGGGTATCCCGGTGGGTGTGAAGACGCAGGGCGGCGTTCTGGAGCATGTGCTGCGCGAGGTCGAGATCGAGTGCCTGCCGGGCGATATTCCGAGCCACCTGGATGTGGATGTCAGCGGTCTGGAGATGAACGGCGCGATCCATGTCTCGGATCTGCCGCACTCGGGTTCGATCAAGTACCTCGGCGAAGAGGATGCGACGGTCGCGCACGTGACGGCGGTGAAGGAAGAGGAAGTTGCCGCGGATGCTGTGGTGCCGGCGACGGCGGAACCGGTTGTGGCGAAGAAGGGCAAGACCGATGCGCCGGAAGCGCCGGCGGCGGATACCAAGGGCGCCAAGAAGTAAAAGGTTTGCGGGCCTGGGCTTGATGCCCGGGCCTGCTTTGTGCTGGCAGGAGAGGGAAGCGCGTCGTGAAGCTGATTGTCGGCCTGGGCAATCCTGGCATCGAGTATCAGTTCACGCCGCACAACGCCGGGTTTCTGGCGGTGGATCGGATCGCGGAAGAATGCGGTGTGATGCTGACCAATCGCCGGGGCCGCGCGTTGACGACGAAGGCGAGGTTGGCGGGCGAGGACGTCCTGCTGGCGAAGCCGGAGACGTTTATGAACCTGAGCGGGCTTGCCGTAGCCGCGCTGGTTCGGGAGTTGGAGCTGGAACGGCCGTCGGAGGAGATGATTGTCCTCCACGACGAGCTGGCATTTCCGCTGGGCACGCTTCGGATCCACGAGCGTGGATCGTCGGGCGGGCACAACGGGGTGAAGTCGATCTCCGGGGCGCTGGGCACGGAAGAGTGGCTGCGAATCCGAATCGGGGTAGGGCGTTCCCTAAAAAGCTCGGCCGCGCTGGACGACGGCCGGGAGATCAAGGCGGGCGGCAGGGATTATCTGCTCTCGCCGATGCGCAAGCAGGAGCTTGCGGTGCTGGATGAAGTGCTCGACCGGGCGAAGCGTGCGGTCGAGATGATTCTGACGAAAGGTGTCGGCGCCGCGATGAATGAGTTCAACAAGAGGGAAGCAAGGGACTGAGTTGTTTGGTGTCAGTTCATAGAAGCAGGGCAGTACATTCCAGACCGGATCGGCAGAAGGCACGCTGGTACGGTGCGAAGCAGAACTTCGCAGAAAGAAGTAGATCGCATGAATACTCGTTCTTACGAAATTATGTTCATCGTCCGGCCGGACGTTGAAGAAGCTGACCTCGACAAGCTGATTGAAGGCTTCCAGAAGAACGTCACCGATGGTGGCGGCGAGATCAAGAGCCTCGAGAAGATGGGCCGGCGCCGCCTGGCGTACACGGTCAAGAAGTTCAACGACGGCTTCTATGTGCTGCTGACGATCGGTGCTGAGGGCAAGCTGATCACCGAGATCGAGCGTCGTCTGCGCGTTTCAGAGCCGGTGATCAAGTTCATCACGGTCCGGATGGATGAAGAAGAGAAGCGGCTGGCGAAGGTGAAGGCCCTGCGCGACAGCAAGGTGAAGCGCAGCGCGATGCCGATTGCCCAGCCCGCGCAGCCGGTCCAGCAGACGCCACAGGCTCCTGCTGCCGCGGCAACGCCTGCAGCCGAGGCGGCTCCGGTTGCTGCGGCGCCGGTCGAGGACGAGACCAAGCCGGCAGTGGCGGCTCCCGAGGAGCATGTGACCTCCGATGCGCCTCCCGAAACGGTTCCGGCGGCTGTCTAAGCTGATGCGCCTAAGGATTGCGGTGCTGGCTTTTTCGGCGGCGCTGAGGATGTACCACTGCTGATCCCCGCTTCCATTCTGCCCTTGGGCGGGATGTTCAGAGGCTCCACAGCGAGCCTGGAGCGGTGTGAAAGGCATAACGGAATCGAAAGGAAATATCATGGCTGACGAAACGAACAGCAGTCCCGCTCCTGAGCAGCATGCCGCGGCTCCGCACGCGCACACTCCTCGTCCTGCAGGTGCTCACTCCGGTCCTGGCGGCCCACCGCGCGGACCTCGTCCTGCGGGCGCGCCTGGCGGCGGCCCGGGCGGACGCAAGTTCTTCCGGCGCAAGAAGGTCTGCAAGTTCTGCACCGAGAAGATCGACGCGATCTCGTACCGCGACGTGCGGCTGCTGCAGGGCTTTGTGGCGGAGCGCGGCAAGATTGTTCCGCGCCGCCTGACGGGCGTTTGCACGCGTCACCAGCGACGTCTTTCGCTGGCGATCAAGCAGTCGCGCAACATTGCGCTGCTGGCCTTTGCCGCGCGCTTCTAACGCGCCCTAACAGACAGGAACATCGGAGATTGCAATGGAAGTCATTCTGAAGGAAGACGTAAACAAGCTCGGCCAACGCGGCGATGTGGTGAAGGTCGCGGACGGCTACGGGCGGAACTACCTGCTGCCGGGCAAGCTTGCGATTGAAGCGACGGCGGCGAATCGGGCGGTGATCGAGCAGATGAAGGGCTCGGCGATTCGCAAGTCGGCGAAGGAGAAGGGCGAGGCGCAGGCGCTTTCGACGCAGTTGGACGCGGTCGAGCTGGTGTTCGAGCGCAAGGTCGGCGAGAACGATCACCTGTTCGGTTCGGTCACGTCGGGCGATATTGCGCACCAGTTGGAGCTGAAGGGCTACACGATTGATCGGCGCAAGATCTCGCTCGAAGAGCCGCTGAAGACGCTGGGCGAGTTCCATGTCCCGGTGAAGCTGCATCGTGAGGTGACGACGCACCTGAAGGTGACGATTAAGGGCGACGAGCCTGAGGCGGAGACCTCGGCCGCGTAACCAGTTCAAACTAAACCTGAGCGCCTGTCCTGCGAAGTCTGCGGGGCGGGCGCTTTTTACGTTGTGTGCAGGCTTTCTCTGTAAGCTACTGACCGGTCTGGTTCATCTCGAACGTGCCCTGGGGAGCGGCTTCGGTCTCCGGGCGGCGGAAGCGACCGCGGAGCAGCTGCTGGCAACGAGCGTTGCAGAAGTGCAGGGTCGGGACCCAGAGGACAAAGGCTGCGAGCAAGCCGACGGTGATGATGGGGGCGAGGACTTCGTCAGACATAACGGGCTCCAATCCGGCTGGTGAGGCGAGGCGGATGATCGGCGCAGAGATGCTTTGTGGAACGCGGCCCGGTTGCTGAACGATCTACTCTACAGATGGTGCTGTTTGCCGGCGTTTCGTTTCGGATGGGTCGGGAGCTGACCCTCCCCCCCCAATGCCGAAACCGCTTAATCTTTTGAAGGAACGAGTTGCGCCGATGACAGGCTGCATTAACCTTCATTCGAAAAGAGTTGCGCGTAAATTATTTCGTATGAGCAATTTAACCTGGAAGCGCAAACGGAACTGGCTCAATACTCCGCAATTTACAACAACATGTTTTAGGGATCTGTTTCAGCTATAGCAGATTGTATCTGTTATGCCAAGTTTATTCTTTTTGTTTTGTTGGAGTTACGTCACCTTGGGGCTTGACAGGTTTTCGGGTGAGGCTGACACCGTTTGACAGGCTCCGGGATTAGAACGACAATGTGTAACAAATGCTTGGCGAGTTTG
>CAXTLS010000073.1:0-14644 GCA_964245235.1 uncultured Acidobacteriaceae bacterium
GTGGGGATCGTTAGGGGGCCGGTGGTCAGGGTGAGGTGGCCTTCGCCGGTGTAGATGTAAGCGACGCGGTCGATGGGGTCGAGGAGCCAGAGGTTGGGAACGCCCATGCGCGCGTAGTCGTCCATGACGCCGGTGGCGCGGGGAAGGCGGTCTTCGGGCGAGAGGATTTCGATACAAAGCAGGGGCGGGGTGATGATGACCTGCTCCCGGGGCGCGTTGCGGTGGATGAGGCAGAGGTCGGCGATACGGATGCTGTTAGGGGCGACGTGGATGCGCTGCTCGACGACGGCGTACACATCCCACGCCTGCTCGTGGGTGCCGAACCAGATGGTGAGCAGAGTCTGCAGCCGTGCGTGTTCGAACTTGCCCAGATGCCGCTCCTCGATCTGCCCGTCTACGAAGTCGCGGTCGGGGTGGTAGCTGGTGCGGAGGTAGTCTTCGATGGAGACGAGAGCTTTTGTGGCGGTCCCCATGGGGTGCACCTCTCCCCCATTATGCCAGTTAGCAACTGGTTGTTAGGTGGTGTTGTAACCGGTCGTTATGTAGCGGCAGCCACTGAACGAATGAAACGACGCCTTCCTCTTGCAAACGTCGTATCCCTTTCCTCAAGAAGCTTTGCTACTGGCTTTCCTGGTGCGGGTGGTGGGTGGGGTGTGGAGGCCGGCGGCGGATTCGCGGACTACTAGCTCGGGGTCGAAGGTGACTACATCGGGGTAGGGGTCGTTGGGGGACTGGATGCGTTTGATGAGGAGGTTGGCGGCGGTCTGGCCCATCTTCTGGAGGGGTTGGGCGATGGTGGTGAGGCGGGGGTTGTAGAAGCGGGCGGCGGTGATGTCGTCGAAGCCGATGACGGAGAGGTCGGCGGGGCAGTGGAGGCCGGCGTCCTCGATGGCGCGGATGGCGCCGATGGCGGCGAGGTCGTTGAAGCAGACGATGGCGGTGAAGTCGCGGGTGCGGGCGAGGAGTTCGCGGACGGGCTGGTAGCCGACTTCGGCGGAGAGGGCGGTGTGCTCGAGGAAGAGGCAGAGCTCGGGGCGGACGGGGAGCGCGAGGGCGGCGGCGGCGGTGAGCAGGGCGGCCCAGCGGAGCTCGCTATCGGGGATGAAGGGCTGGCCTTTCATGAAGGCGATGCGGCGGTGGCCGAGGTCGTAGAGGTGGCGGAGGGCCTTGGACGCGGCGTGGGTGTGGTCGAGCTCGAGGTTGGTGAGGCCGGGCAGCTTGCTGTGGGAGGAGATGCCGACGACGGGGATGGGGAGCTTGTGGTGGAGCTCGGTGTTGACGACGAGGAGGCCGTCGATCGATCGGTCCATGAGGAGCTGGGGGTATTCATCGATGAGGTCGGGGCGGTTGAGGTGGGAGACGGTGTAGGAGAGATAGCCGGCGTCGAGCAGGCAGAGCTCGACGCCGGACATGACGGCGGTGAAGTAGCCTTCGGAGAGCTCGGGGACCATGACGCCGATGGTGTTCGAGAGGCGGGTGCGGAGCATGCGGGCGTGGACGTTGGCGCGGTATTTGAACTTGGCGGCGGCGGCGAGGACGCGCTGGCGGGTGGCCGGGGCGATGGACTTGGCGACGGGGGAGTTGTTGAGGACGATGGAGACGGTGGCGGGGGAGAGGTCGAGGTACTCGGCGAGGACCTTGAGGGTGACGGGCCGGGGGGCGTCGGGGTGTTTCTTCTCCATGGACTTCCTTCTTCTGGAGCGGGCGTGGGGCTGGGGAGTTGGTGGGGATAGTGTTACACGGTTTGGTGCGTGGGCGCGGGCGCTGGTAGACAATCGAGTGTGCGGGGGTGGCGAGCGGGATGATTGAGCTGGGGGGGGTGCGGGAGGGTGACGGTTTGCGGTTTAGCGGAGTGACGACGCATGCGCGGGGGCCGGAGGGGGCGCTGCCGATTACGGCGGCGATGCTGGCGGGGGAGCCATCGGGGAACCTGTTCGGGCTGACGCAGAGTGCGGGGATGGGGTGGGAGCCGGGGCGGCTGCTGGATCCGGAGGTGCTGATTCTGAGCACGCATGGGGGAATGCGGGCGGCGGATGGGACGCCTATCGCGCTGGGATTTCATACGGGGCACTGGGAGGTGGGGCTGCTGGTGGCGGAGGCGGCGCGGACGCTGCGGGATCTGCGGGCGGTGCCGTTTGCGGGCGCGTGTACGGACCCGTGCGATGGGCGGACGCAGGGGACGGCGGGGATGCTGGACTCGCTGCCGTACCGGAATGATGCGGCGATGGTGCTGCGGCGGCTGATGCGGTCGTTGCCGACGCGGCGGGGGGTGATCGGGATTGCGACGTGCGACAAAGGGCTGCCGGCGATGATGATGGCGCTGGCGAGCTCGGGGGCGCTGCCGAGCATCCTGGTGCCGGGCGGGGTGACGCTGCTGCCTGAGGACGGGGAGGATGCGGGGAAGGTGCAGACGATCGGGGCGCGGTTTGCGCAGGAGCAGATCAGCCTGGAGTATGCGGCGGAGATGGGGTGCCGGGCATGTGCGACGCCGGGGGGCGGGTGCCAGTTTCTGGGGACGGCGGCGACGTCGCAGGTGGTGGCGGAGGCGCTGGGGTTATCGCTGCCGCATGCGGCGCTGGGGCCGAGCGGGCAGCCGGTGTGGCTGGATGCGGCGACGCGGTCGGCGCGGGCGATGCTGCGGATGGTGGAGCAGGGGATGGGGACGCGGGACGTGCTGACGGATGCGGCGGTGCGGAATGCGATGGTGGTGCATGCGGCGTTTGGGGGTTCGACGAATTTATTGCTGCATGTGCCGGCGGTAGCGCATGCGGCGGGGCTGCGGCGGCCGGTGGCGGCGGATTGGGCGGCGGTGAATCGCGAGGTGCCCCGGATCGTGGATGCGCTGCCGAATGGGCCGGGGAATTTTGCCACGGTGCAGGTGTTCCTGGCGGGTGGGGTGCCGGAGGTGATGCTGCATCTGCGGCGGGCGGGGCTGCTGGATTGCAGCGTGAAGACGGTGACGGGCGAGACGCTGGGGGCGAACCTGGACTGGTGGGAGGGGAGTGAGCGGCGGGCGGTGTTGAAGGCGCGGCTACGGGCGCTGGATGGGGTGGATGCGGCGGAGGTGATCCTGTCGCCGGAGCGGGCGCGGGCGAAGGGGATGACGGCGACGGTGTGTTTTCCGGTGGGGAACCTGGCGCCGGAGGGGAGCGTGATCAAGAGCACGTCGATCGATGCCTCGCTGATCGAAGCGGGCGGGGTGTATCGGCATGTGGGACCGGCGCGGGTGTTTATTACGGAGGCGGCGGCGATTGCGGCGATCAAGGACGGTGCGGTTGGGCATGGGGATGTGGTGGTGCTGATCTGCGGGGGGCCGATGGGGGCGGGTATGCAGGAGATCTACCAGGTGACGTCGGCGCTGAAGAACCTGCCGTTCTGCCGGCATGTGGCGGTGCTGACGGATGCGCGGTTCAGCGGGGTATCAACGGGGGCGTGCGTGGGGCATATCTCGCCTGAGGCGCTGGCGGGCGGACCGATCGGGCGCGTGCTGGAGGGGGATGTGATCGAGATTATGGTGGACCGGGCGGGGCTGCTGGGGACGGTGGACCTAGTGGGGGAAGTGGTGGGAGATGGTGTCGAGCGGTTTCCGGCGGCGGAGGGGGCTCGGCGGCTGGCGGCGCGGGGGGCGCGCGGGGATCTGGCGGAGCATCCGGCGATGCAGGACGACACGCGGCTGTGGGCGGCACTGGTGACGGCGAGTGGCGGGGTGTGGGGTGGGTGTGTCTATGATGCGGGGGCGGTGGTGGCGCAGTTGCAGCGGGGCGGGCGGGTGGGGTGAGCGGCTCTTGGTGTGTGTTGGGATGGGGCTTGCGGTAGGTTGGCGTGAGGGGCTGATTGATGGGGGTGTGAGAACGGCGTTTCTCGGTACCAATCAACGCTTCCGAACCGCCGGGATGATGTACTTAGGCACAAGCTCCAACTCCCAGCGATACCACTGGTCGAACTCACCATACGATCCACCCGTGATGCCAACCACCAAATCGAGAGCGGGGATGACGATCACAAATTGGCCTCCATTCCCTTCAGCTGCGAAGACTTTATAGTTCTTCCCGCCGCTCTGCAGGACATGGAGGTGCCATCCAAAGCCGTAGCCATGCTCCTGCCCCAAACTGCGATCTTTCGCAAAGTGAGCATGAAAGCGCGTAGATTCGGCAACCCACTCGCTGCTCACTATCTTCTTGCCATTCCAGAGTCCACCCCCTAAATACAGCTGCCCAAGCTTCAGCTGATCCCTTGGAAGAATGTAGGCTCCACCTCCCATGTAGGCTTCACCGTTCGGCATGAGGTTTAGGTAATACTGTCCGAACTGAAGAGGCCTGGCGAGATGTTCTTCAAAGAGAGTTGGGAGCCAAGTCTGGGTGGCTATTGCGGCTGCACCCCCCACCAGATTCAAATCTCCAGAGCAGTAGATTGCCTGCTCTCCTCCGGGCTGCTTCGTCATTGGCAGATCCAGGGTGTACTTGTACCAATTCGGCTGATGGGAATCGCTCTGCATGCGATCCTCGTTCCCGGGCGACTTGTCGTCCCCATCGTCACATGCGTTTCCTGCGGTCATGCTCATGATGTCGCGGAGTGTCACGCTCTGCTTCCGATCGTCCGGGTTGGCGAATGGAGCTTCCTTGGCAAAAAGCGAATAGACGGGCGTTTGCGGTCCAATCTTTGCTCCTTGTTGCCTGGCTACACCGATGAGTACCGGGGCGAACGTTTTGCCGGCCGAACGCATATCGTGAACACGGTCCTGGCTGAACCCATAGAAGTATTCCTCGACGATCAGCTTGCCGTGCCTGGCTATCAGGAGGCTTTGGATTCTGAGAGCTGAGCTGGTGGGGTCCGCCTGCAAAATGAGGTCGATGAGCTGTCCCAGCTCCCTTTCGTTTACCTCTTCACGCTTCAGAGTTGAGATGGCCCAACCGTCACTGCTCTGGATCGGCTCACGATAGACCCACGGGCTGCTTAGCGACGGCACGCGCGGGTAAAAGCCTATCGCGTCTTCTGCGTTCCTGCGGGTGAACGTAAATGAAGGCAGCCAGTCGGCCAGCTGTATGGAAAGGGTTCCTGCATTGGCGTCGTAGAGACCGCTGAACGTTTTCCCATTCGCTTCCAGAACAACGTTGGCCCCATTCTCCGTCACCGTGTAAATACGTCGTCGAAAGAAATTGCCTTCAGGATTGCTGGCGACCGCTGTCATCTTGCCGCCTTTCGACGAGACGACCAGGTATGCGGAGAGCCGCTGTTCAAGCGGAACGATATTCCCTTGCCACACTGCAGCCGCTGTTGAATGTAGAACGACCGACGACGCGTACTGCGGATCGAGGACTACTCCACCTGGTTGAATCCACTCTCCTCGCAGCTGATGTGTTCCAAGAGTGACACGACCTCGGAACGATCCAAAGTGATCCGGCAGTGTAAACGTGATCGAATCACCTTCAGCGCGGATTGGTACCCGGTACCCTGCAATGGAGGCGATCCAGCTTCCGTTACGACCGTCTATCGTTAGTTCCCCTGCAACCGGGACGCCGATGCGTGCTTCCGCCCCCCACAAACCCTCGACTGAAGGAGAAAACACCTGCGCTTGGCCTGCAGCCCAGGCGATGGTCACCAGCACCAGTGACACCGTCCGTCTCGCGCTGAAGATCGAAGATCGTTTTCTCAATGCGTAGAATCCTCAGCGAGCAGTTTCTCTTGTTCAGCAGACGGAATCTTGTAAAAACCAGACCTCGCGATCAATCGTCACGTTTCAGCCTGCTCCGGTAAACGCCTGGACTGTGCCCGAAGCGTTCCTTGAAGGCGTGAGTGAAGTGACTCTGGTCGAAAAAGCCGCTGTCCTGCGCGATCTGCCCAAGCGAGAACTCGCTTTGCCGCAGACGCTCCATCGCTCCGCGCAAACGACAACGCATGCGGTATTCCGCTGGGCTGCAGCCAAAGTGTCGTCGAAAACGCTTCGCAAGGTACACCGGATGCAGCCCTAGTTGCGAAGCGATGCTCGTGATTGATCCTGTCTCACCTTCAACAAGCATCGAGCGGACTTTTGAAAGCCATGGCGGAACGGCTGCTGTAGAGCCTCTGTTAGAGTGAGCGGCTCCAGAAACGGCAGCAAGGACATCCCAACACGCATCCTCTAAGATCACTGCGTTGTACGGGGTGCTGCGTTGGAGTTCGCTTAGCAAACGCTTTGCCATGGCGAGGGCGTGTCCACTCTTGAACGAGAGGGCCGCATTCGGGAACTGGCCCTCATTGCTCAAGCTGCCGTTCAGTTGCTTGGCAACGGAAAGAGCTAAAAATCGCCCCCTGGGGTCAACAAAGCTGTCCCGGTGAACTGTCCCAGCTGGATTGAAAATGAGTATCGGGTCAGAGGAAAGCTTTTGAGGACCATCTGCACTCGTTCGATAGGTGCCTTCGAAGACAAAGATCAATGAGGCAGAATCATGCGTGTGAAGGGGTACATCCTCTTCATGGAGCGTGGGCTGAAGTACCGAGGCTGAAAAACCCGGCAGCTCCCTCCGTAGCTCGCTCTTGCCAAGGTGTACGCCGTAAGCCAGAGTCGAACCGTCATTGCTCATCTGTCCCTTATACGTCCAGACGTGCATCATGGGTTGGTACTGCGAAGTCGCAAAGGCGGAAGTTGACAGCCCTCAGACGCCATTTTGAGCTGTCCCGGACCGCTGACTGGCGAGGTGCGCGTTTCCGGTACTCATCTGAGTCGATCGTTCGCTTCGCTCACAAGACCACTCGCTTAGCGCACGAGTACATAGGTGAGCAGGACGGCTGCGATGGCGAGAGCGACCGTGCGCATGCGATGGCGGGTGTCCCAGATCCGATGGATGCGCCGCCAATCGGCGTCACCTGCTGCGATGCGCGTGTTCAGCGGGACCAGAAAGATGATTGACCCTACCGAGGCAAGGAACCAGATTGCATCGGCTGTGAGCAGGACGCCGCACTCTGGTGTGTGCCAGTAAAGCCAGGTCTCGATACCGAACAGGAGTGCGCTGACGGGATACCAGACCGGCATCACTCTTCCCAGCACGGAAGCCAAACGGCTGAGTAGCTTCCGCTGCGGTTCGGGGTCGAGTCGCCATGCGGCGGGGTCGACGAAGGCGGCAACGGAGAACTCGACGCTTACCAGAGAAAGTACGATGAAGACGGTTGCCATGTTGAATAAGTGCATGAGCGGCTCCTGTTGCTTTCTTCGTTGCGGCTTCGGCTTCCTCCATAGGGAGAACGCCTGCTCCAGCATGGCTGGTTGCGATCTTCATCGCCGAGCTTACAAGAACCAGGCGATTTCCGCGCAGCCGCGCGTGGGGGCGCTGGTGGGTTCGAAGGAGAGCACCGCACTTACATGGAGAAGGCTGCCTTCTCCAACTGCGTCAACCTGTTCGCGAGCAGCTCCTGTTCCCGCAGATTCTTTGTCATCGCGAGGGCGCGTTGGATTTCCTGACGTGCCTCCGCGAATCTGCCCAGCTTCATCAGCAGGTCTCCGCGAACACTGGGATAGAGATGGTAGCCGGCCAGGGCGGCGTCGCCGGCGAGGGTGGCCGCGGCGTTGAGTGCGTCGAGGCCTGCGGCCGGGCCTTGCGCCATGCCGACGGCGACTGCCCGGTTGAGCGCTACGACCGGCGATGGGTTGATTTCGAGCAGAGCGTCGTAGAGGAGAACGATGCGGTGCCAGTCTGTCTGCTCCGCGGTGCGAGCCTGCGCATGACAGGCGGCAAGCGCTGCCTGCAACGCGTAGGGCTTTCGGCCGCCGCCTCGTCTCTGCGCGTGTTCGAGCGAGGCTGTTCCCCGCTGAATCTGCGCGTGGTCCCACAAGGATCGGTCCTGGTCCGGCAACAGCACTGCTTCGCCATCTTTGCCTCGACGCGCAGCCGTGCGCGATGCCTGGAACTCCATCAACGCAAGCAGAGCGTGCACTTCGGATTCGTCGGGGAGAAGGTGCGCCAGCATGCGTCCTAGACGCAGGGCCTCATCACAGAGTGGGGAGCGCATCCACTCCTCTCCGGATGTCGCCGTGTATCCCTCGTTGAAGATGAGGTAGACGACGAGGAGCACGGCTTCTACCCTGCGGCGCAGCTCGTCTCCGGACGGCGTCTCGAAGGGGACGTGGGCTTCCGAGAGGGTCCTCTTGGCGCGAAAGATCCGCTGGCCCATTGTCTTCTCGGGGACAAGGCAGGCGCGGGCGATCTCCGCCGTAGTGAGACCGCAGATGAGGCGCAGCGTGAGCGCGATGCGTGCTTCGACCGTGAGCACTGGATGGCAGGCGGTGAAGATGAGCCGCAGAATGTCATCGTCGATCACCTGATCCAGTGAGTGCTCCAACGCCGCTCCGAGCTGCTGCTGTTGATCTTCAAGTTCGCGTGCGATTTCTTCGTGCTTTTGCAGGAGCATGCGACGACGGCGAAACGAATCGATGGCGCGCCGTCGGGCCGCGGTCATTAGCCACGCGCCAGGATTTTCGGGGATGCCTGCTTCGGGCCAGAGTTCGAGCGCCATTACTAGGGCGTCCTGGGCCAGCTCTTCGGCGATGCCGATATCGTGAGTGACTCGGGCAATGGCGGCGATGAGGCGTGTGGACTCGATCTTCCACACGGCCTCAATTGCGTCAGGCACATTTTCCATGCCTGCTAGCTTACGGCGTTCATGCCTGCAGCTTACGGCGTTCCGGTGTTTACTGACGATGTCGCGTTGTGTTTGCCGCCACCTGATCGAACTATCCGGTCTTCAAAGGCCCGGCGGCTTTGTACTGACTGAGGATGACGCCGGACGGGAATGCCTGCGTGCTGACGAGCTCGAAGGAGCGGGGCGGGGTTCCCTCTGCAAAAACTCGCTTGCCGGTGCCTAACAGGACGGGATAGGCGATCAGCAGGAGTTCGTCCGCAAGCCCATGTTCGAGCAGCGTTGAGGTCAGCGTAGAGCTACCGGAGAGGATAAGGTCCGGGCCATCCTGTGACTTGATGCGGCGAATGTCCTCGACGAGGTCCGGCCCAAGGGCCTTGGAGGGACTCCATGCAAGACTTTCCGGCCGGTGCGTCGCGACGTATTTTGTTGCCGCGTTGAGGCGGTCCGCCATTGGACTGCTCGGCGCCTTTGGCCAGAAGACCGACCAGATATCGTAGGTGCGACGGCCAAGCAGCAGATCGAAGCGCTCACCAAACGCGGCGAGGACTGCCTCTCGGCCAGTGGGAGTTCGGTAGGGCGCAGTCCAGTCGCTGTAGGGGAATTCGCCGTCATCGGCGGATTGCTGCATGACGCCGTCGAGCGAGATGTGTTCGAAAATTCTGAGCTTTCTCATTGCGAGTCTCCGTGTTCCGGGATCGGGTTTCTACTCTGTCGGCATGGTGAGGAACTCGCGCACCTCGACCGGTGCGCGGCAGGCGATGACGGCTTTGCGTCCCCACGCCACGGCCTCATCCATGTTGGCTGCGTTGAGGATCCAAAAGCCGCCGATGTGTTCCTTGGTCTCGAGGTATGGTCCATCGGTGAGGATCACCTCTCCGCCGGGCTGCTTACGGAGTGATTTTGCGAGGGGCGCCGATTGCAAGCCGCCGGCGAAAAACCTGGCGTTGGCAGCCTCCATTGCTTCGTTCAGCGCATGGATATCGCGCATCATCGCTTCGCCCTCCGCTGAGGGGTTGTAGTTGTCGGGGTGGTGAATCGCTACCATAAATTGCGGCATGTCTTCTCCTGTAATCGTCTTTCAGGCGGGGTTCTGCCCGGCCTTCACTAGAACGACGAACGGCCAGGCCGGAATTCTACACGCTGTCCGGAGGATTCTTTTCCTGGGGGTTGTGGGTCATCAAGCTCGCTCGTGAGACTGTAGCGAGTTGTGCACGGGCGATGATCCTACCGCATGAGAGCCGGCTGCCCAGGCGTACGGTGTGCCTGCCATGGCAGCTTTCAGGCCGATGGTTCCCTGATCCACGAGGGTGAGAAAGATGGCCTTCGCTTCCTCTGTATCGTGCGCCTGCCGGGAGGTCCGGTGTGCCTCGATGCGGGTCCCGATCCACGTCGCGAGGAGGAGGTTGGCCGCGAGATGGGCGGCGGGATCGGCAGGTTCTCGCCCTGCGCTTTCCGCCAGCGCCACGGATTACGAAGTGCGCGATCGCGTCGCGGATCGCCCGGGCCCGAGCCTTCAGGGTCTCGCTGCGGTCGGTGCTTTCGATGAAGCCCTGGCTTGCCACAGAGAAGTCGACGTACGGGCTCTGTCCCGCATCCAGCTGATGAAGGAGCAGCTGTAGCGCCTCGACCGGCGAGACGCGGGGATCAAGCTGCCGCGCAGGGTCTCGCGAATCTCCTCATCCCGATCAAAGAACATGTCCTCCTTGCGAGGAAAGTGGTTGAACACCGTCATCCGCCCTACTGCCGAAGTCTCCGCGATCTCATCGATGGTCACATGATCGAAGCCGTGCTCGGTGAAGAGGCGCCATCATGCGGCTGACCCGCAGGCAGGTTCGATGCGGGAGCTGATGGCGAGCCTGAGCAGTTCATGTCGAGCGCTGCTTTGGAGCAGAGCTCGACTGGAAGTCAATGGACAACCTGAAGCGATATCGATCCTCCTAGTCGGCAGGACTAATGTTGCGTGTCGGAGCGAATCTTCACTGCGGCTCGATTCGGGGCTTCTGGTGAGCGGCTGGCTTCGAGGATGGCTGGACGATACGTTGCGGCGAGTTCTTCGAGCGTCATTGATTGGAAGGTGCCGGCGGCCCTGAGAGCGAAAGAGGCTGAGCGGTTGGAGGCGAATCTGGATGCTGTAGCGGGTTTGTTTGGGGAGATTGCCGGGATAAGTCCGCAATAGGCTGCAGCCCGCGCCAGCATTGGTAAGGGGTAAGATCGTGCGCAGGCAGGATGATGGCGGTGTTGAATCGGTGTGAGTCGTAGGGGTGCAGCTTGAAGCTTTATCGGACACTGGACGGGATTTTCGTGGAGGAGGCAGGGCGCTTCTTTGCGGTTTCGGGGGCGGATTTCTGGACTTCGGAGTGGGATGATCTGCTGGCCAGCGAGGACTTGCTGGAGCGGGTGCGGACGGCTACGGAGGGTGAGCCGGTGACGGGCTTTGACGTGGACGATGCGTTGAGCGTGGCGCATAGCCAGGAGGTGTGGGCGGCGGGGGTGACGTACTTTCGCAGCCGCGATGCGCGGATCGAGGAGAGCAAGGCGGCGGGTGGCGGCGACTTTTATGATCGCGTGTACTCGGCGGCGCGGCCGGAGCTTTTCTTCAAGGCGAATGGGCGGAAGGTGGTGGGACCTGGTGCGGGGGTGCGGATCCGGCGGGATGCGACGTGGTCTGTTCCTGAGCCGGAGCTGACCTTGTTTCTTGACCCGCGCGGGGAGATCGCCGGATACACGATCGGAAACGATATGAGCTCGCGTGATATCGAGGGCGAGAACCCGCTGTACCTGCCGCAGGCGAAGGTCTATGACGGGAGCTGTGCGCTGGGCCCTTGTATCCTGCTGGCGACGCGGCCGGTGCCACGGACGACTTCGATTGCTATCTCGATTTCGCGGGATGGGCTAGAGGTGTTCGCGGGGAGTACGACGCTGGCGGAGTTGAAGCGGGAGCCGAAGGAGCTGGCGGAGTTTCTGTTTCGCGAGAACAGCTTTCCACATGGGGTGTTTCTGATGACCGGGACCGGAGTGGTGCCGGGCGATGACTTTACGCTCGAGAGTATGGATGTGGTGCGGATCTCGATTGAGGGGATCGGGGTGCTGGAGAACTTTGTTAAGTAGGGTGATCTCTCCACTGTGCCACGGACGATGGGGCTGTCCGTGGCTTCGGTCGAGATGACGATTGTCTGAGCTAGTCGCGGGTTAGGGTGCCGTTTACCAGGCGCATGATTTCGGCGGGATTGGCTTGCTGGAGTTCAGGTGGCAGGGCGGCGTCGGGGAAGTCCTGGTAGCAGACGGGACGGGTGAAGCGGAGGATGGCCTGGGTGCCGACGGAGGTGGAACGGCCGTCGGAGGTCGCCGGAAACGGTCCGCCGTGGACCATGGCTGGCGAGACTTCGACGCCGGTGGGGTAGCCGTTCACGAGGATGCGGCCGACCTTGGTCTCGAGTATATGGATGAGGTCGTGAGCGTTGGCGAGGTCGGCCTCGGTGCCGTGGATGGTGGCGGTGAGGTGGCCGTGGAGGCCGCTGGCCGCGGCGAGGAGGTCGTCCGCCGCGCCGTAGTGGACGAGGAGGGTGGTGGGGCCGAAGACCTCTTCGCCGAGCTCGGGGTAGTCGAGGAAGTCAGCGAGGGTGACGGCAAAGACGAGCGCGGAGCCGGTGGCGGCGCCGGTGACAGAGGGCGTGTGAATGCCGGCGATGAGTTCGGCCTGGCCCTCGGTGAGACGGTGGGCGACGGCCTTGTTGTACTTCGTGGCGATGCCTTCGGTGAGCATGCCGTGCTGGCCGAGGGACTGGACGCCGGTCTGGAGAGCGGCGGTGAAGGCGGTGCTCTCGGCTTCGGGGACGAAGACGACGCCGGGCTTGGTACAGAACTGGCCGGAGCCGAGGGTGAAGGATCCCTGCAGGCCCTGGGCTAATTGCGCGCTGCGTTCGCGCATGGCGTTGGGCAGGATGAAGAGCGGGTTGGTGCTGCCCATCTCGGCGTAGCAAGGAATGGGAGTGGGGCGGCTGGCGGCGAGGCGCATGAGAGCCTGGCCTGCGATGGCGGAGCCGGTGAAGGCGACGGCCTTGATGGCGGGGTGCTGGACGAGGGCGGTACCGATCTCGATGCCGGCGTCGAAGAGGAGTGCGAAAACGCCGGCGGGGAGGCCGGCCTGGGCGATGGCTTGCTGGACGATGCGGCCGACGAGCTCGCTGGTGCCGGGATGGGCGGGGTGAGCCTTGACGAGGACGGGATTGCCGGCGGCGAGGGCGGAGACGGTATCACCGCCGGCGACGGAGAAGGCGAGGGGGAAGTTGCTGGCGCCGAAGACGGCGACGGGGCCGAGCGGGCGAAGCATGGAGCGGATGTCGGCGCGGGGAAGCGGCTTGCGGTCGGGGAGGGCGCGGTCGATGCGGGCGTCGACCCAGGAGCCCTCGTCGAGGAGGTCGGCGAAGAGGCCGAGCTGGCCGGTGGTGCGGGCGAGCTCGCCGGTGAGGCGCGGGAGGGGAAGGCCGGTCTCCTGGTTGGCGCGAGCGATGATGGCTTCGCCCTCGGCGGCGAGGCCGTCGGCGATGCTGCGGAGCAGGGTGGCGCGCCTGGCGCCGGGCAGGGCGGAGAAGATGGGAAAGGCTTCGGCGGCGAGCGCGGTGGCGCGGTCGAGATCGTCAGGGGAAGCGGAGTGGAAGGCCGGGTCGAGGCTGGCGCCGGTGGCGGGATTGATGCCGTGGAAGGTGGCGGCGGCGGGGTTGTTGCCGGATTCTGCGGCTGTTGTGCTGCCGATGAGGGAGAGACCTGCGAGCTGCGCTTCCTGCGTGTCCATCGATGACCTCGAGGCGTCGTTCTGCCTTGGTTAGGATGTCAAGAATTGGGCGAAATGGGAAGTCGGGCGGGGCTGGGGGAAGTTCGCAAAGGCTGGCGGGGGGCGATGGTACTCTCTCTGCCATGGACGTTCCTGAGAAGCGTTTGGACCTCGAGGCCAAGATCGTTAAATACGATTGGAAGCTGGGTGAGGCGGAGACGAAGCTGGCGGAAGTGGAGGGATGGTGGAGCTCGGAGCCGCGGTCGTCCCCGCTGTATCGGCGGCTGGAGCTGCTGCGGGGGAATGTGCGGCACTATCGGGCACTGCTGAATGCGGCGAAGCGGGATCGGGCGGAGCTGGGGGACTAGGGGGTTGTCTGACCCGGGGTACGGCGCTGCTTGAAAGATGGCGAAGGGGTGAACACGAAAGCGGGTGGTAGTGGGCTTGGGAAAACGCGAACGCATCGTACGCCGATGAAAGCTGTCATTCTCGGGAGATTAGGCCACGGTGGCTCTACTCGCAGGCCTGGCGCTGTTGCAAGCGTCCATCTTCGATACGAACGTTCCGAGACCCACGGAGAGTCTTCAGGAGTATGCGCAGATGGCGCGGGAGTCAGGGACCCCCTCTATGTAGGGCTCTGCAAATCATCTGAATTTTGGGTGGATGGGTGCGTCTTTGTTGGGGTTTCTGTTTTTCGGGGTTGGCTGGAGCTTGACATGCGGGTTTGCTGAGGGTTTTCGCGAAGGTAGTTTTGGGCGTTGTCAGGGGAAGCACGAGCGACGGCAAGGGCGGAATGCTGGGAGGCCGTCGGCCGCGCACCGAGAAGACGATGGTGAGTGGGGATCGAGAAGCGTAGGATGACCAGCGGCAGAAGGTACGAGAACTCTCCACCTGATAGCTTGGCATCGCCTGAGGGCGTGTCGCCTTGTAGGCCGGCACACCGTCCTTCGCGCAGCGAAGGCCCGGGCGCTGGACTAGTTGTGAAGTTTCGCGAAATTTCGCCGATGATCCGCTCAGGGAGAGTGCTTATGCAGATTCCGTCATTACTGGAAGTTTCCGAGGTCACCCCTGCCACACCGGACAAGTCTCCGACGCCGTTGCTGATGGAGCGCCGACAGCGCAAGTCCGATCTCAACCGAGCGTCAGAGATACTGTCCAATGCGGTCGATTACCCCGTCTCGGAGCAAATCGGCGGGCGACGTACTGCCGTCCAAGCCAACCGGCACGCTATTGCCATCCTCTGTGACGCAGGTAGGGAAC
>CAXTLS010000074.1:0-14494 GCA_964245235.1 uncultured Acidobacteriaceae bacterium
GGCGCATAGAGCTTCATCACCGCCTCGGTGCTCGAGGCATTCAATGCATCCTGGTAAGTCGCCAGCGCCGCCGCAACCAGCATCTCATCCGCATTCGTCTTGTCCATAGAACCCCTCTCCGTCACGCAGCAGCAACAGCTGCTCGAAAGATCCTACCGCAACAGAACGACCAGACTATGAGCGCTGCAAGGAACGTCCCGCAGCCAGAGAGTATTGGAGCACCGAATGGGATTTGAACCCATGAATACTGGTTTTGCAGACCAGCGCGTTAGCCACTTCGCCATCGGTGCTTCCCGTGCCGCCCCAAACCTCAGGCCGCACAAATCTTACTTCAAACCCGCCTTCACCACCGCCGACGGCAGTTCCTTCTTCGCAAGATACCAGCTTTGCACCTGCAAGCCGGCATTGCCGCCGTTGGTCCGCTTCGCGGCATCCTCGAGCGTCGCCGGCGCCGGCACGATTACCGCATCGCCCGCCCGCCAGTTCGCCGGGCAGCTTACGCCGTTCGTATCAGCGGTCTGCAGCCCCTCGAAGATCCGCAGCAGCTCGTCGACGTTGCGGCCCAGCTGCATGGGGTAGTAGAGCAGCGCCCGTACATTGCCCTTCGGGTCGATAAAGAACACCGCCCGCACCGCCGCCGTATCGCTTACCGCCTCGTGCACCAGCCCGTACGCCTGCGACACCTTCTGGTCGAGATCCGCAATCAGCGGAAACGTGATCGCCACACCGCCCAGCGCTTCCAGGTCCCGTATCCACGCAATATGTGCGTACACCGAGTCAATCGACACGCCGATCAGCTGCACGTTCAGCCGCTCGAAGTCCTCAGAGCGCCGCGCAAACTCTAGAAACTCCGTCGAGCACACCGGTGTAAAGTCCGACGGGTGCGAGAACAGCATCACCCACTTGCCCTTCGACGTGTAATCGTCCAGCCGGATCAGCCCATGCGTGCTCTTCGCCTCGAAGTTCGGCGCCGGCTCAAGGATCTTCGGGATCCGGGACTCACTGCGCAGCTCGCTCATCGGTACCTCCTTCCCTTGCATACGACAAAGAAAAACCCACCCGGCTCAAGGCTTCGGGTGGGTCTCACTGCTTCTCGATCTGGCTACGTCGATCCGTTTAGACACCCGCCCCCGCCGTGCGACAGCACCGGCAGCAGGAGAGCGTCGAGTTGAGGATCATAAGGGTCATCGTCATAGGCGAAAAATATGTCCGCGACCAGCTAAGCTGGCATGGAGCTGGTTTGCTCCACTTGCGGTTCTCAAAACATACGTCCAAGGCGCTCCCATGTCAACTACGCCCCACGGCCCGCGCAGCTTCGACTTCGCCCAGGTCGATGTCTTCGCCGAGCGCCCCCTCGAAGGCAACGCCCTCGCCATCTTCACCGACGCCCGCGGCCTCACCACCGGAGAAATGCAGGCGCTCGCCCGCGAGACCAACCTCTCGGAGACCACCTTCATCCTCCCCCGCGACCCCGCCATCGAACGCGAGCGGGGCGTCCACGTCCGCATCTTCACCGTCGAGGAGGAGCTGCGCTTCGCCGGCCATCCCACCCTCGGCACCGCCAGCTGGCTCTACTGGAACCACCCCACCCTCCGCGGCGCCGAGCAGATCACCCTCGACCTGGCCATAGGCCCCACTCCCGTCCGCTTCAGCGCGCAATCTGAGCCCAACAAGCCTGGCGTCTTCGGCACCATGCAGCAGAACGACCCCACCTTTGGCGACCTTCACGACCCTGAAGCCGTAGCCGACGCCCTCGGCCTCACTCCCGACGACCTCGACCCCGGGCTACCCATCCAGACCGTGTCGACCGGCATGGCCTTCTGCATCGTGCCCCTCCGCTCGATGGAGGTCGCCGGCCGCCTGCGCATTTCCTACGGCCGCGCCCAGCCCTATCTCAGCAGCTCGGACGCAAAGTTCTTCCATTGCATCACCCGCGCCCCCGCTAGCTCCTCGGCCGACTGGCACGCCCGCATGCAGTTCTACAACGGCGAAGATCCCGCCACCGGCTCCGCGTCCGGCTGCACCATCAGCTACCTCGTCCAGCATGGCCTCGCTCTCAGCGACCAGCCCATCCTGCTCGAGCAGGGCATCGAAATGTTGCGTCCCAGCCACATTCACGTTCAGGCCACCAAAACCGCCAATTCCATTTCGGGAGTGTTCGTCGGCGGACGCACCGTTCCTGTGGCAACCGGACGCTTTTTCATCCCGTGATACACCCTTTTTCAACAGTCTCCACTTTGAAATCACCAATGTTACAGGGGTGTTGCACGGAATCGGTGGATGAGCAATCTATAATCCACAAATGCTTCGCCTCCTGTTCGCTGTTGCCAAAGGTGGTTACCTTCCGTACTGTTGGGAAGCGTTGACGAGGCCTGTGACCCAAATCACCGGCCTTAGCAATGAACTAGCTTTCGCCTGTTTTTCTGACAATTTGAGTTGAGAGAAGCTGGACTGCCCCGCAGTCGCGACTCCCCAGCGCACCTTCGCTGTCTGCCCACGCAGATGGACGCGGCCCTTTGTGGCTCGCCGCCCATCGGCTCCGCAGCAGGCCGATCCCCTGCGTTGATTGGAGCCGCCGGCAACCTGCGACCGGCACACAGCCTCTCTCGCACCCCGCGGTTCGGCATGGGATCTTTCCCGCGCAGCGAACCAGGGGCACTGCCTCCTCGCGGAGCAGACAGGAGAGCCTTGTCGTTTTGACAAGGGCCTCGACGCTGTCGCTCCCGGCAAGCAGCCGCCCCGTCGTGCGCCCGAAAGACACCGGCCGCACCGCGGGCACCGTTCACTCCCCTACGGGGAGGCGTGCCTGCCAAACAGCAGCCGCCCCTTCGAGGCTTGCCCGCCAGGACCCGCCGCTACGGCGCCATCCGGCAGAAGCGAGTACGCCATGCGCCCCAAGAAGATCATCCTCTGCGTCGACGACAACGAACAGGTACTCTCCGTCCGCACCTTTCTCCTCGAGACCCGCGGCTACCGCGTCCTCCAGGCACTCTCCCCCTACGACGCCCTCGAGCAGATCCAGCAAGCCGCTCCCGGCGCCATCGACCTCCTTCTCTGCGACCTCCTGATGCCGCAGATGGACGGCAACGAGCTCGTCCGCCGCGCCAAGCAGCTCCACCCCTGCCTCCCCGCCATGATCATCTCCGGCACCGTCAACGCCGCCGACCGCGCCATCTGCGCCGACGTCTTCCTGCCCAAGGGAGCCTGCTCGCCGGTCGAAATGCTCGAGCGTATCCGTGTCCTCGTAGCCCGCAAGCGCGGCCCCAGGCGCGCCACCGCACCCCAGCACTACGGCAGCATGCTGAACGCCGCCACCGCCTCCTAGCCGCCCGCTCGGCCGGAGACCTGCCGCACCACGCAGCTCTCCGGCCCGGCTCCCTGCAGCCAAAAATCGCTCCGCCGCGCCCCCGTGCAGTACAGTGGGCCCAACAATTCACCCCCACTGTCGGAGCGTTATGCCCACAATCCTGCCCCGCCTGCTGTCCTCTCTGCTCTGCACCGCCGCCCTCGCCACCCTCCCGCTAGCCGCCCAGTCGCCCGCCGCCAATCCAGACCGCGTCGCCGCCAATCCAGACCGCGTCGCCGCCAACCCAGACCTTCGCGCCACTGCCCGTCTCACCGGCCACGTCCCCCGCTGGGCCGCTACCGCCGACGCCGACAGCGCCCCCGTCCCCGATGCCACGCCCCTCCGCCTCACCGTCGTGCTCGCCCGCTCCGCCACCCTCCAGGCCGCCTTCACCCAGCTCCTCGCCGATCAGCAGAACTCCGCCTCCCCCAGCTTCCACCACTGGCTTACCCCGCAGCAGGTCGGCGACCTCTACGGTCCCACCCAGCATGATCTCGACGCCCTCACCACCTGGCTCGCCAGTCAGGGCCTCACCCTCATCGACGCCGCGCCCAGCCGCACCTTCCTCACCGTCACCGGCACCGCCGGAGCCACCGCGGCCGCCTTCAACACCAGCTTTCGCAGCTTCAATCTCCCCGAGGCCTCCGTCATCGCCGGAGCCCCGGCACAGCTCAAGCCTCACCTCGCTGCCACCGCCGAGCCCAGCCTCCCCGCCGCCTTCGCCCCGCTCGTCACCGCCATCTACGGCCTCGCCGACATCCCCGCCTATCCCATGCTGCACATCGAGCCTGCCGCCCAGGCCCGCACCACCGACCAGCCGCAGCTCAACTCGAACGCCGGCAACCACTACATCGCCCCCGGCGACTTCGCCATCCTCTACGACCTTAACCCCGTTTACACCACCAGCGGCCTCAACGGCACCGGCCAGAAGGTCGCCATCATCGGCCGCTCCCAGATCAATCCCACCGATATCACCGCTTTCCAGGCCATCGCCGGCCAGCCCGCCAAACTGCCCAACACCATCATCCCGCCCACCGGCGCCGATCCCGGCAGCGGCTCCAACGACCAGGGCGAAGCCACCCTCGACGTCCAGCGCGTCCTCGGCACCGCGCCCGGCGCCCAGGCCGACCTCGTCATCAGCTCCAACGCCACCGGCGGCATCAGCACCTTCATGCAGTACAACGTGCAGACCCTGCTCGACCCCGTCATGACCATCAGCTTCGGCTCCTGCGAAGCCCTCACCAGCGCCTCCACCGTCTCCTTCTACGACTCGCTCTTCTCGCAGGCCGCCGCCGAAGGTATCTCCGTCTTCGTCTCCTCGGGCGACTCCGGCGCCGCCGGCTGCGACACCCACGGCGCGCCCCCGCCCGCTAACCCCCAGTTCGCGAGCACCAACGTTATCTGCACCACCGGCTACACCACCTGTGTCGGCGGCACCGAGTTCGCCGACCTCGCCAACCCCGCCACCTACTGGTCGCTCACCAACGGGGCCGGCCACGTCTCTGTCCTCAGCTACATCCCCGAGGGCGCCTGGAACGATCCCACCTCGACCGACGCCAGCGGCAACACCATCTCCTACATCCTCGCGACCGGCGGCGGCGCCAGCATCTACACCCCCAAGCCCGCCTTCCAGACTGGTACCGGCGTCCCCGCCGACGGCGCCCGCGACACCCCCGACATCGCCTTCAGCTCCGCTCGCCACGATCCTTACTTCGGCTGCTACGCCCTCAGCGGCGCCAGCTGCGTCCTTGGCCCAACCGGGGCCTACAGCTTTGTCGGCTTCTACGGAACCTCCGCCGCTGCCCCCTCCATGGCCGCCATCACCGCCCTGCTCGATCAGAAGCTCGGCGGCGCGCAGGGCAATCTTAACCCGCTCCTCTATCGCCTTGCCGCCAGCACGCCCGCCGCCTTCCACGACGCCACCCCGGCCACCAGCGGCGTCGGCACCTGCAGTCTGGCCACCCCCAGCATGTGCAATGACAGCACCCCCAGCCTTTCCGGCCCCACCGGCGGCTTGGCCGGCTACGCCCTCACCACCGGCTACGACCAGGCCACCGGCCTCGGCTCGCTTGATGTCGCCAACTTCATCGCCGCCGCCACCATCAGCAGCGCCGGCGCCCCCACCACGCTCGCCCTGGTTGAGAACGCCACCAGCATCAAACCCGGCGCCTCCGTCACCTTCACCGCCACCCTCGCCTCCACCACCGCCGGCACCCCCGGCGGCAGCGTCCAGTTCTACGCCAACACCACCGCCCTCGGCGCGCCCGTCACCCTCACCGGCGGGACGACCGCCTCCATCACCGCGCCCTTCCCCAACGCCGGCTCCTTCCTCATCACCGCCGTCTACAGCGGGGACAGCACCTACGCGCCGTCCACCGCCTTCGGTGTCACGCTCACCGTCGTCGGCCAGCCCGTCGCCGTCACCCTGACCGCCTCCTCCACCAGCATCTACGTCAACGGCGCCGACACCTTCACCGCCACCGTCTCCCCCGGCCCCGGGGCCACCACCACGCCAACCGGCCTTATTGAATTTGTCCAGTCCGGCTCGCTCGTCGCCACCGTTCCGCTCACTGGCGGCAAAGTCACCACCTCTGCCCTGGTCTTCGCCTCTCCCGGCACCATCCCGGTCTACGCTTACTATCGCGGGGATACCGTCTACGCCGCCGCCGCCTCGCCGACGACCAACATCACCGTCACCAAGCCCACTCCCGCCATCACCCTGATGGCAGGCAGCACCACCCTCGCCCCCGGCGGCAGCACCAGCTTCACCGCCAGCCTGGCCGCGCCCGCCGGCGTCACCGCCGTACCGACCGGCAGCATCCAGTTCGCGCAGGCCGGCACCGTCTTCCAGACGGTAGCCCTCGCCACCAACCCCTTCGCCGGCGTCAGCACCGCCATGGCCACCCAGACCTTCCCCACCGCTGGCTCCTTCCCTATCACCGCTTCCTACATGGGCGACACCAACTTCCTCTCCGCAACCTCGACCGCCGTCACGGTCGTCGTCGCCACGCCGCCCGCGCCGCCCACCTACAGCCTTGGCATCAGCCCCACCACCCTCGCCGTAAGCGCCGGTGCTACCACCGGCAACACCGCCACGGTCAATATCGGCGAGACCAACAGCTTTACCGGCACCGTCAATCTCACCTGCGCCGTCGCCTTCAGCGGCGCCACCACGCCCACCTATCCGCCCACCTGCAGCCTGGCCAGCGGAGCCGTCGCCGTCGCGGGTGCGCCCGCCTCGACCACGCTCAGCGTCACCACTACCATCCCCCACGCCCTCAAGCGAACCTTTTACTCCCAGCTCGCCAATCCAGGCCACATCGATCCCAACCACACGAGCCCCGGCCGCAGCCTCCTCGGCGGCACCGCCCTCTTCGCCTGCCCCCTGCTGCTGGTCCGCCCCCTCCGCCGCCGTTCTGACTTGTCCGTGCTCCTGCTTTTGCTGACGCTCGGCGTAACCCTGGGAACCCTCGCCGGCTGCGGTGGCTCCAGCACCCCGACACCCACCCCAACCCCCGTCGGCACCACCACCGGCACCTACACCATCACAGTCACGGCTACCAGCATCGTCGCCGGCGTGGCCGCCCCGCCACCCGCCACCCTCACCCTCACCGTCAACTAACGCACCGCAAACTCCCTCGCGCCTTGAGGAGCTCCTTCCAGGCGCAAGGGAGTCCCACCCAAAAAGCTGTCAAGCCCCCTCCGCCGTCAAACCATTTGGAATGAAAACATAGATGTGCCATAGTAGTTACCCCATCCTGTCATAACGAATGAGTACCCCGAAACTCCAAACGTAAGATTCTCCCCGGCATGCCCGACCGGAGAAGCTCAGCAGCAGCCGCGCCGGCCCGTACAGGCAAAGCCTTAGACTTAAGTCTTTTGTTATGACTATTTTGCAGCCAAAGTCCAGACCTAAGCCCTTTGTTATGAATATTTTGAGACTTTTCGGCAGGGGGTACACCCCACACCGAAAGTAAGCCCGCCCACCCCGAGTCCAGACTTAGGTCCTTTACTCTGAAGACTTTGGGACTTATTCAGGGGTACCCAGGTTTATCCGCCCTGATCCTTTCATCCACCCTGATCGGTGTTAGCCTCTCCGCCCTAAGCCTCTACCAGCCCATACCGCCGCTGCCACTGTTGCTTCAGCCGAGCCCAGACCGCGTCCGTCTCCTCGCGACCGATCGCTGGGTCCGGCTCCAGCGCAAACCGAGCCGCCTCCATCCGGGCAAGCTCCAGCACCGCCCGGTCCCGCAGCAAGTTGGCCACCCGAAACTCCGGCAGCCCGGCCTGCTTGGTCCCGAAGAACTCGCCCGGCCCGCGTTGTTCAAGGTCCAGCTCCGCCAGCTCGAAGCCGTTCTGCGTCCGCACCATCGCCTCCAGCCGGATCTCCGCCGGCTCCGACACCCGGCCGCCGGTCATCAGGATGCAGAAGCTCTTCGCCGCTCCGCGTCCCACCCTCCCGCGCAGCTGGTGCATCTGCGCCAGCCCGAAGCGCTCCGCATGCTCGATCACCATCACCGACACATTCGCCACATCGACGCCTACCTCGATCACCGTCGTCGCGATCAGCACATCGATCTCGCCGCGCTTGAACCGGTTCATCGTCACCTCTTTCTCGTCCGCGGAGAGCCGGCCATGCAGCAGCCCCAACCGCAGCCCGGCCAGCGCGCCCGTCCGCAGCTCGTCGTACATCGCCGTCGCCGATCGCAGCTCCTGCCGCACAATCGGCAGCTTCACCTGCTTCGCCGTCGCCCTTTTGCTCACCCGCTTCGGCTTCACCGGCGCTTCCGGCTCCGCAACATCCTGGGCAAAGTCCAGCTCCGGCTGATCGTCCTTCGCCCCCTCGATCACCGGGTAGACCAGATACGCCTGCCGTCCCAGCCCGACCTGCTTGCGCACAAAGTTCCAGACCTCCGCCGCCCGCTCGTCGCTCGTCCGCCGGGTCACGATCGGCGTCCGCCCTGGCGGCAGCTCGTCGATCACACTCACGTCCAGATCCCCGTAGAGGGTCAGCGCCAGCGTCCGCGGGATCGGCGTCGCCGTCATCACCAGCACGTCGGGCTCGGAGGAGATGCCGTCCGCGCCCGGCTTCTTCATTAACTTGAACCGCTGCTGCACCCCGAAGCGGTGCTGCTCATCGACGATCACCAGCCCCAGGTTCTCGAAGTCGACCTTGTCCTCGATCAGCGCATGCGTCCCGATCGCCAGGTCCGTCTCCCCGCGATAGATGCGCCCCCGCGCCTCGCGCTTCATCGCCTCATCGAGCGACCCGGTCAGCAGTGTCACCCGGTACGGCCGGCCCGTCCGCGGCGACAGAACCTCGCCCAGCAGCTTGCGCGCCGAGAGGTAATGCTGCGTCGCCAGGATCTCGGTCGGCGCCATCAGCGCCGCCTGGTAGCCGTTCTCAATCGCCACCAGCGCCGCCTGCATGGCTACGATCGTCTTGCCCGAGCCGACATCGCCCTGCAGCAGCCGGCGCATCGGCTGCGGCTGCCGCATGTCCCCGGCAATCTCGCCAAAGACCCGCTTCTGCGCCGCCGTCGGGTGGAAGGGCAGCACCTGCTTGATCGCCTCGCGCACCGCCGAGTCGGTCACAAAGGTCGTGCCCGCGCGCTCCCTCAACCGACGCCGCTTCAGCTCTAGCCCCAGCTCGAGGTAGAAGAACTCCTCGAAGATCAGCCGCCGATGCGCCGGGGTCGCCGAGCTCATCAGCTCCACGACCGGCGTCCCAGCTTCGGGAAAGTGGATCGCCCGTAGCGCCTCCATCCGGCCCGGCAGCCCCAACCGCGCCCGCAGTGCCCCGGGCAGTGTCTCCGACGCGGCAACATTGCCCTCGGTCAGCTCTTCGAAGACGCTCCACATCACCCGTCGCGTCCACTTCGAGGTCAGCTTCGCACCCCACGGCGTTGTCCCGCCCAGCGACTCGTAGACCGGCACAATGCGCCCCATCTCCAGCATCGCGAACTCGGCATCCGGTCCCGTCGAGCCCGGCGCCGGCAGGATCTCGAACTGCGGCTGCACCATCTTGAACCGCCCAGCCGAAGACCTCGAAGCCTCGAGCTTCCCATAGAGCGCGACCATCTGCCCCAGCTTGAACTTGTCCTTGAGGTACGTCCCGTTGAACCACATGCACTTCAGCGACGTCAGCCCCTGGCCGACCGTCATCTCGAACAGCGGCCCACCGCGCGTCGTCAGCAGCACCGAGCCCCGCACCTCGCCGATCACCGAGGCCATCGTGCCCGCCACCAGGCTGCTCATCGGCACCGGGTTCAGCCGGTCTTCGTAGCGGAACGGGAGGTGGTATAGCAGGTCCTCGACCGTCTCAACACCGCGCTTCGCCAGCCCCTCGGCGATCCGTTCTCCAACCCGCTTCACAAACTTGATCGGTGTCGATAGCTCCAGCACAACCCGATCCTACCAAGCCGGGAAGCGGCCCTGTTCCCCTGCTAAACTTGGGCTGATCATCCACACCGTCAGAGACCCAATGCCCATTGTAGAACTCGAACATGTCCGCAAGGCGTACGACACCAAGGTGGCCGTTGCCGACCTCAGCTTCCGGATCGAACCGGGCACCATGTTCGGCCTGCTCGGACCGAATGGCTCGGGCAAGACATCGAGCATCCGCATGATGATCGGCATCACCGTGCCGGACTCCGGCTCCGTCTCGCTCTTCGGCCGGCCCTTTAGCCGCGAGGCCCTCAAGCGCGTCGGCTACCTGCCGGAGGAGCGCGGCCTCTACAAGAAGATGAAGGTCATGGACCAGCTGATCTTCCTCGGCCAGCTCCACGGGCTTGATGCAACCGTCGCCAGCAAGCGCGCCCACGCCTGGTGCGAGCGGCTCCAGATCACCGAGGCCATCCCGAAGAAGACCGAAGAGCTCTCGAAGGGCATGCAGCAGAAGATCCAGTTCATCTCGACCCTGCTGCACGACCCCGATCTGATCATCATGGATGAGCCCTTCAGCGGCCTCGACCCGGTCAATGCGACGCTGCTGATCGACACCCTGGTCGACCTGCGCCGTTCCGGCAAGACGATCCTCTTTTCAACCCATCGCATGGACCAGGTGGAGAAGATGTGCGATGCCATCGCGCTCATCCATCGCAGCCACCTGATCCTCGCCGGATCGATGCGCGAAATTAAGTCGACCTACCCGCGCAACCGCGTCCAGATCAACTTCACCGGCGACAGCAGCTTCCTCCGGCATCCCTCAATTGCCGAGTACAAGGACTACAGCGGCCGCGCCGAGATCACCCTGTGCACCAACGGCCACGGCGAGCCCGACGCCCAGTCGCTGCTGGCCGAGGCCATCGCCCGCGGCACACGCATCTCCCGCTTCGAGGTGACGGAGCCGACACTCGAAGAGATCTTCATTGAAAAGGTAGGCGCCGAGAACCTCGCCGCTGCCGCAGGAGGTAACGTCGATGCATAATGTCTGGCTGATCGCGAGGCGCGAGTACCTGGAGCGCATCCGCACCAAGAGCTTCCTCGTCATGACTATCCTGATCCCGCTTCTGATGGGCGGCGGTATCTTCGGCAGCGCCATCCTCGGCGGCCGGGCGCAGTCGAATTCGCACATCGCCGTCGTCTCGACCGACCAGCAGGTTGCCACCGATCTGCAGGCGGAGCTTGAGCATGGCCAGCACAGCAAGATGCTGGTCGACGTCATCTCGCCGCCCATCGCCGAGACGCGCAGCGTGCTCGATACGGAGCTCGCGAACAAGCAGCTCGATGGCTACCTGTGGATCACGCCGGGTACAACCATGCACTCCCGGCCCTCGTTCGCCTGGACGCCCAAGGCGAAGGCGGACATCATCACCAAGGGGACCATCGCGACCGCGCTCCGGGCGGTGTTGACGCGGGAGAGCCTGACCCACCAGGGCATGGTGGCGTCGGACGTCGATGCGCTGATGCAGCCGGTCGATCTCGACAGCTCGCAGGCGGGCAGGAATGACGACTCCGAGACGGCGTTCTTCAGCGCCTATGCGCTCTTCTTCCTCATGTACTTCGTCATCATGCTCTACGGGATGAACGTGGCCCGCTCGATCATCGAGGAGAAGACATCGCGGGTCTTCGAGGTGCTGCTCGCCACCATCCGGCCGGAGGAGATGATGGCCGGCAAGGTGATCGGGGTCGGCTCGGTAGGGCTGACGCAGGTGGGCATCTGGCTGATGACGGCGTTGCTCTTGACCAGCACGTCGCTGGTCGCCCGCTTCACCGGCTCGGACGTGCATGTGCCGCTCAGCGTGATGCAGATCGTCTTTTTCGTGATCTTCTTTCTGCTCGGCTACCTGCTCTATTCCTCGATCGCGGCGGCGCTGGGGGCGATGACCAACTCCGAGCAGGAGCTGCAGCAGCTCAACATGTTCCTGGTGATGCCGCTGGCCGTCTGCATGTTCTCGCTCAGCGTCGTGATCCCGAACCCCGATGGTGCGGCGGCGACGGTGCTCTCCTTTATCCCGTTCTGTACGCCGCTCATCATGTACCTGCGCATCTCGATGGGCCATCCGTCGGGGCTGCAGATCGCCGGGTCGATCGTGATGATGCTCGTCAGTATCTACGCCGTTCTCTGGGTGGCGAGTCGGATCTACCGGGTCGGCATCCTGATGTACGGCAAAAAGCCGAACCTGCCGGAGATCATGCGCTGGTTGCGGTACAGCTAGAAAGCGGGCGGCCGGAGAAAGCATCCTCTGCATCGGCTTTGCCATCCGTCTTAGAATACGTACAGTACAGGAGAACGAGATGAGTGAACTGACAAGCAAGATCGAGCACGAGGTGGAGCATGATCCCAAGGGACCGCATGATCCGAAGGAGATCAACCCCAAGCTGGCGTCGGATATCGCCTACTGGTCCAAAGAATTTGGTGTGACTGGGCAGCTGCTGCATGAGGCGATCCGGGTCCACGGCACGCATGTGGAGAAGGTCCGCGCCGCGCTGGCGCATCACGATGTGAGCCTGACGTAGGTCGAGCGTTTCTGCAGAGTCGCGGGGCACGGGTAAACTCATCCCGTGCCCTTCACCTTTAAGCAGCGGCTTCTTCTGGGGATTCTGCCCCGTGTGGCCGCGCTACTGATTCGGCTGCTGGGAACGACGCTGCGGTACGAGGAGCGGCTCGAAGCAGGCGTGGCGCGCGGTGACCTGATTCCAGGGCCGACTGTGTTTGCCTTCTGGCATCGCTCGCTGCTGGCGGCGGCGCATCGCTTTCGCGGCCTGGAGATTGCGATCCTGATCTCGCGGAGCTTCGATGGGGAACTGATCGCACGGACGGTCGAGCTGCTGGGCTTTACGGCGGTTCGGGGGTCGAGCTCGCGGGGCGGGTCGACCGGCCTGCGCGGCATGGAGCGGGCTTTTCGGGAGGGCCATATCTGTGCCTTTACCGCGGATGGGCCGCGCGGTCCGGCTATGATTGCCAAGCCGGGAACGGCACAGTTGGCAAAGCTCGTTGGCGCGCCGGTGGGTGCCTTCTATGTGCTGCCGGAGCGGGCGTGGGCGCTGCGGTCGTGGGATCTGTTCCTGATCCCGAAGCCGTTCTCGCGGGTCGTGGTGACGTGGCCGGCGCATGTGCCTGCGGGCGAGGTGACTGAGGCCCGGGTGCAGGCGGCGCTCGATCGCGCGGTCGCCATGGCCAGATCGAACTTCATCGAAAGCGGGGTCTCTGATGTCTGATCCAAGCCACAACTCTCCAGAGCCGACTGGCCTACGCGTCTCCGACTTCGACTTTGACCTTCCTGAGGAACTGATCGCGCAGACACCGCCCGAAGTGCGTGGCTCAAGCCGTATGCTCGCACTCGACCGGTCTACCGGCGCCTGCAGCGACGACCACTTCAGCCATCTGCCTGACTATCTGCGAGCCGGCGATCTCGTCGTCCTCAATGACAGCCGGGTCATTCCCGGCCGCCTTTTTGCCACTCGCGGCGGGCTGCACACGCAGGCCAACTCGCCCGATCCAACCGGGCAGATTGAGGTGCTGCTGGTTCGCCAGATCACCGCCGATCATCAGTGGAAGGTACTGGTGCGGCCGGCGCGTAAGGTGGTGGTTGGAGAGACACTGCTCTTTTGCGCTCGTGGCGAGACGACGCCGCTGCTCGAGGCCAAGGTAATCATGGTCTTGGAGTATGGGGAGCGGATAGTGCGGTTTGCGCCGGTGCCGGATTTCTGGGCCGTGCTGGAACGGATCGGCCACATACCGCTGCCACCGTATATCCATCGCGAGGACACACCTGAGGATCGCCACCGCTACCAGACGGTCTTTGCGAATACGCGGGGTTCGGCAGCCGCACCCACCGCCGGCCTGCACTTCACGACGGAGATGATTACCCGGCTCAAGGAGAGCGGGGTACAGGTCGAGACGGTCACCCTTCATGTGGGGCTGGGCACCTTTCAACCCGTCCGCTCCGACTTCCTTGCACAAATCAGCCTGCATGAAGAGCGCTACTCGGTTCCGCAGGCCACTGCCGACGCCATCATCCGAACACACGAAAACGGAGGCCGCATCATTGCCGTCGGCACTACAGTCGCCCGGACCCTGGAACAGATTGCGATCGAGCCGTTCTTGTTTTGCGCTCGTTACATGGCTCCCAAAGACGACAGGCTCATCCGCGGTATGCCCGGGGGCAACACAAACATCTTCATCAAGCCTGGCCATCGCTTTCGTATTGTGAGCGGCCTTTTGACGAACTTTCACCTGCCGCAGTCGACGCTGCTGATGCTGGTGAGCGCCTTTGCGGGGCGGGAGGCGGTGCTGGCGGCGTACGCGCATGCGGTCCGGGAGCGGTACCGGTTTTTCAGCTACGGGGACTGTATGCTGCTGCTCTAGCGACGGTGCCGCTCGGTCAAACAGGCGGCGCCATTCGGGCTAACATCAGAGGCATGGCACCTTCTGCGACGACTGAAAAACCTCCGATCTACCTGCTCGACTCGATGGCGTTCATCTTCCGGGCGTACCACGCGATGCAGCGGCAGCGGCCGATGTCGACCAGGACCGGCATCCCGACGGCGGCGACGTACGTGTTCGTCAACATGATCAACAAGCTGCGCAAGGACTTTGCCCCGCAGTATCTCGCGGCAATCTATGACGTGGGCGCGCCGGTGCACCGGAACGAGATGGCCGCGCAGATGAAGGACGTGCAGAAGTTCAACATCAAGACGCAG
>CAXTLS010000075.1:0-14334 GCA_964245235.1 uncultured Acidobacteriaceae bacterium
CGAAATGAACCGTTCTACGCGGAGTATCGAGATCGGCCGCTTCTACGCGGAACATTGACTCTCGAGATCCTGCTGTCCATCCGTTTGCACTCTAGCCTCAGGCAGCGCATACCGTCAACGCGACACATCGAACAGCTCACCTCGTCGGGTCTTTAATTAGGGCTCGGTCGGGCTTTCGCAGGAGTTCCATGGGTTTTCCGGCCTATCCACAGGACGATTACGGTTTCCACGATGTTCCTAGCTCTTTCCGCAATCTTTCTAGTATGAATTCACGATGTTCCGTGGCCTCAATCTCGATGTTCCGAGTAGAAGAACTCGATGTTCCAAGTAGTCCCTAAGGGGCGGCCGGTAGTCCCTTATAAGAGCCTGTGCTTTTCCATTGCTTATGTGACTTCGTGTCTCGTTTTCGCGTTCTTTGCAGCAATCGTTGATGGAAACCACAGAGCAGCAGCAGGCTACATCCAAGAAACTGCTCCTGCTACCACGCCGAGCACGGCTGTCTTGCCTGCAAAGCCACTGGATCAATCAAAATCAACCCCAACGATTTCCGAAATCCCCAGTAGTGATGAGGCAGCAGAGAACATGAGAATTGATTCTACGATGGTAGGGAACTTGAAGTCGCAACAGCTTCCCTAGAGGGATATAAGTTCGATGGGATGAATTTGCATCGGGCCAATTTCGTTAGTACCCTTTTGAATGGTGCTTCCTTTTCAGGGGCGAACCTCAGAGGTGCGTTTCTGGATAAGTCTGAAGCGCAAAAGGTGAGTTTCAGTACGGCGTCTCTCATCACCGCGTTCTTACAACACGGACATCTAAATGAATCGAGCTTTCGAGATAGCTGGCTAATCGACACAAGCTTCGACCATGCTGATCTTTCTGTTGCGGATATACCGGTGCTCGAATAATTAGCACAACTTGGTTCGCCGGGTGTTCAGTATAGGTGCCACGATGCTGACTGAAAATCTGACCGAAGCAGAATTTACTGGAGCGCAGTTCGACGACCGCACGGTATGGCCGAGCGGTTTTGTTCCAAGCGACAGAGGCGCGATCCAAGCGAAGTAGCAGCAGCGGCAATGAATATTAAGGGCAGGCCGTCTCTCCGGAGACGGCCTTGCTGCGTCTGTGCCCGTCGTCTGAGAGCCGTGCCACGTCCATCGAAAAGCCTACGGTGCTCTGCACCTAGAGGAAGAGGACACATCACCCCCGAATGGTTGCTGCACACAGTCAACGACCTAAAGCCCGAAGCCGATGCCCTGGTCGACGCGGCGCTGCTGCGCAGCTTCCTGCACCTGGCCCGCTGGGGTTGCGTGGTGATTGCCCGCGCCGATGGCACGGTCGAGCGCGGCCTCCTGCGTGATGGGGTTCTTTCCCTGATCGAAGAACTGCCCGCTGGGACCGTCGATGTGGATGTGCCGCTGGGTTTTGCTGTGCTGATAAGTCTGCACGGTACCGTTCTCGGCTCGCCAGCCGAAGTGCTGCGCGTCTTCCGGGTGCAGCTCGCGGTTGAGCGGTGCGTAGTGGCGTTCATGCTCGGCCGGTGTGTAGACCCGCTCGCGAGTGGCTTCCTTGCTGGGATTGTCCGGCCGAAATCCGCGTTCCTTGTCCTGTTCCATGGTCTTCTCCTTGGGTTTGGTTTGCGTTGAAGGTTGGGCTACCTGCTGGTTACGGAAATCGATGGCAGAGGATTTTGAAGCGTCATGGCTGAGCTTCTGCCCAAGTGCTTCGGCATCGTTGGTGTAGAGGCGCGCGTCCTGTGAAGCGCGGGAGACAGACACATAAGCAAAGCGCGTGTTGATGAGCTCTGGGTGTGCGCGGGTGTCCATGTTCACAAGCACGCGGCCTGCGGTGACACCCTGGGAGCTGTGTGAGGTTACGGCGTAACCATGGTCGAAGTGGCGCATCCGCCGAGCGTTGAAGCCAACTTCCCTGCCCTGGCCATCCTTGCTGTCCAGCTTTGCCTCAACCACGTCACCGTCTAGCCGAACGATGGTGGCGAAATCGCGGTTGGCGACACCCAAATCCTTCACTGGTGCGGTGAACTGGATCCGGTCGCCCTTGGCGAAGTCGCGGCCGATCTCCTGGTAGGCGCCTACCCCGTGCAGGCGCTTCGGATCGTAGATCACTTCCCTGCCGTCCTCGCGGCGAACGGTGATGCGATTCGCTTCGGGATCAACGGCGGTGACGGTGGCATAGCTACCGCGCTTGAGGCCCAGTTCCTTGCTTCCGGCGGTGTAGTGAAGAACGTCGCCGGTCTCGTACTTCGCTGCCCATCGCCGGTCGGCGCCGGTGAGTTCCGAACGAGGAATCAGCGTTGGCAGGTGCTGGTTGTCGTAAGAGACGACACCGGAGCGCTGCAGCTCCGTCCGGACCGCCTTGTTCAGTTTGCGGCGGCTGACGTTGTCCGGGGAGACGATAATGGTGTTCTCGGGCCTGGCGGCATAGTCCTTCGCGATGGCGCCGATACGCTCCTCACGGTCGACGATCTGCCGCACACGCCCCTGGTCCTTGAGCATGGCGATGCCCGCGGCCGTTTCGTTGCGCGAAAGCTTCTCGACCGCCGCGAGCAAGGCGGGGTCTTGCTGGCGCACGATGGTTTCGAGGCGGGAGGTGCGCATGCCGGCGTCCTGCATCTGTTCGAACGGTTTGCCGGCGTCGACGCCCTGGTGCTGCCGGATGTCGCCGATGACAAGCACACGACCCTGCGGCCCGATCTTGTCGAGGAAGTCGCGCATCTGCCGGGTGCTGGCGAGCGAGGACTCATCGAGCATGTAGAGATGGCGGCTGGCAGGATCTCCCGCAGAACGCTCTTCCCCGCCCCGCTTTAAAAAGCGTTGGAGCGTGCTGGCCGACATCCCGGCATCGCGGAGTTCGTTCGCGGCTCTCGAGGTCGGGGCGAAACCCTCCACTGCATAACCACTTCGCTCTGCCGCTTCGCGAACCGTGGAGAGCGCCGTCGTTTTCCCGCTACCGGCGAGGCCTTGCAGCCCATGAATGCGGTCCCGTGAGGTCAGAATCTCCTCAACTGCTTTCCGCTGCCCCTCGTTCAGCTGGGGCCAGGACGTGGCCTGCTTCTGGGCGGCAGCGGGAGCCATCATCGGGTCGACGGTGTCCTGACCCAGACGGAGGCTGTGGACGGCGGCGCGCTCCATGGTGATCGTCTCCGGCGTTGTGAAGCGGCGCCCGGTCGCGTGCTTGGAATTGTCCACGCTGCGGAACTCACCAAGCGTGACGCGTCGATCGAAGTCGCGACGGATTTCAGGGTAGGTCACCTCACCCATGCCCCGGCGAAGAGCGTCGCGCATCAGCAGCCGCTCGTCGGAGACGGCCTCCCGCTCGAAGCCGCGCTCTTTGGCGTAGGTGACCGCCTGCTGGGCACGGCTGGGCGCATCGATGATGCGCTGCCCTGGCTGTGCTTGCGCCCGCTCCCGAGCGTCCGCAACGACTTTGGCAGCTTGGTTTCCATAGTCGGCTGCGACCTTGTAGTGGGCCGCCATGATCTGCTCCGTGGAGAGGACCTCCTTGCCGTCCCGCGTACCGTGGGCGGCGATCTGTGCGGCTTCTGGTCCCTTGAAGCCGTTGGCCTCAAGGGACTCGCGGATCTGCTGCGAGCGAGGACTGGAAGCATCCAGATACTCGCGGGTGAAGCCTTTGATCTCCGGAGCGCCGCTGCGCCCGGCCTCGAGCTCATAGCCGAGGTTGCGGAGGCGGAAGGTGAGCTCGGATTGGTAGACCGCGGTGGCGAATTGCTGGGTGTCGAAGAGGCTCCGGGCCTGGAGTGCCCGGGGCTTCCCGTTGTCCCGCTCGGTCATGTTGAAGATAACGGCGTGGGTGTGAAGCTGGGGTGCGGCGTAACCGTCGACGGGCCGGGCGGTGTCGTGTTCGAACTTCGCGGCCACGAACTTGCCCGTAGTCTCGGCAGCGTTGTTCCCGCCGATCCGCGCTTGGGTGTAGCGCTCCAGCTCGTTCAGGGCTGCGGTCACGGCTTCGCGGTGAGCGAGCCGCACGCGGTCATCACCGCCGACGAGGGCGGCGAGGGAGACGGACTTGGGCGCCGAAAAGGTAGCATCCCACCCTGCCCGGTGTTCGACCGGCTTCACGGTTTTGCCGTCCTCTGTCGCGTACTCCTTGGACGGTTTGTGTTTCACCAACTGCTCGGCGGTGACTGGGTGCTGCCCCTGCGAAAGCCGGGCGAAATGCTCGGCTTCCACGTGACCGGAGAGGCCGAAAGACACCGCAACCCTCCCCTGCCACTCGCCAAGGTTCACGCCCCCCTTCCCCCAGTAGTTCTGGTCCGGAGAGGTGAACTCCTTGGCGTGGTAGGTCTGGGCCTGCCCTGCGTTCAACGGCTTCGAGATCGTCAGCATGGCTTACAGCTCCGCCGGGCGCTGGTAGTGCCAAGCCGCGGCTTCGACCATGGCGGATTGCACCTGAGGAAGGCTTGTGTCGGGTGCAGGATCACACGACTCCTGCGGAACCACTGAGGTTTCCGGCTCTGCGGTCACCACCGGAGTCATAAGCTCTGCCGGCGGAGCCTCAAACAGGGGCAAGGAATGGGAACGGCTCGCCACGGCTGGCTCAGCTAAAGCGACTTCTTGGGCGGAGCCATCCACCTGTTCTTCGGCTGAAGCTGCAGCGGACATCCGCTCCGCAACCTCGGCGGGCTCCAGCTCCGCCGTTTCCTTCGCAGGATCAGGGACGGCGGGCGACTCTAGTTTCGAGGCCGCGGCGACCGACACCGCTGCAGGTGTCGGAGAGGCCGTGCCTGATGCTGCAGTCGGCTCGTCCTCTTCTGGATCTGCGAGTAGCGCGGCCACTTCGGGCATGCACTCCTCCGCCGTGGCCTCACGCGACTCCTGGGTGAGCGGATCGTAGGTCAGCTCATCGTCCTCCACCGTGCGCGGCTCGAAGGCAGCGGCCGTGGCGGGGAGGTCGGTATAAGAGAAGTCGAAGCGCGCGACGTTGTTCCCGAGCTTCAGGAAGGCGTGCCTGTCAGCCAGGCCGGAGATCTCCGAGCGCATGACCAGCGGCTCCGTCTGGCGGTCGATGGTAAAGCTCTTCCCTTCCCGGGTGCCGTGCATGTGCGTCTCGCGCATGCGCTCAATTTCAATTTCGCCGATGGTGTCCGACACCCACTTGGAGGCGTTCGGCTCCGTCGTTCGGAGAAAGATCTTGGTGGCCGGTTGGGAGAGCATGACCTCGGCCAGGTGGCCGTAGATGGTCTCCAGCTGTGCCTTGCCCTGGAACCCAAGGATGAGCGGGTTCTTACTCTTCCGGTTCTCGGTGAGGGCGGTGCTCAGCTGTGGGAGGCGCTGCAGGCTGGCAAGCTCGTCCAGCACAAACCAGACGGGCCGCTGCTCCTCGGTCGGCGAGGTCAGGAGCCGAAGCACCAGCAGATCGATCCAGAGCGAGTGCAGGGGGCGCAGGGCCTCACGCTCGGTCGCCTGCGAGGTAATGAAGATCCAGCCCTCGCGTTTCTCGGACCAGCGGGTGGCGCTCCACGTCCGGCCGCCCGTCTGCTCCTTGGTGGGAAGCATGCGGAGGCTATCGGCGATCAGGCCGAGGGAGGCGAGCACACCGGCCCGCTGCTGCTGGGCTCCCTTGGCGATGATTTGCTCAAGCTCCGTCCCTTTTACCCGGCGGTCAATCTCATCAGGATTTGACATCCACTCGACCAGCTGCTGCGGCGTGGGCCCGAAGGTCAACAAATGCGCGAAGAGCTTCTGGGGCGTCTCCGTGAAGAACTCGCCCTTTTTGTCGTTGGTGGGCTGGTACAGGGAGGCGGCGATAGCCTTGGCTTCTGCCTTGCGGCGAAGCTCCTCGGCCGGGCCCCAGTAAGGGCAGCGCAGGTCCAGCGGGTTCAGCACCACGTCGCCGCGGCTGGAATCGTAGAAGCGTTGGACGAACTCGCAGGCCGGGTCGTAGACGATGGCCGATTCATTCCGCTCGCTAACCTGCTGCAGAAACTGCCGGATCAAGGTTGACTTGCCGGTGCCGGTGTCGCCGATCAGGGCGATATGCTGGGCTTCGTTGGCCTTCGGGATGCGGATCGATACCTTGGCACTGGCTGTTGTGATGCCGAGCCCGTCGCCTTTCACCTCGCGGTTGAAGGCCTTCGGGTCAAGCATGAGCGGTCCTTTGAGGCGGCGGCCATACTTGAGCTCGCGCAGCCGGCGCATGTCCCGAGGCACGGCATAGCCGAGTGCCAGGCAAAGAACCAGCACGCCCTCCCCGATGGGCCACGCATAAGCGCCGACGAGCGGTTTGCCTCCGAAGATGGCGCCGCGAAGCCAGCGATACATCGACGTGTCGCTAAAGCTGCGGGCCGAGGCGCGGTGGAAGTACTCGAAGCCCTGGGCGCGAACTGCCGGCGAAAGCATCACCGGGACACAGGCCCCGTTCGGGAGCAGGGTCGTGCCCTCCACAAAGTCAGAAGGCAGTGCCATCCTCTCTGGCCGCCCTGGTCCTACCAGCATAATCAGCTGGTACTTGCCGTGCAGGTTGAACTGGGAGCCGACGGAGGCACGGAGATATTCGCCCGTGTAGGCCTTGCGGATCTCCGGCTGCTGGAAGGTGTAGCTCTCCCCGACAAAGAACGCGGCGCACAACAGGGCCGATGCCAACGCGATGTAGCTGTAGACCGGCATGTGTGGCTGCCAGATAATCTGCTCTTTGCGTCCCCATTGCGTGGCCATCGTTACTGCTCCTCTGTGCGGTTGGGCTGGTACTGCGCAAGCAGCTGCTGCGCGGCGTCGTGTTTGTCATTGCGGACTCCAGCCTGAATGGCTCGGAATTCGTCGGGCATGAGAGTCTGACCCAAAGCGAGAGGCCGGAGAACATTCGTCATCAGAAGCCGGAGCGCGGTCAGCTCAGTGAAGAGAGCACGGTCCATCCGTGGTGCGCCCGCCTCGCGCAATAGGACTTCGCGGGTCCACTCGCCCAGAGCTTTCCCCTCGGCCTTCGCTGCATCTCTCAAAGACTCAAGCTCCGCGCGAGTGAGCCGAGCGTTGGCATTCTGGTTGCGCGCGCCACGGGAACCCGACCGGCTGAGCCGGTCGGCGATTCCGAGGTCGTGAGATTGATTATGGGCGTCCATGTGGCTCCAAAATTGTGAAATCAGTTGCTTGCAACACTGATTGACTGTTCAAGCGAACGTTGCGCAAACAGCCTGTTTGCTTACGGAAGCAGTTGCTTGCGTTTCTGAGCTTCTGCGACTCCCTACAAGGGGTGGAGTGTCAACCGTATTCCGGTGCGAAGCACCGCTTCCACCCCTGCAGAGGTTTCCGCGTGTGGCATGCGCTTCACCGTGCAGCCGATGCACCGTTGGGCGTGCTGCCGTTGGTGCTGGAGGTAGTCGCGGGAGAACTCGCCGGGCGCTTCAGGCGCAGTGCGATCTTGGGCTTGGCGTGGGGGATTTCGGTGCGGAACTTCTCGAAGTCTTTATCGCGGGAAAAAACATAGTCGAGCGCCTGCTGGATCACCTCATCGGGGCTTCCCTTGGTCATGGCGGCGTACTGGTCGATCTGCCTGGCAGTAGCGTCTTCGAGCGTAACGATGGCGGTGACTTTCTTCGATTCGGCGATTTTCAGCAATGGCATGGGTCAGTCCTCTGTGATTAGGGTGGTTAAGCAGCGTGCTGGTTTGGAGCGCGGTAGACGTACTCAGTGACGAAGCTGTGCGTGTCATGGTCGTAGCCCGAGACGGTGAGCATCTCGCGCACTTGCCGGCGTCCTTTGGCGTTCCGCTCGCAGTAGAGAACGAAGTCGATAGCGGCTGCGGCCTCGGAGCGAACAAAGGTGTGGTTGAGGTTGGAACGTGCGCTGAGGGCGAGGTTGGCAAGCCTTCCGAGGGCGTCCAGGGCGCTGGCGGCGTGAATGGTGGACATCGTGCCGCCATGCCCGGTGTTCATGGCCTGCAGCAGATCGTAGGCGCATTTGTTGCGTATCTCGCCGATGATGATCCGGTCGGGCCGGTGACGGAGAGCAGCGGCCAGCAGTTCACTCGGCGTGACGGCGGGCTGCCCTGGAATCTCCTCGACAGCCTCCCATTGGACGGCATTGGGGTGAGCGATCTGGAGCTCGGCCGGCTGCTCGATCACACACAGCCGCTCGGTCATCGGAATGTGGTCGAGCAGTGCTTTCAGCAGCGTGGACTTGCCACTGCCGGTGCCGCCCGCGATGATGCCGTTCTTGCGGTCGCCGATCATCGCCACCACCTGATCGCGGACTTCGCGAGGCAAGCTGCCGGATTCGATCAGCTCGTCACTTGTGAACCAGCGGTTGAATTTTCGGATGGTCAGAGTCGGTCCGTTCAAAGAAGACGGCGCACCCACCACCGCAACGCGCGAGCCGTCGGGAAGGCGCGTGTTCAGGATCGGGTTCTGCGTTGTGAGGTCCTGTCCCAGCACCCGGGCGACGCGTACGATTGCCGCGAGCAGGCGCTCGTTGGTGTAGGGCCGCTGCAGCTTCACACGCTCCACGACGCCGTTCCTGTCCGCAAAGACGCCCCGCGTTCCGTTGATCATCAGGTCGGAGATGGAGGGATCGAGCAGGAGCGGGCGGATTTCCTCCTCGAAGTACGGCAGGATCAGGTCGTAGCTCACCGGCGCGCTCCCGCCCCAGCTGGCGCGGGCGCAGATGCTGATACGCCGAGGGTGATCGGATCCACCGAGAGAAGGTTCGAGTGAAACTCCGTGATGGTCAAGCCGAGGGGGTTGATCGTTTCGAACTGCGGGAACAGGCGCGCCTGCTCGCTCACCTCGCGTGGGTTCAGGTAATAGGTTACGGAGATCGTCCAGTGCTCGGTGCGGGGCTCCCGGGAGTTGCGGGGCGAGTACAGCGTATCGATGTTGACGAGCGCCGTGCCCTTCGCCATTGCAGCGCCGTCGACGAGCTCTTGCGACATGCTCGTGATCGTGACGTTCTTTACCTCGACATCGCTCCCGTCGATCCGGCCGGAGAGCACCTGCGAGGCAAAGTGCTTGGCGTTGTCGTCTGCCATGAGTTGGGAAGCGAGCGGAGACGACAGAAAGTAATAGTTGAGAGGGTACTTGGTGGCGATCGTGTCCCGGCCGATGGTGAAGCGGTAGTTGGCCCAGTCGGTGAGATAGGTGCGCACCTCGCCCTCGCGCGGGCTGTAGTTGAGGTCGGTGTACTGGATCGCCTGGGCACGGCCCATCTCGTCGATGCGGATGTAGCGGTTGGGAACGGGCCGTGTAGCGAGCGAGTGGATCAGGATGAAGGAGAACAGCAGCAACAGAGCTAGCGTCCCGATGGTGAAACGGCTCATCCTGCGTTCGGTGTAGTGTGCGGCGTAGACCTCGTTGCCGATCTGGTCGACGAGCACGGCTTCACAACCGGAGAGAGCGGGCGAGGTGCTTGCGAGCGAGGGAGACATGTGCAGGGAGAAGTCCTTTCAGGGGTGTTCAAGAAGGTCACGCCAGGCAGGCGCCGGTTCACATGATGGCGGCGACGGTCGCGACCTTGGAGATCACGGCATCGAGGCGCTCGGCGGCCCCAGCGCCGCCGCCGAAGATCATCTGGGTGAGGCTCGGGATGAAGAGCATGTTGATCTCAAAGGCCAGGAAGAGCGCAATGCAGGGGATGAGGTTGGCGAGCCACATCTTCATCGAGTAGTCGTTGGCGAAGGTCTGAACGACGAAGGTCTGCAGAAAGCCGCCCCAGACGAAGATGAAGGCGGAGGCGACGGCGCGGATCATGGCGAGGCTCAGGAGCACGTCCACGAAATGCAGGAACTTCCCCCGGAAGGTCTGGGTCATGTACAGGGGGATGAACACCGGGCCGAACAGCGCGGCGACGCCGTAGAGGATGAAGCCCGAGATGTTGATGAGGAACAGGATGGCTGAAGCCGATCCGAGCAGAAGCTGGATCAGGACGTAGGCGGCCAGCTCGGTGGGAGCGGCGAGCGAGGGGGCCACGGTGTTGTCGCCCATGGTGCTGAAAAGGTGTTGCAGGTTCGACAGAGCGTTCCCGTCGAACGACTGCGAGATCGCCTGGGCGAGGTAGCTGAACAGGTGATTGAAGCCGAAGCTGCCACCGGGGAGCGGGTTCGTCCAGTAGTTCTCCGCCAAGAGGCAGCAGATCAGGCGAAGCATGAACTGCACGAAATCCCCCACCCTGAGCGGTTCGCGATGGAAGGCGAAGCTCATCGTGGACGTGCTCCAGCGGACGACCATGCTCACCAGCACCATGAGCGCGATGAAGCTGAGCTCGGTCAGTCCGAAGGACGTGAGCGCATCGCCGTGCTTCGTGGTCAGGGTGGTCAGGTTATTGGTGAACACGGTGAGCCAGTCCGTGCCTGAATCGAGAAGCAGCATAGCCATGAAGTGATCTCCCTTCCTGCGGAGCGCTGGGGACTGAGTGGTTATGGAACGTAGGTCGTCCAGGTCTTGGAGCCGTTGCCGGCATTGCTGTTGTTCTTTCCGCGTTGCTGGCGGACGAAATCCCAGGTCTTTGCGTCGTGCTTCTTGGCGGCTTCCGCATCGTCCCGTTGTTGCTGCAGGAGCGTGGCTGCCTTGGCAGCAGCATCCGCCGCTCGCACGTTCACCTGGTGCTCGTGATAGAGGAAGCCGCCGATTGCCAGGACGGCGGCAAGGACGGCAAGCAAGACTTTGGGGCGGATGACCTTCAGCATGGTGGATCTCCGTCGAGAGCGTCTGCGGCGGATAGAGGAACAATCGTGCTCTATCCGTCCCGGCAGCCGGTCGGTTTGTTAGGGGAGGTAGGTTGTCCAGACGTTCGAACTCCCGGCCGGCATGGCGTCGCCGAAGGCGCGCTGCTGCTGGACAAAAGCCCAGGTGTTGATGTCGTCTGCGGCGGCGTTGCGGGCGTTCATGCTGGCGACAGTTGCCTGTGCGGCCATGCACGTCTGCAGCGAGCCCTGGGCCTGGTGCTCGTTGTATTCCTGCGAGGCTCCGGCATTGAGGAGGTCGACCTGCTCGAGCTCGCTGTTGGTATCGAGCGAGGTATCGAACTGAGCGGACTGCAGCGCCGACTCGGCAGCACGGTTCGCCTGCCGGCCGGCGTTGTACTGGCCCACCGCGCCGAGGCACTGCGTCGAGGCCGCATCGTTCGCCTCGATCGAGGCAAGCTGGCTAAGGCGGCGGCTCGATCCGACGAGTTCACCGGACCAGAAGCTGGACGACGTTCCCGCCACGGCGGTGTTCATGATTCGCCAAACGGTGGCAGCGGTGCCGGTGGACTGACCGTTCAGGGTCGCCTCGAGGCCGCTGGTCTCCCCCACGGTGTTGTTCACCGGCATGTTCATCAGCGCGTTCTCGGCGGTGCGCCACAGAGACTTGGTGCTGAAGTACTTGAGGTTGTTGACCATGGCGGTGTAGGTGCCCATGGCCGTGGTGTAGGTCTTCAGCGCCGTCGAGGCGAGCTGCAGATCCGTCAGCAGCTGCTTGCCGAGGGTCATGTTCTCTTCCGAACCCTGCGCGATGCGCGTGGCCTGGTTGGAGAGCGACTTGCCTTCATTGATGATCTGGGTGGTGGCGTGGGCGGATTGGGTGGGATCGAGAACGACCCCACCGAACTGTGCCTGGCTGGGCAGGGCCCAGACGAGCGCGGTAGCAGATGCGACGAGCCCAAGGGTCTTCGCCGGGATGTAGAGTTTCATGCTCTGTGCTCCTTACAGGGTTGGGTCCACGCGATGCGCCGCGTAGGACGGGATCAGGATGTCGGCTCCGATATACACCCGAGCGCGCGAACCTTCCTTGAGGGTGATCACCGGCAGGCGGTTGAGGAAGTGAATGAGGATCTGCTCGGACTCCTGGCTGGTTTGCGCTGAGACGCCGTCGCGGATCTCGGCAGAGGGAGTGAGGATGCTGGCGCTGTTGCCGATCTGCGCCAGTCCCCCTAAGCCGCCGATGACGGCAGCGGCGGCGAAGCTCGAAAGGAGGTGGTTGTTCAGGTGCGTCGCCAGGCCGGTCGTGCCGATCGGGTCCAGGCCGATGTACTTGTCGAAGTCCAGCGAGAAGCCGTCCGGGCAGACAGCGCGGTGAAAGCTGACCATGAGCTTGCGCTGGCCCTGGCTGCCGACGCTCTGGACTGTCCCGATCAGGCGCGTTCCCTGCGGCATAAGCAGTTGCTGGTGGTCGTGGGAGTAGTAGTCGGTCGTGAGCATCACGAGGATGGGTCCGTTAAACCCGCCGTCGATGTGGTTGGTGACCACGCCCTCGAGCACGGTGCCTTCGAAGACGCGATAGAGCTGCCCCTGATAGCTGTCGAAGGGAAAGGGACCCATCGGGTCTGTTTTGGCTGCCGGTTCGAGGAGGCGCTGTTCGGCTATTGCGCTCGGGGCAGCCCGGAGAGAGGCCGCGGAAGGTCCGGCCCCGAGGTCCTCTCCGTGTGCCTGATTGCTGGCTTGATTATCCTCACCAAGGACCGCTGCGACTGGCTTGGAATCCCCGGCGCCCTGGCTGAAGTCGATCGCCACGGTATCGGAGCTGAGGGCGTCCTGGCGTTGCTTCTCGCGGGCGAGTGCGCGCTGGGTGGCCTCGGCGTGAGCCTGTGATGTGCCGGAGGTCCGCTGCGGGGCGTTGGGACTGCTGCCGTAGATCGCCTGGCGCTGCGCCGCAGTCATGGGAGCGGCGCTATCGGCCTCGGGTCCGGGGATGTCGCCTTGCGTGGATGCGGCCCCCTGCTGCAGCTGGGCGAGCTGCGCCTGCTGCTGACGGTCTGCGGCGTCCCGCTGCGCTTCGGTAGCCTGCATCGCCTGGTAGCTCCGGACCTGCTGCGCCGAGACAGTCGAAGGCTGCGTGTACAGCGCACTTTTGGAGGGCGTTTTCCCCTTTCCGCTCAGCAGATGCGTGAGGTTCGCGATTCCGATCAGGACCACGATGCCCACCAGGACAAGCACGATGGGAAAACCCTTCTTCAGGGGAAGATTGGAAACAGGCTGGGCGGGGGCGGTGGCGGTGTTGTTCTCAATCGCTGGGGACATGCGTTACTTGACCTCCGCGGTCCGGTCGAACTCGACCTTCTTTTTGCCGATCGTCAGGTAGCCGTGAGAGACCTCCTTCGGCACCGTGTAAAGCCCGTTGGCGAAGTCGAAGTTGATCAGCGAGGGCTTGCCTTCCTTGATCTCGTAGAGCGCGGGCGTCTCCTGGAAGTGACCGCGCAGGTAGGTGAACTTGTCATCGTGCCAAATCTCTTCCAGACCCAGTTCCCTACCCTTCTTCTGGTTCCAGGTGAAGTCAAATTTCAACATTCCTGGGTACTGGCTCCGGTACTGCTCGGCTTTGGACTCCTCGGCCTTCACGGCGGCCTGTTCCCCAGCTTTGGCTGCGGCGGCTTCCTGCTTGGCTTGTTCCAGATCGGCGGCCGGCACGAAGACAGGCATCCCGGCTAGCTTTTCCTTGCCGCCCGGATCCCCGGGCGTGATCAGCACCTTCGAATCGAAGTGCCGATCGGTATCGGAGGAGACCTCGCGCAGCTGCAAGGTGTATTCGTTACCGTGATCGGAAACTATATGCAGGTCGGTAGAGCTGCCGGCCGCTTTGGGCTTCACGGAGATGAACCTGCTGGCCACGTGGCCACCGTCGAAGACCCAGTTCACGGTATCCCCGCCGAAGACGGTGGCGACTTTCTCCTCGGCAGGCAGCACGATGAGGGTGGCCTGGAGCTCGCCCGTGCGGATGATGGGCGGCTGCTCCGCCTCGTTGACGACAACCGTCCGCGGCGCACTTGGCTGAAGGTGTTTCGTGACCGGCGGGGCGGCATGAGCGGCGGGCGCGATCAATGCAGCGCCGCAGAGTAACGAGCAGAGGTGTGCTTTCAAGGCTGGAGGATCCTTTGCGTGAGAGAGTTATGTTTAGGCGGCTTCGCCCTGGGCGAAGCGCCGGAGACCGTCTTCCAGTCCGTAGCGCTCGATGAGCTTCGAGCGACGGACCCTGTCCTTGGGCTTGGTGGAGAAAGCGGCGTAGCTGCGCGGGTCGAGATTGAGGCGCACGACCTTGGTCACGCCATCGCGGCGGATGTAGAGAGCTTCGCGGGCCTGCAGGCTCTCCAACAGCTCGATCTGCTGGTCGGTCAGGCTGAACAGCTTCCGGTAATGCTCACGGTTGAACGTCGCGTCAGGCAGGAACAGAAACGAGCTGCAGGAGTTCACGATCGAATCGGCATGATCGCCGAGGTCCATGGCCGACTGGCCGATGAGGGTCACCCCGCCGAGGTTCTTGCGGACGGTCTTGATCGAGGCGAGGGCCGCGTCCAGCAGCTGCTTGTTCTTCATCGAGCTGAACAGCTCCTCGATGACGATGTGCTTCGGGACGCCGAGATTCTTCGGGTCATAGAGCACGTCTTCGATGCGCCG
>CAXTLS010000076.1:0-13988 GCA_964245235.1 uncultured Acidobacteriaceae bacterium
CGTCGAACTTCTTGCCTTCATCATCGAAGCCGTGGGTGAGCTCGTGGCCGATGACGGCACCGATGTGGCCGTAGTTGACGGCGTCGTCGGCGCGCGGATCGTAGAAGGCGGGCTGGAGGATGCCGGCGGGAAAGTTGATGTCGTTCATGCTGGGGTTGTAGTAGGCGTTGACGGTGGGCGGCGTCATGCCCCATTCAGCGTGGTCGACGGGTTTACCGATCTTGGCGAGCTGGCGGTCGTTCTCGAACTGGTCGGCGCGCTCGGAGTTTCCGAGTGAGTCGTCGGGTTTGATCTCGAGTGCGGCATAGTCGCGGAACTTATCAGGGTAGCCGATCTTGTTGGCTACGAGATGCAGCTTTTCCTTGGCGCGGACGCGGGTGGATACCGACATCCAGTCAAGCTGGTCGATGTCGTGGTCCATCGCGTTCTCGATATCGTGCACCATCTCGAGGGTCTTGGCCTTGCTGTCGCCAGCGAAGTATTGCTCGACGTAGACCTTGCCCAGGGCTTCGCCGAGCGCGCCGTCGACGGCGTTCGAACAGCGCTTCCAGCGGGGCTGCTGCTCCGGCTGGCCGTTGAGGATGCGGCCGAAGAAGTCAAAGTTCTCCTCATCGAAGCGCTTGGGCAGGTGGGAGGCGAAGGCGGTGAGCAGGTGGTAGCGCATATAGGCCTTGAGAACCGGCATGTCGGTGGTGCGGACCTCGTGGACGAGGACGGGAAAGAAGTCAGGCGTGGCGTTGTTGATCTCGGAGACGCGGGGGGAGTGGACGGCGTCTTCGAACTGCCCGAAATTGACGCCGGAGATGCTGGACTCGAAGGTGGCAACGGGCTGGAGGTGGTAGGTCTTCTCGGGGTCGCGCATGTCGGTGACGCTGAGCGAGGCTTTAGCGAGCGCGGTCTCGAAGGCCATGATGCCGACGGCGTCCTTCTTTGCCTGGTCGGGCGGAGTGCCGGCGAAGGTGAGCATCCTGGCGATGTGGGCTGTGTACTGCTCGCGGAGCTTCACGTCCTTCTCGCCGGTGCGGAGATAGTAGTCCTTCTCGGGCATGCCGATGCCGGCCTGGATCGCGAGGGCGATCTGCTTGGTGGCGTCCTTGAAGTCCTGCTGCTCGCCATAGCCGAAGAAGACGTCGACACCCATACGCTGTAGCTTGCCGATGAGGGCGGGGAGGGCGAGCTTGCCGCGTAGGCTGTCGCTGACGCCGTCGATCTCATTGAGCAGGGGTTGGATCGGGGCCAGATTCTTCTGCTCGACGAGCGCTGTATCCATACAGGCTTTGTAGTAGTCACCGATCTTCTGGGTGTCGGGGGAGCGATCAGCACCGCCGGCGGCTGCCTTGGTCAGGATGCCGCTGAGGGACTGAGTGTTCACGTTGAAGAGCTCATAGAACTGGTCGACGCCGGATTGGTCGGCGGGGATGGGATGGTTGGCCGCGAACTTGCCGCAGGCGAACTTGTAGAAGTCGCTGCAGGGGTCGGTCGCGGGGTCAAGGCTCGAGGGATCGAAGGCAGGGACCGGGACGTAGATCTTCGTTGTTCCGGGGGGTGGAGTGGGTGCCTGCTGGGCGAATATCGTTGCAGCTGATCCTGAGGCCATTGCTGCCGTGACAACCAGTGCACGCAGGCGGCGCCCACGCAACTCGATCAGCCTTCTATCCTGACGCATCATTGAGATATTCCTCCAGCTTCCCTTCAGTTCCGGGTATCGTCGAAAGTGTGCAGACGCTTGAAGGCTCGCCTCCGTCTGTGAAAGAGTGAAGGCAAGCAAGTCGCAATCCGATAACTTCGTACGATACGCGCATCTGGCCATGTCTGTTCCCAGCACCCTTTCGGCGCTCCTCCGTCTCCGCAGTCTTGCCGCGCTGCTCGTGATGGCGAGTTGCGTGGCGTACGCGAAGGGGCCGGAGCCGGCACTCCGACTGCCGCTCCAGCCGATGGGTTTTCAGCCGACGGGTGCGGGCCAGCTGGCCTCCGCCGGCAGCCAGACAACGGTTCATTTTGTCGACGATCAGCACCTGCTGGTCACGTTTGCGGTGCGCCGGCTGATGAAGCGGGAGCCGGACGATCCTGCCGACGACCAGGACCGGACGATCGAGGCAGTGCTGGTGAATCTGGCGTCGGGCAAGCTGCTGGCGCACACCAGTTGGCGGATGCATGACACGTCGCAGTACCTTTGGGACCTTGGGCATGGGCGTTTTCTGCTGCGCAAGCGGGACACGCTGACGACGTTTATGCCACTTGAGAACCTTGCGAATAGCGATCCGTTTGTGGAGCAGCCCTTTTTGGTGTCGAAGGAGCGGAAGCTTGCGGCGATCATGCTGTCACCGGACCGGGACCTGCTGACGGTTGAGACGGTGGAGCGGCCGGCGCCTGCTGCGGACAATGGGCAGACACCGATGAGCACGCCTGAGGTGCACCGGGCGCAGCTGAACTTCTACCGTATTGTGCAGCCGGCGCGGCCGATGGAGCGTGTGGTCGTCCAAGCGGCGGGCTTGGCGATGGCGGCGGGTCTGGTGAACCTGTCGCTGACCTCGGCTGGGTATGTCGAGGTGCTGCGCGAGAGTCCTACGCGGTGGCTGTTCGACTTTGATTTCTATGCGGGAAAGTATGTGGAGCTGTCGCCGTTTGACACGAGCTGCCGGCCGCACCCGTTTTTCGTGAGTGCGAGTGAGTTTGTGGCATTCGGCTGCAGGGGCGGGGATGACCGGCTGATGATTGGCGGGTTCAACATGCGCGGGGAGCAGATGTGGCAGCAGAACTTTACGGACACACATGCCGGTCCCAACTTCGCCTTTGCGCCTGGGGCGGGGCGGTTTGCGCTGAGCCGCAACATAGTCTCTCAAGGTGCGGGGATTACGGTGGATTTTGCGCCAGCTGCATTTACGACCCAGGAGATCCGGGTGTACCAGACGTACAACGGGCGCCAGCTGCTGCGGGTGGAGGCGTCACCGGTGCAGCGCTTCGGGCAGAACTACGACCTGTCGCCGGATGGGCTGCGGCTGGCGGTCATTCGCGACGGAGCGGTAGAGCTGCATCGACTGCCGGCGCTGACGGGCGGGGATGAGGCCGAGGTGCGGACGGCGAAGTCGCTGCGACCGGAGGATGTGAGTGCCAGCGTCAGCCTAGTGGCGCATGCTCGGCCGGGAGATAGGAAGACGGCGGCTGTTTCGGTGGCGCCTGCGCCTGGGTTCGTGCCACCGCCGGCGCTGGGGGCATCGCGGCCTGCGGGCAATGCGGCAGCAGGGGGTAATACACCTGCAGAGGGCGCGTCGCAGGCTCCAGGGAGTGCGCAGGCCTCAGGCGATGGCGCGCAGGCGTCAGGGGATGAGCAACCTTCGGCTGAGGTGCCGCGGAAGCCGCCAACGCTTTATACGTTGCCTACGGACCAGCCGAAGAAACCGCAATAGCAAAAAGCCGAGTCCGGATGGTTCCGGCTCGGCCTTGCGGTGTGCGGGAAATTTCCTGACGGGACTAGGCGGCCTTGACGACAACTGCTTTGACGCGGGCGTTCAGGCGGGATTTATAGCGGCTGGCGGTGTTCTTATGCAGGACACCTTTCTGGACGCTCTTGTCGAGGATGGAGACGGTGGCACGATACTGTTCGGTCACGATCTTGCTGTCGCCTTTGGCGATGGCCTCGCGGAGGGTGCGCAGGATGCCGCGGAGCTTGCTCTTGTTGGCGCGGTTGACGGCGGTCTTGCCTACGGTCTGACGAGCGCGCTTCAACGAGGAAACATGATTTGCCATTAAATGAACTCTCTTCTCTAAACCCGCTTGTGTCGGGGAATGGATGCAGGCCAGGAACTGGTAGAACCACGAGCAAGCTGGTGGAACCACAGCCAGCCGTGAGTCGAGACCACAGCCTGCAATACCTAAGTGTACGGAAGGCCGGGGCGGGGGTCAACTCCTGTATGGGTACGGTAGTGCGGCCGGTTCAACGAGAATTGGCTTGACGCTGCCGCTATGACGTTCTACTCTTCGCTCATCTTCGACACTTTGGCTGTACTCGCCAACCCGGTCGCAGTCACCCAGCGCATCCCCGCGCTGCGCTCCAGTCTCCCCACAGCGTTAATCGATTCGACAACCTCAATTAAGCTAACTTTATCGCACCACCAGCTCTTCCTGACGGAGGTCAGATCCTTACTTGATCAAAAAAGCGCTCGAAATTACCACCGGCATTGAGCCCCTGTACGGGACCCGCGACGAAAATCTCCGCTTGATGGAAGACTGCCTTCATGTCACCATCGATCTCCGTTCCGACTCCATCCAGGTCACTGGTCAACCTGACTCTGTCGGCCGCGTGGAACGCATCTTCGGCGATTTCGAGGCGCTTCGCAAAGGCGGGGTTCACCTGCATAATGGCGAACTGAACGCGATGTTGAAGCTTGTGGTTGCTGATCCGGCGGTGAGCCTGCGGTCGCTGGTCGACTCCGGCAAGCAGCGGTCAGTGGGCGTGAAGCGGGTGGTGCAGCCACGGTCGCCGAACCAGCGAAAGTATGTTGAGGCGATCGAGCAGAACGATATGGTGTTCGGGCTGGGGCCAGCGGGCACGGGTAAGACGTACCTTGCGGTGGCGATGGCCGTGTCGGCACTGATGGCGAAGAAGGTGAGCCGGATCATCCTGGTACGGCCTGCGGTTGAGGCTGGCGAGCGGTTGGGATTTTTACCGGGATCGCTGCAGGAGAAGGTCGATCCTTACCTACGGCCGCTTTACGACGCGCTGTATGACCTCATGGACCAGGAGAAGGTCGACAAGCTGCTGGAACGGAACGTAATTGAAGTCGCGCCGCTGGCGTTCATGCGCGGACGGACATTGTCTGATGCCTTCATCATCATGGACGAGGCGCAGAATACGACCAACGAGCAGATGAAGATGTTCGTGACGCGGCTGGGGAATAACTCGCGGGCCGTGATTACGGGCGACCTGACGCAGATCGATCTGCCGAACCCTAAGAAATCCGGACTGTTCGAGGCGCTGAACGTGCTGGATGGCGTGGAGGGGATCAGGTTCTGTCACTTCGATGATGTGGACGTGGTGCGGCATCACCTGGTGCAGCGGATCGTCCGAGCGTATGACAGCTACGGCCGGGCACAGCATCAACACCAGCTACCGCTGGTCGAAACGGAGCTTCCGGGTCGTGGACCTACGGTCAATCCGCTGCCGAAAACACAATGATCCAGCAAAAAGATGCGGTACCATGATCAACAGGGGGCCACGGTGGCCTCCTATTGGTTTCGCAGTACGCTCTCCTTACGATGATTACCATCGAACCTCCAAGTACATCTGCCATCTCGAACGCTGCAACGCTGCTTGTTCGGGCTGCCGGGTTGCGGTGGTGTGTCGGGCTGGGTTTGCTGGCGGCGGCTATGTGCTGCGGGGCGGCCCGCAAGTGGACGGGCGATCCTGGGTCACACATATTGCTTTGGCAGGCGATGTTGGTTGATTCTGTGCGTGTGTGCGCGCGAACGCCATGATTACGATGGAAGTTACCGGGACCCATGGTCTCTCGAAGCCGGGGCTGACACGCTTTCTAAATCGCGCTCGTGCAGCAGTGGGGCTGATGGGTGCGGTCGACGTTCTGCTCGCCGATGATGCGACGCTGAAGCGGCTGAACCGGACGTATCGGGGTAAGAACAAGGCGACCGATGTGCTGAGCTTTCCCGCGGCTCGGAATGAGTTTGCGGACGACGACGAGGCGAGCGGCGAGCAGACGGCTGGGGACCTGGCGATCTCGGTTGAGACGGCGGTTCGGCAGGCAGCGGCGTATGGGCATAGTGTGCCGGACGAGGTGCGGATTCTTCTCCTGCATGGGCTGCTGCATCTTCATGGGCTGGATCACGAGGTGGATGAGGGCGAGATGGCGGCGCGCGAGGTGGAGTTGCGCGGGGAGCTGGGACTGCCGGGCAGCCTGATTGAGCGGGTATCTGCCCGCGGGCGAGGGAGGGGGCGGGCATGATCCCTCTCTTTGGACTAGCGTTGGCGGCCTTGCTGGCGACGCTGACACTGGCGGCCTACGTGGACCGGGTGTACTCGGAGATGGGAAAGTTCCTGGCGCGGGAGTACCAGGACAACATTGACGCATGGGAGCAGGTGGTGGAGCCGCGGCTGCGGCTGGGGCGAGAGTCGGTAGCGCTGTCTGCCTCAATGCTGCGGCAGCTGACGCTGGCAGCAATTGCGCTGCTGACGGGGCTACGGCTCTACAGCTACCGAATGGCGGGGCCGGGACTAGCGTTGGCGCCTAGCGCAGCCGAAATTCTGCAAACGGTCTTCGAACTGGTGCTGCTGATCCTGGTCTTCGATCGGCTGGTGCCACAGATCCTGTTTACGCGGACACGCGGGCTGTGGATCGCAAAGATTATCTATCTGTTGGAGGCTTTGTTTTACCTGATCCTGCCGGTGACGCTGCTGCTGGGTTTGCTGCTGTCGATCGCGGCGCTGGCTGAGCCGGAGGATGCGGCGGAGGAGGAGCATCCTTCGGAGGCGATGGATGCGCTGCTTGAGGCGGGCGAGGAGGAGGGGATTCTAGAGGAGTCGGATCGCGAGTTGGTGCGGTCGGTGGTGGAGTTTGGCGACAAGGTGGTGCGCGAGGTGATGACGCCGCGACCAGAGATCTTCGCAGTGCCGGGCACGATGACGCTGCAGGGGTTTACGGCTGAGTTGAATGAGCATCCTTTTTCGCGGGTGCCAGTGTATTCGGAGTCGCTGGACCACATTACCGGGATCGCGTTTGCGCATGACCTGCTGCAGATTCTGGACACGGACGCGCTGACGGTGACGGTGGCGGAAGTACAGCGACAGGCAGCATTTGTGCCAGAGCCGAAGAAGGTAGCGGAGTTGCTACGTGAGATGCAGCGCGAGAAGCAGCATATGCGGATCGTGATCGATGAGTATGGCGGGGTAGCGGGGCTGGTGACGATCGAAGACCTGATTGAGGCGATCGTCGGGAACATCGCCGATGAGCATGACGACGGCGAGGAGGACGACATCCCGGTACGGGAGCCGGACGGGGCGTATGCGGTGTCCGGGGGGTTTGAGATTTCGCGGCTTAGGGATTTGTTTGCGGACCAGTTCGAGCGGCGTGTGCCGGAGGATGGGGAGCCGCATGCGGACGAGGATGAGAACGAGACAGAGCGCGACACGCGGGATGATCCGACGGCGCTGCGGCTGCCGGAACACTACGAGTCTACGACGCTCGGTGGGCTGGTGTCAGAGATCGCAGGTCACATTCCCCTGCCGGGCGAGGTAGTGGAAGAGGAGGGTCTACGGATGGAGGTGCTGGCTTCGACTGATCGGCGGATTGACCGGATTCGGGTGAGCCTGTCGGCGCCACCCTCAGCGGCGTAGAGCGTGCCTGAGCAGTAGGAGCGCATATCTCAGGGCAGCGCGCATAATAGGAGGAATGCCCTTTCGCTCCGGACTTGTCTCGATCATCGGCCGACCCAACGCGGGCAAGTCGACGCTGCTTAACGCGCTGCTTGGTCAGAAGCTCGCCATCGTTACACATAAGCCGCAGACGACGCGGACGCGAATTCACGGAGTGCTGGAAGTTTCGCTAAAGAAGAAGGCCAAGGGTGAGCCTGGACATCCGGCGGCGCAGGTGGTGCTGGTCGATACGCCCGGGGTGCACAAGCCGGAGACGCAGCTGGATCGGCGGATGATGCAGGAGGTGCATGATGCGCTCGAGTCGCGAGATGCAGTGCTGTTTATTGTAGATGTGACGCATCGGCTGCCACAGGCGCAGAAGCCCAGGGAGCAGGGCGTGCTGAAGCCGTTTACGAAGACGCGCGTGGAGCTTTCGAAGGCCGAGGATGACTTTGCGCTTTCGCTGATCAAAAAACTGGAGTGCCCGGTGATCCTGGTACTGAACAAGATGGATGCGATTTCGAAGGCGGACCTGCTGCCGCTGATGGCGCACTGGTCGGGGCTGCACACGTTTGCGGATGTGATTCCGATCTCGGCGCGGAAGAAGGAGAATCTGGACCTGCTACTGGACAAGATCGTCGGGCAGCTGACAGAAGGGCAGCGTTACTTCCCGAAACACCAGCTGACCGATCAGCCGGAGCGGTTTCTGGTGGCGGAGCTGATTCGGGAGAAGATTTTGATGCTGACGGGCGAAGAGGTTCCGTACGCTACGGCTGTCGTGATCGAGAAATTTGAGGAGCCTGCGCCGGAGCTGACGGAATCAGGCAAGGTGAAAAAGCGGACGGCAGGGGCGAAGCTGCCGGTGACCAATATTGCGGCGGCTATTTTTTGTGAGCGGACGGGCCAGAAGGCGATCCTGATCGGCAAGCAGGGCTCGATGTTGAAACAGATCGGGACGGCGGCGCGGAAGGATATTGAGTCGCTGCTGGGGACGCGGGTTTTTCTTGAGCTGTTCGTGAAGGTGCAGGAGGAGTGGCGCAGCTCGCCCGGCTTTGTTGAAGACCTGGACTGGCGGCGGCAGCTGGAAGAGATTGCGGCGCGGCAGGCGGTTGAGGAAGCTCCTTCGAAGAAGCTGAGCGGATGAAAGAACTCTTCTGCCTGCTGCTGGTATTGGTGTCTGCTGTCTCCCTTGCGCAGGAGGCTGTGAAGCCTGAAGCGCCGGTTCATCATGACTTCGTGATCAAGAACTTTCGCACTGAGGGCGGGGTGACGCTGCCCGAGGTGCATGTGATCTATGGCACGTATGGGCACCTGAATGCCGCGAAGGACAATGTTGTGCTGCTGCCGTCGCATTACATGGCGGACCTGCACGGGTACGAGTGGCTGATGGGGCCGGGGAAGGCGCTCGATACATCGAAGCTCTTCCTAGTGACGACAGAGCTGTTCGGAAACGGTAGTTCGTCGTCACCAAGTAATACGCCGGAGCCGTTCCATGGGCCACGCTTCCCGCTGATGACGATCCGCGACAATGTGCAGGCTGGCCATCGGCTGCTGACGGAGGAGCTGAAGGTGACGCATCTGCGGGCGGTCATCGGGTTCTCGATGGGGGCGCAGCAGGCGTTCCAGTGGGCGGTGAGCTATCCAACGTTTGCGGATCGGTTGGTGGCGACGTCGGGAACCGCGAAGACGTATCCGCATGGGATTGTTCGGCTACAGGGACAGATCGCGGCGCTCACGGCGGATGAGGCGTTCAAAAATGGTGATTACACGGTGGAGCCGGCGAAGGGACTAGAGGCGTTCGGGACGGTGTGGCTGGGCTGGCTGTTCTCGCAGGAGTGGTGGCACGAGGAGCTATGGCGTACGGAGGAGAAGCCGGGTACGACTTTTCAGCAATATTTCGAGCATTTCCGGACCCACTTTATTCCGGGCGGGGATGCGAACAACATCATCCTGCAGATGAGGACGTGGGAGTCGAACGATGTCGGGGCGTCGCCCGGCTTTGGAGCGCCGGTGGCGGGCGGGTATGCGGGGAACCCGGGTGAGGCGAGTACAAACGCTGCTACGGAGCGGGCGCTGGCGTCGATCAAGGTGCCATTTCTGTACATGCCGTCCGAGACGGATATGTATTTCCCGATGACGGATGCGCGGTATGAGGCGCGCTTTATTCCGAGCGTGACGTTTTTGCCGATTCCGTCTCTGTGGGGACATACTGCGGGGGCAGCGAGCAACGCAGCCGATGCGAAGTTCCTGAATGAAGCGATCGGGAAGTTCCTTGCCGGGCAGCTAGGGCCGGCACCTCCGGCGAGGTAGCGGACGGCATCTGAAGCCACGTAGTACAAAGGATCGATATTCTTGGAGGCAGCGCATGCGTGTAGGTCTGATGACCCGTGAATACCCGCCGAATGTGTATGGCGGGGCCGGTGTGCACGTCGAATATCTGAGCTTGGAACTGGCGAAGAAGATCGAGGTGGAGGTGCATTGCTGGGGGACGCAGCACGAGGACAAGGGCAACCTGCATGTCCGCGGGCAGGAGCCTCCGGCGGAGGTGACCGGCGATACAACGGCTAAGTTCAAGGCGGCGGTGAACGCGTTTGCGCTGAATCTTTCGCAGATGAAGGAGCTGGCGGCGATCGATATCGTGCATACGCATACGTGGTACGTGGCGATGGCGGGGTTTCTGGCGAAGAAGCTGTACAACATTCCATTTGTGCTGACAACGCACTCGCTTGAACCGTTGCGGGCGTGGAAGGCGGAGCAGCTTGGGTCGGGGTATGCGTTGTCGTCGTGGATGGAGCAGACGGCGGTGCTCGATGCGGACGCGATTGTGGCGGTGTCGCATGGAACGAAAGCCGATATCCTGCGGGCGTATCCGGAGGTGGCGCCGGAACGGATCCATGTGATTTATAACGGGATCGATTTGGATGAATACCAGAAAACGGACGATACGACAGCGCTGGTGAAGTACGGCGTTGATCCGACCAAGCCGTACGTGCTATTCGTGGGGCGGATTACGCGGCAGAAGGGCGTGACGCACCTGGTGGAGGCGATCCCGTATATGCCGCCGGGGACGCAGGTGGTGCTCTGTGCGGGGGCACCGGATACGCCGGAGATCGCGACCGAGATGCGGGACAAGATCGAGTCCCTTCGCAGGCAGACGCCCGGGAGCAGACCGGCGGCGGTGGAGAACTTTACGGAAGATGGCGGACACTCCATTGCGACCGGCGATCCGACCGGGAGTGGGCACAATATCGTGTGGATCGAGCAGATGGTAACGAAGCAGGAGGCGATCCAGCTGTACTCGCACTGCGCGGTCTTCTGCTGTCCTTCGGTGTATGAGCCGTTCGGGATTATCAACCTGGAGGCGATGGCGTGCCAGGCGCCGGTGGTAGCGTCGGCTACCGGTGGAATCCTGGAAGTTGTGGTCGAGGGGGAGACGGGCCACCTGGTTTCGTTCGAGGCGGATGCGGTGACGACCTTTCCCGTCGATCCAGGCCGGTTTTCGCGGGACCTGGCGGAGAAGGTCAATGCGCTGCTGGCCGACCCTGAGAAGGCGAAGGCGTTCGGGCAGGCGGGGCGGCAGCGGGTGGAGGAGAAGTTTGCGTGGTCGGCGATTGCCGATCAGACGATCGAGCTGTACGCGAAGTTGATTGCAGCGCGCAAAAGCTAGCTACTGCAGGAGCGCGACAGCTGCGGAGCTCAGGGCGGTGACGCCGGTGCGCAGAGTGGGCTCGGGTTGCGGCTCGAACTTGCTGGTGTGCATGCCGGGGAGTTCCTTGCCGGCGGCGTGGGCGGCGGCGAGCTTTTGTGGATTGGAAGCGCCGAGCCAGAACATGGTAACGGGAATGCGGTGGTCTTCGTAGCCGAGGATGCCGAAGTCTTCAGAGCCCATGATGCGTGGGGTGTCAATGACGTTCTTCTCGCCGAGCGCGGCGATGAGTGCGAGCCTGACGCGTGCGGCCAGCTTCGGATCGTTGTAGAGGACGGGCGTCGACTCGTCGGTAAGGACGGTGACGATCGGGGTGAGGTCTTCCGGAATGCCGGCCGAGATGCCGATGCCGGCGGCGATGTTCCTGATGCCGGTGATAAAGACCTGACGTGCCTTGTCGCTGAAGGCGCGTGTGGTGAGCTCCATCTTGACTTCGTTGGGAATGATGTTGCGCTTGGTGCCGCCGTGGATGTCGCCGACGGTGACGACGGCGGGGTCCTGGGGATCTTCCTGGCGGCTGACGATGGTCTGGAGTTGAACGATGAACTCGGCGGCCATGACGATAGGATCCTTGCCGAGCTGCGGGGCCGAACCATGGCCGCCGATGCCGCGCATGGTGACGTCGATCGAGGTGGAGCTGGCGAGTGCAGGGCCGCTGGTGATGCCGACTGTTCCGGCGGCAAGGGTGTTGGTGTCGTGGAGGGCGATCTCTAGGTCCGGCTTGCCGAACCGCTCGTAGAGGTGGTCGGCCATCATGGCGCGGGCGCCGTCAATGGTCTCTTCCGAGGGCTGGCCGACGAGCATGACCGTGCCGTGCCACTGGGCCTGGAGGGCGGCCAGCGTGCGGGCAGTGCCGATCATGGTGGTGACGTGGATGTCATGTCCGCAGGCGTGCATGACGCCGACGTCCTGGTTGGCTGCATTCTTCGCCATGACGTGACTCGCGTAGGTGACGCCGGTCTCTTCGATGATGGGCAGCGCGTCCATGTCGGCGCGAATGAGCAGAGTTGGGCCGGGACCATTCTTGAGAATGGCGACGATACCGAAGGCCGGTGAGCCGTCCGGGTACTTGCCGAGATGGTCGGTAACGATGTAGCCAGCCTTGCGGAGTTCGCCGGCAAGGAGGGTTGAGGTCTGCTGTTCGTGGTGCGAGAGTTCCGGGTGGGCGTGGATGCCTTCGTAGGTCTGCACGAGGCCGGCAAGCTGCTGCTGAACGACCTCCGGAACCTTCTGCGCGAGCGCGGTGAGCGGGATGAGGGCGAGCAAGGACAGCAGGCAGCCAGAGCGTTTCATCAGGTCTCCACGAAGAGGATGTTTCCGAGTGTACCCGCTTACTCCTTGACGGAGACGCCGAGGGTTTTCATCTTGCGGTAGAGATGGCTGCGTTCGAGGCCGAGGCCTTCGGCAGCGCGGCTTACATTGCCGTGACACTCGTCAAGTTTTTTGAGGATGTAGTCGCGTTCGTAGGCCTCGCGGGCTTCAAGGAGGGTGGCGAACTCTTCGCCGCGGCCTGCGGCTTTGCCGGCGTCGCGGAAGACGAGCACGGGCAGGTGCTTCTTCTCGATGCGCTGCACCTTCGGGTTGAGGATGAGGACGCGCTCGACGAGGTTGCGCAGCTCGCGGACGTTGCCTGGCCAGTGATACTGCCGAAGTGCGGTGAGGGCGTCGTCGCTCATCTCGACGCGGGGCCGGCCGTATTGCTGGCCCAAGTCTTGCAGAAACTCTTTGACGAGGAGGGGGATGTCTTCCTTGCGATCGCGCAGTGGTGGGACAAAGAAGGGGATGACGTTGAGGCGATAGAAGAGGTCTTCGCGGAAGTTGCCGCGGGCGATCTCTTCTTCGAGATCCTTGTTGGTGGCGGCGATGACGCGGACGTCGACGTGGACGGGATTGCTGGCACCTACGGGGAGGAAGCGCTGCTCGTCGAGGGCGCGCAGGACCTTGGCCTGAGTTTTGAGGCTCATGTCGCCGACCTCGTCGAGGAAGAGGGTGCCGCCGTCGGCGCGTTCGAAGGTGCCGCGCTTTTCGGACGGGCTGCCGGGACCTGCGGGGCCGGCGCCGTGGCGGTAGCCGAAGAGCTCGGTCTCGATGTAGTCCTCGGGGATGGCGGCACAGTTGAGCTCGATGAAGACGCGGTCCTTGCGCAGGCTTTCGGCGTGCATGGCGCGGCCGATGAGCTCCTTGCCGGTGCCGCTTTCGCCGTAGATAAGGACGCGGCCGTTGGTGGGCGCCATGAGCCTGATCTGTTGACGGAGGGCTTTCATCGGGACGCTGTTGCCGGTGACGGTACCCTTGACGGCAAGCTGACGGGCAAACTCCTGGTTATCCTCGCGCATCTGGCGGGCCTTCATCGCGTTCTTGAGGACGATGAGGGTGCGGGCAAGTGAGAGCGGCTTTTCCAGGAAGTCGTAGGCGCCGAGCTTGGTGGCTTTTACCGCAGCTTCAATCGTGCCGTGGCCGCTGATGATGACGACCTCGGGGATGTGGGTGCCCTCCATCTGGCGAATTTCGATAAGGGCCTCGAGGCCGTCGCGGTCGGGCAGCCAAATATCGAGCAGGACAACGTCGTAGGCTGCGTCGCGGAGCAACTCGAGGGCTTCGGCTGCGGTGGCCGCGCTGGTGACGGTGTAGTCCTCTTCGCGCAGGATATTTTCGAGCGACTCGCGGATCTCGGCCTCGTCATCGACGATGAGTACATGATTCACGGCGTGCTCCCGACTACCAGGACCGCTGGGAGTGCCTCGGAGGTGTCCGTAAGGGGTGCGGTGCGAAGTTCGAGAATAAACTTCGCACCGGCAGGCACATTCTTCTCGGCGCGGATGGTACCTTCGTGCTCCTGAATGATCTTGCCGGCGATGGCGAGCCCGAGGCCGGTGCCGCGCTGCTTGGTGGAGAAGTAGGGCAGGAAGAGGCGTTCGC
>CAXTLS010000077.1:0-13535 GCA_964245235.1 uncultured Acidobacteriaceae bacterium
CGAAGTCGCGCTTGAGGCGGATCTCGATCTCGTCGGTGATGGCGACGTTCTGGCGATCGTTGGTGCCGTTGCAGATGAGGAAGTAGTCGGTGAGGCCGCTCTCGGCCGGGTCGAGGGCGAGGATGCGGATGTCTTCGGCCTTCTTGTCTTCGCACGCTGCTACGGCAGCGGCGAGGAGCTGGTTGCTTTCAATGGACGGCATGCGGCTCCTGTAAACCTTTATGGTAGCGGGTTGCGGGCGAGGGTGCCAGTACGCGGGTGACTTGCGGAAGGTGTCGAGCTGATGGAGCGGAGGTATATAGATGAACCGTGGACCGACGGATGAAGCTGGAGGTCAACGCGCGTTGGGGGAGCGGAGAGCCTGCAGGCTAGCGGTAGAGGCGGTGTTCCCGGATGTAGTCGGAGACAGGGGCGGGGATGAGGTCGAGGCAGGGGTCGCCCTGTTCCAGGCGAGGGCGAAGGTGGGTGGCGGCGACATCCTCGTGGACCGAGGTGAGCGGGTGGATGCGGGCGCGCTGGGCGGCGTCCATCGCGAGCGCGTGCTCGGCGGCCTCGAAGGAGAAGCCGGGGCGGCTCACGACGATCCAGTCGGCCAGGGTGAAGAGGCGGTGGGGCTCGTGCCAGCGGGGCAGGTCGAGGAAGCTGTCAAGACCGACGAGATTGAAGAGCGTCGCCGCGGGGTCCTGCTCGTGGAGCGCGGCCAGGACGTCGACGGTGTAGTTGGGCGCGCCGCCGGGGCGCGGGGCGTCGACCGCAGACGGGGTAAAGCGACGGTCGGCCTGGCAGGCCAGCGCGGTCATGGCCAAGCGGTCTTCGAAGGAGGCGGTAGCGCCGCCGGGCTTCAGCGGCTGACGGCCGGTGGGAGCGAAGAGGATGGTGTCGAGCGCGAACTGGTCGGCGGCGGCGGCAGCGATGGCGAGATGGCCGCGGTGGATGGGGTCGAAGCTGCCACCGAAGAAGGCTACGCGCATTGCCTCATTGTAGGCGCGGCTCCTCTTGGACAGAGACCTGGAAAGGCCGTTGCGAACCGTGTGAGGGCACGTTGCTCGTGAGCAGCCGGGTAAGTACCATCGCCTGAAAGTCGACTTGATCGCTCGAACAGCGTCTTGCCGACGTAAGCGCCATAAAACAACTTGTCTGGCAGGGCCTTCATCAGATCGTGAGGTTACTGTATTTCTCTCGAGTTTTTTGTGTCGTCACAAAATCGCAATCGATGGAAATCGCCGAGGTATTCTCATGAAGCTCCGACATTCTCTCCCTATGCCCCTGGCGGTATTGACGATGCTTTGTCTTGCCACTCCGGGCGTCCCTGTGCGTGCGCAGGCGGGCGGCGCCCAGAGCGCTCCTGACAACTCCAACCAGAACAAGAGTCATGCCGTTACTGCCGACAACCAGACGAATGCGGATGCGGATCGGCATACGACCGCGAACGTGCGCAAGGCAATCGTGGCGGACAAGGATCTCTCCATGTACGCCCATAACGTAAAGATCCTGACGTCGGGCGGCGCAGTGACCCTCAAGGGCCCGGTCAAGTCGGAGGATGAGAAACAGAAGGTCGCCTCCGATGCGGCGACGGTCGTCTCCGCAGACCGGATCACGAACAGTCTCACGGTCAAGCAGTAACGCAACGCATCTCAGCATCGCTGCCAAGGCAGCAGAGGAGCAGTTTATGTCCAGCAAGAACACGGCAGTATTCGGTATTTATGCAACGGCCAACACAGCAGAAGCGGCAGTTGATCATCTGATCTCGAAAGGTTTCACCAACGCAGCTATCTCGGTTCTCCTGCCGGACGATGAGAGCACGCGCGCCTTCGCACACGAGAAGAACACCAAGGCGCCCGAGGGCACGGCGACCGGTGTAACGACAGGTGGCGTTGTCGGCGGAACGCTCGGTCTGCTTGCAGGTATCGGCGCACTGGCGATTCCGGGCGTAGGTCCGCTGATCGCTGCGGGTCCCATCATGGCGACGCTTGCAGGCGTTGGTGTCGGCGGGGCCGTCGGCGGCGTGGTTGGAGCGCTGGTCGGCATGGGCATCCCGGAATACGAGGCCAAGCGGTACGAGGGCGCGGTCAAAGATGGCGGCACGCTGCTGTCGGTCCACTGTGACACGTCCGACCAGGTCGACGCGGCCAAGGCTGCGCTGAAGGAGACCGGCGCCCACGATATCGCGGCGACCAGTGAAGAGGGTTCGAACGATACCTCCGGTGGCCGTGGAACCTTCGGCAACATCTCGGACGGCGAACCGCTGACCGGCCGCACGCGCGAAGACGAAGGCTACGCAGACCGTGACTCGGTCGGTTCCGGAACCACAACGACCAAGTACTAAGCTTCCCCGCATCACACTGGCACGACGAGCCTCCCTCATCGGAGGCTCGTTGCGTCTGTGTACCTTATGCTAGATCTCACCCGTTGGATCAAGATCGAGTAGCACTTGACAGACGGGCGCACCGATACGGGCCTTGACGTGAGACACCGCGTCCCGACCTGGTGGACAAGTCCGGATCCAAGTCATTTCGTTTGAAGACTTTGGACTTGTAAAAAAAGTTTTTCAGCCAACGTCTGCCGGCGTGCAGCTGACAAATCTGGCCTGGTAATCCTACGAACAGGCGTATCGTGCGCTACTTGACAGAAGAGGTGCAGTAAAAAAGCATTGATTCGCGACACACCGTGTGGACCAGGCAGACCGGTACAGCTAAATCCCCTCATTGAATACTTTGGACTTGCGGGAAAATCTTCCGCAAGCCGTCTTCGAGCGCCCAGGGGTCCGTTCGACGAACGCTAAGCGCGTCCGCGCGAGTTCGGTGCCGGCGGCGGATAGTGCGGCTTGAGCTTCGCCTGAGGAACGGCCTCGGCTTCGATCTGGATAGGGCGGTGGATGGCGACCAGGTCGGCAATGGCGTACTTGAGCGGCTCGATGCCTTCGCCGGTCACGGACGAGATGGTGTAGAGGGCGAGCTTGCGGCGCTTGGCCATGGCGGTGAGCTTCTTGAGCTTGTCGGGGTTGGCGACGTCCGCCTTGGCGGCGACCAGGATGGTGGGCTTCTTGGCCAGGGCCGGATCGAAGCTCTTTAGCTCCTCGGTGATGACCTTAAAGTCTTCGACCGGGTCGGGGCGGCCAGAGGCGTCGGAGACGTCGACCAGGTGAACAATGACGCTGGTGCGCTCGATGTGGCGAAGGAACTGGATGCCGAGGCCGGCGCCGAGGTGCGCGCCTTCGATCAGGCCGGGAAGATCGGCGACGGTGAAGGAGTTGACGTGCGGCCACTCGCCGACGGAGACGACGCCGAGGTTGGGCTCGAGCGTGGTGAAGGCGTAGTCGGCAACCTTGGGGCGGGCGGCGGAGATGCGCGAGATGAGGGTCGATTTGCCGACGTTAGGGTAGCCGACGAGGCCGGCATCGGCAAGCAGGCGGAGCTCGAGGCGGTAGTTGCGCTCTTCGCCGGAGCGGCCGAGCTCATGCTCTCGCGGTGCCTGGTGCGTGGAGGTCGCAAAGTGCTGGTTGCCGCGCCCGCCCCGGCCGCCGCGGGCGACGACGATGGTCTCGTCAGGCCGGGTGAAGTCGTGGATAAGTTCGCCGGTGTTGTCGTCGTAGAGCATGGTGCCGACGGGAACTCTAAGGGTGGTGGGCTCGCCGGCCTGGCCGGAGCAGTTGGAACCTAAGCCATGCCCGCCGCGGTCCGACTTGTGCTCCGGATTGAAGCGGAAGTGGACGAGGGTGTTGTGGCTGAGCGAGGAGGACATGAGGATGTCGCCGCCGTGGCCGCCGTCGCCGCCGGACGGGCCACCGCGCGGGACGAACTTCTCGCGGCGGAAGGCCATGCAGCCGTTACCACCGTCGCCGGCCTTGATGCGAATTCGTGCTTCGTCAATAAACATTGCAATGTACAGTGTACCGGAGCCGGGCTAAACTGGTGGCTTACGGGACATGCAGGTGAAGCGTACGAGCCGGGCAGGGTGTGCAGTGCCGTAGCGGTGTTTTTGGTCTTATCAAGCCAGATCGGAACGCCGTAATCGTGTGTTAACCGGGGAATGTAATTCTGGAAGCTGATCGAAGACAACCAGTGCACGCAGGTCGAGGAGAATACTCTCGCCCCGTCACAAACCGTTTCTAGAACTCTCAGGAGACCATCTGATGTTCAAACAAATGAAGTCAGTCCTCGTGGCGGTGGTATGCGCGGGCGCGGCACTCAGCGGCATGCGGGGTGTGGCGCAGTCGACCACGCAGGGCGGCGTTTCGGGCACGGTGTTCGACGCAAGCGACGCCATCGTTCCGAATGCAAAGATCGTGATCCATAACAACGGGACCAATGCCGAACAGACGTTGACCTCGGATAGCGCCGGTTCGTTCAATGCGCCGCAGCTTCCCCCCGGAACATACACCATCACGATCAGCGCGCCGGGGTTTGCCGAGCTGCGTTCGACCAACGTGACGGTCGAGGTGAATCTTGCGACGAATTTCACGCAGCATCTGAAGCCGGGAGCGGAGGCGCAGACGGTTGAGGTGACGTCGGAGGCACCGGTGCTCAACTTCGAGTCGCCGGTCTATGGCGGCCACCTGAGCAACACCGAGATTGAAAGTCTCCCGATGAATAACCGGCGGTGGTCGACGCTGGCGCTGCTGACGCCGGGTGCGACGGTCGATCTAAACGGCTTTGGCCTGATCCAGTTTCGTGCGGTCAGCCCGCTGCTGAATAACGTCGAGATTGACGGCGCGGATGACAACCAGGCGTTCTTCTCCGAGGAGCGCGGGCGGACACGGGCGGGGTATTCCACCTCGCAGGTGGCGGTGCGGGAATTTACCGTGAACAGCGGCGTCTACTCGGCGGAGTTCGGCAGGGCGGTGGGCGGCGTCGTGAACTCGGTCACGAAGACGGGTACGAACGCGATCCATGGCGAGGCCTACTTCTACAATCGCAACTCCTCAAGGGCGGCCTACCAGCCGTTGACGACGAACACCGTCTACAACGCGACGACCAACCAGTACGTAACGACTCCTTACAAGCCCTCCGACAGCCGGAACCAGTTCGGCTTCGGTGTTGGCGGTCCGCTGATCAAGGACAAGCTGTTCTGGTTTTATGCGTTCGATATGTTCCGCAGGAATTTTCCAGGCACCGCGAAGGCGAACAATCCTGCAGCGTTCTTTACGACTCCCGACGCCGCGCTGCCTGCGGGGTATACGTGCAGCGCAACGACCGGCGCCGTGACGCCACCGAAGGGTGGGGCTGCGGCCAGCACGATCGACACGCAGACCTGCCTGCTCTCGGCGCGTTTGAAGACCACCTACGGCCAGGCTGCCATCGATTACAACCAGCAGCTGCAGGCGCTGCTGCCCGATCTTGGATCGGTGCCGCGGTTCGGCGACCAGGAGATCAACACGCCGAAGCTGGACTGGCAGATCAACGACAAGAACCACCTGAGCGGGCTGTACCACCGGCTGCGCTGGGACTCGCCGGGCGGGGTGCAGACGCAGTCGACCAACAACTATGCGATTGACAGCTTCGGTACGGACTTTGTGAAGCTGGACTACGGCCTGGCGAAGCTCGACAGCGTCTTCGGACGATTTACCAACGAGCTGCGGTACCAGTACGGCCGGGAGCTGAACGACGAAGGCCGGCAGACACCGAGCTCCTACACCAACTCGAACCTGACCAACACGACGGGCGTGCCGGTCGAGGTAGCAATCTATCCGACCACGGGCCTGTATGCGGGCACGCCGTACTACAGCTTTCGGTTCGCGTATCCGGACGAGCGCAAGTGGCAGATCGGCGACACGGCCAGCATCACGCTGGGGCGGCACAACATCAAGTTCGGTGAGGATTTCGTTCATAACGACGATCTTCAGAACAACCTGTACGAGGGCAACGGCTACTACAGCTACACCACGAACGTCGTGAACTACTTCAGCGACCTGATCAGCAAGGGCAAGACGTGCAACGCTTCGGGTAGCGGTGTTGGTTCGGCTACGGCGGGATTCTACCCCTGCTATAACAGCTTCGCGCAGGGCTTCGGGCCGGCGGTCTTCGAGCTGACGACGCAGGATTACGGCGTGTTTGTGCAGGATGACTGGAAGATCACGCCTCGCCTGACGCTGAACCTGGGCGTGCGGTATGACTATGAAAAGCTGCCAACGCCGTTTGCCGGCCTAACGACGCTGACGCAGACGGCCTACCATCCGGGTGACAAGAACAACTTCGCTCCCCGGCTGGGCTTTGCGTGGGATCCGTATGGCATCGGCAAGACAGTGGTTCGCGGCGGCTACGGGATGTACTACGGCCGTATCTTCAACGCGCTGCTGTTGAATGCGTATGAGAATACGGGTTCGCCGAACAGCCAGGCGGCTTACAGCTTCAGCTCGAGCACGACGGGCGCACCGACGCTGCCCGGAGTGGCTGCCGCTGCTCCGCCACCTACGGCAACCGGGCCGAACATCCAGTACCTCGCCAACAATCTTCAGAACCCCATGACGCACCAGTTCGACCTTGCGGTGCAGCAGGAGCTGGGCTCGCAGACGGTGTTGTCGGTGAGCTATATCGGCGCCCTGGGTCGCGAGCTGCCGAACTTCCTGAACCTGAACCTCAACCCCACGTACACCTACACGGCAAACTACGTGGTGACCGCGGCTGCCAATGGCTCGTGCGGACCGATCGCCTGCGGTACCGTGATCCCCGAGAAGGTGTATGCCAGCAAGCAGCAGACGGGCGCCGCTACGAGCAGCTACAACTACATCACGCCCTCGCCGACCTTTGGTGCGGTGACGGAGGTGACGAGCAACGTCAACTCCAGCTACAACGGCCTGACGGTCGAGCTGCAGAAGCGGGCCTCGAAGCTGCTGAGCTTCGATACGCTCTACACCTGGTCGCATGCGCTGGACTTCAATCAGAATGCGTCGACCTCGGCGAGCACGAACAGCTGGTTCGATCCGTTCGGCAATGCGCGGGCGAACTACGGGAACTCGCAGTTCAATATTCCGAACCGCGTCGTGACCTGGGCACTGTTGAACTTTCCCGGGGTAAGCGAGGGCAACAAGCTGAAATACCTGGCCAACGGCTGGTCGCTGAAGCCGCTGCTGCAGGCGCAGACGGGTAACCCGTACAGCCTGACAGTCGGGGGCACGACGCCGAACCAGTGCTACGCCGCAGGCTGTCTGCAGGCGTGGAGTTCGGGGCTGGGGGGTACAGGGCAGACCTACATTCCGCAGTTTGGGCGGGATACGCTGCAGCAGCCCTGGACGATCGTCGTGGATGCCCGTGCGGAGAAGGACTTCATGTTCGCTGAGAAGTACACGGTCCAGCTGATTGGCGAAGCCTTCAACCTTGCCAACCATCAGAACGTGACCGGCCTGACGACGCAGGCCTATACCAACACAGTGACGCAGGGAGCGACCCCGGCGACGACGACCTCCGCCCTGATCTTCCAGCCGAGCTATCAGACAGTCACGAGTGCCAACTCGAACTACGCCTATGGGACGCGGCAGATCCAGATTTCTGCACGCTTCGTCTTCTAACGCGGCGGCTGGTTCGGGGCTTCGGTTCATTGGAGGGCGGTGGCTTCGGCTGCCGCCCTTGCTGTTTGGGGGCTGGCTCAAGATGGTGCTTCCCAATCCGGGAAACTTTCGCTACTCTCCGAAGTATCGCTTGTACTACCTTCGGCGACGTTCCGCCTGGATGGTTATGAGGCGGGATGAGCCTTGTGCCTGCCTTGCTCCTACCGCCTGCGTTCCTGGTCCTACTGCAATGGAGAGACCATGCCGGTAGGGCGTGGCCGACAAGCTCTCGGCACGATACATAGAAAGATCGTTCTTCTCCTGATGCTGATGGCCCTTGAGGCCGTCGGCTTTGGTGCGTCTGCGGGCGCACAGTCAGAGGTGGATGGCGCAATTGCGGGGCGGGTGGTTTCGGCTGAAGGTGCGGTGATCGTGGGGGCGCAGATCTCGCTTGAGGGCGAGCAAGGGCTCCAGCGGGCGGTGATCTCGGGGAAGAAGGGGGAGTTCGTGTTGATCCGCCTGACCCCGGGGGAGTATCGGCTGCGGGCACGGGCGCCCGGCTACCGCGGTGCGGTCGAGATGGCGATTACGGTGGAGCTGGGAAGGACGACCGAGGTGCAGCTGGGGCGGGCGGTGATTGCGCAGGCGCGGAAGCCGCGGAAGGGTGAGTCAGGACGAATCCGGCTGGTGGCTCCTGCGATGGGCGGGCTGGGCGTGATGACCGGGACGAAGGCGGGCGTGGCTGCCGTGCAGACGGTTCTGCCGCGGCAGGGGATCGGCGGGGCGATCGTGAAGCGGCGCGAGCTGGAGACGCTGCCCGTGGCGGGGCGCGACTGGCAGGCGCTGGCGCTCGAGGCGTCCGGGGTCCATGCCGATCCGGATGCGGACGGGGCGAGCCTGCTGACGGTGCGGGGATTGGCGCCGACGCAGAACAGCAGCCAGATCGATGGGGTGAGCCACGACCAGAGCTTCGGCGGAGTGCCGGTGGGGACGGGGTCGAGCGTGGGTAGCGAGGACGAGGAGGATAGCGAGAACGGTGCGGTGCTTTCAGGCGGGAGCAGCGGCGCGGGAATTGGGCATGGGCGGCACGCAGGCGCGGCGTATACCTTTTCGCAGTCGGCGGTGCGGGAGTTTCGGCTGAGCGAGCAGAGCTACTCGGCGGTGTACGGCCGGGCGGGAGGCGGCGTGACGACGGCGGTCTCGCGGAGCGGGACAAATGCGTTGCACGGGACGGCGTTCCTGACCGTGCGTGAGAGCGCGTGGGGAGCGGCGAATCCCTTCTCGGTGCAGACGACGTATGCGGATGGCGTGGTGGGGAGCGGAGTGGTGAAGCCACAGGATGCGCGGCAGCAGTTCGGCGGGAGCGTGGGCGGGGCGGCGAAGCGGGACCGAGTATTCTACTTTGCGGCGTACGATGAACAGCGGCGTGGCTTTCCGGCGATCTCATCGCCGGCGTATGCGGGATTCTACGCGCTGACGGCGATGCAGACGGGGCTGCTGGGCACGCGCGGGGTGACGCATGCGAAGACGAATGCGGCGCTTGACTATCTTTCAAGCCTGACGGGCTCTGTCCCGCGGCGGCAGGACCAGACGGTGGCGTTCGGCAAGGTCGACTGGCGGGTAAGTGCGCGAAATCAGGTGACGTTCCAGTACAACCGGGTGCGGTGGGATTCACCCGGCGGGGCGACCTCGGCGGCGGTAATTGCGCGGGGCATGGCCAGCCTGGGAGACAGCGACGGCAAGGTGGACGAGGGTGTGGGGCGCTGGACGACGTTCTTCGGGAGTCGGCTGAGCAACGAGGTCCGTGTGCTGTACGGCCGCGACTTCCAGTATGAAGCTGCCCAGACTCCGCTGCCGCAGGAGCCGGCGGTCGGTCCGGGTGGATTTGCGCCGGAGATCAACATCGGGCCGCAGGGGCTGCTGTTCGGGACACCGGCGTCGCTGGGCCGGAAGGCGTACCCGGATGAGAGCCGGGTGGAACTGGCGGACACGTTCGCGCTGACCAGAGGGCGGCACCTGATCCGGATCGGCGGGCAGATCAGCGCGGTTCACGACTTGATCGACGCGCTCAGCAACCAGGAGGGAACATTCAGTTATGACAGCGGCGTGACCGATGGCCATGCCGGCGGGCTGGTGGACTGGATTACGGATTACACCTTCAATGTGCATGCGTACCCGAATGGCGGTTGTCCTTCGATCGGGGCAAAGGCGCATGATTTCTGCTTCAGGTCCTACAGCCAGAGCTTTGGGGAGCAGACGACGACGTTCGATACGCGGGAGACTTCGGCGTTCGTGCAGGATGACTGGCGGATGCGGCCGGGGCTGACGATCAGCCTGGGCGTGCGCTATGAGTATGAGCTGCTGCCGTTTCCGCAGACGGCGAATTCGGCGCTCGATGCGGTGTTTGGGAAGGTCGGGTCGACGAGCGTCTTTCCCGAGGACCGGAACAACTTCGGGCCGCGGGCGGGCGTCTCGTGGCAGCCGGGCTGGATGCATGGCGGCGTGATCCATGCGGGGTATGGGCTCTACTTTGGGCGGCTTCCGGGAACGACGATCCGCAGCGCGCTGGTGAACACGGCGCTGCCGAGTACAACGACCCATGTGCGGATCCTGCCTACAACCGAGACGAACTGCCCGCAGGTGAGCGGCCAGGGATTTGGCTATGTTTGCTCGTACCTGGCGACGCCATCGGCGGCGGTCGCGGTCACGACTTCGGCAATGGTCTTCGATCGGGGCTTTCGGCTGCCGGCGGTGCAGCAGGCGAGCCTGTCTATCGAGCATGATGTAGGCGCGGGGATCACCGGAAGCGGAAGCGTCGTGATCAACATGGACCGGCAGCTTCCCAATTCCGTCGATCTGAACATTGCGCCGTCGACCGCGATGGGGACCTTTCAGCTGAGTGGCGGGGCGGGGCTGCCGGGGGTTCAGAGCGACGAGACGTTCGTCGTGCCGGTTTATACGGCGCGGGTGACCAACCTCTTTGGGCCGGTGACGGATATCGTCTCGAACGCAAATGCGACGTACAACGCGGTGATCCTTGAGGCTCGGCGTCGCAGCCGGGGCGGGCTCGACCTGCGGTTGAACTGGACGTGGTCGAAGGCGATCGACTATGGGCAGATTGGTGGCGGGGTCCCGCGGACGAACGGCCAGTTCGACCCGTTTGTGCTGGGGTACGACAAGGGGCTATCGAGCTTGAACTACCCCCATCGCATCGTGGCGAGCGCGGTCTGGACGCCAACGGTGCGCAGTGAGCGTGGCTGGCTGCGAACGGCGGGTAACGGCTGGGATCTGGCGCCCATCCTGATCGAGAGCAGCGGCAGGCCGTACAGCTACGAGATCTTCGGGGGGCCGGAGCTGAGCGGCGGGTATGAGAGCATCAACGGCTCGGGCGGGTCGACCTATCTACCGACGGTTGGGCGCAACACGCTTCGGCTGCCGAATTCAATGCGGGTGAACCTGCGGGTGAGCCGGGCGGTGCGGGTGTCGGAGCGGGTGCGGCTGCGGGGTGTAGCGGAGATCTTCAACCTGGCGAACCGGGTGAACTATTCAGCGGTGACACAGCGGGCGTTTCTGGTAGGAACGGCAGTGGGCGGCGTGACGCCGCTGGTCTTCCAGAACGCGGCCACGGTAGCGGCCGAGGGGTTGAACGTACGGCCATTTGGGGCGTTTACCGCGGCGGGGACAAGCGAGGCCCGCGAGCGGCAGGTGCAGTTGGGGCTTCGGCTGGAGTTCTGACGGGCGCAAAGTGGCGGGGATGGTTGTGAGCGCGTGATGTTTGGCGCGGCGTGCCGCCAAGATCACAGTTACATTACAGTGGCAATATGACGAGATGGTCCAAGGTCGACCTGGTGGGCGTGGGATTGAACGCAACCGATACGCTTATTCCCTTGACGCAGTACCCTGCTGCCGGCTCGAAGACCGAGTACAGCGCGGCGACGGTGCTGCCTGGGGGCCAAGTGGCGACGACCGTGGTTGCGTGTCAGCGGTGGGGCATGCAGACGCGCTACGTGGGCAAGCTGGGGGACGATCTGGGCGCTACGCTGCACCACAAAGAGTTCGCCTATGCCGGGGTCGAGACGCAGATCCTGACGGTGCCGGGCGGGGCGAGCGCGCAGTCGCTGGTGCTGGTGGATGCGCAGGGCGAACGGACGATTCTCTGTCGGCGGGATGAGCGGCTGGTGCTGCAGCCCGGGGACCTGGCTCGCGAATGGATTGTGAACGCGCGGGCGCTGCACGTGGATGGTCATGATACGGCCGCAGCGACGCTGGCGGCACGATGGGCTCGGGAGGCAGGGATCCCGGTGATCGCTGACCTGGATGAGATCTATCCTGGTCTCGAGATGCTGCTCGAGAACATCGACTACCTAATTGTGAGCAGAGATTTTCCATGCAGGCTGATGGACGAAGATAACCTGGAACGCGCGTTGCAACGGATGCATCACCGCTACGGCTGCCAGCTGACTGCGGCCACGCTGGGACAGGACGGCGTGGTGGCATGGGATGGAAAGCGGCTCCACTATGCCTCGGCGTACCGGGTACCGGTGATTGACACGACGGGAGCCGGCGACATCTTCCATGCCGGGTTCATCTACGGGCTCTTGCAGGGCTGGCCGTTGCGCCGGCAGCTCGAATTTGCCTGTGCGGCGGCGGCGCTGAACTGTATGGGCGTCGGCGCGCGGGGTGGCATCCAGTCGGTCGAGGCGATCGAGACGCTCATGGTGACAGGTCTCCACTATGCGGACGCTGAGAGCAATGTCGTTCTGGATCGTACGCGTGCGGATCGCTGAGGTGTAGCGCCGCTACTTCTCCGGTGTCGGTACCGGACGCGGGGCCTGCTGCTTTTCGGCGGCTCGCTGGATGGCGCGGAAGACGTGGGCGACTTCGTGCTCAAGGATTGGGTAGTCGAGCGTCAGCACGGTGCGCCGGGGATGCAGGATAACGTCGACGGGGGTGCGCAGCAGGGGCAGGTGCTTGCGGACGGCCTCGCGCAGGCGCCGCTTGATGCGGTTGCGGTCGACGGCCTTGCCCATGACCTTGCCGACGGTGAGGCCGACACGGGGAGCTGTGTCTTCGTTGGAGGCCGCGGCGCCAACGGGAGCGGGGGCGCGCAGCACGAAGAAGTAGCTCATCTGCTTGGCGAACTGCTTGCGCGAAGCCTTGTAGACGGCCTGGTAGTCGGCGTGTTTGCGAAGACGGAAGGTCTGGGCGAGCATAGGGTGCGGTGTGCCTGTGTTGAGTCTACCTAGCGAGGCGGGAACCGTGCGTGCCTGAGGTGGCCCTGCGGCTTGGTATGCTTTCCGACGAGGCACCGTGCCGTTACGGGAGATTCCTAAAGTATGGCTCAGACGATGTATGCGGCGCTGCTGCGTGGCGTCAATGTCGGCGGCAAAAACAAGCTACCAATGAAGGCGCTGGCGAGCATGTTTACTGCGGCCGGCTGCGGAGACGTTCGGACGTACATCCAGAGCGGCAACGTGGTCTTCTCGGCTGATCCCGCTCAAGTCGATGTTGGCCGCCTTGGCGTGCTGATCGCGGACGAGATTGCCGGCCAGTTCGGGCTGCGCGTACCGATGATTCTGCGAAGTGCGGCTGAGATGCGAGCCGTGGTGCGCAGGAATCCGTTCGCGAGGGCCGGGGTCCCGGAGGAGCTGCTCCATGTCTACTTCCTGGCAAACGCCGGGGCGGTAGCAGCAGTGAAGGCGCTAAACCATGAGCGTTCCGAGGGTGACACGTTTGTCGTATCGGGGCGGGAGATCTACCTGCATCTGCCGAACGGCACGGCGAGGACGAAGCTGACCAATGTCTACTTCGACCGGCAGCTTGGTACAGTGAGTACGTTGCGGAACTGGCGAACGGTGGTGACGCTGGGAGAGTGGATTAGCGTGGACCGGGCGCAGTAGGTTGGGGCGCAGGCACATAACTCACTGCGCCTCGCTGGCCTCTGGGTGCGAGCTGTCTGTATGGTGCTCGATCAGCTGATGCGAGTGACGGAGGGTTACTAGTCGCGGAAGCCTGCGCTGACGGCGATCTTGTGACGGCCCTTGGCGCGGCG
>CAXTLS010000078.1:0-13535 GCA_964245235.1 uncultured Acidobacteriaceae bacterium
GAAGATTGTGCATCGGCCGGATGGCACGCAGTTTGCGGAAGACTGCACGTGCCGGATCGAACTTCGGAAAGCTCGCCTGCTGAAAAACGCCCGAATCCCACGGCGTTATCAACTCTGTTCGCTCGACAGCTTCGAAACGATGCACAGCTCAGCGACCACGAGCATCAAGAGGGCCTTGACCATCTCGCGCAAATTTGCTGAGGGTTACCCCGTCGATACGGCAGGTAAAGGTCTGCTGTTTGTGGGAGCAAAGGGATTAGGCAAGACGCATCTGGCTATCGGGATTCTAAAGAATCTGATCGCCGATCGCGGTGCGACTGGAATCTTTTGGGAGCATAAAGAACTTCTTGATAACTTACGTTCCATCTACAGTCTGCGCACAGCAGGAGCGGAAGCTCAGGTTCTGAAATCGGTAATTACCTGCGATCTTCTGGTTCTTGATGATCTCGGGGACATTACTCCGAGCGACTGGACCTGGGACACGACTTCATACATCCTCAGCAGCCGCTACAACGAAGACAGGTCGACCATCATTACATCCAATCTTTCAAACGAACCTCCCTCGATGCACTGGAGCGAGCAGATCGATAAGTTCGCTAATGAACCGATGAAGGAGGCTAAAAGGGTCATGACAAGGGTGACCCTTGCTGATCGCATTGGGGATCGCATCTGGTCGCGCTTGCAGGAAATGTGCGTTTCAGTCGAGATGCAGGGTGAGGATTTTCGGCAGAAGGTGAAGCGGGCGAGCTTTGCTTAGCGGCAGTTCTATGGGCGCATGCGCCTAGGCTTAGACGGCTGTTGCGAGCAGCAGGACGCCGGCGGCGAGGACGAAGGCGGCATAGACGATCTCAGTGTGGGCAGGGCGCCGGTCGGTTGCTGAGGCTTCTGACGGGGTAAGGACCGGCTCGTCCGCGACGTTTGAAGGGTGGGGCGGCTGTGGGGTGATCATGGCGGTCTCTTTTCTGGCTGTGACGTGGAACTTCTACCGTGAAGCTGGACCTTTTCGATGAGGCAAGGACTGCACTGGATGGTGTGCTTAACGACTTATCGCATAGGTTTGTTGCGTTCTCTCCATGAATATTTCGACAAGGACCATGGCTGGCCAATCCTGGTTCCGGTTTGGAACCATGACGGTGTCGGCGAGGGTGTTGCAGGCAAAGAGCGTTGTAGAATTTCGGTCATGGATGGGGTGGATTGCTATGGATGATCGCTCGGAGAACAACGAGCTGGAGCGTGCCCGGGCGGATCGGCAGAATGCGGCATTTTTCACACCAAAGGAGCCGGCCAGGGACGAGCTGCCGATCAACATCTGGGCGATCGCCGGCCTGGTGGTGCTGGTGATCGTGGGCGCGGTGCTGGCGGTAGGGCGCCATCGGCCGGGCGCACCGCTGAATACGATCCTGCCGCTGGACGCCTACGCGGCGAACCTTCCGTTGTCGCAGCTGGCGATGAGCGAGTCGACGAGCCTGTCGGGGGGCAAGTCGACGTTTGTCGATGGGCATATCGGCAATACGGGTGGGAGCACGGTAACGGGTGTGACGGTGCAGGTGCTGTTTCGCAACGATGAGGCGATGCCGCCACAGGTGGAGACGCTGCCGCTGACGCTGGTCCGGACGCGGGAGCCCTATGTGGATACGGAGCCGGTGAGCGCGGCTCCGCTGAAGCCCGGGGCGAACCAGGAGTTTCGGTTGATCTTCGAAACGCTGCCGTCGAACTGGAATACGCAGGTGCCGGAGATCCGCGTTGTGCGTGTCTCTGCTAAGTAGGGTGGTTGCGGCTGGGAGGAAGTGCCGTCACCCGGCAATTTATTCCGAGCGATACTGGCGGTTCCCGGGGCCTAGCACCCTCTGTAACGACTAAACAACTCATTTTGAATAGATTAGGTAGCTGCTTAACTTTGGCACGGTACTTGCAGCAACGCAAATCAAGCGGTATCCCGCCTTTTGATCGCGTTCTCGTGTGGTGTATGGAGTAATGAAACAATGAATGGTTGCAAAGGATTCACTCTCTCCGCGGTTGTTCTTGGAAGTGTGCTCGGGGTCACGGCAGTGGCCCAGACCGGGTCGGCTGCTGGGGCTGCAAATAATCCCCCGCAGGCAAAGCAAATGGGCGTCGATGACACGTCCTCATATGCAACGGGCAAGCCGCTCGAGAACCAGTCCAAAGAGGGTTTCTGGGGTCATATGAACCCCTTTGCCCGGAAGAAGTGGGTCAAGCGGCAGGTCGATCCGATCAAGGATCGGACCAATGAGCTTGATCAGCTGCAGGCGAAGAACGCAAACGATATTCGGGATGTAGACAGCCGGTCGCAGGCGGGTATCAATAAGGCGATGGGTGCGGCGAATACGGCCGACCAGCATGCGCAGGATGCGGCGAATCGCGCCAATTCGGCCAATACGCTTGCCGGGAATGCAAGTTCTAAGACGGATGCGCTGCATGGAACGGTGAGCAGTCTAGACCAGTACCAGACGGTAACGTCCGAGGCGGTTCCTTTCCTTTCGGGACACACGACGCTGGGTCCAAAGGCGAAGGCAAATCTGGATGACCTTGCAGCCAAGTTGGGAACCGAGAAGGGGTATATCCTTGAGGTTCAGGGGTATAGCCACTCCGGTGTGCAGAGCTCTCAGGCGATGGCAGATGCAGTTGTCCGGTACCTCGTTACGCAGCATCAGGTACCGATCTATCGCATTTATCGGACGGGCCTTGGCAAGCAGAAAGAAGTGGCGGTTGCAGGTGGAGACAAGCCGGTCGTCAACGGAGTTCGCGTAACCCTGCTCCACAATAGCCTGGCAACGATGGATGGGTCGGCCTCCTCGGCTCGGAGCTCAAGCGGTCCTAACGTGGGAACGTCCAACCCTTCGACCAACTAACCGATCGGCGGAAAGTTTAGCAACACTAACGATGTTTGCGGGTGCAGTGCCTGAGAGCACGCCCGTCAACGAGCTCTCCTAACCAGAGAGAACTAAGGCAGATTGGCCCCTCCCTCGAGGGGCCTATTTTTTTAAGGTAGGTCTGCGGCTCGAGCGTGAACGAGAGACTTAACAACGATCAGTGTGGATGAACGGATAAGGGCCGGTTAGATCTTCGATGTGTCGGGCTGATAACCCATTTCTAGATTAGCGGACGATTGGTGCGCGGAGCCGTATTAGCTCTTAGCGGCGGATTTTCCCAGGCCGGTGAGCATGAGGGTGAGAAGGGAGAGGCCGCGGCGGCCGTCCTCGCTGGTGGTGCGGCGGATGATCTGGAAGAGGCCCGGGGGCTTCGCTTCCTTCTGGTGGTCGGCTGCGGCTCCGAGCATGGCGCGGGAGACGTGGTCGAGCAGCTCCGGATCGATGGCGGTGAGGATCTTGGCGCTGGCGATCAGGTTGCGGATGCCGGCGATGCCTTCGGGGAGCTTGGCATAGTCGGCGAGCTTGGCGAAGATGGTGTCTTTTGCGCCCATGACGCCCTGAATTGCATCGAGCAGGCCCTGCTCGTGGGCGGTCTGGATGATGTCGTAGCAGATCAGGAGCGCTTCGGCATGGGCGCGGGGCGCGGCGTCCAGACGGCGTTGCAACTCGAGGTGGGGATCGACGGGCTGCGGCTTGAAGGCGATGGGGACAGCCATGAAGGCTCCTTGCTGACGTTGCGGGTAGTTGCGGTTAGTAGAGGTTTCATTGCGGCCAAGAGCTGGTTAATCCGGTCTAGACCGTGATGGACTTGATCTGAACGAGTTTATCGGACGCCTGCGTGCCCGGGACATGGTAGCCGGGCTGGGCCCACTTCCGCTCAATCTCAACGCCGGTCTGGGGAGTGCGATGGCCGTAGCGGAAGTTGCGACGGGGAAGCGGGTTCTCGCCCTGTTCGGGAAGCGGCGTCATGCTGACGGCGGTCTCCTTGAAGGCGGGCGTGTGGGTGGTTCGGTCGGTGTGGCTGCTGGACAGCTTGTTGACCGGCTCCTCGACCGAGTTGAGGGAAAAGGAGAGCTGCTTGCCCTGGACGCGATCGGAGACGAGGACCTGGACGCGAACCCGGCCGTAGGCTGAGGTGAGCTGAACGTGGCGGCCGGTGGTGACGCCGCGCTCGGCTGCCAGCTCGGGCGAGACCTCGACGAAGTTGTTGGGGGTGATCTCGCGGATACCAGCGGTGCGCAGGGTCATGCTGCCCTGTTCGAAGTGCTCGAGAAGCCGGCCGTTGTTGAGGTGCAGGTCGTAGGTGGCGCTCATCTCTTCGGACGGCGGCAGGTATTCGATGGGGTGGAAGCGGGCCTTTCCGTCGGGGAAGGGGAACTTCTCGGTGAAGAGGAGTGGCGAGTCGGTGCCGTCGGCGTGGACCGGCCATTGGAGGCTCTTGAATCCTTCCAAGCGCTCGTAGGTGACGCCCGCGAACAGGGGTGTGAGGCGGGCGATCTCGGCCATGATGTCGGAGGGGTGCTTGTACTTCCACTTGCCGCCGAGGCGGTTGGCGATGAGCTGGATGATCTCCCAGTCGGATTTGGACTGGCCGAGCGGCTCAAGAGCTTTATAAAGGCGCTGGATGCGGCGTTCGGTGCTGGTGAAGGTGCCCTCCTTTTCGAGCGAAGCGGCGGCGGGAAGGACCAGGTCGGCGTAGCGGCAGGTCTCGGAAAAGTTGATGTCCTGGACGATGAGGAACTCGAGCTTTGCGAGGGCGGCGCTCACGTAGTTCGCATTGGAGTCGGAGGTGATGGTGTCTTCGCCCTTGATGTAGAGGACCTTGAGCGAACCCTCGAGGATGGCGTCGATCATCTGGTGGTTATCTTTGCCAGTGGTGGTGGGGAGGGTGACGCCCCAGTCGGCTTCAAACTTGGCGCGGGCTTCGGCGTCATCGACCTTCTGGTAGCCGGAGTAGACGTTGGGCATGGAGCCGAAGTCGCTGGCGCCCTGGACGTTGTTGTGGCCGCGTAGGGGATAAGCGCCAGCGCCGGGGCGCATGTAGTTGCCGGTCATCAGGAGGAGGTTCGAGATGGCGGTTGCCGTCTCCGACCCGCCGCAATGCTGGGTGACGCCCATGGCGAAGAGGATGCAGGTGCCGTCAGCGGCGGCGATCTCGTTGGCCACGGTGATGAGCTGGGCGGCGGGGATGCCGGTGACCTGCTCGGCATAGGCGAGGGTGTAGGGCTCGAGCGAGGCCTTGTACTCCTCGAACTTGTTGACCCACTGGTCGATGAACTTTGGCTGGTGGAGATTGTGATCGAGGATGTATTTCGTGACGGCGGAGAGCCAGACGGCGTCGGTCGAGGGGTTGGGGCGGATGAAGAGGTCGGCACGCTCGGCCATCTCGTGGCGGCGGAGATCGGCGACAATGAGGCGCTGGCCGCGGAACTTGTGCGAGCGCTTGATGCGGGTGGCCAGGACCGGATGGTTCTCGGCTGGATTGGCGCCGACGATGACAATGAGGCCGGCCTTCTCGATGTCGGCGATGGAGCCTGCATCGCCGCCGTAGCCTACGGTGCGCTGGAGGCCAGTGGTGGCGGGGTTCTGGCAGTAGCGGGCGCAGTTATCGACATTATTGGTGCCGACGACGGCGCGGGCGAGCTTCTGCATGAGGTAGCTCTCCTCGTTGGTGCACTTGGAGGAGGCGATGAAGGCGAGGGCGTCGGGGCCGTGGTCCTCGATGACCTGCCGAAACTTCTTTTCGACGACGTCGAGGGCTTCGTCCCAGGAGATCTCGCGGTAGGTGTCGCCGTCGCGGAGCAGAGGGGCCGTGAGGCGGTCGTCGGAGTTGATATGTCCCCAGGCGAACTTACCCTTGATGCAGGTGGAAATGCCGTTGGCCGGGCCGTGGGTCGGTTCCATCTTGAGGATGTGGCGGTCGCGGGTCCAGACCTCGAAGGAGCAGCCAACGGCGCAGTAGGCACAGACGGTCTTGGTGCGCTTGACGCGCTCGTTGCGCATCTCGGCTTCAACTTCGGACAGGGAGAGAATGGGGCCGTAGCCGATGGGCGGCTCGATACCTTTAACGACATCGATCATGTTGGTGAGGACGCCGTCGGGCAGGTTGGTGAAGTAGCCGGCGTGGCCGAGCATGGATTTTTCCATGAGTGCGTTGCAGGGGCAGACGGTGACGCAATGGCCGCAGGAGACGCAGGATGAACCTTCGATGGCGTGGCCGCCATCCCAGAGGACGCGGGGGTGCTTGCTCTCCCAGTCGATGGTGAGGGTCTCGTTAACCTGGACATTTTGGCAGGCCTCGACGCAGCGGCCGCAGAGGATGCACTGGTCGGGGTCGTAGCGGTAGAAGGGGTTCGACATGTCCTTCTCGTACGGTTTGGGGGTGTAGGGGCGAGCCTGATGTTTCACATCGAGGGCGGCGGTGGTGTTGTGGATGGTGCAGTTCTGGTTGTTGTTATCGCAAACGGTGCAGTAGAGCATGTGGTTCTGGAGGATGCGGTCAAAGGCTTCGCGCTGGGCGATGTCGACACGCTCGCCCTCGGTGGCGACCGTCATGTTGGGAGTAACAGGGGTGGCGCAGGCGCGAACGAGCTGTGCTGGTTGCCCTGCCCCGGCGTTCACTTCGACCATGCAGGTATCACAGCTCTGGATGGGACCCATCTGGGCGAGGTAGCAGACCTGCGGAACCTCAGTGCTGCCAGCTTCCTTGAAGTGCCGGTTCAGGGCCTCGACGAGCAGCTCGCCGTTATGGGCGGGGACGGCCTCGCCATTGACGGTGAGCTGGGTGTCTGGCGTGATATCTGGCGGGGTATTCAGGAACGGTTTCATCGCGAGCATAGAGTGCATAGATGCAGTGGAGCACGAATTGGAGTCTCCCTGCGCGCGGCTAGTGCGGTGGTTCGGCCAGGTCCGCATCCGAAGGTGCTGAGAATTGTCGGAGAGATGAGCATGGCTACGCCGGGTGCAGTGCGGATCGGGATCTCGGGCTGGCGGTACCAGGGGTGGCGCGGCGTCTTCTACCCGAAGGGGCTGCAGCAGCGGCGGGAGCTGGAGTATGCATCACGGCAGTTTGGGACGATCGAGATCAACGGGACGTTCTACTCGCTGCAGAAGCCGGCGTATTTTGAGCAGTGGGCCGCGGAGACGCCGGAAAATTTCGTCTTCGCGCTGAAGGGCAGCCGGTTTATTACGCATATGCGCAAGCTGCGGGAGATCGAGCGACCGCTGGCGAACTACTTTGCGAGTGGCATGCTGGCGTTAGGAAAGAAGATGGGACCGGTGCTATGGCAGTTTGCGCCGCAGATGCGGTGGGACCGGGGGCGATTTTCGGAGTTCTTCAAGCTGCTGCCGCGGTCGACGGAGGAGGCGGCGTGGTTGGCGCGACGGTGTGACGACCGGATGCTGGGGAGGGCGGTGCTCGAGGCGAAGGAGGATGTGCCGGTGAGGCATTGTGTCGAGATACGGCATGAGAGCTTCGCGGTGCCGGAGTTTGTCGATCTGCTGCGGGAGCAGGGGATCGGGCTAGTCGTGGCGGATACGGTGGAGTGGCCGCTGCTGATGGATGTGACGGCGGACTTTGTCTATTGCCGGCTGCATGGAAGTGAACAGCTGTATGCGAGCGGGTACGAGGGCGCGGCGCTGGACGCGTGGGCGGATCGGGTGGCGGCATTTGCGACTGGTGGGCTGGCGGAGGGGCGGTATGCTGCCGAGGCGCGGGCAGACGGGGTGGCGCGGGATGTGTTTGTTTATTTCGACAACGATATTAAGGTGCGGGCTCCGTTCGATGCGATGGGATTGCGGGAGCGGGTGACGGCGCGCCTGGGGGAGTGAGTGGGGGGAGCTTTTGCCAGGTCATCAGCTTGCCGGGTTGAGGATCTGGCTGGCGGCACGGAGGCCGGAGCGAACGGCGGCGTGGACTGTGCCCCCGTTTCCGGTAGTGTCGGTATGCTCGCCGGCGAAGTAGAGAGTGTCGGCTACGGGCTCGGCCATCTTGGCGGGAGCGTCGAGGCCGCCGGTAGCGATGTAGCTGTAGGCTCCGCGGCTGTAGGGGTCGGCCTGCCAATTGTGGGTCTCGCAGGCGAGCAGGAGGCCGTGGATTTCGGCTTCGGGCAGGGAGAAGATGCGGGCGAGAGCGGCGCAGGCCTTATCGGCCAGGGCTTCCGGGGTGAAGTCGATGAGGGCGGCCGAGCGTGGACCGCCAACCCAGCCGGTCAGGGTGGCGCTGATGGCGGGATGCGGGGTCCACCAGGCAGGAGGCATCTCGGCGGTAGCGAAGAGGAAGCTGAGCTCGCCGGCGGCTGGCTGGGGTGGGCGGGTGGCCCAAAAGCGCTCGCGGAAGACAAGGGTGAAGCGGCAGACATTGCCCATTCTGAGCTGGCCGGCGAGCGTGAGGATGTTGCCGGGCGCGGGGACGATGGGTACGGTGTTGGCCTGGAGGATGGCGAGGGGCAGGGTGATGATGGCCCGGGTGGCGCGGACGGTGCTGGTGTCAGTAAGAGCTTCGACGTGGCCGGGCTGCCAGGCGATGGAGCGAACGAGTGTGTTGCGGCGGAGGGTGCCGTGCGCGGCGGCGAACTTTGCGGCGAGGAAGTACGGCAGCTGGCTGTATCCGCCAACGATGTGAAAGCTGCGGTCGCCTTCGATGGCGCCTTCGGCCTGCTGCTGGCGGCCGAGGGCGGCGGCGCTGGCGAGGTGTTGGTCGGCGGCGTTGAAGCCTTCGACGAAGCCGATGATCGGGCCTCGTGCCTGGGGATCGACGGCGCGCTGGTCGAGGTAGGCAGCGAAGCTGAGGTCGGTGCCGGTGAGGTGTTCGAGCTCGTCGAGCAGGTGGAAGATGCCGCCACGGTCGTCGGAGTCGGAAGTGGCGCAGTCGGTGAGGGCTCCGTTGTCGAAGCAGAGCTGGGTGCCGGTGCGCTCGCAGGTGGTGAGGCCGGCTTCGTCGATGAGGGCCCAGAGCTCGGGCGGACGGCCGTGGAGGAACTCGGCGCCAAGTTCGACGGTCTCGCCGTGAAGGTGGCGGGTGAGGATGCGGCCGCCGATGCGGTCCTGCGCTTCGAGGACCAGAACGCGCTGGCCGGCTTCGGCGAGGGTGCGAGCGGCGGTGAGTCCGGCCATGCCGGCGCCGATTACGAGCACGTCGTAGTGATCGTATGCCTCGGTCATTGCGCCTTGGATGCCGGGTGGGGCTGCGACACTGGCTCAGGCTGTGCTGCTGGCTCCGGTTGCGACACTGGCCCAGGCTGCGCTAGAGGATTGGTGAGGCGGCGCCAGAGCTTTTGTGGCCACTCGGGGTCCATGCACGGTCGTTCGATGAAGACGAAGTAGAGCGTGCCGACGATGTAGATCGCGGTTCCCAGCGTAAGGAGCTGCACGACGTAGTTGAGCAGGAAGTCATGGAAGCGGATGAGGTGCTTCGTCGCTTTGAAGGCGATCGAGATAACCAGCATGTGCATGAGGTAGAAGGAGTAGCACATGCCTCCGGTAAGAGCGACCCAGGGCTGGCGGAAGAACCAGTTGCTGATGGGGCCGTAGAAGGCTGCGAGGTAGACGGGAAGAATGGCGAAGGGAAGCCACTGGAGGGTGGCGGGGACGTGCGGGAGCAGGAAGATGGTTGGCCAGAGGACCAGGCTGACCGCGTCCCAGGCGAGGAATCGGCGAGGCTGGCCGGGCTGCCGGGCCATCAGGTCGGCCATGAGAAAGCCGGTCAGGAAGAAGTGGCCGTAATTGAAGATGGTCGCAAGCCAGAGGCCATGGGCGAAGAGGTGGAAGGCGCCGCAGAAGAGGATGAGGGCAAGAAAAACGGTGCGCCTGGCGAGGGTATTGCGGACGGCGTAGATCATGCCGAGCAGGGGGGCGATGATGTAGAACTGGACCTCGATTTCAAGACTCCAGGTGACGAAGTTGATGGTGCTCATGCCGCCGAAGGTGAGGTTGTGGAGGTAGAACATGCTGGCGAGCAGGTGGGGAAGCTGGGTGTGGAAAGGCGTACCGGGATAGACCATGAAGCCGGCGGTATAGAGCAGGAGTGAAAGGATGTAGGGCGGTTCGAGGCGCGTGATGCGGCGGAGGAAGTAGGAGCCGAGTGAGACGACGCGGCCACGGAGCAGGTGCTGGCGAAGAAAGGGCTGGGCGAGGATGTAGCCGCTGATCACGAAGAAGAGGGGCACGCCACGGTCAGCGCCGCCGACGAGTTGTTCGAGGAGATCGTAGCGGTGCTGTCGCGGCACGATGATGCCGGAGCGCGAGACCATTTGGCCGGCTATATGGAAGGCAAGGACGCCGACGATCGCGACGAAGCGGAGGCCATCAATCTCAGGAATCCATCGACCCGTGGTCGTGATGCGGCGAAGCTGCAAGGCGTCTCCCGGTGGGTGTAACTGGACTGAGACTATGCTACTTGAGGCGGCGGCGGGTGGAGGCATGAGTGTGCCGGGGCGTTAGACTTGAGGGCTATGGGAGTGGAGGAGAACAGTCGCCAGCCGTCTGCGGCCGATCTGGACGCACTGCGTCGGCGGGTAGATTGGCTAGAGCAGGAGGTTGCTGCATTGCGGCAGGGAAGCGCGGTGTTTGCTCCGCCTCCTCGGGCCTCGGCAGCGCCTGTCGTGCGTGTAGATGATGGTGATCCCGCGGCTTTGCTGCCCTTGCTTCCTGCGTTGCCGGAGGGAGTGGCGAACGGGCCGGCGGCTCCGCCGAGGGCCTCGCTGGAGAACCGGCTTGGTTCACAAGTCTTCAATCGCATAGGCATTGTGGCCGTGCTGATTGCGACGGCGTTATTTCTAAAACTGGCAATCGATAACCACTGGGTTGGTCCGGTGGGACGCGTGCTGATCGGCCTGCTTGGCGGCGCGGGGATTATCGTCTGGTCGGAGCGCTTCCGCCGGCAGGGAGTGACGGCCTTCTCGTATTCGCTGAAGGCGGTGGGCAGCGGGGTCCTTTACCTGTCGCTATGGGCGGCGTTCCAGCTGTACCATTTGCTGCCCGCGCCGGTGGCCCTGGGCGCGATGATCCTGGTGACGGCGTGGAACGCGTTCATGGCCTGGTCGCAGGATGCGGAGCTGCTGGCCGGCTATGCGTTGATCGGCGGATGCGTGACGCCGCTGCTGCTTTCGACGGGTGGTGACCATGAGGTTTTTCTCTTTACGTATCTTCTGGCCATCGATGTTGCCACGGTGGTGCTGGTACGGCTGAAGGGATGGCTGCGGCTGCTGCCGGGCGCGTTTACCGCTACGGTGCTCTATTTCATCGGCTGGTTCAGCTCCTTCTATGGCGTGGGGGCGCTTAGCATTACGGCGCTCTTTGTGGTCCTGTTCGGGGCTGCGTTTATGGCTGCGTCGATTGACTGGCCTCACTTTCCGGAGCGTCGGACGGCGGCGGTTGCGATCGGGCGCAGTTGGTCTGGGAGTTCGCTGCGCGGTATCCTGCTGCCGCTGGCGAATGCGGCTTTTGTTTCGCTGGCGCTCTACTCTGTGCTTGAGGACTGGCATCACCATGCGACACTGCCCTGGTTGATGGTTGGGCTGGCGGCGGCGTATCTCGGCGTGATGCGTCTGCCGCAGGGGCGGACGGTCTCGGCGATCCATCTCTCGCTGGCCGTCGTCTTTTTGACAATTGCGGTGCCGCTCAAGGCGAGCGGTCATTGGATTACGGTGGCGTGGCTGGTTGAGGGTGCGGCGCTGTTCTGGGTGGCGACACGGCTCCGGTCGGCTGCGGAGGAGAGACCGGGCGAAGCTGGGGGACTTCGCGACGATACGGTTCTTCGCTGGCTCGCGGGGGGCGCGTTAGTGCCTGGCTTTCTTGCGCTCTCTGCCGTGCCGTACTGGTTCAATCCTGCGATCGCGCGGAGCTTCTTCAATCATGATGTGGCGACCGCGCTGATCGGGGTTGTGGCGTTCGGCGGCGTTGCGTGGCTGGCTTGGCGCGAAGGCCAGGAGCAGAGTCGGAGCAGGCCGCTGGCCGTCGTTGTTCTGGCGATGGTTGCGGTGGATCTGATTGCGATCCTGCTGGCGCTGCGGGAGATCCTGATCTCGCACTTCGTCTGGCTTGCTCGTACTGCCTTCGGCAACGCGGATTTTTTCAGCGCGCTGGTGGGGGTCGCGATCCTTGGCGCGGTGGCGTATGTTGCGCTTCGAATCAGCCGCGAAGTCAGGGACGTTTCTGCCTCGGGGCGGCTTGCGGGCGGGTCGGGTATTGCGATGAACCTGGTAGCGATCCTGGCCTGTGTGCGCGAGATCGGCTCGTTATGGAGGTATAGCGCGAAGAATCCGAGCGATGGGCTGAAGCAGGCGCTCGCTGTCTCGGCGTTCCTTATGGTCTATAGCGCCATGCTGCTCGCGGTGGGCTTCTGGAAGCGGAGCGCGTTTATCCGGTGGCAGGGGCTGGTGCTGCTGGTTTTTACGATCGCAAAGACCTTCTTGTATGACATGAGCAGCCTGAGCCAGGGATACCGGGTGGTAAGCTTTTTCGGTCTCGGCGTGCTGCTGATGGCGGTCAGCTTTGCGTACCAGAAGGACTGGCTGGGCTTGCGCGATGAGCCTGTAGCGAAGGAGCAGCGATGAAGGCGCTTCTGCTGGCGCTGTTGCTCTGGCAGGCTGCGGAAGGGGCGCCGTCGCCTTCGCCGGAGCAGCGTTATTTTAAGTATCGACGCGCAGTCACGATAAGCCAAGGGATGGCAGGCGGTGGTTCCGGGCAGGGCTGTGCGACGCTCGATGCGGCGGTTTACGCCCACGGCGCTGCGGCGCTAAAAGATCTGCGGCTCTACGAGGGTGCGCGCGAGGTGCCGTATGCGATCACGCTGAGCGAGTCGATCGAGCCGGACAGCGAGCCAGCGACGGTGGGGAATTTGGGAATGCGCCGGTCGAGGATTGTCTTCGATCTTGCGATGCCGGACCGGCTCTACACGGACGTGATGCTGGATCTGGATGCGCGTAATTTTATTGCGGCGGCCGAGGTCTCGGGCACGAATGAGCCGGGCGAGACGCCTACACGGCTGGGGACGTTCAGCCTCTTCGACCTGAGCGCGCAGCATCTTTCGCGAAGCACGACGCTGCACCTGCAGGAGTCGCGCTTTCGGACGCTGCATGTGGAACTCACTGTGTCACCGGCACCGGGGGATGCGCGGCTTGTGGCTACTCCGGGCATGGTCCGGGGGGCTAGCGTGCCGCCGAGCCGCGAGGCCCAGACGGTCTATACCGTCGTTGCGGCTACGGGGACGATTACGCAGCGAGGGCGCCAGACGGTGGCGAAGTTTCAGCTGCCCGCGCACGTTCCTGTGGAGCGGGTTTCATTTGGTATCGAGCCTTACTTTGCGGGGAACTTCAGCCGGGATGTCCAGGTTGACGGCCGCGCCGAGGGGACCCCCGACTCGGCGGATGAGGTGGTGAGCGGAACGATCTTCCGGGTGCGGCTGAACGAAGCGGGACAGGAGATTCGGCAGCAGCAGCTTAGCGTTCCGGCGACGCTTGGGGTTAATCTGCAGACTGCGGCGACGGTTGAACTGACCATCAACAACGGGGATGACCAGCCGCTGCCGGTGAGCGCCGTGTCGCTCGAGATGCGGGAGAGGCGGCTGTGCTTCAACGTGCCCGCGGCGGCTAACCTCGAGTTGTTTTATGGCGATGCGGCGCTTGAGGCGCCGGTGTATGACTT
>CAXTLS010000079.1:0-13377 GCA_964245235.1 uncultured Acidobacteriaceae bacterium
GAACCGGCGACATTCAGCTTGGGAAGCTGACGTTCTGCCACTGAACTACTCCCGCGCAATCCCCATAGTGTATCAAAGCTTTCGCCGCGTCCGGAAGAAGGGAGCGAGGGCAAATAGAAGCTATGATCGTCACTGTGAGTACGCCTAGGCAAGACCCCCAAACCCCAGCGCCCTTCGCCCACTGGATGCTCCGTGAGATCTACGAGCAGCCCGCCACCCTAGCCGCCACCTTCGAGCACTACGTCACCGACAGCAAGTTCCGCGCCGACATCTGCGCCTCCATCAAGGGATGGCTCGCCGCCACGCAAGGCCAGATCGTCATCGCCGCCAGTGGCTCCAGTCGCCACGCCGGCATGGTCGCCGAGCTCCTCATTGAAGATCTCAGCGGCATCGCCGTCGACGTCGAGTATGCGAGCGAATACTGCTACCGCAACGAGAAGTCGCTGAAGAACGCCGCTATTCTCGTCGTCTCGCAGTCAGGCGAGACCGCCGACACCCTAGCCGCTCTCCGCAAGGCCAACACCGTGGGCCACGCCACCCTCGCCGTCACCAACGTGGCCGCCTCCACCATGGCCCGCGAGGCCACCGCCTCCTTCCCCACCGAGGCGGGCCGCGAGCGCGCCATTCCCGCCACCAAGAGCTTCACCGCCCAGCTCCTCGTCATGAACCTCCTCGCCCTCATGGCCGCCGAGTCCGCGAAAGCCCTCGAACCCGCAGAGATCGCCGCCCGCCTCAACGATCTCGCCGCGCTTCCCGACACGATCGAGCAGCAGCTGGCCGGCTGGGAGTCAACCGTGCGCGAAATCGCCGCCCAGTACCGCGATGCCCAGAGCTTCCTCTTCCTCGGCCGCGGCGTCCATTACCCCATCGCCCGCGAAGGCGCCCTGAAGCTCAAGGAATCCGCCTATCTCCACGCCGAGGGCTATCCCAGTGGCGAGCTCAAGCACGGCCCCAACGCCCTCGTCGGCGAGGGCACGCCGCTCGTCATGATCGCCACCGTCGATCATGACGATCCCGACTCCACCCAGCGCTACGAAAAAATCGTCCACCTCATGCGCGATATGCGCGAGCAGGGAGCCAACATCCTCGCCATTGCCAACGCCGACGACGAGGTGGTCGCCGCGCTCGCCACTCACACCATCCCCGTCCACGCCGCCGCCGAAGCCATCCTCACTATCAGCGAGATCGTCCCCTTGCAGATGTTCGCCTATTTCATGGCCATCAACAACGGCATCGACGTCGACCACCCCCGCAACCTCGTCAAGGCCGTCGTGCAGGAATGAACGTCCAGGAAGACACAGAGGAGTAACGGAAGCATGGCCTTCTATCTCGCCGTCGACGCCGGAGGCACCAAGGCCGACTTCCTCCTCGCCGACGAGACCACGGAGCTCGCCCGCGTCCGCACTGGCACCATCAAGCGCATGCGCGCTGACGCCGCCACCGTCCAGCGTCATCTCGACGAAGCCCTCACCGCACTCACAGCCCTCTCCGGCATCCCCATGAGTGCCATCACCCGCACCTGCATCGGAACCGCCGGCGAAAGCGTCGCCCTCGTCGCCGACTGGCTTCACACCGCCTTCCGTGCCCAGGTCGCCGGCGAACTCTTCCTGCTCGGCGATGTCGAAATAGCTCTAGACGCCGCCTTCCACGGCGGTCCCGGCATCATCGTCATCGCCGGAACCGGCTCAAACGTAGCCGGACGCACCCACGCCGGCCATCTCACCACCGCCGGCGGCTGGGGACCTGCGCTCGCCGACCAGGGCTCCGGTCACCGCATCGGCCACGAGGCCCTCCGCGCCACGTTCCTTGCCCTCGATGAAGATCGCTCGACCCTCCTCCTCGAAGCCGTCCTGCGCTTCTGGAAACTCTCCTCCGTCGCGCACCTGATCGAGTACGCCAACACCATTCCCGCCCCTGACTTCTCCCGCCTCGCTGAAGTCGTCCTCGCCTGCGCCCAGCAGGGCGACGCCACCGCCCTCGCCGTCCTCCACAAGGAGGGCGAAGACCTCGCACATCTCGCCGGCCTCGTCGCCACGCGCCTCCAAAAAGCTTCGCCTCAGCCAGGTTGGACACCCGCCGTCGCCTTCGCGGGCAGCATCCTCGAAAAAGTCGCACCCGTCCGTGAAGCCCTCATCGCCGCCCTCCGCCGGCAGTTCCCGTCACTCACCACGCTCCCCGGCGTCGTCGACCCCATCGCCGGAGCTCTCTGGCGCGCAAGAACCGCGTGATACGCTGCTCGTCATGAGCCTGTTCCGCCTCGAAGTCGACCTGCCCGAACAAACCAGCCACGCCATCTTCGGCCACCTCGCCAATGTGCTCGAGCACGCCCACTGCAAGCATGTCCCCGACGACAGCGGCCCGGCTCTCGGCGTACCCGGCAGAACCGTCTTCTTCCTCGAAACCACCAGCACGGAGGCCGAAGCAGACGTAAAACACCGCTTCACGGGCCTGGTCCACGAGCAGGTCAGCAAAGAAGCCCAGGTCTTCGTAAAGCAGATTCAAGAGGAAAGTGAAGGCTAGCTCGTTGGGCAGCGCACAACCGTTGCCTGCCACAACCGATAGTTCTGGTGGAGCTGAACGGGATCGAACCGTTGACCTCGTCGTTGCGAACGACGCGCTCTCCCAACTGAGCTACAGCCCCGTCACCACGCACCCGCCGCGAACTATCCCGCACGCGCAGTACCCTGGAACGAACTCCCCAAGTGTAGCAGCACGGGCAGCCTCGGCTCAAGCCGGCTCGGCCTCGAAATCGGCCACCAGTCCCGTTACAGGAGTACCGGCAGCCAGCGGCTTCTCGACCACGTGCCACACGTCCTCCCCTTGAACTACCACCCCCAGCACCGGCACCTCCAGCCGCACCCCGCTCGGCGCCACCGCCACCAGCATTCCCTTGCTCGCGTCCTCAGAAAACTTCGTCCGATCAAGCATCATCCGCCAGCGCTGCCGCCCGCCCGACCGCGACTCCTCGCGTATGTCCGTCACCTCCGCCTCGAACCGTGTCACTGGCCCAGCGCCCCGTCCAGCAGCTCCATCTCGCGCGCACTGCCCACCATAAACGGCGTCCGCTGGTGGATCCCCTCCGGCCTGATATCGAGGATCCGCCCCGTCCCGCTCGACGCCCTTCCGCCCGCCTGCTCCGCCAGGAACGCCAGCGGATTTGCCTCGTACAGCAGCCGCAGCTTGCCCTGTGGTTGCTTCGCCGTCGGCGGGTAGAGAAACACCCCACCCTTCAGCAACGTCCTGTGAAAATCCGCCACCAGCGACCCGATGTACCGCGAGCTGTACGCTCCCTCAGTCCCACCCCGCAGCAGGTCGAGATAGCGCCGATAATCCTCCGGCCACTGTGCGGCATTCGCCTCGTTCGCGCTGTAATACGGCCCCTGCTTCGGCATCTGCATCCGCTCGGCCGTCAGCACAAACGCCCCGATCGTCGGATCAAGCGTGAAGCTGTGCACGCCGTTTCCCGTCGTATACACCAGCACCGTCGACGGCCCATACACCACGTACCCCGCCGCCACCTGCTTCAACCCCGGCTGCAGGATCGACGCCTCAAGATCGCCCTCTGCCGCCGGCAGTCGCTTCAGGATGCTGAAGATCGTCCCCACATTTACATTCACATCGATGTTCGAAGAGCCGTCGAGCGGATCGAACACCACGATGTATTTGCCTCGCTCGATGCTCCGGTCGAACGTCACCGGCTCCTCATCCTCTTCCGACACCAGCGCCGCCACCATGTCCCGTCCGCCCAGGCAGTGCAGCAGCGCCTGGTTGGCAAACACATCCAGCTTCTGCTGCGCCTCGCCCTGCACATTCGTCTGCCCAAACGCGCCCAGCACATCCGTTAGCCCGGCCGACCGGATCTTCGCCTCAATAATCTTCGACGCCAGCGTAATGCCCCCAAGCAGCAGGCTGAACGTTCCACTGGCCTCTGTAATATCCGCCTGCTGCTGCTGAATATGCTGCTGTACCGTCGTTACCATAACCCTCTTCACCCTCTTCCTTGCCCAAAACTTGTCATCCTTCGCGCAGTGGAGGGCCTGCTTCGCACTGCCCTTCTTTGTCGTTCCTCGCAGCCGCTCTGCTCTCCCCATCGTGACCGCTCGCGACCAAAACGCACCTGCCCAGACTCTAGCATCGCACCCAGTCCGTCCAGCCGCTACACTACCAGCATCCCTTACCAGGAAGAGCCAGAATGACCCATCCGCCGAACCGCCGCCATTTCCTGCTCGCCTCCGCAGCCATCGCCGCCCTGCCCGCCCTCCACCTCCACGCCCAAGCTCAAACCGACACCCTGCCCCCCGCCATCGCCGCCCTGAACAACCGCACCGGCGAGGCCCATCCCATCTCGCTCGCCGAGCGCCAGCAGCGCTTCGAGCGTGCCCGCCAGCTCATGCACCAGCAGCAGATCGGCGCCATCTGCATCACCGGGGGCACCTCGCTCGCCTACTTCACCGGTATCCGCTGGGGCCAGTCCGAGCGCCTCTTCGCCTTCCTGCTTCCCGCCACCGGCTCGCCCTCCATCGTCTGCCCCGTCTTCGAAGAAGACCGCGTCCGCGAGCGCCTCGCCGACGCGCCCGACGGCGCCACCACGAAGATCTACACCTGGAACGAGGACGAAGATCCCTACGCCCTCACCGCCAAAGCTCTCCGCGAAGCCGGTCTCGCCACCGGCAAGCTGGGCATGGACGAGCGCGTCCAGTTTGTCTTCGCCGACCGCATCGCCCAGGCCGCTCCCGCCCTCAAAATCACCAGCGCCATTCCCATCATCGCCGGCTGCCGCAGCATCAAGAGCCCCGCCGAGCTCGCCCTCATGCAGCTCGCCAACACCATCACCCTCCAGGTCTACGAGGCCGCCTTCAAGTCCGCCCAGCCCGGCATGACCACCCGCCAGTTTGTCGCGCTCATCGACGCCGCCTACAAACGCTCCGGCGTCCCGGGCGAAGCTAGCTGCCAGGTCGGCGAGTTCTCCGCCCTCCCGCACGGCTCTGTGAAACCGCAGACCATTCGCGAAGGCGAGATCATCCTCATCGACGATGGCTGCGTCGTCGAAGGCTACCAGTCCGACATCTCCCGCTCCTTCGTCCTCGGCAAGGCCAGCAGCAAGCAGAACCAGGTCTTCGACATCGTCCATCGCGCCCAGGCCGCCGCCCTCGCTGTCGCCCGTCCCGGTATGCTATGCCAGGCCATCGACGCTGCAGCTCGCAAGGTCATCACCGACGCCGGCTTTGGCTCCGACTACGCCCACTTCACCCACCGCGTCGGCCACGGCATCGGTATGGACGGCCACGAGTGGCCCTACCTCGTCCGCGGCAATACTCAGCCGCTCGCTGCCGGCATGACCTTCTCCGACGAGCCCGGCCTCTACCTCAAGGGCGAATTCGGCATCCGCCTCGAAGACGACTGGTACGTCACCCCCGACGGAGCCAAAATGTTCACCCCCCAAAGCCCCTCACTCGAACACCCCTTCGCCTCAGCCTGAGATCTATCCCGGGGCAAGCTGCTCTTCAATCGAGCGCGTCAACGCCGTTTGGACGTCGCCCGTGTGCTTCGTCGTCACCGTTTCCACCAGCACGATCCAGCACTCCTGCTGGGCAACGGATTGTGCATCGTCCCGCGCGGGATCACGCAGAACTCCCCGGCCTCGAGCACCACGTCGGCCTCTCCCGCGATCTGGATGCGCAGGCGTCCCTTGACCACCTGGAACAACTTGTCCTCGTCGTCATGCTTATGCCAGGCAAACTCGCCCACCAGCTCGCGACCTCCACATACTGGTCGTTGACGCGCCCGACGACCTTCGGCGACCAGTAGTCAGTCAGTCCTTCCAGTGCAGCATGCAGATTCACGGCTTTGATCATAGGGCCCTCCAAAGCTGTCCTGTACGGGATCTACAGCGACGGCACCACCAGCACCTCCACCCCACTCGCCGCCCCCGCATTCCGGTACACACTCTCCGTGGCCTTCACAAACTGCTCCGGCTTCGCCAGCGGGATGCTCTCCACAAACGTCTGCGGGTTCCGGTCCACCAGCGGGAACCACGAGCTCTGCACCTGCACCATGATCCGGTGTCCTGTACGGAACGTGTGGTTGATATCCGGCATCTCCGCGTTCACCTCGACCATCTTGCCCGGCGCCAGCGCCGTAGGCTTCTCCCAGCTGTCGCGAAACTTCGCCCGCATCGGCTCACCGCGCACTAGCTGCTGATATCCGCCCATCATCACCGGCGCCGCCCCGAGGATCCGTTTGCCCACCGTATCCGATGGCGGGTCCGGATAGTCATCGGGATAGACATCGATCAGCTTCACCACGAAGTCAGCGTCCGTCCCACTCGAGGCGATCTTCAGCTTCGGCCGCACCGGCCCGGCGAACGTCACGTCCTCAGTCAACGGCTCCGTCTCGTACGTCAGCACATCCGGCCGCCGCGATGCGAACCGCTGGTCGTCATCCATGTACCGCTGTGGCACCGTGTCGGTCGTATACGCCACGAACGGGACTGGGTGTGCCGGATCGCTCACATACTCGTCCACTCCAGCCTTCGCTGTAGGCGCCTCAAAGCTCAGCCCGCCATTTGCCTGGAAGTACAGCGTCTTCGCCACCGCCGACTTCGGCGGCCAAGCCGCATATTGCTTCCACACATTTGTCCCGGTCTCGAACACGTACGCCTTCGGCAGCGGCGTCCCGGTTTTGCCCTTCAGGTGATACTCGAAAAACGGATACTGGATGTGCGCCCGAAAGAACACCGCCGTCTTCGCGTTGAACGTCACATCGCCCAGGTGGTCGCCATCGCTGTTCGACCAGCCGCCATGCACCCACGGCCCCACGACTAGCGTATTCACCGCGCCCGGGTTAAATTCATCGATCGCATGAAACGTCTTGAACGGCCCCGACAGGTCCTCCGCGTCGAACCAGCCGCCCACCGTCATCACCGCCGCATGCACGCCCTTCATGTGCTGCGACAGGTCGCGCTTCTTCCAATAGTCGTCGTACGTCGTGTGCATCAGCTGGTCGTGAAACAGAAAGTTCTTGCGATCCAGATACTGCTTGCCCGTATCCAGATTCCCCGTAGGCCCCGCGGCCAACAGGCTCCGGTACGTATCCGGATCAGCCGTAGCGGCCGGCCGCGCCGGGGTCCCGGTCAGCGCAATCGGATTCTTCTGCGGCGAGAAAAACACGTAGAACCCATAGTTCGCGCCCAGCATAAACGCCCCGCCATGATACCCATCGTCATTAAAGAACAGGTTTGTCATCGGCGCCTGCGGACTCGCCGCCTTGATCGCCGGATGCGAATCGATAATGCTCGCCGACGTATAGAACCCCGGGTAGCTGATCCCCGTGATCCCCACCTTCCCATTGTTGTTCGCCACATGCTTCAGCAGGAACTCGATCGTGTCGTAGGTATCGCTCGATTCGTCCACATCCTTCGCCGACTTCTTGTCATCAATATGCGGGTTCATCTCCTGGAAGACACCCTCGCTCCCATTCCGCCCCCGCACATCCGCACACACAAAGATGTAGCCCGACTCCAACAGCTCCTGGCTCACCCCCAGCCGCCCCGGCATCTTGTCCTCCCCATAGGGAGCGCAGCTATACGGCGTTCGCGTCATCAGAAAGGGGTACGGACCAGCATCCGAAAACGCGCCAGTCTGCGGCACATACACCGCCGCGAACAGCTTCGTCCCATCCCGCACCGCGATCCGGTACTCAAACTTTGCATAGTGCGTCCGGACAAACTCCTCCGTGTTGAACGGTGCCTGCGCCTGCACCCCGCGCACCGCAGCGCATCCCAGCAGGCACACCGCCGCTAAAGCAATCCTGAACTTCATGGGTCAAATCCTCGAGGGAAGAAGAGTCTGCAGCCTGGTGGAGAATCTAAAGCTACCGCGCCTGCTATGCACCGTCAATCACAAACAGCGAGCCCCTAAAAGCAGAGCGGCCGCGCTCTCACGCAGCCGCCCGCAACGCTAGATGGAAAGGTTCAGCACCCGGTTCAGCCGCTGCACAAAGCTCGCAGGATCGGCCAACGGTACGCCCTCCATCAGCAGCGCCTGGTCCAGCAGCAGCCACGCGGCATCGTCCGCCACCGCGTCATCCGGCCGCGCCAGCAGCTTTTTGACGATTTCATGATCCGGGTTGATCTCGAGCGTCGGCTTCGGCACCGGGAAGTCCTTCTGCCCCATCGCCCGCAGCATCTGCTGCATCTGCAACGACGGCTCCGCCTCATCCGACACGATGCATGACGGGCTATCCGCCAGCCGCACGGAAGCTCGCACGTCCTTCACACGATTGCCCAGCGTCGTCTTCAGCTTCTCGAGCAGCGGCTTCATCGCCTCCGCCTGGTCGGGCTCCGCATCGTCCTTCAGATCCTCACTGGTCGACGCTTTATTGACCGCCTTCAGATCAATCTCGCCGTACTTGTCCACGCCCGAAAAGACAATCTCATCGATGTCGTCGTCGAGGATCAGCACCTCGAGATCCTTCTTCTTGTAGATCTCGAGCAGCGGCGACGTGCGCAGCAGCGCCTCCGACCCGCCAGTGATGTAGTAGATACTCTTCTGCCCCTCCTTCATCCGCCCCTTCACGTCCGCCAGGCTGGTCAGTCCCTCAACCTTGGTGGATTTGAAACGAACCAGGTCAAGCAGCGTCTCGCGATTGGCATAGTCCCCGTGCAGGCCTTCCTTGAGCGGCCGGTTGTACTCCGTGATGAACTTCAGGTACAGCTCCGGCTGGTTCGCCGCAATGTTCTTCAACTCCGACAGAATCTTCTTCACGCTCGCCGTACGAATGCTGGTCAGCACGCGATTTTGCTGCAGGATCTCGCGACTCACGTTCAGCGGCAGGTCTTCACTGTCGATGATCCCGCGCACAAACCGCAGGTACGGCGGCAGCAGCTCCTTCGCGTCGTCCAGAATAAAGACGCGTTTCACATACAGCTTCACCCCAACCTTGTAGTCCGCCTGGTAGAGATCCAGCGGCGCCTTCGCCGGCACATAAAAGAGCGTCGTGTAGTCCAGGCTCCCTTCCGCCTTGGTGTGGAACCAGAACAGCGGGTCTTCGTAGTCGCCCGTGATCGACTTGTAGAGCTCCTTGTAGTCCTCGTCCGTCAGCTCGCTCTTCGGCCGGCGCCAGAGTGCACTGGCCACATTCACCTGCTCCGTCGTCCGCACCTTCTCTGACTTCTTCTCCGTCTCGTTCCACTCGCTCTTGTCATACGTCAGAAAAATCGGGAACGCGATGTGGTTCGAATACTTCTTCACAATCTCCTGCAGCCGCCAGCCATTCGCGTACTGCTTGCCCTCTTCGTTTAGGTGCAGCACGATCGTCGTACCCGCTACCAGCCGCTCGGCCGGCTCAATGTCATAGCCGCTCTTGCCGTCGCTCGTCCAGCGCCACGCCAGCTCTTCACCAGCCTTGCGCGAGACCACCTCCACCCGGTCCGCCACCATAAACGCGCTGTAGAACCCCACGCCAAACTGGCCGATCAGGTTCGAGTCCTTCTTCGCATCGGACGACAGCTGCGCGAGAAAGCTCTTCGTGCCCGAGCGCGCAATCGTCCCCAGGTTTGCCACCAGGTCCACCTCGTTCATGCCGATCCCCGTATCGGCGATCGTCAGCGTCGAGTTCTCCTCGTCCAGTTCGAGCGAGATCCGCGGATCGAACGGCACCGACTTGAACGCATCATCCGTCAGCGTCAGGTGACGCAGCTTGTCGAGCGCGTCCGATGAGTTCGATATAAGCTCCCGCAGAAAGATCTCGGGATGCGAGTAAAGCGAGTGAATGATGAGCTGCAATAACTGACTGACTTCGGTTTGAAATTCCTGTTTCGCCATACCCTTATTATCAACAGAAACCAGCCTGGCGTCGTCCTCCCGCCTACCCGCTGCTAGCCCGCCATCACCAGCAACGTCGAGGTCGCCGACGCCAGCAGGCGGCCGTCTTTATCCAGCAGTTTGCCCTCCGCAAACGCCACCCGCCGCCCAAACGACAGCACCCTGCCCTCCGCCCGCACCCGGCCCGTCGTCGCCGTCATCGCCTTGTGGTACGCCACCTTCAGCTCCAGCGTCGTATAGCTGTCGCCCGCACCAAGCTTCGAGTGCACCGCACACCCGCACGCTGAATCCAGCAGACTCGCCGCATACCCGCCATGCACCGTGCCCAGCGGGTTATATGCATGCTCCCCGGGCGTCCCCTCGAACGCCGCAAAGCCGTCCTCCACCCCGACGAACTCGAAGTCGAGCGATATGCCAATCCCCACCCGCTGCCCCGAGCTCACAAACAGTCGCAGCTGTTCAAGCCCCGGCAGCCCCGCACCAATCTCCCGCGTCATGCTCATCGCGAAACCTCCCTAAGCACTCCGCCTACCGCGCCGCAGCTCCACCGACCGGCAGCCCGGCCGTCTGGGCCAGCCGCCCCACCGGATACTGCCCCACCCGGTTCGCCGCGAAATAGGGCGAGCGATCATAGAAGAAGCTCAGCCGCGCCGCCGGATCAGCCGCAAACGCTTTATCACTCGCCACCTTCTGCTCAAACTCAGCCTTCAGCGCCGGGTCGGCAGCCATCATCTCCCGCGCCAGCCGCTCCACCACGTACGCCTCGCCATACTCCTTCTGCTCGAAGATCGAATCGAAGAATCCCCAGCGCAGCGCCGAGTCGGGCCCCGCCGGCTCCAGCCACTGGACCGCCACCTTCGACAGCCGCTGATCAAGCCGCACCACCGCCGAACCAGCCGGATATGTCCGCCGCTCTTTTTCGAGCACGCACGTCCCAAACTTCCCCGGCCCCCGCGCCGCCTCCCCGTTGAACGTCGGGTGCCGGCCCTCGAACGGCGGCTCCTGCCACGTCATCCCGCTGCACTGGTAGCTCTCGACCACGCCCGTCCAAGCCGCCGTCGTCCGCTCCATCACCACCTGGTGCGCCGTCAGCACGTCGATCACCTTCACCCACTGCGCCGGAATGATGTACGCCGCCGGCAGCGCCGTCTCTGCCGTCACCTTGAAGCCCGTCTCAAGCGGCAGCGTCGTATCCACCGGCTCATGCGTATAGTCGACACGCATCGCGCCCGACACATCGCTCATCGCCCGCGTCGACTTATACCCGTGAAACACAAACGGCGTCATCTTCCCACCCCACGCCAGCGCCAGCGGATACAGCGCACCCACCCGCGCTCCCAGCCCCTCAGCCTCGGCATCCGCCGCCGCATTCAGCGCGATCAGCTTGTCCGCATCGCGATTCACCAGCTCCAGCAGCCCCGCCAGGATCTCGTAGTTACCCGTCACCCGCGTCTTGTAATCCTTCAGCATATGCAGCTCGACCAGCATCCCCGGCCGGCCCTCAAGAATCATGTACCCCGTCGAAAACCGCGGCGGATCATCATTGAACCCCAGCCCCTTCGTCACATCCGTATCATCCAGCAGCGTTATATAAGTCGGCGCCGCCAGGTGCCCATGCCCATCCACGTACCGCTCGAGCCCGGGCGTCACCACCGTATCCACCCACGCCGCCGTAGCCGCCGGCACATTCGGCCCATCGTCAATGCTGAAGGTCACGTCGTATTGAAAGTCCGCGCCATCTGTCACATGGTCGTCCACAAAGAAGTCCGGCAGCCATCGGTGAAACATCGCCAGGAACGCCTGCGCCTCCGGTGTATCCGCCTTCAGATAATCGCGATTCAGATTCAGATTCGTCCCGTTCCCGCGCCACCCCATCACCTCCGGCCCCAGCTGGTTGATGCGGTTATACGCGCCCCGTCGCTCATGCCCGTCCGCGTTATAGATCGGGATAAACACGAACACCGCCCGCTCCAGCAGCCCCGCCTTCGTCTTCCGCACTACCATGTCGCGCAGCAGCGCGAGACACGCGTCCTTGCCGTCCATCTCGCCCGCATGGATCGAGTTCTGTACCAGCACAATCGGCCGCTTTGCCCGGTGCAGCGCCGCCGGATCAAACATCCCATCCTTCGACACGATCACCACATCCAGCTCGCGCCCCTCACCCGTCTTCCCGAACCCCTCTACCCGCACCTGGCCCCGCGCACTCGCCGCCACCTTCCGCACGTACGCCATCGTCTTTTCATAATCCGGCGTCGTCCGATAACACGTAACCTCGGCCGGCGTAGCATCCGCCGGCACGTCCGTACAAGCCGGTGCAGCCTGCGAAGCCCCAGGCAGCAGCGGATTCACCTGCCCCACCGCCGCCATCCCACACGAAAACCAGCCGCTCCAAAGCACCGCAGAAAGAAGAAGACGCACAGAAGTCATCCTCACAACCTATCACCGAGCCAGCCCGAACAGTCCCTGAGACCAGAAGCGGAGCCGGCGCCATCGATCCGCCTTACCCACTCATCCGCCCTGATCGGTGTCAAGGCTCTACCCGAGCCCAGGGATCAAGTCAGATCATCCGTGTCAAACCCAGGCACCTTCCGCCCCAGCGCCGACACATCCCGCGAGTCCCCCACCAGCCCCCGCACCACCACGGTCATCTCCACATCCTCGTCCGTCCCCGCCTCCGCCTCAAGCGTCCGCAGCGACACCGGCTCCGGCACCTCCAGGCTCTCCAGCAGCACCGTCGCATGCGCCACCGCCACGTGGTCGAGATTCAGTCCCTCAGGCGTCTTCGCCTTGATCCCTACCTCGCCCGGCTTCACGCCCAGCAGCCGCGACACGCTCTCCCGCAGCTCATTGGCAATCGGCACAATTTTCGGCCGCGCCATCACCAGCACCGTATCAACGTTAACGATCCGATACCCCGCCGTCGCCACCTCCTCGAGCGCCGTCAGCAGAAACACACTCGACGCCGCCCCCTTCCACCGTGGATCGCTTGGCGGAAAGAACGTCCCGATATCCCCCGCCGACACCGCCCCCAGCAGCGCATCCGTTATCGCATGTAGCAGCACATCTCCATCCGAGTGCCCTGCCAGCCCCTCGCTGTGCTCAATCGGCAGCCCACCAATAATCAGCGGCACCCCCGCCTGAAACGCATGCGAATCAAACCCATACCCAATCCTCATACCCATGCTAGATACCTTTCAAGCTTCGACCACAGATGCACGCGGAAGAGCGCGGATTCTTATTGCCGTTCTCAAGGATGAACCGCTTAAGCTGCGGCCTTGGACCAAAATTCAGGAGCACGCCTACTTCACGGTCAGTAGCTCGAAGATAATGCAGAACCTGACCTTCATGTTCTTGATCTAAAACCGCGACCGCTTTCAGTTCAAGAAGAACGCAGCGATTCACGATCAAATCCGCCTTGACATTGCCCACCGGCTGTCCTCGAACCAGAACCGGCACCGCCGCTTCACATCAGCCTGGAGCAGCGCGATCCGCAACGCCTGCTGATACACACTCTCCAGAAATCCACCGCCAAGCTCGTTATAAACCTCAAAAA
>CAXTLS010000080.1:0-13368 GCA_964245235.1 uncultured Acidobacteriaceae bacterium
CCGAGCTCGCCGTCCCCCTCATCGTCAAAAACAAGGTCATCGGCGTCCTCGACCTCCAGTCCGAACAGCTCGGCTACTTCACCGACGAGCACCGCCGCCTGCTCGAGCTCGTCGCCTCCCGCGTCTCCATCGCCATCGAGAACGCCCGCCTCTACACCCGCGTCTCCCGCCAGGCCGAGACCCTCACCGTCCTCAACGACATCTCCCGCGAGATCACCAGCATCCTCGACCTCGACGATCTGCTTGAACGCATCGGCCAGCTCCTCAAGCGCGTCATCGACTTCCAGATGTTCACCATCCTCCTCTGGAACGAGCGCGAGGGCCAGTTCGAGCACCGCTTCTCCTCCCGCTACGGCGAACGCATCACCCGCATCCGCACCGTCCAGCTCGGCCAGGGCCTCATCGGCACCGCCGCCGAAGCCCGCACCCCCATCCTCGCCTCCGACGTCCGCCGCGACCCACGCTACTTCGCCGAAAATCCCGAGACCCGCTCCGAGCTCTCCGTTCCCCTCATCTACAAGGGCAAAGTCATCGGCGTCATGGACCTCGAACACACCCGGGTCAACTACTACAACGAGGATCATCAGCGCACCCTTTCCACCCTCGCCGCCCAGATTGCCATCTCGATCGCCAATGCCCGCCTCTACCAGCGCATCCACGAAGAAGAGCAGCGCATGGAGCGGGATCTCGAGATGGCCCGCCAGGTCCAACTGCGTCTCCTGCCCGCCGTCCCCCCAAAGCTCGGCCGCGCCGAGATCGCCGCCCGCTTCCTCCCCGCCCGCTCCATCGGCGGCGACCTCTACGACTTCCTCGACTACGGCGCCGGCAAGGTAGCGCTCGCCGTCGGCGACGTCTCCGGCAAGGCCGCACCAGCCGCTCTCTACGCCGCCCTCGTCTCCGGCATTCTCCGCTCGCTCGCCCCCCAGCAGCTCGCCCCCGGCGCCCTGCTCACGGCTCTGAACGACCAGCTCCAGGAGCGCAAACTCGCCTCCCAGTACGTCACCATGCTCCTCGCCCTCTGGGACGATGCCACCCAGACCCTTCGCGTCGCCAACGCCGGCTCCGTCCAGCCCCTCTTCGTCACCGCCGACTCCACCAGCCTTACCAACGCCCTCGACGTTCACACCATCTCCGTCGAAGGCTTCCCCCTCGGCCTCTTTCCCAACGTCGTCTACGAAGAAGTCGTCCTCACCACCCGGCCCGGCGACCTCGTCGTCTTCTTCTCCGACGGCATCGTCGACGCCAACGACGCTAAAACCGAGATGTTCGGCACCGACCGCCTCTGCACCCTCCTCCAGCACCACCCCACCGCCACCGACAGCGCCCAGTCAGCCGTAGACGCCATCCTCGACGCCGTAGCCCTCTTCCAGGGCGGCACCGAACACTTCGACGACGAAACCGTTGTCGTCCTCCGCGTCCTCTAAGACTGATCCTTCTTCCCAACCCCAAACGACCGTCGTTTCGACCCGGCGTTCGCCCTTATCCCGGCTTTCGCTTTTCTCTTCCCCGCCATAAACCTCCGTCATCCCGACCGAAGGCGCGCCCTTGCGCCGCAGTGGAGGGATCCCCGCATTTCGCCTCTGCCCTTGCCGTTGCCTGTTCTCCTCCAACCCAAAAACTCCTGTCAAGCCCCCAACCCCCACCAAATCCCACAAAACCCAATAAAGACGCGCCCTTTACACCAAAAGAAAGTTGGCATACTACCCCCACGCCAACCGATATAATAGAGTTACAACCCAAAATCAAGCGCTCTACACCCAGCACTCGCCCGCAAAGCGACCGCCTAAGTCCATTGTTATGAGGATTTTAGATGTAAGCCAAGCAATATGAATATTTTAGCGCCAAATCTCCTGTAACTCGAACAAAGCAGAGAATTTAGCCGTTGAGGGGGGTACCCCCGCAACCAGGAGACCCCGCCGCCGTCCACATTGACGCCGCCCCGTCGCGGCTGCTAGTCTGCGCTCCTTCCCCGGGTACAACGTCATCTCGTTTCAGAAAAGGCCCTCTTATGCTTGGTTCCTCCATTCTGGACGTCGCCATCGGTATGGTGTTCATCTATCTGCTGCTCAGCCTTATCGCCAGCACCGTGCTCGAAGCGCTCTCGGCCTACGTGCAGGCTCGCTCCGCCAACCTCGAACACGGCATCCGCAGCCTTTTCTCCGGCAGCACGCTCGAGAACGGGAACGACAAACTGATCGACCTCATCTACACCCACGGCCTCATCCGCGGCCTCTACCGCGACCCGGTGCAGGATGGAACGCCCGTCAGCCCCATCGACGCCGGAAGCTGGCTCCGTGACCGGCTCCGCCGCCTGCTGCGCATGCCGACTATGGACGAGATCGAAGGCGTCTCGGACAAGTACCTCCTGCCCGCCTACATTCCGGCCCGCACCTTCGCCATCACGCTCACCGACATCCTCAACAGCGGCAACACCGGCAACATACCGCGCCTCGAATACATCGCCAAGCGTCTCGACGGTCTCTGCGGCAACCAGACCGTCACGCCGCCTGTACTCGAAGGCTCCACCGCACCGCCGGCTCCGCCGGCACCGCCCTTGCCGACCTCGCCCCTCTGCACCAACAACGCCGCCGAGGCTATCCGCTCGCTCCTCGCCGACGCCACCGGCGCCAGAGATGCCGCGGAGAAGTTTCGCAGCAACCTCGAGAACTGGTACAACGACGCCATGGATCGCGTCTCCGGCTGGTACAAAAAGCACATCCAAGGCATCCTGCTCATCATCGGCGTCTCGCTCGCCATCCTCTTCAACGTCGACTCCATCCGCATCGGCCGCACTCTTTGGTTCGACCGCGATGCCCGCCAGGGTCTGGTCAGCGCCGCCGGCAGCTACGTCCAGCAAAACACGCCCAAGGCAAACAGCACGGGCGCCGCGCCGAAGAGCCAGGACGAGCAGGAAAAAGGTCTCACCGACCAGATGGAGACGAGCGTCAAGGCATTCAACCACGTCAGCTCCGAATTCCTCTTGCCGGTCGGCTGGCACTATTCGCTCAAGCAGTACAAAGCCATCATCACCAACTACAAAGAGTGGGACCTGATCCACATCGCCGAGCAGCTCCTCGGCTGGATCATCACCGGCTTCGCCCTCTCGCTGGGCGCCCCGTTCTGGTTCGACACCCTCAACAAGTTCATGGTCGTCCGCAGCACCATCAAGCCCCAGGAGAAGAGCCTCAACGAACCCTCAAAGTCCTGAGCGCCGGACAAGCAGCGTTCCCGGACAATTTACGATAGAGGCAATGTCCACCCAGCTCGCCTCCACCCAGCTCATCCGCCCGGCCCGCTCCTTCCAGGGCTCCGTCACTCTGCCCGGCGACAAATCCATCTCGCACCGCTACGCCATGCTCGCCGGCCTCGCCGGCGGCACCACGCGGCTCTCGAATTTTTCGACCGGCGCCGACCCGCACTCGTCCCTCGCCTGCATGCGAGCGCTCGGCGCTACCGTCGACACCAGCAACAAGGATTACATCGCCGTGACCGGCGTCGGCGGCCAGTTCACCGCGGCAGCCGCCCCGCTCGACTGCGGCAACTCCGGCTCCACCATGCGGATGCTCGCCGGCCTCATCGCCCCGCATCCGCACACCTACACGCTCATAGGCGACGCCTCGCTCACCCTCCGCCCCATGGAGCGCATCCGCAAGCCGCTCGCCCAGATGGGCGCGCACCTCGACCTGGTCGACGGCCATGCGCCCATCACCATCCACGGCGGCCCGCTCCGCGCCATCGACTTCGACACGCCAATCCCCTCGGCTCAAGTTAAAACGGCCGTCCTCTTCGCCGGCCTGCAGGCCGAAGGAACCACCTCGCTTTCAGAATCCATCCGCACCCGCGACCACAGCGAACAGGCGCTCCGGGCCTTCGGCGCCACGCTCACGCGCGGCGGCGAGACGCTCTCCATCCCCGGTGGCCAGCAGCTCACCGCAATCGACGCCACCGTTCCCGGCGACCTCTCCTCCGCGGCCTTTTTTCTCTGCGCCGCACTGCTCTTCCCCGACTCGAATCTCATCCTCGACTCGATCGGCATGAATCCGACCCGCGCCGCGCTGCTCGACATCATCGTCGCGCTCGGCGGTCTCATCAAGGTTCTCAACGTTGAAGAGCATCACGGCGAACTCATCGGCACCATTCAGGTCAACCGCGCGCCCGCCGGCCTCAAAGGCATCGACATCAGCGGCGCGCTCTCGGCCCAGCTCATCGACGAGCTTCCCGTCCTCGCCGCCATCGCGCCCTATACACGCGACGGGATCCGCATCCGCGACGCCAGGGAGCTGCGCGTCAAGGAGTCCGACCGCATCACGCTTGTAGCCAAGAATCTCCACGCCATGGGCGCGCACTTGACCGAGCACGACGACGGCCTTGACATCCCCGGCGACCAGCAGCTGCACGGCGCGGTCATCGACTCAGGCTCTGATCACCGGATCGCCATGGCCTTCGCCATCGCCGCACTCCGCGCCTCAGGCGATACCGAGATCGAAGGCGCCGAAGCCGCCGCCATCTCCTTCCCGGAGTTCTTCGACCACCTCGAGTCCCTCAGTCAGCGCTGAGACTCTGCTCCACGCGCCGCTCCCGGGCAGCAGCCAAAGGCGGATAACTCTGCAGCAGCTCCTCAAGCGCCGCGATCACCGCCGCAGCAGAGATCTCGTCGAGATGGTAGTTCTCCGGAACCGTGTCGCGATCCTGACCACGCAGGATCCTGACGTTCGCCACTTCCAGCGGCAGCCACTCGAGCGGCTTCTGCCACGACGGCCCGAGCACCACCATCGGCACCTTCGCCGCGCGCCCAACATGCATCGTTCCCGTGTCGAGCGTGACCATCACATCGCTCATCGCCAGCGCCGCCGCAAGCTCGGTCACTGAAGTCTTCCCGACGATCGACACCCCAAGTCCACCAGTCGCCTGCTGGATTTCCGCGATCGCGTCCGCATCGCGCGCCGTCCCTACGTAAACGACCGCGCACCCAAGCTCCTCGGAGGCATGTCGAATCACCTCCACGAACCGATCCAGGTGCCACCCCGTCTGCTGGCCGCCGCTGTTCTGGGTAACGAAGATCGCCAGCGGTCGCTCATCGCGCACGCCGCTTCCGATCAACGCCCGGCGCGCTGCTGTAACATCCGCATGCGTGATAAAGATCTCCGGCTCGAAGTGCTGAACCGCATGCCCGAGCGCCTCGACAATGCGCAGGTTGTTGTCGATCAGGCTTAGCATTGGATCAAAGGTCAGCGCAGGCCGGAACAGCTCCGGCGCCTCGGTAAAGCCGAGCCGATTCGCAGCACCAGCGGCAAGCGCGGCGAGCGCAATCAGCGTTCGCTCGTTGCCGCGCGTCGTCAGCGTCGCGAACGGCTCACCGTCAAACGGAAGCTGCGCTCGTAGCGCACGCGTTGCCCCGCGAAGATCGCGCAGCGGACTCGGCGTAATCAGCAGATCCTCAACGCCCGGGTTGTTCCGGAAGACCTCAACCGCCAGTCCGCTCGCCGCCACCGCAACCCGGCTCCCGGGGACCGCCTCATGCAGCGCCGGAACCAACGGCGTTGCATGCACAGCCGTGCCGAGCGCTGCCGGATATTGCAGCAGAAGGAAGTTCCTCACCGCTGACAAAGATCCGGTTCCACGGAGCTGTCCCGGCCTGAGAACGTGCTCCACACCAGCCACGCCGGCGAACAGGGCTCCTTTAACGCTTCGCGCTAGACTCACGCCTCTAGATATACCATCCCGCCCCGGCGGCTCACCCTTGTACACTCACCGGGAGGCTGGTCCATCCATGCAGATTGTTCAGGCGGTCTTCGGCGTCTTCCACCACTTCGAACTCGCTCACCAGATGCACCGCCGCCATCATCTCCAGAAGATCTACTCCACCTGGCCTTGGGCAAGATTGAAGCGCGAAGGTCTGCCGCGCGAACTCGTCGGCTGTTTCCCGTTCCTCCACACCGCCGACTATCTCCTCGGACGAACGCGCTTCTATCCGCCGGCCATCTCCGCGAAGATGAACTCCTGGAACGCACGCGGCTTCGATCGCTGGACCCGGAGCAGAATCCAACCCTGCGATGCCTTCATCGCCATCTCCGGCGCCGGCCTGCTGACCGGGGCCAAGGTTCAGGCCAACGGCGGCAAGTTCATCTGCGACCGTGGCTCAACCCACCAGCGCTACCAGGAAGACGTACTCGCGGAGGAATATCGCCGCTGGGGAGCGCCGCAGCCGCCAGCACGTCCGCACATCGTCCAGCGCGAAGAGGCGATCTATCAACAGGCCAACGCGATCACCGTCCCGTCAACCGTCGCCAAACGGTCCTTTATCCAGATGGGCATCGCAGCCGACAAGGTTCACGTCGTTCCCTACGGCGTCCGGCTCGACAAGTTCACCCGCACAGTCGCGCCGTCCACGGAGTCCTTCGAGGTCCTCTTCGCGGGCCAGGTCAGCCTGCGCAAAGGCATTCCTTACCTGCTCGATGCCTTCGCCCGCCTCAGGCACCCGAAGAAGCACCTCACCATCATTGGCAGTGTGCAGGATGACCTCCGCGCCCTGCTCCCCACGCTGCCCCAGGAGAATGTAATCTTCACCGGCAACATCCCGCAGACGGATCTGGCGAAGAAGATGAGCGCCAGCCACCTGCTCGTTCTGCCCAGTGTGGAAGAAGGCCTCGCCCTCGTGCAAGGTCAGGCGATGGCCTGCGGCTGCCCTGTTCTCGCAACCACCGCAACAGGAGCGGAAGATCTCTTCACCGACGGCGTTGAAGGCTTCATCGTCTCCGACCGCGACGCCGACACCCTCGCCAGCCGCCTCCAGCAGGTAGCTGACGACCCCGCCCTGCAGCAGTGTCTCAGCGAAGCGTCCCTGCTCCGCGTTAGAATGCTGGGAGGCTGGGATCAATACGGCGACGCATGGGACAAGCTCCTCCACACCCTCACCGGCCTGCCGCCCGACCCGCAGTAGCTTTACGTCACATCTTGTAGCGGCCCATATCGTCGTCGTTCAGGTTCTCCAACCATCGCCGCAGCTCTTCGGTATTCACGCTCTGCGAGCTGTCCGCAAGCTGCCGCGTGTTCGCAATCACGTCGCGATGCACGTAGATCGGGCAGTCCCAGCGCAGCGCCAGGGCAATCGCATCGGACGGCCGGGCATCGAGGGCGATCGTCTCGCCGCCCTGTTCCATCCAGATCAGCGCATAGAACGTGTCGTCCCGCAGTTCCGACACCACCACCTTGCTCACACTCGCGTTCAGGCCGTGTGCCAGGTTCTTCAGGAGGTCGTGCGTCATCGGGCGCGGCGTCGTGGTCTTCTCGAGCTCGAGCGCAATCGCATTTGCTTCAAAGACGCCCACCCAGATCGGCAGGATCATGTCGCTTGCGACGTCTTTCAGCACCACGATCGGCATGTTCGTGACCGGGTCCATCATTAGGCCGCGGATCTGCATCTCGATTTCCAGCGGCACCAGCAGCGGCGATTCGCCAGCAGGCTTCATCTAGTTCACTCCTACGGCCGCGCCAAGCAAGCTGTTCGGAAACGTCTGCGTAATCCGCACCTGGGTGTAGCTGCCCAGCGCCGGCAGGATCAGCTGACTGGTCGTAAAGTTGACCGTCTTGTTCTGCGAGCTCCGGCCGACCACCTGGTTGCGGAGCTTGTTGTGGCTCTCGACCATCAGCTCCATCGTCTCGCCCAGGTGCCGCTGGTAGTTCACCCGCTGGATCTCGCGCTGCCGATCAAGCAGTATTTGCAGCCGCGCAGACTTCACCTCGTCCGGAATCGAATCCTGCATCGTGATCGCCGGCGTGTTCGGCCTCGGCGAGTATTTGAACGCGAAGATGGCATCGTAACCGACCGTCTCCAGCAGCGTCGCCGTATCCTCAAGATCCTGCTCCGTCTCGCCTGGGAAGCCGACGATGATGTCCGACGTGATGCTGATCTTCCGCCGCGCCGCCTTCATCCAGGCAATCCGCTCCAGGTACCAGTCCCGCGTGTACTCGCGGTTCATCGCCTTCAAAACCGCCGTCGATCCGCTTTGCACCGGCAGGTGCACGTGGTCGCACAGCGTCGGCACGGCGTCGATGACATCGACAATGTCCTTTGTAAAGTCCCGCGGATGCGACGTCGTGAACCGGACCCGCCGGATGCCCGGCACAGCCCCCACAGCCGCCAGCAGTTCGGCAAAGCTCATCTGGCCCGAAGGGTCGGCGTACGAGTTCACATTCTGCCCCAGCAGCTGGATTTCCGTGAAGCCCGCATCGGCAATCTGCCGCGCCTCGGCCAGCACCGAAACGGCCGCCCGGCTCCGCTCCTTGCCGCGCGTATACGGGACGACGCAGTACGCGCAGAACTTGTCACAGCCTTCAATGATTGTGATGTATCCGCGATGCGGATTCGTCCGCGCAACAAATTCGGTCTCAAACGTCTCATCGGTCTGTCGATCATCGAGCCCGGTAATCCGCTCTTCACCGCGCTCCAGCCGGTCCAGCATCTGCGGCAGGTTGCGGTACGACGCCGATCCCGACACGATTGAGACATACGGCGCGCGCTCGAAGATCTTCTCACCTTCCTGCTGCGCGACGCACCCGATCACGGCGAACTTCTTGCCCTCGCCCTTCATCTTCTTGTACTCATTGAGCCGATGAAAGACCTTCTGCTCCGCTTTGTCGCGGATGGAGCAGGTGTTATACAGGATCAGTCCGGCATCGGCCTCATCCTGGACCTGCGCGTAGCCCTCATGCACCAGCGTTCCGATCACCTTCTCGGAATCGTGGGCGTTCATCTGGCAGCCAAATGTTTCAATATAAAAGGTCTTGCTCACCACTCCAGTATATCGCCCTGCGCGGGCCATCTTCGCAGCATCCTGCTCTGCTACCTTTAACCTATGAAGTTCGGCGTCCTCGTCTTCCCCGGCTCCAACTGCGATCAAGACACTCACCACGTCATCGACGATCTGCTCGGCCAGCCCGTTACCTACCTCTGGCACGCCTCCGAAGATCTCGAGAACTGCGACGCCATCCTCGTTCCGGGCGGCTTCGCCTATGGCGACTATCTCCGCACCGGCGCCATCGCGAAGTTCGCCCCGATCATGCAGTCTGTGACGCGCTTTGCCAACACCGGCGGCCTTGTCCTCGGCATCTGCAACGGCTTCCAGATCCTCTGCGAAGCCGGCCTGCTGCCCGGCGCCTTGATGCGCAACCGCAGCCAGCGCTACATCTGCAAACAGGTCCACCTCCGCACCGAGACGGTCAACTCCCCCTTCACCTACAGCCTCACCGCTGGCCAGGTTCTCCAGATGCCCATTGGTCACATGGAGGGCAACTACTTCTGTGACGACCGCACCCTCGCCGCCCTCAAGGCCGAAGACCGCATCGCCTTCCGCTACGCCGCGGCCGGCGGCCACATCGATCCGGCCGCCAACCCCAACGGCTCGCTTGAGAACATCGCCGGCATCTTGAATGAGGGCCGCAACGTTCTCGGCATGATGCCCCATCCTGACCGGTCGAGCGAAGCCCTGCTCGGCTCGACTGATGGCCTGCTGCTCTTTCAGTCGATGGCCCAGTCTCTCGTTACCTCCGTCTAACCGCCCGCTCCTCCAGGCTCACCGGCGATGGTACCCTTGCCTAGAATGATCGATCTTCACCACCATCTCCTGCCCGGACTCGACGACGGCTCCCGAACCATGGATAACTCCGTCGCCATGGCAAAGCTGGCCGTGGCAGATGGCATCACTCACGTCGTCTGCACTCCGCACGCCAACGGGAAGTACGCCTACGATCCAGCGACCAACGAAGCGAAGCTCGCCGAGTTGCGGGACCTGCTCGCCCTCGAGAACGTCCCCCTTACCCTCGGCCTCGGCTGCGACTTCCACCTTTCCTACGACAACATCCAGGAGGCGCAGGAGCACCCGCACCGCTACACCATCAATGGCCTGGTCTACCTCTTGGTGGAAATTCCCGACTACGGCCTCCCGCGCGGCCTCACCGAGATCTTCTACGAGCTGCAGCTCGCCGGCATGACGCCGATCCTCACCCACCCCGAGCGCAACCCGACTCTCCAGGCCGACATGACCCGCCTCGAAGAGTGGCTGCGTGGCGGCGTGCTCGTCCAGGTCACCGGCGATTCCATCCGCGGCACCATGGGCAAGCCGGCGGAACGCATGGCCCACCAGCTGCTCGCCAAGCGCTGGGTGCACTTCCTTGCGACCGACGCGCATAACACCACGTCACGGCCGCCCCGCCTGACCGAGGCCCGCGCCATCGTCGCCAAGAAGTACGGGTCAGAGTACGCGGCATCGCTTTGCGTCGCCAATCCTCGGGCCGTATTCAAGGGCGATCCGCTTCCACCCCAGGAAGAGCCCAAAAACCTCTACGACGATCGCGAGGAGAAGGGCTTTATGCAGCGCCTTTTCTCGAAACTTACCGAGAAGTAGCGGCTCACAACCCCAGCCCGCCATCCACTGCGAGCAGCTGCCCGGTGATGAAGTGCGGCCCCGTCGCAAAGAACAGCACCGCTGCGGCCACATCCGCAGCCGTCCCGTTCCGCTGCATGGGCGTCTTCGCCGCGAAGTGCTCATAGGCCGCGCTCACCTCGCCCTGCACAATCATCCCCGGCGCCACGCAGTTGACGCTGATCGCCGGCGCCCAGGCCTTCGCCATCGTCTGCGAAAGCATGTGCAGCGCGGCCTTCGACGTGCAGTAGTGGGCGTGCGTCGCCCAAGGATGCACTCCGCCAAGTGAGCCGATATTCACGATCCGACCCGCAGCCGCCCGCAGATGCGGGTACGCCGCCTGCGCCATCAGAAACGGTCCCCGCGTATTGGTCGCGAACATACCATCCCATTGCTCGACCGAGATACTCTCCAGCGCCTCCGAAGCAAAAACGCCGGCGTTGTTCACCAGCAGGTCGAGCTGACCGAACTCCTCGACCACCGCCGCGACCGTCTCACGCACACTCTCCGGCTGCTGTAGGTCGCAGCGCACCGCAAACGCATCCACGTCGAAGGCCGCTAGCGCTAGTACGGTCTCCTCTGCCTCCGACGCGGAATCGCGATAAGTGATCGCCACCGTCGCGCCTGCCTCAGCCAACGTCAGGGCAATCGCCCTGCCGATCCGCTTCGCTGCCCCCGTTACTACTGCCGTCTTTCCCGTCAGCTGCCTCGTCATCGCCCTATGAACTCGGCGGCGAAGTAGACCCAGGCGTCGACGCAGGATCGGACTGCGGGGCCTTCGGGGTCTGCAAAGGCGATGTAGCCGGCGGAGTTGAGCCCGCAGGAGGAACGCCCGGCGGCATCGGCCGATTTGGCTCCTGCACTCCCGGCTTGCGCTGTGAAGGCTGGTCGGGATTATCCGTATACGTCGAGATCTGCGCCCGCGGCCGAACCATCGCGATCGCAATCTCCTTGCTCGCTGTATCGACAAGGTAATCCTGCCCAAACGTGGCGAACCCGCTTGCGATCACCTGCACCTGAAGGTTGCTTCCTGTCGGGATCACATCGATGGCCGCTTTGCCATCAGGGTCAGTCTTGACCTCGAGATTCCCTTCGTCCTTGCCGCCCTTAACCGAATGGAATACCACCGCTGCGTTCGAGATCGGCTTTCCGTTCGCAGCTTTCACGACCGTTACTTCGATATGTGAAGTCACCGGAGGAGCCTTGTACTTCCGGCCCCGGCGATCCGTATCGTCCTGCCCCGACGCAGCTGCCGGAACAGCGAACGACAGCCCTGCACCTAACACCAGTGACACACCAACTAATCTGCGCAACCCCATCTCGTTATATTACGACGATTCAGCGCCTGCTGGTCCTCGGCCGACTTGAGCAAACCTGCGCGATATTCACTCATATTGCGCCGGGAAGGAGTTGACAAGCGATTCCGGACTGGCTAGAGTTAGCAATCGTAGGGCGAGAGTGCTAATTCTTCTAACCTGCTCCGGCAGGTTGGTCACGCCTCACCCTGGTAGCTTTTGCGGTCGCTTGTAAGCGTCGCATGGTCAACTGCGAGCCGCCCTGGCCCGCCCATCCCCAACGAGGAGACAAAAGCAATGGCAACAACATCGTTTACCCCGCTTCACGACCGTATCCTAGTCAAGCGCGTCGAAGAAGGCGAGAGCGTTCGCGGCGGCATCATTATCCCGGACTCCGCCAAGGAGAAGCCGCAAGAGGGTCAGGTCATTTCCGTCGGCAAAGGCAAGTCGAACGACGAAGGCAAGACCTTCCCGCTCGATGTGAAGGCTGGCGACAGCATCCTCTTCGGCAAGTACTCCGGTACCGAGATTAAGCTGGATGGCGAAGAGTTCCTCATCATGCGCGAAGAAGAAGTCCTCGGCATTATCAAGAAGTAAGCACGCAGCATTGCATGCAGCAGACGCGCCTCTGGCGCAACACCGTAAGAAGCAGCAGCAAGAACACATTCAGGAGCACACAATGGCAAAGCAGATTCTGCACGGAGAAGATTCGCGACAGGCTATCCTGCGCGGCGTCAATATTTTGGCTGACGCAGTGAAAGTGACACTTGGACCCAAGGGTCGTAACGTCGTTATTGAAAAGAAGTTCGGTTCTCCCACCATCACCAAGGACGGCGTCACTGTCGCTAAGGAAATCGAGCTCTCGAATTCGCTCGAGAACATGGGCGCGCAAATGGTCCGGGAAGTAGCTTCGAAGACCTCGGACGTCGCCGGCGACGGTACCACAACCGCTACCGTGCTCGCCCAGGCCATCTACCGCGAAGGCGTCAAGACGGTCGCCGCCGGCGCTAACCCGATGGCACTCAAGCGCGGCATCGACAAGGCTGTAGAAGCCATCATCGGCAAGCGCGATGAGCACGGCGTCTCCCAGGGCGGCGCCCTTAGCAAGTTCTCTAAGCCTGTATCGGGTGAGATGATCGCCCAGGTCGGCACCATCTCGGCTAACTCCGACGCCCAGATTGGCACCATCATCGCCGAGGCTATGAATAAGGTCGGCAAGGATGGCGTCATCACCGTCGAAGAGTCCCGCACCATGGAGACCCAGCTCGATGTCGTCGAGGGGATGCAGTTCGATCGCGGCTATCTCTCCCCCTACTTCGTCACCGATGCCGAGCGCATGGAAGCCGCCCTCGAGAACCCCTACATCCTCATTTACGAGAAAAAGATCTCCTCGATGAAAGATCTGCTTCCCCTGCTTGAGCAGATCGCCCGGACCGCCAAGCCCCTCATCATCATTGCTGAGGATGTCGACGGCGAAGCGCTCGCGACCCTTGTCGTCAACAAGCTCCGCGGCACGCTCAATGTCGCGGCTGTCAAGGCCCCCGGCTTCGGCGATCGTCGCAAGGCCATGCTGCAGGACATCGCCATCCTTACCGGTGGCAAGGCGATCACGGAAGACCTCGGCATCAAGCTCGAGGGCGTCAAGATCGAGG
>CAXTLS010000081.1:0-13123 GCA_964245235.1 uncultured Acidobacteriaceae bacterium
GCAGAATCTTCGCCAGCAGCGGTGGCGGAATGTGGTACGCCTCCGCAATGTCCTTCGCACTCTGGGCGCCACCGTCCACGTGCTCCGCCAGGTACTTGAGCGCCATCAGGCCATAATCCGCTTTTTTGGTCAGCCGCAGCATCGTTGATCTTCCGGTAACTACAACCCAGCCCAGGCAAACCGAAGCCTGCACAGGGTTGCGGCAGGTGGTCCGCCGCTAGTATCAGTGTACGGCGTGCCCTCGGGAGGGCGCAAACACTTCCCGCAAGGCATTTTGCCCGAAGCTCGCTCCCGCCCGACCCTTTCATCTCCGCGTAACCTTTCGCGCTTCGTTCCCTTCGCCCGTCCCGACGTCACACTATCCCGTGAGAGATCTCCTGCATGGCCGCCCCGTCACCCGGGCGCCTGATCTTGAGCTTTTGAGGTCCCGCGAAATTCGACGCCTCTCCGCAATCTCTCCATTGACACAAACCGAAACCCGGGGCAAAATCCAACCATCTCCGGTCCCATGCCTCTCGATTACACCCCGCCCGCCTGCAAACATCGTGTCGTCCGCGTCGTCTCGCGCACGGAAGATGCCGAATACGTCGAGTGCCAAAGCTGTGGTGAAGTCTTCGATACCATCGAATATGAAGATATGGCGCGCGAAGAGGAAGTCGCCGCTCAAGCCGAGCGCGACAAGGCTCTCTGAGCCCGGGTTCTCCAGGCCGAAGTCGCTCGCTTCGCCCAGGCAGCACCGCCCAAATCACAGCACAGAACCTACGCTGCCGTCCCAACCGAGCCCGGCGCTCCATGAATCCGCCTCACCACGATCCACGCATACTGCGCAGCCGAAAGAGGCGCCAGCACCGCAATCCCTCGCAGCAAGCCATCACCCAGTGGCCTCAGCGGCCACCAACGGAACACACGCTCGGCAAAGATCACCACCAGCGCCACAATCTGAACGAACGTATTCAGCTTTCCGAAAAGGCTGGGCTGAAACTCCCGCAGCACGCTTGTCATGAACAGCAGCGTCGCAATCAGCAAAATGCCCAGGTCGCGGCTGAAGACCAGCACCGTCACATACCGCGGAATCAGCCCCACGTGCGTCATCACCAGAAACAGCGTGCTCAGCATCAGCTTGTCCGCGATCGGGTCCAGGTACTGCCCCAGCCGCGTATGCTGCCGGAACCGTCGCGCCACCAATCCGTCCAACCCGTCCGAGAGCCCGGCCAGCGCGAACAGCGCGAACGCCGTCCCCATGCGGCCGTCCAGGATCTCGATCACCAGGAACGGAATGATAAACAGCCGCGCCAGCGTCAGCAGGTTGGGCGTCGAGCGAAACTGGCTCAGATCAGGCACGGCTCAGACACACATCTCCGGGCTTCATCCTACTGCAGGTTGCCCTCCCACCCTCACTGCCGGTACACTTGCGGAACGCACAGAGGCGCGTAGCTCAGCTGGTTAGAGCGCTACCTTGACACGGTAGAGGTCTCCGGTTCGAATCCGGACGTGCCTACCATCAAACCGGCATCCCGCTAGGTTTGCTCTCTTCCCCTTCACACGGCTTGTAGGCAGCGCGGCGCGCATCCGTCCGCCGCCTTCGGCAACTTGCGTCACGGCTGGGTCTATGTTGCCCGACCAGCGACCTCATCCCCCGCGAAACCCCTCCGGGAGGCGCCGGGGATCAACGTGCCAACGCTTGGGAGACGGAAGTGGAGCGCTGCGCCGACACATCACGGCAGATCGCGCAGTCCTCTTTGTGCTGAACAAGCGCCCGGTAGCAGCACGCTTCTTCGCGCACCGCTTCAGGATCGAGATTATTCGTGGCCTGCCGCCGCACAACGGCCACATCGTGCTTGCGGGAGAGATCCAAACCAACCGTACAGATCGCCATGCCAGTGATCCTAGCACCGGCGAACCTTCGCCGAGTAGCCCGGACTCATCACCGGCACTGGCACAAAAGCGGTAGCTAAACCGCTCGCCCCATCGCCGCGCGCAGCGTCTCCGCCGCCGCCTCCGGCGTAATATCCCGCTGCGGCGAGCCCAGCAGCTCAAAACCCACCATGAACTTGCGCACCGTCGCCGAACGCAGCAGCGGCGGATAGAAGTGAGCATGCAGCACCCACTCCGGATGCGCCTCGCCGTCACACGGCGCGCCGTGAAATCCCATCGAATAAGGAAAGGGCGTGTCAAACACGCGGTTGTACCCGCTCGTCACCTGCTTCAGCATCGCCGCCAGATCGTCGCGCTCCCCCTCCGTCAGCTCCTCGAGAGAGCTCACCGCCCGCTTCGGCAACAGCAGCAGCTCAAACGGCCACACCGCCCAGAACGGCACCAGCGCAACCCACGTTCCGTTCTCCGCAACCACCCGCTCACCCTCCTTCAACTCCAAAGCGAGGTAAACCGAGAGCAGCGGCGCAGAGCCTCCCGTCAGAAACTCACGCTGCGCCAGCAACTCCAGTCCCGGGTCGTTCGGGGTGTGCTCGGTCGCCCAGATCTGCCCATGCGGGTGCGGATTGCTCGCTCCCATCATCGCCCCGCGGTTCTCAAAGATCTGCACATACCCGATCCCGGGCCGCCCTCCCAGCTCCCGCGATTGCTCCGTCCAGGTGTCGACCACACGTCGAATCGCGGCCACCTCCATCGTCGCCAGCGTCAGATCGTGTCGCGGATCAAAACACAGCACGCGGCACACGCCACCCCCGGAGCCGGCCTGCAATAAACCGGCCCCTTCCAGATCCATCGTCATCGCGGCCACATCCGGCTTGAGCGCCGCAAAATCATTCTCGAAGACGTACGTGGTCTGGTACGCAGGCGTCCGCTCCCCGCCCGCCCGCGCATTCCCCGGGCACAGATAGCATGCAGGGTCGTATGCCAGCGCCGCCGTGCCCGCCGCCGGCTCGACCTGGCCCTGCCACGGACGTTGCGTGCGCTGCGGTGAGACCAGCACCCACTCCCGCGTCAAAGGATTCCACCGCCGATGCGGCGACCGGACCAGCGCCTCATCCATCATGCGTTTACCTGAACCTTCCGCGTCCGCTGCTTCGCCTGCATGTCATCCATCCTCGACTCTCCAGTCCCACTCTTGCCTGATCCCCGCCTGCGCAGGCCTGGTCGCTCGCGGCCGCACCCCAAGTCTACGGCGTATCGAAAACGAGCCACCCCGCGGTCCGTGGGATGCGCGGGTTGTCCTCCAACGCACCCGAACTCCCAAGTGGTCAGTCCTCTCAACTCCCAGTCGTTACGGCGCGAAAGACCCGCTATCGGCAAGGCAGGATCACTCGCAACATATTCTTGACATTGCTCAAGCAGCATCCCTACTATTCGCCTGCAATTCCTATTGAAATAATTCTCTAGCTGAATTAGGCGGTCTCGATGAATCGGTTCCAACACATCAGAAACTCTCTCCTGAGCTTCGTCGGCATGGTCCTTATGGTGGGTATCGCTTTGGGTCAAGGCAACTCAGGCTCTATTCGCGGAACCATTCTCGATTCCACTGGTGCTGCTGTAGGCGGCGTCACGATCGAGATCACGAGCGAAGCCACCGACGCCACCAAAACCATCACCACCTCCGACGCCGGCTTCTACTCGGTCGACGCCCTCACACCTGGCCAATACACCGTCAAAGCCACCAGGGAGGGCTTCAGCACCGTCTCGGTACAGCACGTGCAAGTCGATCCCGGCCAGACCCGCGAGACCAGCCTCTCCCTCAAAGTCGGCAGCACCGGCGAAACCATCAGCGTGACCGCGGACGCCCTCGCCGTCGAAACCCAGGACTCAGGCTCCGGCGGCACCATCACCTCGAAGCAGGTTGAAAACCTTATGCTCAACGGACGTAACTTCCAGTCCATGGGCCAGCTCATCCCCGGTGTCTCGTCGACCGCCGGCAACAATCAGCAGTCCGCGGGCGGCCTCACCGGCGGCACCACCCTCATCGTCAACGGCGCCTCCATCGAGTACTCCGTCTACACCCTCGACGGCGTCTACAACATGAACACCGGCAACCTCGCCAACATCAACATCCTTCCCATCGTCGACTCCATCGACGAGTTCCGCATCCTCAAGGACAACTACAGCGCCCGCTACGGTCTCGCCGGCTCCGGACAGGTCGTCGTTCAGACCAAGTCCGGCACCGATGCGTTCCATGGCAGCGCCTGGGATTACTTCCGCAACGACGCCCTCGACGCCAACCCCTACTTCGCCACCATCAAGACCAAGCTGCGCCAGAATATCTTCGGCTACTCCTTCGGCGGCCCGGTCAAGATTCCTCACGTCTACAACAGCGATGGCAAGGCCAAGACCTTCTTCTTCGCCGCAAACGAGTGGCGCCGCATCGAAAATGGATCAACAACCCAGGGCATCGTCCTCACCCCCGCTCAACGCGCCGGCACCTTTACCAACACCACCCCGCTCACCATCGATGCGCTTGGCCAGCAGCAACTCGCCGCACGTGGCGCGACCAACTGCATCACCGGAACCAACACCATCAACCCGGCCTGCATCGATCCCACGTCGATCACCCTTCTGAACGCTCTGAGCGAGCTTCCGAACAACCCCGGCAGCGCCCAGAACTACATCAACCAAGAGCCCCAGACCCTTTCGCAGGACAGCTACAACTACCGCATCGATCACTACATCACCGACAATGAGATCCTCACCGGCCGCGTCTCCTACGAGCAGGTCAAAAACGGCATTCCTTATAACTCCTTCGGTGGAGGCATCGTCGCCACAACCCCCACCACCTACTACACCACTGGCATGAACATGCTGGTTCGCCTCAGCTCCACCATCACGCCGAATCTCGTCAACACCGCAAGCGTGGCCGAAACCTATGACAAGCCCCGCATCAACACGATGAACTTCGAAACCCCCGCCGGCGTCACCATCAACCAGTTCTTCCCGACCGCGAACACCCTGAATAAATCGCCCACCGTCAGCTTCTCCGGCGGCTATGCCAACTTCGGTGCCTCCACCCCCTCCATTCACGCCTCCGACGGTGAAGGCATCCTCCAGGACGACCTGAGCTGGACCAAGGGCTCGCACGTCCTCCAGTTCGGCGCCATCTATCTCGCCGGCATCAAAAACCAGAACGTCTTCACCTATCCCGGCGGCCAGTTCGGCTTCAACGGCACGCGCACCGGCGACCCGGCAGCCGATTACATCCTCGGCCTTGTCGGCACCTATCACCAGGACAGCGGACAGCGCAGCGGCTCCTTCCATTACCGTCAGGGCGAGGCCTACGGCCAGGATGACTGGCACGCTACCCGCAAGCTCACCATCAACGCCGGCCTCCGCTGGATCTACTTCTCGCCCAATACCAGCTCGGGCGACCAGGTCTCTTCCTTCTACCCCTCGCAGTACAACGCCGCGCAGGCCCCGGTCGTCACCACCGGAGGCGGCTTCGTCTCAGACGCTTCCGGCACCCCGCTCACCGCCACGGGAGCCGCCGCAAATCTCGAAACCGGCCTCGTCTTCGCCGGCCAGAACGGCGTTCCGGACGGCTTCTTCAAAGGCAAGCTCAAGAACTTCGCACCACGCGTCGGCTTCGCCTATGACCTCACGGGCGATGGCAAAACCTCCCTCCGCGCAGGCTACGGCATCGGCTACTCCCGGCTCGCAGTAGAAGCCATCTACGGCGCCTTCGGCCAGAACCCGCCCTATAACAACAGCGCCAACATTCAGAACGGCACGCTGGAAAACCCGGCATCCGGACTGGCCAGCGGCCCAACGCCGCAGACCCTTGACGCTGTCGGTCCGAACTTCACCCCCACCATGCTGCAATCCTTCAGCGCTACCGTCGAGCGACAGCTCTTCCCTAGCGCGGTCCTCAGCATCGCGTACGCCGGCTCTCTCTTCCGTCATGAAGACACGGCCAGCTACGACCTCAACCAGCCACTCCGCGTCTCCGCGCCTTCCGTCGCCACCGGCACAAAGGACTGCATCGCCAACCAAACCATCGTCTCGTCCTACGACTTCGACCCCTGCATCAACAGTGGCACCAGCAGCGCAAACTACACCCGCCCCTACAAGGGCTATCAAAACATCTACGCCGAGGCCGGTGTCGGCTCGGGCAACTACAACGCACTGCAGGCCGGCTTCGTCTATCGGAAAAGTTCCGTCCAGGCCTCCGTCGCCTACGCCTTCAGCAAATCGCTCTCCCAGTTCGGCCACGCCAGCAACACCGGCGGCACCAGCATCGGAACCAACGGCGGCCAGGGCATTCAGGATTGGACCAATCTCGCAGCCGAGTACGCTCCGACAAACTTCAATCGCCCCCACGTCCTCACCCTGTCCGGCATCTATGACATCCAGGCCTTCCGTCGTAGCGGCAACATCCTTGAGCGCCAGGTCCTCGGCGGCTGGAGTCTGGCCATGCTCGGCGTCGCCGAAAGTGGCTTCGCCTTTACCCCCGGCATCTCCAACGGCAGCAACGGTCTCGCCATCCGGCCAAACCAGGTCGGCCCCATCAAGCTGCTGAAGACCAGGGCCGAATGGTTTGACACGACAGCCTTTGTGGCACCCGCCTTTGGCTTCTATGGCAACGCCAGCCCATCAAGCATCCGCGGACCGCGCGAAGTCTCCTTCAACGTCGCCGGCTACAAAACCTTCCCCATCTTCGAAAAGGTTGCTCTTCAGTTCCGCGCGGAAGCCTTCAACTTCCTCAACCATCCCAACTTCGGCAGCATCGACCCCACCGTGGGATCGGGCACCTACGGCCAGATCACCTCGTCACTCGATCCACGCGAGCTCGAGTTCTCCGCTCGCGTCAACTTCTAACCTCCACTGGGGAGCGCCAACGAGCTAACCCGCCGTCGCGCTCTCAAGCTGCAAGCAACGAAACGCCAGACACGACCACCGTGTCTGGCGTTTCGCCGCTTTGTATCCCACACGCTCCCCCGACCCCCCGACCCCTGGGCACCCGGAGCCTTTCCGGTTGCCGATCTGTTGCATCCCAAATACTATGAAAGGTGTCGTGGCGACAGCCCGCTTTGTTGTTCCAGGCGGCGCATGAAAGAGAGTTAAGCCCTGGCTGCCCACGCGCCCGAAGCAATCGCAGGAAACCCGCGGCGCCTCAGCTCCACGCGCGCGAAAATTCAAGATCTGATTGGAGTCAACACATCTCATGGCAGCTAAATGTGATCTCTGCGGCAAAGGTCCGCAGTTCGGCAACAATATCTCCCACGCGCACAACACCACCCGTCGCCGCTGGAACGTCAATCTCCAGTCCGTCCGCGCCAAGATCTCCGGTGGGAGCAAGCGCATGCGTGTCTGCACCTCCTGCATCAAAACCGGCAAGATCGTCAAAGCCTAGCTCGATCAGATCCAGAAAATCGCCCCGGCCGAATGCATCGGCCGGGGCTCGTTGTGTTCCCCTGTCTGTCTTTTGCCTCACAGCACCCGGCGTTCTAGCACAGCTAGCCCCGCCTCAGCTGCTCTTCTCCGCAAACCCCAGCGAAGCGCCATTAATGCAGTACCGCTGCCCCGTTGGCCGAGGCCCATCCGGGAACACATGCCCCAGGTGAGCGCCGCAGTTCGCGCATGTCACCTCGACCCGTCGCATGCCGTGGCTCGTATCCTCGATCGCCTCGATCGCGTCCGGCGAGACCGGGTTCCAAAAGCTCGGCCACCCCGATCCCGACTCAAACTTATGGTCCGAGGTGAAGAGCGGCGCATCGCACGCCGCGCAGTGGTAGATGCCGTCCTTGTGATTGTCATTGAGCGGGCTTGAAAACGGCCGTTCCGTTCCCCTCTGCCGCATCACATTGAATTGCTCCGGCGTCAGCAGCTCGCGCCACTCCGCCTCCGTCTTCCGAACCTTCTCGCCCTGCCCAGGGGCCTCCGTGCGGGTCTCCGTCTCTGCCATAGTGATCGTTCTCCCACTCCATTGGATGCGCTCACCCCCGCCCCGGCTGCTGACCAGCAAGCAGCCTCGCATTGACCATGGCACGTTGCCGCAACTCATGATCAGCCTGCGAACCCTGCCTACGTTCCCAGCACCGCCACCAGCTCGATCTCCACCAGCGCATCCTTTGGCAGAGCCGCCACCTGCACCGTCGATCGTGCCGGCGCCACCACGCCCGCAGGTGCCATAAAACGCGCATACACCTCGTTCATCGCGGCAAAATCCTGCAAATCTTTCAGAAACACCGTCGTCTTCACCACCGCGCCAAGCTCCGCGCCCGCCGATCGCAGCACCGCCTGCAGGTTGTCCAGCACCTGCGTCGTCTGCTCCACGATCCCGCCCTCAACCAGCGCCATCGTCCGCGGATCAAGCGGAATCTGCCCCGACGTATACAGCATGTTGCCCACCCGCACTGCCTGCGTATACGGCCCGATCGCCGCCGGCGCCCCCTCGCTCACCACCGCAATCTTCTCTGTCATCGTCATAGCCCGATTCTCCACGCGACAACCCTTCCCCGCAACACGCACCCTCTGACGGCATCGACCATGTCTCCTCGCGGTCGATCCCGCACGTCCCGTTCGCTCGCAAAAACATCCAACCACAGCGAGCACGACGCAACCCGCCCCGCAAAGGAGATTCACCCGTCATGTACCCCCCGGCACGCCGTTCCGATCACGTCGACCACTACTTCGGCACCGCCGTGCCCGACCCCTACCGCTGGCTTGAAGACGTAGACTCGCCCGAAACGGAAGCCTGGGTCGATGCCGAAAACCTCCTTACCCGCTCGCTCCTTGACCTCGCCCCCGGACGCGAAGCGCTTCGCCACCGCCTGCTCGCGCTCACTAACTTCGAGCGCTTCTCCGCGCCCGTGCACCGCAACGGACGCTACTTCTACTCGCACAACACCGGCCTGCAGAATCAGGCCGTGCTGCACTGGCAGCAGGGTCTTGACGGCACGCCTCACCTCCTGCTTGACCCCAACACCCTCTCCGCCGACGGCACCGTCGCCCTCTCCGGCATCTCCCTCTCCGACGACGGCACCCTGCTCGCCTACGCGCTTGCCGAGGCCGGCTCCGATTGGATCACCTGGCGCGTCCGCGAGGTCGAAACCGGGAACGACCTCCCCGACCGCATTCTCCGCTCCAAGTTCTCCGGGGCCTCCTGGCTCCCCGATGCCTCCGGCTTCTTCTACTCCGGCTACGGCCTGGAAACCACACCCGGCCTCTCAACCTCCACACCCGGCCTCCCCGGCGAAGCCGCCACCCCGGCCGAGGCGGAGGGAACCGCTTCCCCAACCACCGCTCCCGAGCAGGTCGAAGATCCTGAGGGGACAGCGCTCACTCCTGCGGCCCTCAAGCAAACTCAGCTTCGTCACAAGGTCTTCTTCCACCACCTCGGCACCCCGCAGTCCGCCGACCGCACCATCTACCAGCGTCTTGACGATCCCGAGCTCCTCACCGGCGCCTCCGTCACCGAGGATGGCCGCTTTCTGCTCGTCACCGCCTCCAAGGGCCACACCAACACCCTCGCCGCCCTGCCCCTGCCCGCCGCCCTCACCGACTCGGCCGCAACCCCCATCGCCATCGCCACCCTGCCCGACGCCCGCTACGAGCCCGTCGACGTCCTCCTGCTCAACGGCAGAGAGACCCTCCTGCTCCACACCACCGCGGACGCCGCCAACGGCCGCGTCGTGGCCGTCGATCTCGCCAACCCAGCGAGCGAACACTGGCAGGTCCTCCTCCCCGAAACTCGCAACAACCTCGACTCCGTCACCCTCGTCGCCAACACCCTCATCGCCAGCTATCTCGCCGACGCCCAGAGCCTCGTCGAGCTCTACACCCCCGCCGGCCAGCCCCTTGGCCAGGTCGAGCTCCCAGCCATCGGCACCGCAACCGGTTTCACCGGTCGAGCCTCCGACCGTGAATCCTTCTTCGTCTTCACCAACTTCACCACGCCGCCCACCATCCTCCGTCTCGCCCTCTCCCCCTCATCGACCGGAGTCCCCCTCGCCGTCACTCCCATCGCAGCGCAGGAAGCCGCCTCTCCACCCGAAATCCCCAGACCGGCCGAAAGCATTCGCTCAGCCGCAGCCACCCCCACCGTCTACCGCTCCCCCAAACTCACCTTCGACCCCTCCGCGTTTGAAACCGTCCAGCGCTTCTACACCTCGAAGGACGGCACGGGCGTGCCCCTCTTCCTCACCAGCAAACGCGGCCTCCCCCGCAACGCCGAAAACCCCACCCTCCTCTACGCCTATGGCGGCTTCAATATCTCGCTGCTTCCCGCCTTCTCCCCCACCTACCTGCTCTGGATGGAGCTCGGTGGCATCTTCGCCCAGCCCAGCCTCCGCGGCGGCGGCGAGTATGGCGAGGTCTGGCACGAGGCCGGCACCCGCACCCGCAAACAGAACGTCTTCGACGACTTCATCGCTGCCGCCGAGTTCCTCCTCGCCGAACGCTACACCTGCCCACGAAAACTCGCGATCGAAGGCGGCTCAAACGGCGGTCTCCTCGTCGCCGCCGTTGCGCTCCAGCGTCCCGAGATCTTCGGCGCCGCCCTCGCCCACGTCGGCGTTCTCGACATGCTTCGCTTCGACCAGTTCACCATCGGCTACGCCTGGCGCTCCGACTACGGCTCCCCCTCAGAGAACGAAGAGGAGTTCCGTGCCATCCTTCGCTACTCCCCACTCCACAACGTCCGCCCCGCGACCGCCTACCCGCCCACCCTCATCCTCACCGCGGACCACGACGACCGCGTCTTCCCCGCCCACTCCTTCAAGTTCACCGCCGAAATGCAACACCACCTCGCCCAGGGGCAAACAAACGGCACGGGAAGCGGCGAGGCCTCCAACCCCACGCTCATCCGCGTCGAAACCCGGGCCGGCCACGGCGCAGGCATGCCCCTCTCCAAACGCATCGATCAGACCGTTGACGTCTTCAGCTTCCTCGCCCGATACCTCAACCTCGTCCTGCCGTGACCTCGTTACTCTTCCGTGACGTGACCTTCCAGGCGCTCTCTGCCACGTGATCGCCGCCGCGCCAAACTTCCCCGGCATACTACGGAAACATCATTGCCTCGGAACGATGCAAGCCAACCTGCAAACCCTTTTCTGAATCCGCGGCTCAACCGGCGGCGTCAGATAAGGGACAAGAGGAGGGATTGAAAATGACTCGGAAACTAACATTTGCAGCCATGCTGCTTCTTGCGCCGGCCATCTCGTTTGCCCAGCCCGCAACCCCGACCGTGCACGACCGCACCCCGCGCATCCATGACCGCAGCCCGCGCCCGCACACCACGTCGACCACCAACCGCTCGTAAGCGATCAGCCGCGTCGAATCCGCTCCGCACGTCACTCGAGCATCGTCGAAGCTTTCAGAAAGGCCCGGACTCGCTCCGGGCTTTTCCGTCCCGGCTCGGCCTCCACACCGCTCGCCACATCCACCCCCCACGGCCTGAGCGCCCGGGCTGCCTCGGCCACGTTCTCCGCTCGCAGCCCACCCGCCACAATCAGCTTCAGCTCCCCACGCGCCTCCGCGATCCCCAACGCCGCGTCCTCCCACCCGAACGCCACGCCCGTCCCGCCTGCAGCATCGCCCAGCTTTGAGTCCAGCAGCACCCGTTCCACTCCGGCTGCTCGCGCTGCCACCAGTCCGGCCCGCACCCGCGCCGCCACTGCATCATCCCCGCCCACCTCCCAGTGCAGCACCGGGATGACCCGCAGTCCGCCCGCTCGCTCCACAACCTCCCGCAGGAGCGCCTCGTCAAAGTTTCCTCGCCCGTGCAGCTGCACCCCGGTCAGACCCGCCGCCCGCGCCGCCGCCACAATCTCCTCCGCGCTCCCCGCGTCGAACACCCCAATCCGTTCCACCTCGCTGAACTCCACCGCCAGCTCCCGCGTCATCGCCGCCACCGCCCCCACCGTCACCCGCCGCTTGCTCTCCGCAAACACGAATCCCACCGCATCCGCGCCCAGCTCCGCCGCCATCCGTGCATCCGGAAGATTCGTACTCGCACAGACCTTGACCCACATCGCGTCACCCCACCCGGCACAGCCAGCCTTTAAATCCTCGACGAGTACTCCCGGTCCAGCATCAGCGCCAGCGTCGCCGCGGGGTCCGGCTGCCGCATCAGCGCCTCCCCAATCAGAAATGCCTGGTACCCTCCGGCTCGAAGCTCCTGAATATCCTCGCTCGACCGAATCCCACTCTCCGCCACCCGCACCACGTTCTTCGGCAGGCTCTCCGCCAGAAACAGCAGCGACTCCGTCTTCACCGTAAAGCTCTTCAGGTCGCGGCTGTTCACGCCAATCAGGTCCGCCCCCAGCTGCACCGCCCGGTCGATCTCCTCATGGGTGTGCACCTCCACCAGCACATCCAACCCCAGGTCCGTCGCAAACGCGTGCAGCAGCCCCAGCCGCTCGTCGTCCAGCGCCGCCACGATCAGCAGCACCGCGTCCGCCCCCGAGGCACGCGCCTCCAGAATCTGAAACGGGTCCAGGGTAAAGTCCTTGCGCAGGCACGGAATCGCTGAAGCCGCCGACGCCGCCTCCAGGTCCGCCAGCGATCCCTGAAAGAACTCCCCATCCGTCAGCACGGAAAGACACGCCGCACCCGCCCGCTCCAGCGCCGGAGCCAGCACCGCCGGCCTGAAGTCCGCCCGGATCAACCCCTTCGAGGGCGAAGCCTTCTTGATCTCCGCAATCACCGCCGGCCCCACTGCCGCCACCCGCTCCAGCGCCGCCCGAAACCCTCGCGGCCTGTGCTCCACCGCCCTCCGTTCCAGCAACGGCAGATTCGCTGTCGCCTTCCGCTCCGTCACCTCGAGCAACGTGTGCGCCAGTATCTGATCCAGCTGCGTCGGCATAGACCCCATTCTACCGAGACCTCACGCCCACCCTTGAACAAGCCGTCGCAATCCCCCAGGATCGTCCTGGTCTACCCCCCCCAAAAATACGCCCGACCTCTTCCCCCTCAAGCCCTCCCATAAGCCCGTCAAGGATTACTTCGCCGCCCTCGCCACCTTCGGGAAACGTGGCCGCACCACCGAGGGCAACACCCGCTCCGCCTTCGCCACCCTCATCAAGAAGTGCTCGAGCCCCTATGGCTGGCACCTCATCGAGGAGTACCCGTTCAAAGGCACCGGCAAGCAACCCCTCCGCGCCGACGGCGCCTTAGTCGACGACCTCACCCTCGTCCACGGCCTCTGGGAAGCCAAGGACACCGCCGACGACCTCGAGGC
>CAXTLS010000082.1:0-12781 GCA_964245235.1 uncultured Acidobacteriaceae bacterium
GCGGGGCTGTGATTGCGTACGGAGCCGGGGTGAAGCTGCATGGTTAGGCCGTCGTCGACGCTCATGCCGGCCATCTCGGTGAGCATCTGGGCCTGAAAGAGGGTGACGTCCGCGGGCGAGAAGGTGCCGGCGTGAATGCGGGCGTAGAGGTCTTCGGCCTCGCGGGGGCTGAGGTCGGCGGTCGCGGCGGTGAGGTGGCCGTGGTCGGTGGCGGTGGCGCCGTTCGCCTTGAAGAAGGCGCGGCGGTTGCGCAGGGCTTCGAGGTAGCCGCGCCAGGTAGAGGTGTCTTCGCCGGTGAGCTCGCCGAGGCGGTCGAGGTTTTGGTGGAAGCCGGTATATTCGGCGTCGATGACGGAGTCGGGACGGAAGGTCGGGAGGATGCGGCCGGTCCAGTCTGAATCGCGGATGGCGCGGTGGTGCTCGAGGGTGTCGAGTGGGGAGTCAGTGGTGGCGAGCACGGCGAGGTTGAAGCGGTCGTAGAGGGCGCGAGGGAGGAACTCTGGTCGCGCGAGTGCATGGAGGATGATCTGGTAGGAGCTGTCGGCGTTTTCGGGGCAGAGACGGTCGGTGAGGCCGAAGAGGGTGGAGAAGGCGAAGTCGAGCCAGAGGCGGGTGGGTGTGCCGCGGAACAGGAAGTAGTGCCTGGCGAAGAGGCGCCAGACCTCGCGCGGGTCGGCGGTGGAGGGCGTGCCGTCGGCAGTGGGAACGCCGAGCGCTTCGAGTGGAATGCCCTGCGCGTAAAGCATGCGGAAGATGTAGTGGTCGGGTGTGATGAAGAGGTCGGAGGGGTTGCGGAAGGGTCTGTTCTCGGCAAACCAGGCGGGGTCTGTGTGGCCGTGCGGCGAGAGGATGGGCAGGGTTTCGACGGAGTGGAACAGGCGGCGTGCGATGGAACGAGTGGTTGGGTCTGCGGGGAAGAGGCGATCGGGGTTCAGCATGGCGGGTTGAGGTGCTCCTGAGGGTTACGGCGGAGTCCTAGCCGGGAGTTGCGCGGCCGTCGGCGGAACTCAGGGTAGCAAAGTTAAGACACAATTGGTTCGACCACTGCGGCGGAACGAAGCAAGGCGCCGAGGGAGATCGGCGCCTTGCTGGAGTTTGGGCTGAGGGTGAGCGGGCGTTTACGGGATGTAGTACCGCATGCCGCCCCAGACCATGTTGTTCTGCGCCTTGGGGGTTCCGAAGGTGGCAGTGGGTGTGTTGTAGGTGCCGCCGGTCAAGCCTTCCCAGGACTGCCGCATGAGGTAGCTATAGACGAACTGATACTGCAGGCGACCGTACTTCGGGCTGCTGGCGATCCGGTAGGTGTAGCCGATGGTGCCCTGCTGGATATAGCGGGTGGGTGAGCCGCAGTTGGCGGTTGCAGGTGAACCTGCGACGCCGGTGGTGCCGAGCGCCGTTGAGGTTGCGGTATAAGCGTTGCAGCCGGTGTCCACGGTGTTTCTGGTGCCGTAGCCGACGAGACCGCCGGATGCATTGGTGTAGACCGTGCGCTGCGCGTACTCGCCGCCATAGTAGGCGTAGACATCCAGCTTCTTGGCGGGATGAGTTTCGATCGAGACCATGCCGTGGTAGTTGCGCACGGGTTCGAGCGTGCCGTCGGGGTGAACGGTCAAGTCGGCGAGCTGCGAGGAGCCGTAGCGGCCGGTGCCGTCGCCAAACATGCCTTGCACGGCGACATCGACGAGTCTGGTGTTGACGCGGGCGCTGCCGAAGCCGCCTCCGGCGAGCTTGGTATCGTTGTAGCCGGGCGAAAGGTAGGTCGTGACGCCCGTGGTGGTGTTGGTGGTGGAGGGTGTGAGCGGGTAGACGTGGTCACGATCGAAGCGGGCGAGACCGCCGACCTCGAAGTGGCTGTGGGGGAAGTCCAGAGCGATTTTGGCGATCACGTCGGGGGCTACGTTGTTCGCGTAGTTGCCGGCCACGTTGTACAAGCCGCCCGAGGTTCCCGGGCCCGCGAAGAAGAAGTTCGACGGGGCACCGGCCGCGGTGAAGCTCTGGTCCTGGGCGTTTTCCACCGCGGCGGCTACCGTGATGGCGCTGCCGAAGACCGGATTGCCGAGCTTTTGCTGCACGCGAAGCGCAGGCTGCCGTGCCCAGCTGAAGCCGACGTGGTACTGGGAATCAACAGTGTTCGGCAGTTTTTCAGTGCGGTTGTCGGTCCCCTTGCCGTCTTCGGTGACGAGCGACCACATTTGGCCGCCCGTGACCGTGAAGCCGCTGTTGGTGGCGGCCTGACCCCAGATCTGTCGCTGACGCAGGGTGTAGCTGTTCGACTGGTTCGCATTCGAGGTCGCACCAGCAGAGAGGAAGTCGGCCTCGACATAGCCGTTCAGTTTGAAGGCGCCGGCGTCACCGGTGAAGAGGGCGCCGATACGGCTCTGGCGACCGGTGAGATTGAGCTCGGAGACGTGTCCCTGGTTGGAGCCCGGGAACGGTGTGGAGTTGAAGGGAGTATTGATATCGGAGTTGATGGAGCGTTGACGCCACACGCCTTCGAGCGCGAAGAAGGCAACCGGTGTAATGGTTACGCCTTTATAGTGCAGGGTGGTCGGCGACTCGATCTTCTCGTTGAGATCGTGGGTTGTGGTGACCAGCGTGTTGGCAAGACCGGTATTGGCGATCTTGAGGTCGCTGATGTCGCTGTGCAGAGTGTCGATTGCGGTCTGGTTGGTCTGAAGGGTGGTCTGAAGGGACTGGGCCTGCTGATTGGCGGTGACGGCGCTGGCATTGGCTGCAGCAGCATCAGCGGCAGCCTGGGCGATTCGCTGATCCTTGTCGACGAGTGCCTGCTTCATGGTGTCGATCTCGGCCTGCTGATTGATCATCTGCTCGCGCAGCTCGCGGAGTTCGCGAGCGGTGGAGCTTTCGGCCGGGGCTTTGCGGGCGGTGCGGCGGGTGGCGGCTCGTTTCTTCGACGTTGACTTATCGGTCGTTACCACCGTTGTCTTGGTTGTGTTCGGGGACGTCTTGGTGGTGGTCGTCGATGTGCTTAGCTGCGCCCGCACCGAGATGGTGGACATCACCATGATCGCTGCCATGGTCGCCTGAAGTTGCTTCGTCATGGAACCTCTCATAAGGCATTCGCGGCGACGTCCTCAGCAACCTCAAGGGGCTACTCAGAGGGAGTTCTGGGTCGTCTGCCGTTGGGTCCAAGTGTCATGAAAGCGGGTTACAGGATGAGGAACGGAATGTTACAAAGCGATGAACAGGACGTTTCTGTGTGGTGACTCGCTTCTGCCTTCCGAGGCACTTCCAGGCAGAACGCCGGCTGCACGGATGCGCAACTTCGTATACGGTGTTTTCATGAAATCTTCCAATCTCCGCATGTTCGCCGGCACCCTGCTCTGGGTCGCGGGGCTTGCCGTTCCGGCGCAGACGCTCAAGCTGATTCCGATGCCGCGCGAGGTCCGGCCGACGGGTGATCAGCCGTTGCTTGCCGGGGTAAAGGTGGTATGCGCGGGCTGCTCGGCGGAGGACCGGTTTGCGGCTGACGAGCTGATGCAGACGCTCTCCGAGCGGGGCGTGCCGGTGGGCACGGCTGGAGCGGCGACGGTCGAACTGGTGCACGCGGCGGGTGGAAAACTGCCGGCGGGCTTTGACGAGGCGATGCGCGGGGAGGGGTACCGCATTGACATGACCTCGACCGGAATCAAGGTGACGGCGGCTAGCGCGGAGGGGCTCTTCTATGGCGCGCAGACGGTGAAGCAGCTGATCGAGGTGACGAATGGCCGTGGAACGCTGCACGGGGCGACGGTTCGGGATTGGCCGGCGCTGCGCTACCGCGGTCTGGACGACGATCTTTCGCGTGGTCCGGTGCCCACGCTGGATTTTCAGAAGAAGATGATCCGCACGCTGGCTGCCTACAAGATCAACCTGTACTCGCCGTACTTCGAGCAGACGATGCAGTATGCGTCGAATCCGCTTGCGGCGCCGCCAAACGGGAGCATGAGCGCGGCCGATGCGCGGACGTTGGTGGAGTTTGCGCGGCCGTACCATGTAACGATTATCCCGGAGCAGGAGGCGTTCGGGCACCTGCACCATACGCTGGTGTGGGAGCAATACAAAGACCTGGCGGAAACGCCGCATGGCGCGGTACTGGCACCCGCGCAGCCGGGCTCGCTCGAGCTCATCAAGCAGTGGTTCGGGGAGCTGGCGCAGATCTATCCGGGCCCGTTCCTGCACCTTGGCGCAGACGAGACACAGGACCTGGGGCTGGGGCAGACCAAGGCCGATGTGGATGCGCGCGGCTTGGGGCCGGCGTATCTCGACTTCATGCAGCGGATCGTGACGGCGCTCGAGCCGCTGCATCGCAAGCTGCTGTTCTGGGGTGATATTGCGATGCACTCGCCGGACCTGGTGAAGGCAATGCCGCAGAGCTTCAAGGATGCGACGGTTGCGGTGGCGTGGGAGTACAACCCGCATCCCGAGGGGTACAACGCTTACATCACTCCATTCACGAATGGCGGCTACGAGACATGGGTGGCGCCGGGGGTGAACAACTGGTCGCGGGTGTACCCGAACTACGTGATGGGGCTCGAGAATATCCAGGGGTTTCTCCGCGATGGCCAGAAGCTGGGCGCGACCGGAGCGCTGAACACGATCTGGAACGATGACGGCGAAGGCCTGTTCAACATGGATTGGTACGGCATTCTGTATGGGGCGGCGGCCTCCTGGCAGAAGGGCGAGAGCTCGATCCCGCAGTTTGAACAGAGCTATGCCCAGGTATTCCATGGGGATGCGACGGGCAAGTTGAACGAGGCGCAGACCGAGATGATGCAGGCCCACTCGATCCTGCGCGACCAGGCGAAGACGGGTGACGGCTCGGACGGGCTGTTCTGGATCGATCCGTGGTCAAAGGACGGGCTGGTGTATGCGGACAAGATCCGGCCGTACGTGCATGAGGTGCGGCTGCACGCGGAGCGAGCGCTGACGCTGATCGCGGAGGCGCGGGCAGCGGCTCCTGCAGCGGCGAAGAGCTTTACGGTCTCCCCGGGAGCGGCCCCTGTGTACAACCCGGCGAATGCGTATCCGTCGAATCCGACCTCGCTGCGTGAGACAGATGAGATCGACGCACTGGAGCTGGGAGCGCGGCGAATGGATTTTATCGGGTTGAAGTTCCAGCTTGCCGAAGAGATGCAGGCGAGCTACGCGCATGCGGTTTCGCTTGAGAGCAGCGCGGACAAGAAGGATCGTGCGATGGTGAGCCATGAGCTGGGACAGATCAGCAATGCGGCGAACGGACGAATGCAGGACCTGCGGGATGGCTACTCGCTGACGCGCGATCTCTACGAGCAGGCGTGGCTGCGCTCGAACCGGCCGTACGCGCTGCGACCGATGCTGGAGCACTATGACCTGGCAATCCAGATGTGGCTGGCACGGGCCGATAAGCTGCGATCGGCGCAGCGGCAGTGGAGCGACAGTCACACGCTTCCCCCGGCGGCTGAGGTCGGCATTCCCCCGGCTGTGGCAGGGGTGCGCTGATGCAGGTGCTAACGGCACGGCGGCTGATCACGGCGATCGGCGTTGTGGAGTACCCGGTCGTTCGTGTCGGCGAGGATGGGTTGATCACGGAGATCGAGAGCGATCCGTCGCTCCGGAGTGCTGAGACGCTGGCAGGCGGGCTCTTCGACGTGCACACGCACGGAGCTGCCGGACGGGACGTGATGGAGGAAGGCGCGATGCCGGTGGTGGGGCGTTTTCTGGCGACGCGGGGCGTGACGCATTACCTCCCGACGACTGTAACGGCGCCCGTGGATGCGACGCTGCTCAGCCTGGAGCGGCTTGCCGATGCAATTGAGGCAGCAGCGGGGTGGTCTGCCACGGGTTCTTCATCAGGCTTCGGGCCCCGATCCTCGGCGGAGAGCCGGCCCGAGGCGCAACCGATGGGGATTCACCTTGAAGGGCCCTTCGTCTCGCATCTGAAGCGCGGAGTGCATCCGGTCGCGTCGATTCTCGAGCCGAGCGTGACGATCCTCGACCGGTTCTGGCGAGCTTCGCGCGGACATGTCGCCCTGATGACGATTGCGCCGGAGGTGCCGGGTGCGCTTGAGGTCATCGAATACGCGGTGAGTCTGGGAATTCGGATCTCGATCGGCCACAGCAATGCGACCGCGGCAGAGGCGCGCGCGGCGATTGCAGCGGGCGCGGTGAGCGCGACGCATACCTTCAATGCGATGCGAGCGCTCGATCATCGCGAGCCGGGCATCCTGGGCGTGGTGCTGGACGATGACGCGCTGTTCGCGGAGCTGATCTGTGATGGGGTGCACGTGGCGCCGGAGGTCGTGCGGCTCTGGTGGAAGGCGAAGGGCGTGGAACGAGGGCTGCTGGTGACCGACAGCATGGCCGCAACGGGGATGCCGGAGGGCCAGTACATGCTGGCCGGTCTGCCGGTGACGGTCGCGGGCGGAGTTTGCCTGTCAGACGGCGTGCTGGCGGGGTCGGTGCTGACGCTGGATCGCGCGGTGGAGAACCTGCGTACGACGACCGGTGCGCCCCTGGCTTCGGCGCTTCGGCTCGCTTCCGCGAACCCCGCCCGGATGCTGGGGTTAGAGCAGCAGACCGCTGTGACGGTGGGGGCGCCGGCGAACCTGACACGCTTCGATGCCGCAGGCCGGCTGTCCGCAACCTATGTGCGCGGACGCGAGGTAAGGGCGGGAGAGTAGCGCCGCGCAGCAGAGGAAGACCAGGGAGTTGCGGTGATCGTGGGAGCTCTGATGGAAGCGGCACGGCTGGTATTCGCGGGGGAGCGGGTGGCGTTGCTCGCGACGGTGGCGACTCGCCTGGCGCCGGTTGATCTCGTGATCGTGGTGCTCTACCTGCTGGGCATCACGCTGTTCGGCCTGCGATTTCGGGCAAACAAAGACAAGTCGCTGCGGGGTTATTTTCTCGCCGGCCGCACGATTCCGTGGTGGGCGATCGCGCTTTCAATCGTGAGCGCGGAGACCAGTACGCTGACGATCATCAGCGTGCCGGGAGTGGCGTTTGCGGGCGACATGGGCTTCCTGCAGATCGTCTTCGGCTACATGATTGGCCGGGTGGTCGTGGCTTTTCTTTTTCTGCCGAAGTATTTCCATGGCGAGATGCTGACGGCTTACCAGCTGATCGACCAGCGCTTTGGCAGGGCGCTGCATAAGACGACCGCGATCCTGTTTCTGTTAACGCGAGCCGCGGCGGAGGGTGTGCGGGTCTTTGCCATCAGCATCGTCGTAGGGCTGGCGATCGGGACGGGCGACGCGCTTTCGATTGCGATCATCAGCGTGCTGACGCTGCTCTATACCTTCGAAGGCGGCATGGCGGCGGTCGTGTGGACGGATGTGATCCAGATGGCAATCTACGTCGCGGGCACGTTGATCGCGACGGTTTCGCTGGGGTCGCACGTGCCTGGTGGTTGGGCAACCATCCTTCAGGTGGGGGCGGCGGCCGGCAAGTTCCAGGTGATGCATTTTGCGTGGAACCTGTCAGAGACCTACACCTTTTGGGCGGGCGTGCTGGGTGGTACGTTCCTGACGATGGCATCGCATGGGACCGATCAGTTGATGGTGCAGCGGCTGCTGGCGGCCCGGAATCTGCGAGAGAGCCGGCTGGCGCTGTTGAGTTCGGGTGTCGTCATCCTGATTCAGTTCACGTTGTTTCTGCTGATCGGGGTTGGGCTTTTCGTCTTTTACGGCCAGCATCCACAAGGCTTTGCGAGTGGCGACCGGATCTTTCCGACGTTTATCGTGCAGCAGATGCCGCGTGGTGTTGCTGGGCTGCTGATCGCGGCGATCCTGGCTGCGGCTATGTCCAACCTAAGTGCGGCGCTGAATTCACTTTCATCAACCACGGTGGTGGACTTGTGGATGGGCTGGCGGCCAGCGGCGGACGACAGGGAACGGCAGAGGGTGGCACGCGGATCGACACTGCTGTGGGCAGTCGCGCTGTTCGCGATCGCCGTCTATGCCGTGCACGCGGGCGGCAAAGGCCACGTGGTCGAAATCGGGCTTTCGATCGCGAGTGTGGCGTATGGCGCGCTGCTCGGTGTGTTTCTGCTGGGCACGGTGAATCGGCGGGCAACACAGGCCGGTGCGATCGCCGGAATGGCCGCCGGTTTCTCAACCAATATTCTGCTGTGGCAGCACCCTGGGAGGATTGTGCTCGGTCCAGTTACGATTCCGCATGTCGCGTTTACTTGGTACGTCCTGATCGGATCGGCGGTCACGTTTGCAGTCGGCAGCTGTTTCAGCCTGTTTCTGGGCAAGACTGGCCGGGCGCGGCACCGAGGTGTGGCGTTGCTGCTGGCGCTGGCCCTCCTGCCTGTGGAACGGGCAGGAATGGCGCAAAGCCCGACGGCTGCGACACCGGTCTCCGCGCCCGATTTCCACTCTGTTGACCGGCTGATGCTGGACGCGATTACGGCGAAGAAGCTGCCGGGTGCGGTGGTGGTCGTGGGACATGGCGGGCAGGTGGTGTACGAGAAGGCTTATGGCGAACGGGCGCAGGACCCGGTGAGCGAGGCGATGACGACTGACACCATCTTTGACATGGCGTCGCTGTCGAAGTGCCTGGCGACGGCGACCTCGGTGATGCAGCTGTATGAGCAGGGAAAGCTTGCGCTGGACGAGACGGTGGCGCATTACCTTCCGGAGTTTGCGGCCAATGGCAAGGAGGCCGTGACGGTGCGCGAGCTGCTGACGCACTTCTCCGGCCTGCCGCCCGATCTTGATTTGAAAGAAGGGTGGACGGGGAAGAAGGAAGGCGTGCGACGGGCGATGGCGTCGCCGCTCGACCGGTCGCACGGGTCGTCCTTCAAGTACTCAGACATCAACTACATTGTGCTCGGCTTGCTGGTGGAGAAGATCAGCGGAGAGCCGCTGAATGCCTATGCCGAGCATCATGTCTTTGCGCCGCTGCACATGACAGACACACGCTATCTGCCGCCGGCGGGCCTGATTGCACGGATCGCGCCGACCACGCATAACGAGGATGCGCCGTTAGGTGACGATCGCATGCTGCGCGGTGTGGTGCATGACCCCACGACGCGCCGAATGGGCGGGGTGGCGGGACAGGCTGGCGTATTTTCGACGGCGCACGATGTGAGCCTGTACGCGCAGGGGCTGCTGGACCGGCTGGCGGGACGGCCCAGCAATTTTCCGTTGAAGCAGGGAACGTTGGAACTGATGACGACGCCCGAGCAGCCGGGCCACGCGCCCGCCGATCTGACGCAGATTCCGCCGGACACGCTGGTGACGTATCCGAGCCGCAAGGGGCATGACGTTCGCGGTTTCGGCTGGGATATCGACACAGCGTACTCGCGCCCGCGCGGCACGGTCTTTCCCGTCGGAAGCTTTGGACACACCGGTTACACGGGGACGACGCTGTGGATGGACCCGGGCTCGGATACCTTTGTGGTGCTGCTTTCAAACGCAGTTCATCCGCGCGATCGGCGGGGACCGATCTCCGGCCTGCGTGGTGAGGTTGCGACAGCGGTTGCGAAGGCGCTGGACCTCTACCCCGAACGAGCGGCCGCACGGGCCGCGTCCGCGCCGACAGCCGCTCACGCCGCCACAACAACTTCCGTCCAGACCGGCATCGACGTTCTGGAATCGACGAACTTCGCGGCCTTGCGGCAGCTTGCGACGAAGCACGGCGGACATTTGCGGCTGGGTCTGTTGACGAACCAGACGGGTCTGGACCGTGGCGGGCGGCGCACGATCGACGTGTTGAAGGGCGATGCGGCGAAGGCGGTTCCCGGCCTGCAGTTGACGACCCTGTTCTCGCCAGAGCACGGCATCGCGGGATTGAAGGACTCTGAAGATGTTGCGAGCTCCACGGACGCAGCCAGCGGGCTGCCGGTGCACTCGCTCTACGGATCGAAGGACGCGGATCGCCGGCCGAAGCCGGAAGATCTGCAACAGCTGGACGCGGTTGCGATCGATCTGCAGGACGCCGGCGTGCGGACGTACACGTACGAGACCGTGATGGGATATTTTGTGGAGGCGACGGCCAAGGCAGGGATCGACCTGATCGTGCTGGATCGGCCCGCGATGATCGGCGGCGTCGCCGTCCAAGGGCCGGTCTCGGACGCAGGTCTCGAGAGCTATACCGACTACATGCCCGAGCCGGTGCGGCACGGCATGACGCTGGGGGAGCTTGCGCGCTTTCAAAACGGGGAGAAGCAGCTCGGCGCGGCCATCACGGTGGTGCGCATGACAGGCTGGCAAAGGGCGTCAATGTTCGACGAGACGGGCGTTCCGTGGATCAATCCAAGCCCGAATCTGCGCACGCAGACGGCGGCGCTGCTGCTACCCGGCCTCACACTGCTTGAGACGACCAATCTCTCTGTCGGACGTGGGAGCGCCACTCCCTTTGAGGTGATCGGCGCGGGTGAGACGCGGGCGAAGGATGGCAAAGTGACCCGAGCGCCATGGTTCAGGGCTACAGCGGTCGTACAGTACCTCGAGAAGCGACCGATTGCTGGCGTGCGCTTTGCGGCGGTAAGCCTCCCAATTGCAGACGACGAGAACCATTATCCGTTTCACGGACAGACGATCGAGGCGGTGAGGATGGAGGTCGTTGACCGGACGGCGCTCGACTCCCCTGAGCTTGGACTGGAGCTGATCACAGCGATGCATGCTCTCTATCCAACACAGTTTGAATGGAAGCGGGCGGGGCGCCTGATCGCCAATGCGCAGACGATGGCAGCGCTTGAACGAGGTGACGATCCACGAGTGATCGCGGCGGCATGGAAGGCGGCGCTTGAGAGCTTCAGCGCACGCCGTGCGAATTACCTTTTGTATCCCTGAGTTTCGATCGGATCGACGCGGGCGAAGATCCTGGGACTATTTACCAGCCTGGGCCGTTTTTCATCACAGCCGGGCGCGCGATAGGCGAGAATGTCCTTTGTTCTGCTCGCTCTGACATCCCTGGAAGGAACCTCCCCATGCCACGCACGAACTTTCACCAGCAGCTCGACGCGCTCAAGGACAAGCTGCTCGCAATGGCTGCGTTGTCGCAGCAGGCGCTGGAGTTTTCCCTTGAGGCGTACCTGACTGGCGACATGGGCCTTTGCGATCATGTGCGCGAGGTCGAGATGGCGATCAATGCTGCGGAGCGCAGCGTGGACGAGATGGCCTACGACCTGCTGGCGAAGGAGCAGCCGATGGCGATCGACCTGCGGTTCATCCTGTCGGTGATCAAGATCAATGGGGACCTCGAACGGATTGGCGACCAGGCGACCAACATTGCCGAGCGTGCCCGGGCGATGGGCGATCTGCCGCAGATTTCACTGCCGATCGACATCCCAGACATGGGCGAAAAGGTTCGTGTGATGACGCGGCGAGCCATCCAGGCGCTGCTGGAGGCTGACGCCAAACTGGCAGAGTCCGTGCTGGCCTTGGACGATGAGGTCGACGCGATGAACCACGCAGTGCAGCATGAACTGATCGAGGTGATGCAGCAGCACCCCGTGGTAAGCAATCAGGCGCTGAATGCGATCATCGTCTCGCGCAATCTGGAGCGTGCGGCCGACCACGCCACGAACATCGCGGAGGACGTGATTTTCTGGGTACGAGGCTCGGACGTTCGTCACCAATACTCGCTGACCCAGGCGGATTAGCCCGGGGACCTGATCTGTTGCCGAGCATCGTGTTCGGCAGGTATGCTGGTCCGGCGATGAATGGTTAGACCAATTCTCATCGCGGTGGAGGCAGCCAGCGTTGAGCAGCGCACGTTCACTTCCCAGGTTTTCGCTTGGCGTTGGAGATCGTTTTGCCCGCGAAGCCGGCCCCCAGCTTCGGGCCTGCATGCAGGCGGCAGAGGCCGGCGTTGAAGTGATCCCGGTCTGGAACAAGTCGAACCGGGAGCACGCGATTATCGGCAGCCAGCCTTCGGAGACACGGGCTGCGGTGGATGCGGCGATCCGCGACCTTGGCTGGAGCAAGCCGTACTACGTTGATGCCGATCACATCAACCTGAAGACGATGGAGCGATTCCTCGCGCCGTGCGATTTTTTTACGATGGATGTCGCCGAGAGGATCGGCGAGCCCGCCGCGGCGGAGAACCTTGCTGCTTTCGTCGGCCGGCATCCCGAGTTGGTGGGCACGGTCGAGATCGCCGGGATCGCTGAGCCGTTTCGGACGGAGGCGACGTACGTTGAGGGAGTGGCGCACAAGTTCCTGGCGGCGGCCGAGGATGCGGGGCGGATCTATCGCTCGTTGGCCGAACGCAAAGGTGAGGGCAGCTTCATTCCGGAGGTCTCGATGGACGAGACGGACTCCCCACAGAGTCCGGTTGAGCTGTTAATTCTTCTGGCCGCGCTTGCCGACGAAAAGATCCCGATCCAGACAATTGCGCCCAAGTTTACAGGACGGTTCAACAAGGGTGTTGACTACGTCGGCGACACGGAGCAGTTTGCGAAGGAGTTCAATGAGGACCTTGCAACGATTGCGTATGCGATTACCAACTACGGCCTGCCTACGAATCTGAAGCTCAGCATCCACTCGGGTTCGGATAAGTTCTCGATCTATCAGACGATCTATGAGGCATGCCAGCGTACGGGCGCGGGCGTTCACCTGAAGACTGCGGGGACGACGTGGCTTGAAGAGTTGATCGGCCTGGCCGAGGCGGGAGGCGATGGACTGGCGCTGGCCAAGCAGGTCTATCGCGGGGCCTACGAGCACGCAGAGGAGCTTTGCGCACCCTACGCCTCGGTCATCGACATTGACGGGGCGAAGCTGCCTGTGCCGGGGCTTGTTGATGCGTGGTCAAGCGACCAGTACACGCGCGCGCTGCGCCATGACCAGAA
>CAXTLS010000082.1:12791-13004 GCA_964245235.1 uncultured Acidobacteriaceae bacterium
GAGTACAATCCGAGTCTTCGTCAGCTGCTGCACGTGGGCTTCAAGGTTGCAGCGAAGATGGGCGGCCGGTACTTGGACGCGCTTGAAGAGAACCAGTCGGTCGTGGCGAAGAACGTGACCTGGAATCTGTTTGAACGACATATTCGACCGGTCTTTCTCGGGAGGTGACGGCTCGCCAAATTGCAGTTGAAGGCGGAGTATAGAGGCGAGGGC
>CAXTLS010000083.1:0-12851 GCA_964245235.1 uncultured Acidobacteriaceae bacterium
ACCTCGAACTCGTAGATGGCTTCCATGCCGAGGTCTTCGAAGGCGAGGACGCGGGCACTCTTGATGGCCTTTGAGACAAGGTATGCGGCGCCGCCGATAGCAATGAGGTAGACGGCTTCAAACTCGCGAATGGCATTGATGGCGACCGGGCCGCGTTCGGCCTTGCCGATCATGCCGAGCAAGCCGGTCGAGGCGAGCATCTGGCGGGTGAACTTGTCCATGCGGGTAGCGGTGGTGGGTCCGGCCGGGCCGACAGCCTCGTCGCGAACGGCATCGACCGGGCCGACGTAATAGACGAAACGGTTTTTAAAGTCGACGGGGAGGGGCTCGCCGCGGGAGAGCATGTCAGTCATGCGCTTGTGGGCGGCGTCGCGGCCAGTGAGCAGGCGCCCGGAGAGGAGAACCACCTCGCCCGGCTTCCAGGTCTTGACGTCGGCGTGGGTGAGGGTGTCGAGGTTGACGCGGCGGGCGGCGTGGGTGTGGAGCGTGAGCTGCGGCCAGGCGTCGAGCGAGGGCGGGGCGACCATGACGGGGCCGGAGCCGTCGAGATGGATGTGGAGGTGGCGGGTGGCGGCGCAGTTGGGGATCATGGCGATGGGCAGGTTTGCCGCGTGGGTAGGAAAATCCATGATCTTGACGTCGAGGACGGTGGTGAGGCCGCCAAGGCCCTGGGCGCCGATGCCGAGCTGGTTGACCTTGGTGTAAAGCTCGATGCGGAGGGCTTCGATATTGGACTGCGGACCGCGGGCGAGGAGCTCCTGCATGTCGATGGGGTCCATGAGGGACTCCTTGGCCATGACCATGGCTTTCTCGGCTGTGCCGCCGATGCCGATGCCGAGCATGCCAGGCGGGCACCAGCCGGCGCCCATGCCGGGGAGGGTCTTGAGGACCCAGTCGACGACGGAGTCTGAAGGATTGAGCATGGCGAAGCGGGACTTGGCCTCGGAGCCACCGCCCTTGGCGGCAACGGTGATGTCGACGTCGCCGCCGGCTACGAGCTCGACGACGACCATGGCGGGGGTGTTGTCGCCGGTGTTTTTACGGGTGAAGGCGGGGTCGCGGAGGATGCTGGGGCGAAGCGGGTTATCGGGGTTGTTCCAGGCGCGGCGGACGCCGGCGTCGACCATCTGCTGCATGGTGAGTATGCCGGCTGGGGCGTGCTCGGTACCGGCGCTGGGTTCCCAGCGGGTCTCCATGCCCACCTTAACGAAGGCGGTGACGATGCCGGTGTCCTGGCAGATAGGGCGGTGCCCTTCGGCGCACATGCGCGAGTTGATGAGGATCTGGGCGATGGCGTCCTTGGCGGCAGGACCCTGCTCGAGCTGGTAGGCACGGGCGAGGTTCGTGATGTAGTCGACCGGGTGGTAGAAGCTGATGTACTGGAGAGCGTCGGCCACGCTCTGGATGAAGTCGTCTTGCCTGATGGTTGTCATTGGCCGTCTCGGTGTCTCGGTCGTACAGGTTCATTCTAAGGCGGTGCGGGCTCGGGTTACAACGTGGTGCGGGCGCTCGGTGTGGGGGATTAACAGGGTGGCGCTGCTGGAGCCTTCAAAGGGAACGTCATTGCGAGGGAACTGTTGCGGAATTTGTTGCTAGAATTGCGCCCATGGCGACATATCTCGTCGTGCGCGATGACTACGCTGGCTGGAACCCTACCGGTCGCAACTTCGCCCTGATCAGCGTCGGCATCGGAGCTGTCAGCCTGCTCTCCTGGATGTCGTTGCATGGTCATCTCGGAGCCCTTCGGCCCGGCTCCGCATCCGATCAGCTCTTCCTCTCCGGGTTCGTCTGGCTTGGAGTCGGATGCTTTTGTCTCATGGCCTTCGCTGCCCTTGGATCCGTTGTGCTCTCCCTGAGATCACGCGGCACCGTCAGCATTACCGCCGAAGGTGTCTTCCGAACGGTTGGCGCCCATACGCGCTCCCTTGCTTGGTCCGAGATGCAGGGTCTTGTCCCCAGGCCTTACGGCGGCGTGACCCTCGTCGCTGCCGGGGGCAAAAGCGATATTGTCATCCCGCAATTCCTCGATGATTCCCGGGCTTGCATGGCAGAGATCCGAGACCGCAGTATTCAAATCCTTCCCGTCAGCATCCTTCGCCGTAGACGAAAGAGGACCTGGTTCGATACAGCGAGGATCTTCTTCTTCATCTTTCTCTACGCCCTCGCCACGACCTCCCATGAGTCTCACCGCGTTCGCATCTCAAGCTTCAGCGCAGCCGTTGCTCTCACGGTCTGGCTAGTCCAGATCGACTGGGCGAAAGCCGATCAAACCACGCCTCGGTGGATCGCCGTCGTGATCTTTCTCGGCATTATCCTCTTCGGGTTTTGGTGCATGGCTTTAAGTTGGTAAGCCCGGCACAGCCTCGGTCTGCTGAAGCTGTGTGATCGGTCACTCCGTTGCGATGCAGTTTCCTTAGGGAAGGACAGAGAGAGGGCGCGGACTGGCAGGGTGCGGCGCTACCTATTGAACTATATCGGGTTCAGGACAAAGGACTTGATAGTATATGGCGCAAAGCCGCTCTGGAGAACCTGCAACGCTCAAGAAACTGGCACCTCTCGCACTCTTGTTTTCGCTGCTACCCTTGCTCTCAAGCCCAAGGTCGTGATCCGCGTTGGGGCCGCTCGCGCCCATCGTGGAAAACTATGGCCCTCCACCTTGTCCCGGTTATATCTGGCAAGGTGGATATCACCGGTGGGATGGTCAGCGGTATGTCTGCACTCCTGGGCATTGGGGTCGTCTGCCACGCCCGGGCAGTCCGGGCTCCAGGAGGTTACGATCATCGGGATGAAGGGTACTACTTTGACAAGGGGTACTGGCGCCAGTGATGGCGCAAGTTGCTTCAGGAGGACGAAGCTTAACGAAAGGACCGCCAATTAGACTGGCGGTCCTTTCTGTTAAGGACTACTGCGGCTTAGGCGGTTACGGCCACCTGGTCGAGGACGGTTGCGAAATTCTTGCCGGTGCGTGCGGCGGCGGCGTCCTTGTGGAAGGCGTAGCCGGCAATGAGGGGGAGGGCCATGGTGGCTTCGGCGAAGACCATCTGCTCGTAGGTGAGATCGACCTTGCCCCAGCTGGAGGCCTCTTTGAGGGTCGAGCCGGAGAGGGCGCCGTCGCGAGCGTCGGCTACGGTGATCTGGATGGCGTACTTGTGCATCGAGGCCTCGACGCCGAGGATGTCGGCGGCGACGACGATGTCCTGGGCAAAGTTCTTGGGAACGCCGCCGCCAATCATGAGGAGGCCAGTGGTGGGGTTCTCGATCTTCAGTTTCGTGATCTCGTAGAAATCTTTAGCGGAGTCGATCGAGACCATGGGCTTGCCTTGGCGGGCATGCTGGTGGGCGACGAGGCCGAAGCCGGCAGAGCAGTCGGAGAAGGCCGGGCAGAAGATGGGAATGTTCTTTTCGTAGGCGGCGAGGACGATCGAGTCGCGGCCGCCATCCTGCGGCGTCCTGCCGTTGTCGGCGAGGTACTTGCCCATGGCTTGGATGAACTCGCGGGAGCTGTAGGGACGGGGCTCGAGTGAGTTGGTGATCTGGTGAATGATCTCATCGCACTGGCGGAGCTCTTCTTCGTCGATGAAGGTGTCATAAATGCGGTCGATCAGGAGCTCGCGCAGGGTGGCGTCTTCGGCACCGTACTTGTACTCGTCGCCGGCGATGTAGTGGTTGAAGCCGAGGGCCTCGAAGAAGTCCTGGTCGACGATGTTGGCTCCGGTCGAGACGATGGCGTCGACCATGTTGTTGCGGATGAGGTCGACGAAGAGCTTCTGCAGGCCGGCGGAGATGAGGGAGCCGGCGAGGCAGAGGATGACGCCGCACTCGGTATCGCGGAGCATCATGTCGTAGATGGAGGCGGCGCGGGCAGTGTCACGCGAGCTGTACGCCATCTTCGCCATGGCTTCAACGAGGGGAACGACGTTGTGCTGTTTGATGTCGATGTGCTGGATGGGGCGCGCGAGGAGCTCTTTTTTCGTAGGCATGTGGGTTTCAGGATACCAAGTGGACGTCGTGATCCGGCGAGGTTGTTTGTGAATTTTGAGGGTGTGGCGGAGCCTCAGCTAGAGCAGATAGGACAGCGAACTTGCCATAATTTATGTGGCCAGCGACAAGATGATCCAGATCGTCACTACGAGAAGATACCAGACTATTGGTCCCCAGGTGTGCAGCGCAGACCAGACCTTGACCGCCGGAATGGCGAGGCCGATCAGCGTGGGCAAAGCCAGCGCGGGAGCGAGCACGCCGAATGACCAGAGCGGGATGCCGGTAGAATCGCTGGCGCTTTGCGTGGCCGGAGCGATGACCCAGTTGGGAAAGAGAGTGTGCGCAAAGATCGCCCATGCCATGCCTGCGGCAGAGGCTCCGAGCGCAGCCAGGAGCTCCCGCCGGTTCTGCGCGGGGCATTCGAGACGCAGGACCTGACCGGTATTGGCGGTGTGCTGCGCGGCTGAGAGGAGGTGTTCGAGCACTGGTCTTCCGTCGGGAGCAACCAGACGATCCGCGGCGCTGGTGGAGCGAAACGCTGCGACTGGCTGCCGGCCAGCCCAGAGGATGTTGGCCGCCGGAAGCTTTTGCAACTCCGGTGCGATGAGGATGAGTTCCTGCAGGGCTTGCGTAGCGTGTGATTGGCTGATGCGGCCGAGACGCAGACGCGAGGAGACGATCGGGAAGCGGGTGCCGCGGCCTCCGGGCTCCAGGCGGCAGGCGATCGTGTCGAAGAACGAGGTAAGGACGTCACGCGTACCGAGATTCTGAACGGAACCACCGTTTTTGAGGAAGACGTCCATTGCTAGCGGCTTCCCTCCGCGCTGTAAGGCTGCTCGACGGGAACGATCTTGGCCTTAGAGCGGCTGCTGCTTTGGGAGTCATTGACCATTGCGAGCACGAAGATGACGACGAAGACACAGCCCATCGTCCATCCAAACCACTTGCCCTGCTTCTTGAGAAATATGCCGAAGGTGTTGTTTGGATCCTTCACGAGCGGAAGCTTCTGATTTTTGGCGAGGCCGTTCAGAATGGGTCCCTGGCTGCTGACGAGCGCCAGGTGCGGGTCGATAAGATCGACGGTGACGGGCCGTACCCCGGCCCTCTTCCGCCACTTGGAAGGCTCGATAGCAAAGGAGCCATTAGCGCTCGACGGGGTGAGCGTGCCGATAGACTTCAGGGCTTCGGAGACCCGGAAGCGGAGCTCTTCGACGTCCTGGAATGGCATGGAGAGACTGACGCCGCGCCGCGCCTTCCAGATGGTGTGCAGGCGTGGGATGACGGCGAGGCAAAGGAAGAGGGTAATTGCGCCGGTGATAAGGCCCGCGAGTTCGAGACTGTGTCCCAAGGTTTCCATTGTGATTGACCTTCGAATGAAGTAGCGCCGGCTGAGAACGTACCGCTCGCACAACGATGGTGTGCGCAGAGACGCAATCGTTTCAGCAGCGCGAGGGTATGCAAACGCTGGATCGGAGCAGGCTGCGGACAAAGCTTGTGGTGGCTGCTGTGACGATATAGAGTGCTTCCTCCATGCCCGAGAACCAAGACAGGGTGCCTGCATTCGAACGATCGAGGTAGGAGCGGTAGCATGGAGGGATGGCTGCTATTGCTTATCTTGAGTGTGTCCGGTGCCATCATCATGTTTCGGCGGAGCTGCCGCAGACGGTCTGTCCGCTGTGTGCGGGGTCGTTGTATGTGCGGTATGACATGGAGTCGTTGAAGAAGACCGCGCGGCGGGAGGAGATTGCGACACAGGCGGCTGCTGCTGGCTCTTCGCTGGGAATGTGGCGGTATGCTGGGGTGCTGCCGGATGTAACACCGGTGACACTGGGTGAAGGGTGGACGCCGATGATCCAGAGCCGGCGGTATCCGGGGCTGCTGGTGAAGGAGGAGGGAGCGAACCCGACGGGGACGTTCAAGGCGCGAGGGCTGGGGCTGGCCGTGTCGATGGCGAAGCACTATGGGCTGCGGCATCTGGCGGTGCCAAGTGCAGGGAATGCGGCGGGGGCGCTGGCGGCGTACGCGGCGGCGGCAGGGATCGCGGCGCATATCTTTATGCCGCTGGATGTCCCGTTTGCCAACTACCTGGAGGGAATTGTGTATGGGGCAGACGTCACGATGGTCGATGGGCTGATCTCGGACTGCGCGCGGATAGTGGCGGAGCGGATCAAGACGCAGAAGGAGGCGGGAACGCCGGCGGAGGAGGTGTGGTTTGACATCTCGACGCTGAAGGAGCCGTTCCGGGTGGAGGGCAAGAAGACGATGGGGTACGAGCTGGTGGAGCAGCTGGGCTGGACGTATCCGGATGCGGTGTTTTATCCGACCGGCGGCGGGGTGGGGCTGATCGGGATGTGGAAGGCGTTTGAGGAAATGGAGGCGCTGGGGTGGGTGTCGGGCAAGCGGCCGAAGATGTATGCGCTGCAGGCTGCGGGGTGCGCGCCCGTAACCCGGGCTTACGAGAAGGGGGAGGCGGTGAGCCGGTTCTTTGAGCATGCGGCTACGTTTGCGGCGGGGCTGCGGGTGCCGAAACCTTACGGAGATGCGATCATCCTCGATATTCTGCGGGAGTCAGGAGGCGCGGCGCTGGCTTCGACCGATGAGGAGATCCTGGCAAGCATCCTGGACTGGGCGCGGCATGAGGGGATCTTTGTTTCGCCTGAGGGTGCGGCGGCAACGGCGGCGTACGACAAGCTGCTGGCGAGTGGGGAGTTACAGGCGTCGGACAAGGTGGTGCTGTTCAACACCGGGGCCGGGTTGAAGTATGTGGACATGACGGCGGAAGCGATGAAGCTGAAGCGGCCTGGCGGGCTGCCGACGTCGATGAAGATGGGCGGGATTATCTACCCGCAGTAGAGACGGCGTCGGGTGCAGTAGGCGCAGTTTGCGGGGCGCTCGCTTCGCCGTGCAGTGGCCGGGATGACGATGGTTCGGGGTAAGGAAAGTGATGTCGATACGCCGTGAGATTCCGTTGATGCTGCGCCTGGCTCTGCCTTTGATCTTGGCGGAGATTGGGTGGATGTCGATGGGGATTGTGGACGCGGTGATGGTGGGGCATCTGCCGAACTCGGCGGTGTCTCTGGGGGCGGCGGCGCTCGGCCAGGTACTGTATCACACGCTCGCGTTCGGGGTAGGCGGGGTGCTGATCGGGCTCGACACGGTGCTGTCGCAGGCGTTCGGGGCGAAGCGGATCGACGATGCAAACCGCTCGCTGCAGCACGGGCTGGTGCTGGCGGCTGGGCTGACCGTGATTCTGATGCTGCTGGTTGCGGCCATGACGCCGGCGATTGCGAGGCTGCATACGGACCCGGTGATCCTGCGCATGACACTGCCGTTTTTCAACGCGTTGAACTGGGGAACGCCGGCCCTGTTTCTGTGGATGGTGCTGCGACGGTACCTGCAGGCGTTCAACCATGTGCGGTCGATCGCGGTGACGCTGGTGTCGGCGAACCTGATCAACGTGCTGTTCAATTGGCTGTTCATCTATGGACATCATTGGCGGTACGTGACGATTCCGGCATATGGGGTGACGGGGTCAGGGTGGTCGACGACGCTGTCGCGGTGCTACCAGGCGGCCCTGATGTTTGGCTACCTGGTGTACTACCAACGGAGGTTTGGCTATGGGCTGTTTCAGACGAAGTGGCGGTTTGAGGGGAGCCGGCTGCGGGAGCTGATTGTGCTGGGGGCGCCGGTGGGCGCGCAGATCTTTGTGGAGGTGGCGATCTTTGGCGCGGTGACAGCGATCATTGCGACCTTCGGGGCGTTGCCGCTGTCGGGCCACCAGATTGCGCTGGACTGTGCGAGCTTCACGTTCATGGTGCCGATGGCGATTGCGACGGCGAGCACAGTGCGGGTGGGGCAGGCGATCGGGCGGCGGGACGTGGAGGGGGCGAAAGCGGCCGGGTGGTCGGGGATTGTGCTGGGAGCGGTCTTCATGCTGACGGCCTCGTGCGTCTTTGTGGCGTTTCCGAAGCAGATTGCGCGGGGCTTCTCGCCTGACCCGCATGTGATTGCGGCGACGACACCGATTCTCTTGGTGGTGGCCGTCTTTCAGCTGTTTGACGGCATGCAGATGACGGCTACGGGCGCGCTGCGGGGCGCGGGAAATACGCGGGTGGGGCTGTACGTGCATTTCCTGAGTTATTGGCTGGTGGGGCTGCCGGTGGGATGGTTCTTTGGCTTCCGCATGCAGCTAGGGGCGGTTGGGCTGTGGCTGGGGTTGTGTTTTGGGCTGATTCTCGCTGGAGTAGCGCTGACGGTGATCTGGTGGCGAACTACGGAGAGGATGCCGGCAATCATCAGTGCAACGCAAGCGGGAGAAGGACGGCGGGAAGCGAGAGCTGCTGCTCTGGGCTTCTAGTTATGTGGGTGCTTCTGGTCACACTGGCCAGGATCGTGGCTGTTGCTGCGCTCGTCTGAATACTTGACAGAACGTGCCTCTACAAGGCACCTTTTCGGACAGTCCCCCAAAGTGGCACCGCGGCTGCTCCGTCCAGGTACAGACCTAAGCCCAACGTTTATGAAGACTTTGGACTTTAGAAAAACATCGCCACAAGGTCACGGCCAGGACCGAACACTTGACAAACACCTGCCTTCGCAAGCTCGCCTTGTCGGGACGGTCTGCCGAAGTGGCAAGACGCCTGCTCCGTACATGTCCAGACCTAAGTGTAACTTTATGAAGACTTTGGATTTTAGAAAAAAAGCTACACCGTCGGAACCAGGGTCACCGCTTGACACGAGCCGTTCTGCAGAATGGCACCTTCTCTCAAGGGGCCCGCGGCTCCACTCCAGACAAGTCCAGATCTAAGTTCAGCATTATGAACACTTTGAACTTTGGAAAATTAACTCCGTCCGTTTCATCACGGATAGCTGCGCCTTGGAAGGGTTTGAAGCGCCCCGCCCGGCACCTGTTCCTATTTAACAGGCGTGGCGAGGCGGTGCATGAGGATGGCCATGCGCTTGGCTTCTTTGGGGAGGGAGTCGAGATAGACGGTTTCGCCCTCGGCGTGGGCGCCCTCGCCCATGGCTCCGGTCCCGACCAGGCCGGCGGGAACGTACGGTGCAACGAAGGCGATGTCGCCGGCGCCGCCGAGCATGGGGTCCATGATCTCTTGTGAGGGCAGGTTGAGCGCGGCGTTGACCTGGTTGAGTTGGTCGACGAGGGCGTGAGCGGCCTCGGTCTCGGCCATGGCGGGGTAGCCTTCGCCGAAGGAGATGGTGGCGCCGGTGCGGGGAAGGTGGTCGGCGACGATGGCGCGCATTTTGGCTTCGGTGTGCTCGGTCTGATCGTTCGAGAGGGTGCGGATGTCGCCGCTGGCGAGGGCTGCGGGCGGGATGACATTGCTCTTACCGGTGGCGATGCCGCCGGTGTTTGTGGAGTCGACGGTCGCGGTAGCGCCACCGAGGATGAGGCCTACGTTGAAGGTAAGACCGTGTTCGGGAAGCTGGGTGCGGAACTGGTCCAAAATTCGCGTCAACTCGTAGATGGCTCCGTAGCCGAAGTGATCGTTGAAGATCTGCGAGGAGTGACCGGAAACGCCGGTGGTCTCGAGACGCCAGGTGAGGGAGCTGCGGCGGCTGATGCGGATCATGTCTTTGCCGGCTATGCGGGAGGCGTTTTCGAACTCGAGGGCAACGTCCGCGCGCTTGCCTGCTTCGACCATGTCGCGGCGGCTCAGTTCGACCGGTTCGCCGTGGGCCTCCTCGTCTCCGCTGAGCACGATGGTGATCTCTGCGGCGTCAAGTGCGCCGGCAGCCTGCATGGCTTTGAGGGCGGAGAGCATGACGACGAGGCCGCCTTTCATATCGCACACCCCGGGGCCGGTTGCCACATTGCCGCCAGTGCCGGAGACGATCTCATACTTCTGAAATTTGCTGGCGGGCTCGAATACGGTATCCATGTGGCCGATGAGCAGGAGGCGCTGGCCGCAGTGGCCGGTACCAGCGGGGCAGGGATGCTCGGCTACGAGGTCGCCGGCGCGCTGGTCGAGGGCCTGCATGGGGTTCCATCGAACGTTGAAGCCGAGCGACTCGAACTGCGGGGCGATGACGTCTTTGACGGCGACCACACCGGGGAGGTTCATTGTCCCGCTGTTGATGTTGACGATCTGCGCGAGGAGGGCGAGGGCGGCGGGGTTCTCAGCGTCGATGGCGCGGACCATAGCGGCTTCGGTTTTGCTGAGCGGCGACTGGGCGGGCGAGCCTGCGGCGGCGAGGGCCAGCAAGGGGATGAGAGCCAGCTTTTTCATGATGCCGGAGGATAGCATGGGTGGTCTCTGGGACCGTTGTCGTTCAGGTGGTGAGGAAGGGTTCGGGGACGCGGGTCTTGCTGTGGGTGGTGAGGGTGATGGCGGCGGCGAGGATGAGGGCGCCTCCGGCCCAGGCGGCGGGGCCGAGATGTTCGCTGAGGACCAAGACGCCCAGGATGGAGCCGACGAGGGGTTCCATGTTGAGCAGGACGGCGGCCTGGGATGCGGGGACCTGGGTCATGCCGTAGTTCCAGAGGAGGGTTGAGGCGGCGGTGCAGAGGACGCCGCTGCCGACGAGGGCGAGCCACGCTTTGATGGAGACGTGGGCGAGGGGCGGCTGCCCATTGCGCAGAGGGACCCAGATGAGGAGCATGAGCGTGCCGAGGACGAGACCGTACGCGGTGACGGCGATGTGGCTGTGGCGCTCCATGAGGCGCTTGTTGATGAGCAGCCAGAAGAGGGCGATGCCGAGCGAGAGGACGACGAGGAGGTCGCCGACCAGAGAGGCTTCGCCGGCATGGGCGTGTGCGTGGGCTCCGCTGAGCGCGATGAGGGCGGCGCCGCAGGTCGAGGCCGCGAGGGCGAGCCAGCCGATGGCGTCCATGCGCTCGTGGGCGAAAATAGCGGCGCCGACGGCAAGGATGACGGGCATGGTGCCGACCATGAGCGAGGCGTGGCTGACGGTGGTGAGTGAGAGGCCGTAGAACTGGATGAGGAATTGGACGGGGACGCCGAGAAAGGAGGCGAGGAGCAAGAGGCTCCACTCGCGGCGGTTGAAGGAGGGAAGGTGGGTGAGCAGAAGCGGAAGGAGGACGAGGGAGCCAAAGAGAAAGCGGTAGAGAACCATGTGGCCTACGGACATCTCGACGAGGGCGACCTTGCCGAAGAAAAAGCCACATCCCCAGAGGGAGCTGGCGAGGGCGCAGGCGCCGAAGCCGAGAGCTTTGTTTTTTGCCGGGAGGGGCATGGTTTTACTGTCGCACAGGCAATGCTTTGATACGCGAAGTCGAGGTGCTCGATACAACTGAGTTCTTTAACCTACGCCCGATGTTGCCATTATCCTCGTCCATAAAACGTTCAGCATCAGAATGGTGGTCATGCCACTCTAGCCAGTCTCGCCTTTATTGTTCAAATTGACCACCGTCTATCTTTCTCGGTCTGTAGGCCGATATGCTCTTATACGATTTGTCCGCGTAGTAGCTTCTAAATGCGTGATTTGCAATCACCCGACGTATTTCTTTAGCTTTCTCGGTCGAAATCTCAGTGTACTTTTCTGGTGTCTTGGCTCCCACCTCGGTGTACAACAGGTGCACAGGGTCTAGTGGAAGCATCATTACCGATTTCGGAGCGCCCCAGCCACCTTCATAAGTTCGAACTCCGTGTTTGTCTATGCCAAGACACACAGCCGGCATCGGTAGTATGCCAAGGCTCGTTAGGTGGGGCTTTCAAAATAGTCCAGCGATGGCTTTGCAATGCGGTGAGTGATCTGCTGTCACTAAGCATTTTCCCGATCTCCCAGAGCCACATCTTCCTTCCTGTTGTGATCTCTATCCGAAGCTGTCGCTGACCTGCTTCATTCCTCGGTTCAATTGAGTACCTCAAGGGGAAGAGTTCGTTACCATTTGCTGGAGCTAGCGAACCGAAGAAGCCATCATCTCGAGCTTGCGCAAGCTTTTCGCGCAAATGTTGCATACTATCGTTCATGACTTCTGAAAGCTTTTCAGCCCAGGCATCCCTTCTTTTTAGATAGAACGCTGGTGTCCTTACGTACTGTGAGGCATAAAAAACGAATCAAGCACTTCCAGTCGCTCTTTGATAACTGCTTCTCGCTGACAGCTTTATCAATCGCATCCTCGGCTGGACCTTCAAATTCCTTGCTAAGCCATCGTTCTATTTTATCGCTCTGCCCGGTATCGTCAGCGAAACTATAAAGATAGTCATGCGCTCCGGCCCGGCTTATCGAAACCTCCTTCCATTCACGTACCGTCTCATGCGACACCAAAAGTCTGTAATGCCAGATGTGACCGGGCGAAGATGCGAAACGCTTCAGATAAAGCTGTGGAACGAAGTCGTTCCACGCTTGATAAGTAGGCTTGGTCAAGTCACGGCTCCTCTCAATCCTGTCACCGTTAGGCGCTGTATCGTATCTATGAGCCACTTCAACGCGCTTACCAGACGCGGCAGCTGTTGGTGGGGACCATGGGTGAGCCGGTCTTGCAGCCGAAGGCCTGGGCGAAGCCTGGCTGGTTGACGATGGCTCCGTTGGCGCGGAAGTGGTCGGGCGAGTGGGGGTCGGTGAGGATCTGGTTGCGAACCTGTTCGGGGCGGGCGTTCTCGCAGTAGTTCTGCGCAAAGCCGATGTAGAAACGCTGCGGCGCGGTGTAGCCATCGATCTTGGCGGCGAGATCAATCTTGTTGAGTTTCGCGCGTTCGAGGTAGGCCATATAGGCGAGCAGGAGACCGCCGTTATCTGCGGTATTTTCGCCGAGGGTGAGCTTGCCGTTGACCTTGACGTCGTCAACCGCAGTGAAGCTGCCGTACTCCTGGACGAGGCAGTGGGTGCGGGACTCGAATTTCTTAGTATCGTCGGCTGTCCACCAGTCGCTCAGGTTGCCGTTGCCGTCG
>CAXTLS010000084.1:0-6682 GCA_964245235.1 uncultured Acidobacteriaceae bacterium
CGATCCAGGAGATGCTGGGGCATGAGCGGCTCTCGACGACGCAGCGGTATACGCAACTCACGGTGAAGCAGGTGCAACGGGTATATGACGAGACGCATCCGCGGGCGAAGTGAAGTGTTTCGGCCCTACAAGGTGCTTGCGCAGGCGTCAGGTCGGTAGGGGACTCTCAACCGTATTTCGATTGCCAACGTAATCAAGGAGTTCTTTAGGAGAAGAGTACCCCGTGCGCCGAGACACGAGTTGGTGTCCAGCGACTCCCATGGTGCGGCTTCGAGAGCTGCACCTACGTTACGGAGAACATAGAAGACAAACAAAACCGCAGCCGATGACCGGCTGCGGTTTAATGTTTGCGTGCCTGTGCTGTTGAGGTTAGAAAACGTACTTCGCTTCGAACTGAATAGTACGCGGGTTTGATTTAACTCCGGTAATCTGGCCGAAGTTTGGGTCGGTGATACCGGAGTCGGGGTTGCCGTAGCTCGCGATGTTGAGGGCGTTGAAAAAATCAGCCCGGAAGTCGACACGGTTCTCGTGAAACACGGTAAAAGCCTTCTGAGCCGAGAAGTCGAAGTTGAGGAACCCAGGAGCCCTAAGGGTGCCCGGACGAACATTACCGAAGCTGGTCAGCGGCTGAGGCGAGTAGGCGCAGACTCCGTTGTCAACCAGAGCACCTGCATCGTTGAAAGCGCAGGGTTGGGTGACGCTGGGATCGGTGCCGAACCAGTGCTGAATCTTCTGATTGGTGATGTGAACCGGGCGGAGCTGGTTAGGCCGAGCGGCGCCAGTGTAGCCCTGTACCAGGTTCGAGTAGTTGGCGGGCGAGGTAATCGTGATCGGGAATCCGGTGTAGGTCACGTTTGAGCCGGAGACCTTCCAACCACCAAGAGCCTCGTCGAGAATGGCGTTGGTGTTGGCACCATACTTACGACCCCGGCCGAAGGGAATCGCGTAGGTACCCGTCGCGCTGATAGCGTGACGAATGTCCTGACCGGCCGGGCCCCATTCGTTCTGCAGGTTATAAGCATCCTGCTGATAGTACTGCTGCGAGGCGCCGGTGGTTCCGTAGTAACCGATATCGTCTGTCAGCGACTTCGCATAGGTGTAATTGGCGGTGAACTCAAGGCCGGCGGTGAGACGTTGCCGAAAGGTGGCCTGGAGCGAGTTGTAGTTAGAAGCAGAGTCTGACGCCGTGACCTTCACGACACCATTCTGTCCCACGATGTTGAAGTAGGGAGCAACGACACCTGGCGCTGTGGCCTGATTGGCGTAGACGGGATCGGTGAGGTGATGCCCTGTTTCACCGACATAGCTGGCGGTGATGGTGGAGGTGTTGGTGAGTTGGTATTCGACTCCGACCGTGAACTCCTGAATCGATGCGGGGCGAAGATTCTTACGCCACGCATAGAAGGTGGTGGTTGGGGCGACATTGATCGGGAACCCTGTCTCCGCTGTCAGCGGAGTTCCCGGGTTGTAAGTTGCACCGCTGCCATTTGGAATGGTTGCAATGGTGTCAAAGTCGTTGTGGAAGGGCGGGTTCTGAGTGAGGCGGAGGTTGGCACCGGTTCCTTCCAGGTAGTTGGTGATGCCGTAACCACCTCGAATCACCATGCGCTGCTGCGGCTGGAAGGCGAAGCCGATACGGGGCATGAAGTTGGTATAGACCGGGTCGTAGAGAGCGCGGCTGTTGCCGTTCTGCCCCGCGTACTGGATCGTATCCGCTGCGCTCAGGCCTGGAGTCAGGTTGAGGTTGGCTTCCTTGTTGTTGACTTCATAGATGGGCTGCGAGTACTCCCAGCGGAGACCAAGGTTAAGTGTCAAGTTCGACATCACCTTCCAGTCGTCCTGCGCGTAAAAGGCGTCGCGATACTGACGCTGGCCAGTACGGCCGACAACTTGGCCGACGGCTGCCTCGTAAACGTGGTTTGTGACAAAGTCGGAAAAGCCGTAGGTGTTAGATGCGCCGGGGAGCGTCGTAAACTGACCCGTGTAGGTCTGATAGCCAAGCTCGCCGTTGTTTCCTGGATAGAAGCTGTTCTGCTGGTAACGGGTGACCTGAGCACCGAACTTCAGCAGGTGCTTGCCCTTCTGGACGGTGAGGTCATCGGCGTATTCGAAGACGTTGTCGATGAAGATCTCTGGTGTAGGGTTGACACCCACACCTGAGATGGACAGGAGTCCGCTACCGTTCGAGAAGTTCTGCTGACTGAAGCCCTGCGTCTGCTGCGCCGGGCTACTGATGCCGACGAGCGAGTTGCCGTTGAAGCCGAAGATTCCTGAAGGATCGACGGAGACGCCGCTGTTGAACCGGATACGCGAATAAGACGCGCGGGCTAGGTTGACGATCGAAGGTGAAAAGGTGTGGGTTTCGTTCACAGTAAAGAGGTGATCCGGATAATCGGATCCGCCCGGGAACTGCACAGCGATGGGAACCTGAGTCTGGATGTCGGAAGCGACGCCCTGGCTGTAGCGGGCGGAGATGACGTCCTTCTGGTGGAGGTGATAATCAATCTTCACGTCGCCTTGATCATTCCGGCGGGAGGTGCGCGTCGGTCCAAAGTAGTTATTCGTTACACCATCAGGAACAGTCCGATTGGGAAGCGGATAGGCCTCGGGGTGCGAAAATAGATACAGAGCAATTGGATTTGTGATTGGTACCTGATTTCCCGCGTACTGTACAGGTCCGCCGGGAGCTTGCGTGTTGTAAAGCTGGATGGGTGCCGGAACGTTTACACCGTTCACTACTTTGGTGAACTGATACAAAGCGGAAAAGTCAGCTACATTTGTGCCGATTCCTCGAAAAGCTGCGGGGGCCACGCTGACTGCAGCGGTTCCACCGTCATGGCGGCGGAAGCCTTCGTAGTCGACAAAGAAGAACAACTTGTCCTTGATGATCGGACCACCGAGGGTACCGCCGTAGATCGTCTGGGTGTAGTTGCTCTGGTCGCGCGAGATGCCGGCGAAGTTGTTTCCCCAGGAGTTTGCGTTTAGATTCCAGTTCTCGAGGAAGCCGAAGACGCTGCCGTGGAGAGAGTTAGTGCCGCTCTTCATGACGCTGACGACGTCGCCGCCGTTGACGTTGCCGAACTCAGCGTTGGCGTTGGCGGAGATGACACGGATCTGGTCAAGCGAGTCAGGGCTGGGATTGTAGCCGATGGTGTTATTAAGGTTTTCGTTGATTTCCTGGCCATCGAGGAGGAAGTTATTCGACTGCTGACGGTTGCCGTTGACGTTGGGGCTGGTGTCGGCACCTGTCGCACGTTCGGTCGAGTTGGACCCGCCGTACGCCTGATAGTTGGTCGATACGGCGCCCGGCGTGAAAACGGTGAGTTGCGAGAAGTCGCGGCCGTTGAGCGGGATCGAGTTGATGGTGTTCTGGGTGAAGGTCTCACCGGTGGTGGCGTTCTCGGTCTGGAGGATAGGCTGGAGCTGATCGGTGACCTCGACGGTCGTGTTAGATCCACCGACGGTGAGGGCGACGTCGATCTTGGCGGTCTGATCGATTTCGAGTGAGAACGGTCCGAAGCTGGAGTTTGAGAAGCCGGGTGCGTCGACGGTTAGCTTGTACTGACCGATCTGCAGGTTGCGCTGGGAGTAGACGCCGGCGGAATCGGACTTGAGGGTAACCGAGACGTTGGTCGCGACGTTGGTGATGGTGATCGTTGCGCCCGAGACGATGGCGCCTGACGGGTCCGTGACAGTGCCGCGGACGGCGCCCGTAACGGTCTGTGCTAGAGCGGGAACTGCGCTCAGCAGGGAAAGGGCGATCGTACATTGCGTGATGCGCTTCAAATTGCCTCCGATAGACCTACAGGGAAGTTGTCAACATCGTTGCCGTTACGGATCCGGTCTTTGCCGGTGATGGAGTTTTCGCTTGTGCGGTGATGTTGTGGACACTTTAGCGACGCGATTGGGGGAATACAAGATGAAAATTTGATCAAGTGTCCGCGTCTAGGACGGATGATCTAGTTAACCGCTTAACTGAGTGGTTGCGGGGGGCTAGGAACGGGACATGGGCGTCCGGTACTTAGGAAGTTAGTAATTGATTTGGTAACAGACGAGATGCAGGCGCGCGGCGGAGCGCGAGTGCTTCCGGGTGCATGGCCTGTGTCGCGGCTTGCAGGCGGGGTCGCAACGCGGACGGGGGACAGGGGTGTGAAGAGCTAGTAGCGGGGGATGGAAGGATCGATAGAACGGGACCATTGGTCGATGCCGCCGGCGAGCGACTGGACGTGTTCAAAGCCCTGGTTGCGGAGCCACATGGTGACATTGAGCGAACGAGCGCCGTGATGGCAGATGACGATGGTTGGGCGGTCGGGATCGAGTTCCTGGAGGCGCGAGGGGAGATCGCCCATGGGGATGGGGATGGCTCCGGGAAGGGAGGCGATCTCGATCTCCCAGGACTCGCGAACGTCGAGCAGAAGGGGCGGTTCGGGCTGGAAGCGCAAGGCCGCGAAGGCGTCGACCGAGATCTCGGGAGAAAGGGCTTCAGACATAGGAAGAGGATACCTGGCCCGCTGGGTGCGCGGTTACGAGGCGGTGACCGATGCTCACCTGTCCGGCCAGCGATTGGTCGTATACTGAAGGACTTCCGGTTAGGCAGCCATTCTGAATGGAGACACACTGCAACCCTGGAAATACTGCGGTCTGGAACGACTGGACGCTTGGTTTGGGAGTTTGAATTTGAAGGGATGGCAAGCTTTGGAGAAGGTCTTAATTGTCGAAGACGAGCTGCACGCGCGAACGGGGCTGACGGAGCTGGTTGGCAGCTGGGGCTTTCGGACGGATTGCGCTTCGAACGGGATGGAAGGCCTGGAGAAGGTGCAGCAGTGGAGTCCGTCAATTGTGGTGACGGACCTGAAGATGCCGAGAATGGACGGGATGGAGCTGCTGGGGCGGCTGAGCGAGCTTCCGCAGCGGGTTGCGGTGGTGATGCTGACGGCGCAGGGATCGATCGAGTCGGCGGTGGAGGCGATGCGCATGGGCGCGTTCGATTATCTGCCGAAGCCGGTGGACCCCATACGGCTGCGGGCGATTCTGGATAGTGTGAGCCGGCAGCTGGTACAGGTTCACGAAGACTATGAGGAAGAGGTACGATCGTCGCGCGAGACTGGCGGACTGGGGCCGCTCGTGGGGTCTTCGCCGCAGATGCGGGCGATCTACAAGTTGATCGAGCGGGTGGCGCCGTCGAATGTATCGGTCCTGGTGACGGGCGAGAGTGGGACGGGCAAGGAGCTGGTGGCGCGCAGCCTGCACGAGTTGAGCGGCCGGCGCAACAAGCCGTTTGTCGCGGTAAACTGCGCGGCAATTCCGGAGACGCTGATCGAGAGCGAGATCTTCGGTCATGAGAAGGGCGCATTTACCGGCGCGATCGAGCGCAGAGCGGGATGTTTCGAGCTGGCGGAAGAAGGAACGCTGCTGCTGGACGAGATTGGCGAGATGCCGGCGGCGACGCAGGCGAAGCTGCTGCGGGTGCTGGAGGACAGGAAGCTGCGGCGTCTGGGCTCAAAGGCGGAGACGCCGGTGGATGTTCGGGTAATCGCGGCGACGAACAAGGATCCGGAGCGGGCGGTTGCGGATGGCGAGCTGCGCGGCGACCTGTATTACCGGCTGAATGTGTTTGCGATCCAAATGCCGCCGTTGCGGGACCATCTGCAGGACGTAGGCGCGATCGCGGAGCGGATGATCGCGGATATGAACGAGCGGCATGGATGCGCTATTTCGGGCATCGAGCCGATGCTGCTGGACCGGCTTAAGACCTACCGGTGGCCGGGCAATGTGCGGGAGCTGCGCAATACCATCGAGCGCGCGGTGATCATGGCGTCGCGCGGGCGATTGAACGTGGACCACCTGCCGCCGCACTTCGGCGAGCCGGGCTTTGCGCCACCGGCGGGTCGGGTCCGGTCTGCGATTGCGGGTGGCGTCGTGGTGCCGGACGCGGCAGCGGAGGCGGAGCGCTTCCGCAAGGAAGAGAACTCCGTGCGGGTCGAGGTGGGGACCACGGTGGATGAAGCCGAGCGGCAGCTGATCTTAAAGACCCTGCTTTCAACGCACAACAACAAGACGCGCGCCGCGGAGATCCTGGGGATCAGTTCGAAGACGCTGCAGAACAAGCTGAAGGAGTATTCAAGCGCCGCGGCCGCGAGCGGGGCGGAGTAACCCGAAGTGCGGCTGAAGACCAAGCTGGTATTGTCGGCCACGGCGCTGACCTCGGCTATCGTGCTGGTGCTCTCGACGATGTTTGTTGGGGAGTTGTTGCGGCAGCGCATCGAACAGACGGCTTCGGGGAACGAGGTTCTGGCGCACGAGGTCCTGGTGATGACGCGGGAGGCTGTGGAGACGGGGCTGCGGGAGCGGCCTCCTGCGAATCTAGGGGAAGCTTCTCTGGAAGAGGCAGTCGCGAGGGCGCTACGAAGCCACGAGCCGCTCACGGAGGTCATGCAGGGAGTGGTGCGGTACTCGCCGACGGTGCAGGATGTAAGTGTGACGGACGCCAAAGGCCGAGTGCTGGTCAGTACCGATCCAGATGTCGTGGAGCAGATCAGGCCCTTCCGCTTCAACCTGCTGGATGTTCGGGACCAGACGATTCTGCGACAGACCAAGCTGGTCTTTGGGCGACCGCGGGTGCTCGATCTAGCGGAGCCGCTGGACCGGAACGGCAAACCCTTTCTGGTGGTGCATCTGGGGG
>CAXTLS010000084.1:6692-11291 GCA_964245235.1 uncultured Acidobacteriaceae bacterium
GGCATCCTACGAGCCGTGGTTGAGGGCGGCGCTGCTGTTCGCGGTGCTGGCGGCGGCGGGTGCGGTGGTTGCGGCGGGCTTGCTGGCGAGTGCGGCGCTCGAGCCAATCGAACAGATCAGTGAGCGACTGGAGTTTCTTGCAGCGGGCGAAGAGCAGGCGCGAGAGCTGGAGGCGACGACGGAGATAGGACGGCGCGATGCGGTGGTGCGGGTGACGCAAACCATCGACCGCCTGGGCGCACAGATGCGCTCAACCGAAGCCGGCTACACGACGCTGCGCGCGAATGTGAACCAGATGCTCGAGACGCTGCGGGATGGCGTGCTGCTGTTCGGTCAGGACGGGCGCGCGGCGATGGTCTCGGGAGCGACGAACTACTTTCTTAATCGAGCGGAGCTGGGCACGGTCGGTCACACCGTCGAGGAGATCTTTCCGGGGGGGACCGCGTTGGGGGATGCGGTGCGATGGGCCTTTGAGAGCGGTGACGCTTCGGCGGCGGAGCGGGTGACGATGGAGGATGGTCGCGAGGTGCAGTTTTCGCTCGACAGAATTGGGGCCGGCTCCGGACGCGAGATGGGGACTCTGGTTCGGCTACGGGACATGGAGTCCGCGGCGCAGCTGGAGCGCGAACTGGAGGTTTCGCGAAGGCTGGCAGCGGTAGGGCGGCTCACGGCGGGTGTCGGACACGAGGTGAAGAACCCGATCAACGCGATGGTGGTGCACCTTGAGCTGCTGAAGTCCAAGCTGGCGGCCATGGAGCCGGCCTCGGCGGCTGGGGCCCAACGCCACGTGGACATCCTGACGGGCGAGATGCAGCGGCTGGACCGTGTGGTGGAAACATTAGCTGATTTTTCCCGTCCAATGGAGTTGCACCTGCAGGAGCGTGATTTGCTGGAGGTGGTCGAGGCCGTCGTGGAACTGACCGAAGCGGAGATGGACGCGAATGGTGTCCGTGTGCTGGTGGAACGCGCCCGCGAGCCGCTTCCGGTGCGGGTGGATGCGGAGCTCATGCGCCAGGCCTTGCTGAACCTGGTGCTGAACGGGATGCAATCCATGCCGGAGGGGGGCATTTTGCGGCTTGCGATGCGACGCGAGCGAGCGGATGTTGTCGTGGAGGTTGCGGATGCGGGAGAAGGTATTGCCGAAGAGATTCTTCCGCGTATCTTCGATTTGTACTTCACAACAAAAGCAAAGGGCAGCGGGATCGGACTTGCGATGACGTATCGCATTCTGCAGATGCATGGCGGATCCATGCAAGTCTCTTCGACGACCGACGAGCAGGCGGCCCTGCGACGAACAGCCAGAGGAACAAACTTCACCGTGCGACTGCCTCTGGCTACTGCAGGTGAGGGACGAAAGCAAGCACGACGTCCTACAGGTACGGACGGGAGTCCCGCGGGAGAGACGGTTTGAGGCGAACGGCTGGACAGGTACGATGGGGTTCGCTGCTGGTAGGGAGTTTGCTGCTGTTTGCCATTCCGGGATGCCGGCATCGCAGGATGCAGACCGTGATATTACCGCCACAGACACCGGTGCCATTGCTGGCGGTGCCCGAACCAGCCTCTCCTCCGATCGTGCAGGAGGCTACTCCGAAGCTGCCGGCGGTTACGACGGCACAGACGGTGGAGAAGCCGAAGAAGGCCAAGAAACGGCCCGTGAAGACGAATGCTGCGACAAACCCACAGGCTGGCGCCGTGGCTGCCGCCAAGCCGAGTGATGGGCAGGCGCCGAGCGCGATCGAGCAGCCCGCAGCGCAGGGGCCATCGCAGCAAGAGGCCATCGGCCAGTTGAGCGTGGGTGGGGAGCAAAGCCCGCGAGCGCAGCAGGAAGCGGCAGACCTTATTGCCGCAAACGAGCGCCGCTTGCAGGGGGTAAGCGCTGACGTCGCGAAGACGCAATCGGATCTTCTAAGCAAGGCGAGAAACTTCCAGAAGGAAGCGCGGCAGGCGCTTCAGTCCAACGACGCGGAAGGGGCAAAGACGCTGGCTACGAAGAGTCGCCTGCTCCTGGACGACCTGGAGACAGCCGGCAAGACCCAGTAGCAACCGACCGTCGGGGAGGGCTGCCGAGGCTTACGGCGCTAGACTTCAGCGCCGTGGCACCGCTTGTACTTCTTGCCCGAGCCGCAGGGGCAGAGGTCGTTGCGGCCTATGCCGTTTGCAAAAAGCTGCGACCCATTGCCGGTGGAAGTGGTTTTGCTGCTGGCGGAACCATTCCCGCCGGCTGAGCCATTGCCGTTGGTGACCTGGCGACGCGCTTCACGCTCCCGTTTCCTTTTTGCTTCGAACTCGCGCTCAAGGGCGTCGATGGTGGTGGTGGGTGCCCGCGAGACGCGGGGAGCATCGCGGCGCTCGAGCGGCGGCATCTCGGAGACGGATGCCGGAGCGTCCGGCGAGCGGACAGGCATGGTGGGTTGCGCCGAGGGTGGAAGCAGATCGGCGATGGCGGGGCTTGCGGGATCGGGCACGGGTTGGTGTTCGAGAGCGGCCTGATTCTGAGCGAAGGCATACTGCTCGGCGGTCTCGATCGGATTGCCGTCCGGGCCGATGATCTGCATCCGGAAGAGATGGCGGACGGTATCGGCCTGGAACTGCAGCATCATGGCCTCGAAGATCTCGAAGGACTCCTTCTTGTAGGCGACGAGCGGATCCTGCTGCGCATAGCCGCGCAGGCCGATGCCTTCCTTGAGGTGATCCATCGCGAGGAGATGGTCTTTCCACAGCCCATCGAGGACGGAGAGCATGACGATGCGCTCGTGGTAACGCATGCCGGGCGCGCCGAGGATCTGCTCCTTGACGTTGTAGCGGCTGCCAAGCTTCTCGTAGATGGCCTCGCCGAACTCGTGGCGGTTGAGGGTCTGACAATCGACCTCGTTCTCGAGCCGCGCACCGAACTGCTCGTAGATAGCGCTGAAGAGCTCGTCGACCTTCCACGCATCGGCGTGCGCTTTCTCAGGGGCGTACTGATCGAGCAGGTTCGAGAGCAGCGTGGCGAGGTAGTCCTCGGTGATGAGCTGCTTCTGGTCTACGCCCTCCATGAGCTGCCGGCGAAGACCGTAGACGGCCTCGCGCTGCTTGTTCATGACGTCGTCGTACTCGAGGACGTGCTTGCGAGACTCGAAGTTCTGAGTTTCGACGGCCTTCTGGGCGGCCTCGATGCGACGGGAGATCATGCCGCTCTCGATGGGGACCCCCTCTTCCATGCCGAGGCGCTGGAGCAGGGTGGAGACCCATTCGCGCGCGAAGATGCGCATGAGGTCGTCTTCAAGCGACAGATAGAAGCGGCTGGCGCCGGGGTCGCCCTGGCGGCCGGCGCGGCCGCGCAGCTGGTTGTCAACGCGCCGCGACTCATGTCGCTCCGTGCCGAGGATGTGAAGGCCCCCGGCTTCGATGACGGCTTCGTGCTCGCCGCCGGCGACGCCAGCGTGGCTCGCGGTGGCCGCGTCCCACTGGGCCTGGGACGTTTCGAACTCCTGGCCGGAGTAGTAAAAGCGGACCATGCCGGGACCGGCGACAGGCGAGATCTCGCCCTGGGCGGCGGAGACGGCGACGGCCTGCGACTTGCGGACGAGGTCTTGGCGAGCCATGAAGTCGGAGTTGCCGCCGAGCAGGATGTCGGTGCCGCGGCCGGCCATGTTGGTGGCGATGGTGACCATGCCGAGGCGGCCGGCCTGCGCGACGATCTCGGCTTCTTTCTCGTGAAATTTGGCGTTGAGGACGACGTGACGGACGCCCTTGCGCTTGAGGATTTCAGAGAGGAGCTCTGATTTTTCGATGGAGGTCGTGCCGACCAGGACGGGCTGTTTGAGATCATGCAGACGTGAGATCTCATCGGCGACGGCGAAATATTTCTCCTTCGCGGTGCGGAAGACGACGTCCTGATTTTCAATGCGGCGCATCTGCCGGTTGGTCGGGATGACTGCGATATCGAGCTTATAAATCTTGTCGAACTCGGCGGCCTCGGTCTCTGCGGTCCCGGTCATGCCGCTGAGCTTTTTGTACATGCGGAAGTAGTTCTGGAAGGTGATGGTGGCGAGGGTTTGATCTTCCTTGCGGATGTCGACGCCTTCCTTGGCCTCGACGGCCTGGTGGAGGCCGTCAGACCAGCGGCGGCCGGGCATCAGACGACCGGTGAACTCGTCGACGATGATGATCTCTCCATCCTTGACGACGTACTCGACGTCGCGCTTGTAGAGGCTGTGGGCCTTGACGGCGACTTCGACGTGGTGCTTGAGGTCCCAGTTTTCCGGGTCCGCAATGTTGCCGATGCCGAGCAGGCCTTCGATCTTTTCCCAGCCTTCGTCGGTGATGGTGATGGCGCGGGCCTTCTCGTCGACCACAAAGTCACCGGTGTAGACCTTTTCATCGACCGTCTCCGTGAGTTCGCCGAGCTCAAGGTTGGGAATGATGAGGTTGACGCGAGCGTACTTGTCGGTGGTCTGGTCGGTGGGTCCGGAGATGATGAGCGGAGTACGCGCCTCGTCGATGAGAATGGAATCGACTTCGTCGACGATGCAGTAGTAATGGGAGCGCTGCACCATGTCGCCGAGCTCGAACTTCATGTTGTCGCGCAGGTAGTCGAAGCCGAACTCGTTGTTGGTG
>CAXTLS010000085.1:0-11066 GCA_964245235.1 uncultured Acidobacteriaceae bacterium
TTCCTCACGCGGTGCTTCCCCTGACGGTGGGTCGTGAGAGCTCGATCCAGCTGATTCAGTCACTCGGGGAGGAGAAGACGATCCTGGTGGTCGCGCAGCGCGATGCGCGCCAGGACAGCCCGGATTCGGCCGACCTGCATTCGATCGGGACCAGGGCGACCGTGCATAAGGTCGTCAAAATGCCGAACCAGAGCCTGTTTGTGTTTACCGAGGGCAACGAGCGGGTGCGTCTCGGGGAATTTGCCCAGCTTTCGCCGTTCATGACGGCCGAGGCAGAGGCGATTACGGAGATTGAGCCGGTCGAGTCGCCTGAGACGGAGGCCCTGCAGCGGAACGTGGTGAGCCAGTTTCAGCAGATCGTGACCTCCTCGCCGACGCTGTCCGATGACCTGCAGACGATCGCCATCAATATCGAAGAGCCGGGGCGACTGGCGGATTTCATTGCTTCGTCGCTGCCCTTCCTGACGACGACTGACAAGCAGGAACTGCTTGAGATGCCAGACATCGCGGTGCGGCTGGAGCGGGTGAACAAGCACCTGGCGAAGGAGCTGGAGGTGCAACAGCTGCGCAACAAGATCCAGACCGAGGTACAGGATTCGGTGCAGCAGTCGCAGAGGGATTACTACCTGCGCGAGCAGCTGAAGGCGATCCAGAAGGAGCTTGGCGACGTTGACGACACGCAGAAGGACATCGCTGAGCTGAGGGAAAAGATCGAGAACGCCGGGATGACCGACGAGGTTAAAAAGGACGCACTGAAGGAGCTCGCGCGGTTGAGCCGGATGAATCCTGCAGCAGCGGACTACTCGCTGACACGGAACTACGTGGAGTGGCTGGCGGTGCTGCCATGGGGCAAGACGTCCGCGGGCGAGGTTGACATTCTGAAGGCGAAGGAGATTCTCGACGAGGATCACTACGGGCTGAAAAAGGTGAAGGATCGCATTCTCGATTACCTCTCGGTCAGGCGCTTGAAGCCGGATATGAAGGGGCCCATACTCTGCTTTGTCGGGCCTCCAGGCGTGGGCAAGACCTCGCTCGGCCGATCAATTGCAAAGGCGCTTGATCGGAAGTTCTCGCGTATCTCGCTCGGCGGCATGCATGACGAGGCGGAGATTCGCGGACATCGGAGGACGTATATCGGTGCGCTTCCGGGGCAGATCATCCAGCACCTGAAGCGGGTTGAGGTGAAAGACCCGGTGTTTATGCTGGACGAGATCGACAAGCTAGGGCGCGACTTCCGCGGTGATCCGGCGAGCGCGCTACTGGAGACACTGGACCCGGAGCAGAACAATACGTTCCGCGACAACTATCTCGACCAGCCATTCGACCTAAGCAAGGTGCTGTTTATCTGTACGGCGAACCAGCTGGACACGATTCCTGGCCCGCTGCTCGACCGTATGGAGATCATCGAACTGACCGGCTACACGGAAGAGGAGAAGGTGAATATCGCCGTGAAGTACCTCATTCCGCGGCAGATCAAGGAGAACGGGATCGAGGAAGGACAGATTGAGTTTCCGCGGGAGAGCGTGCACCTGATTGCGCGGCACTACACGCGGGAGGCGGGTGTCCGTAAGCTCGAGCAGCAGCTTGGAACGGTCTGCCGGAAGCTGGCACGCAAGATAGCTGAAGGGCGCAGCGAGAAGCTGGTGATTACGCCCGAGATCATTCATGACTTCCTTGGCGGGATCAAGGTGCGTGTGGATACGGAGATCGCCGAGCGGACGAAGCGGGCTGGTGTTGTGGTCGGGCTGGCTTGGACACCGGCGGGCGGCGACATCCTCTTTATCGAGGCGAACAGGATGAAGGGGAAGGGCGGCTTCAATATCACGGGCCAGATTGGCGACGTGATGAAGGAGTCGATGCAGGCCGCGCTGACATGGGTCCGGTCTAATGCCGCGTCGCTCGGGCTCGACGAGGACTTTACGAAGGATGTCGATCTGCACATCCATGTGCCGGCGGGCGCGATCCCGAAAGATGGTCCTTCAGCTGGTGTGACGATGGCAACGGCACTGGTGAGCCTGTTGACGAACGTTCCGGTTCGCCCACTGACGGCGATGACGGGCGAGATTACGCTGAGCGGTAATGTGCTGCCAGTCGGCGGGATCAAGGAGAAGTTCCTGGCGGCGAAGCGGGCTGGCGTGCGCGACGTGATTTTGCCGAAGGAATGCAAGCAGCAGGTGGATGAGGACCTGACGCCGGACCAGATCGAGGGCGTGACGATCCATTATGCGACCGTGATCGAGGATGTGCTGGCGATTGCGTTGCCAAAGACGGAGCGCGAGGCGGTAGCGGACGAAATTCTTCGCGAAGAGGTGTTGAGCGAAGCGGAAGCTGCTGTGGCGTAAGGTTGGAATGGCTTGTCGGTATGGCCCGGGATTAAACCCGGGCCATTTTCTTTTTGGGGATGACGCGAGCGGGTCAACCCGAACTGCAGGTGATTACTCCTAGGGTGATGGAGTGATCATGACGACTGCTAAGAAGACGGCTTTGAAGAGGGCGGCAGGGAAGGCGACTTCTGCGAAGAAGACTGCAAAGTCGATGCCGGCTGCTGGGAAGGATCCTAAGGGTGGTCTTACGGCTGCGGGGCGGGCGTTCTTCAACGAGCGTGACGGCTCGCACCTGAAGCCGGGTGTGACGGGCAAGGCGGATACGCCCGAGAAAATGAAGCGCAAGGGATCGTTCCTGACGCGACACTTTACGCATCCACGCGGGCCGATGGTGAAGGATGGGGAGCCGACGCGACTGGCGCTGAGCGCGCATGCGTGGGGCGAGCCGGTGCCGAAGACGGAAGCGGAGGCGATGAAGCTGGCCGAGACGGGTCGCAAGCTGCTGGAGCAATATCATACGGCGAAGGAGAAGGTGCCGGCGAAGAAGGCTGCGGCGAAGAAGAAGGCTGGTTGAGGTCGGAGGCTTCTTCTTTTTTTCGCAAAGTCCAAAGTCTTGATAACAATGGACCTAAGTCCGGAGTAGTCTGAGGTCGAAACTCGCTACCTGAACCCTCCCGTGGCGTTGTGCAGGTCGCTGGGCGGGACAATTGTCAAGCTCCTATGATGTTGAAAGTCAGGTTGCGTCTAACGGGTGCGGGGTCGGCCTCGCGTATTCTTTAGCGATACATGCGGGTACAGGTTCTCTATTTCGGTTTTCTGAAAGACGTCTTTGGTCGCGAGCGGGAAGAGGTTGAGCTCGCTGATGGGGATCGGATGCAGTCGTTGCTTGACCTGCTTCGAGCTCGAGGAGGCTCGGTCGAGAACCTCGGTCGATCGGTCGCACTGGCGGTGAACCAGGAATATGTACAGGCCGATGCTGCGCTGAAGGATGGGGACGAAGTGGCCCTGTTGCCGCCGGTGAGTGGCGGCCTGGAAGAGGGCGGTAGTGATGCGGGTTGAGATGACGCGGGCGGTGATCGATTCGGCCGCACTTGTGGAAGCGATCAAGGCCGGCACTGATGGAGCCGTATGCGTGTTTGATGGGATTGTGCGCAACAATACGCGTGGACGGACGACCTTGTACCTCGACTATGAAGCGTATGAGGCGATGGCGTTGACGCAGATGCGGGGGCTTGCTCGGGAGGCGCTGACCCGGTACGGGGTGCGGGATGTGGCTCTGGTACATCGGCTGGGACATCTCGAGGTGGGCGAGTCGAGCGTGCTGGTCGTGGTCGCGTCGGCGCATCGTGGAGCGGCCTTCGATGCCTGCCGGTGGCTGATCGACACGCTGAAGAAGACGGTGCCGATCTGGAAGAAGGAGCACTTCATTGACGGCGCTGTGTGGGCGGATGGGGAGCCGTTTCCTGACGAGATTGTGTCCGTACCGGTTGGCCAGGGGTGACTGTCTCCGGCCTCATGTCTTCTGTCCTGATGGTGGCTGCGGGTCTGCTGCTGCAGGCGCCGATCGAACGCCGGCCGCCACAGGCGAAACCGGACCAGCCGGTGCAGACGCTTCACGTGGAGACGCGGCTGGTGAACGTGGCGCTCAATGTTGTGGATGAGAAGGGCGCGCCGGTCGGCGGTCTTCAACGGGATGATTTTGAGCTGAGTGAGGATGGGTATCCTCAGAAGATCGCCGTCTTCGAGCGGGAGACGACGACGCCGTTGTCGATCGTGCTGGCAATTGATGCGAGTGAGAGTGTGCTGCGCAATGAGCGGCTGGAGAAGGATGCGGCGAAGCACTTCGTGAAGGCACTGGTGCGGACGCAGGACGAGCTGGACCTGATGGATTTCTCGGACACTGTGCGGGAGATTGTGTCGTTTACCAATGATCCGAAGCGAATCGAGTCGGGGCTGAACGAGATCCAGCGGGGCGATGCGACGGCGCTCTACGATGCGATCTACCTGGCTGGGCAGCGGCTGCAGAGTACGAGCGGGGCGAACGGGCGGCGGCGGGTGATCGTGCTGATTACGGATGGGGGCGATACGGTGAAGGGCTCGCACTACACGCAGGCGCTGGAGCAGGCGCAGCGGGCGGGGGCGATGGTGTTTTCGATCATCATCATTCCCGTGTATGCCGATGCGGGGCGGAATACGGGCGGCGAGCATGCGCTGATCCAGATTGCGAATGATACTGGCGGCAAGTACTACTATGTCGAAGATCCGAAGGACCTGGAGCCGGCATTTCGGCGCATCTCGGACGATCTGCGCACGCAGTATGTTCTGGGCTATTACGCTCCGCAGCGGGAGAGCGACGAGTCGTTTCGGAAGATCCGGATCAAGATGAAAGATCCGGTGCTGCAGGGGAAGCTCGATCTGCGGTATCGGTCGGGCTACTACGCCGATTCACGCTGACGTGTGTGGATGACGGTAGACTGGGGCTGTTCGACAAAGGATCAAGCCCATGAAGAAGTTCGAGATTGCACATGTTGCCGAGGGGATTGCCCGCCAGGCCGGCAGCTTGTTGCGCGGTTTTTACGAGAAGGGCGTCGCCACGGAGTACAAGGGCGATGTGGACCTGGTGACGGAGGCGGATCGGGCGAGTGAGCAGCTGATCGGCGAGCGGCTGAAGGCGACGTTTCCAGACCACGGGATCTACGGCGAAGAGGGCACACGAGACCGGATAGAGAGCGAGTATCGGTGGTATATCGATCCGCTGGACGGCACGACGAACTTCGCGCACCAGTTTCCGATCTTCTGCGTGTCGATGGGGCTCGAACGGCGCCCGGCTGGGCTGGCAGCTGACCAGGATGGCGAGATGGTGGCGGGCGTGATCTACGATCCGCTGCGGGACGAGATGTTTTCGGCGGAGCGGGGCCGGGGAGCGTGGCTGAACGGGCGGCGGCTGCAGGTGTCGAAGACAAAGACGCTGGCGGAGTCGCTGACGGCGACGGGGTTTCCGAGCCAGAAGCGGCACACCAGCCCGAATGTTCACTTTTATCAGCAGATCACGCTGCGTTCGCATGGCGTGCGGCGGGCGGGGTCGGCGGCGATTGATCTGGCGTATGTGGCGTGCGGGCGATTGGATGGCTTTTGGGAGTTCAAGCTGAACCCGTGGGACACGTCGGCAGGGGTGCTGCTGGTGGAAGAGGCGGGCGGCAGCGTGACCCACTTTGACGGCGGTAAGTTTACGCTCGACAGCCGCGAGGTGCTGGCGACGAATGGGCTGATTCGCGGGGAGCTGGAGCGTATCTTTATGGAGATGTTTGCGGGCCGGAACCTTGATCCGATACCGACGCCGGCGGAGTTTGCGGCGCGTCGGGCGGCTGCGGAGGTTTAGCCGCTTTGATGAAGTAATTACTGTGCGTTTCGGGCAGCGGCGCGTACACTCCTTCCACGCATGAAAGACAGGGAGGGCAGCACGATGACTTTTCCTTTGGGCGGTATCCAGGGCATTGATGTTTCGCATTACCAGGCGGTGGTCGAGTGGCCCGCGGTTGCGGGCGCCGGTAAGGTCTTTGCGTACGCGAAGGCGACTGAAGGGACGGACAATACCGATCCCTACTTTCATGACAACTGGAGCGGGATGGGCCAGGCCGGGCTGCTGCGCGGGGCGTACCACTTCTTTCATGCGGGGCAGGATGCGGCCGAGCAGGCGGACAACTTTATAGCGGCGCTTACGAGCGCGAATGGGTCGCCGCTTCTGAACCCTGGGGATCTGCCGGCTACGCTCGATCTTGAGATTACGTCCAGCCTGCAGGCGTCGTTGATCCTGGCGGCTGCGTCGACCTGGCTGGCGCTGGTGGGGGCGGCTACTGGACGAATGCCGATTCTCTATACCTATTACAGCTTCTGGAACTCGACGCTCAACAATCCGAGGGCGCTGGCGGATCATCCGCTGTGGATTGCGCGGTATACGACGGGGTCGACACCGGGGACGATCGGCGCGTGGCCGAGCTGGACGTTCTGGCAACATGCGCCGAAGGGGACGGTGGAGGGGATCGGCGGGGACGTGGACCTGAACGCGTTTTATGGGACCATTGAGCAGCTGAACGCGCTGGCCGGGCTTTAATCTTCGGCTGCATGGAAGTTTATGAGGGACTGGCACCGCCGCGTGTGCTTGCCGACCGACTGTTGCTGCGCGACGTGGCACAATGGAACTACTGTTAGAATCTGAGTCGCGGGAACACATTTTAGGAGATATTTATGGCATATGTAATTGCAGAGCCGTGCATTGGAACGAAGGATTCCGCGTGCGTGGACGCCTGCCCGGTGGACTGTATTCACCCCAAGAAAGACGAGGCTGGCCATGGGGAGGTCGAGCAGCTGTTTATCGACCCGGTCGAGTGCATTGATTGCGGCGCGTGTGTTCCGGTCTGCCCGGTCTCGGCTATCTATGCCGGCGACGATCTTCCGGAGAAATGGGCGAGTTATACGGAGAAGAACGCGACGCACTTCGGCCGCTAGCGAAGGTTGAGACGGAGAAGTTGATCTTGAGAACGCGCGGCCGTGATGGCTGCGCGTTTTGCTTGAGACGGGCGAAGGATGATTGAGCGGCAGGGTGAGGCGATCGTACTGCGCACGTGGCCATTCCACGAGGCTGATCTGCTGGTGAGTCTGTTTACCCGCGACCAGGGCAGGGTGAAGGGCGTGGCGCGTCATGCGATGCGGTCGCGGCGGCGGTTCGGTGGGGCGCTCGAGCCGATGACCCATGTGCGTGCGACGTATGCGGAGCGGCCGCGGCAGGAACTGGTGCGGCTGGATGCGTTCGAGATCCTTTCATCGCCTCTGGCCCGGCCGATCGACTATGCACGGACGGCGGCGCTGCAGCTGGTTGCCGAGGTGCTGGAGGAGGCGCTGCCGGAGCAGGCTCCTGAGGACGCGGTCTTTCGCTTGGCGCTGGCGGTGCTGGAGGAGCTACAGGTCGGACGGGTGTGGATGCCGATCACGTACTTTGCACTGTGGATGAACCGGCTGATGGGGTGGATGCCGGCGCTGGGGCATTGCGCGGTATGTGGGCTGGACATGCGCGGCGGGCCGATGTGGTACGCGGCGACGGTCGATGGGGTGACGTGTGCGGATGATCGGCGGGGCGAGAGCTTGATGCTGTCGGCGAGCGCGGGGCTGGATGCGGAACGGATGTTCCGCGGGACGGTACGCGGGCTGGCGGAGGAGCCGTGGACCCGGGCGCGGGCGGCGGATCTGCGGCGGTTTGCGCTGGAGACGCTGGAACGGCACCTGGAGCGGCGGCTTCGGAGCGCACGGGCACTGGCGCGTATCTGAGCGGACGCTTAGGTCGAGCGCCGCCCAGCATTTAGAATCGCAGGATTGCCGAAGACTTGATGATGCGGGAAGAAGAGAGCTGCATGACTGTAACTGCCGTGATGAAGAGGGCGTTGACGTTCCAGGAAGTTTTGTTTACGCTGCAGCGATTCTGGGCGGATCGCGGTTGCGTGCTGCAGCAGCCTTACGACGTGGAGGTGGGCGCGGGGACGATGTCGCCGGACACGTTTCTGCGGGTGCTGGGGCCGAAGCCGGTGCGGGTGGCGTATGCGCAGCCTTCGCGGCGGCCGGCGGATGGGCGGTATGGGGAGAATCCCAACCGGTTGTTTCGCCATACCCAGCTGCAGGTGATTCTTAAGCCGCCGCCAGTGAGGATTCAGGAAATGTATCTTGAGTCGCTCGAGGCGATCGGGATCGACCTGCGCGAGCACGATATCAAGTTCGAAGAGGACAACTGGGAGTGGCCGGTCGGCGGCGCGTGGGGGGTAGGCTGGCAGGTGATGCTGGACGGCCTGGAGATCACGCAGTTTACCTATTTCCAGCAGTGCGGCGGCATGGATCTGGACCCGATCACGGGCGAGATTACATATGGGTTGGAGCGGATCGCAGGATTTCTGCAGGATGTTGATTCGATCTACGACATCGTGTGGGCGGTCGAGCCGGCTGGTCCCGGAGAAACAGGGGACCGGAAAGTGACGTACGGCGATATGCGGCTGGCCGAGGAGGAGCAGTTTTCGGCGTACAGCTTTGACTATGCGGACGTCGGGCGGCTGTGGGAGCACCTGAACTCTTACGAGGCGGAGTGTCTAGGGCTGCTGGAACGGGCGAAGGGGTTCGAGCAAATGGAGCCGTTGGAGTTGAAGCGCTTTCCGGTGCTTGGTGCGTATGAGCTGGCGTTGAAGTGCTCGCACCTGTTCAACCTGCTGGATGCGCGCGGCGCTATTTCGGTGACCGAGCGGGTGGGTGTGATGGCGCGGATTCGGACGCTGGTGGTGGGTGTGGCAAAGGCGTATGCGGCGCAGGGTGAGGCGTTGCGGCTGGCAGTCGCGTAAGCGATGTTGAGAGTGGCCGCTGAGGCGGAGATCGAGTTGAGTTGATGGCGGAGTTTCTGTTTGAGATCGGGTTGGAAGAGGTGCCGGCGCGGATGATCGCGGGGGCACAGGCGGAGTTGGAGCGGCGGGTTGTCGCGATGCTGGAGCGGGAGCGGCTGGTCAGTGCGAGTGTGGTGCACAGAAGCTTTTCGACGCCGCGGCGGCTGGCCGTGTGGGTGAGCTCTGTAGCGGACCGGCAGGAAGATTTGATCGAGGAGCTGCTGGGACCGTCGGCGAAGATCGCGTTCAAGGATGGCGTGGCTGCGCCAGCGGCGATTGCGTTTGCGAAGAAGGCGGGCGTCGCCGTGGAAGACCTGAAGACGGTGACGACGCCGAAGGGTGAGTACCTGCAGGCAACCGTGGCTAAGCCGGGACGCGGGGCGGCGGAGGTGATTGCCGGCGAGTTGCCGAAGGAGCTTGCGGGGATCTACTGGGCGAAGAATATGTACTGGCGGCCGGGCAAGCCGGAGCGGTTTGTGCGGCCGGTGCGCTGGCTGGTGGCGCTGCTGGGTGAGGCTGTGGTGCCGGTCGAGTTTGCCGGGTACACGGCTTCGAATATTACGTACGGGCACCGCGTGCTGTATGGGCCGGGCGAGATTGTGGTCGGGTCGCCTTCTGCTTACGAGGGGGCTCTGCAGGCCGCGTTCGTGATTGTGGATGTGGAAGCGCGCCGGCATACGATGCGCAAGGCGCTTGACCATGTGACGCGAACGGTCGCGGGGCTGCGCTGGCGCGAGGATCAGGCGCTGGTGGATTCGTTGACGCACCTGGTGGAGTGGGCGTCCGATGCTTCGGTCGTGCTCGGCGATTTTGAGCCGGAGTACCTGGCTTTGCCGGAGGAGGTGCTGGTGACCGTGATGCGGGATCACCAGAAGTACTTCGCGCTCGAAGATACGGGCGGCAGGCTGGCTCCGCATTTTTTGGCTGTGCTGAATATGCAGGCAGATGCGGCAGGGCTGGCGGTGATTCGGCATGGGAATGCGCGGGTGCTGCGGGCGCGTTTCAATGATGCGCGGTTCTTCTGGGAGTTTGACCAGCGGACGCCGCTGGTGGAGCGGTTTGAATTGCTGGAGCATGTAACGTTCCAGAAGGAGCTGGGGAGCTATGCGGCGAAGTCGGAGCGGGTGCGGAAGCTGGCAAGCACGCTGGGGCGGCTGGTGATCGAGCGTGGCATTGAGGTCGATCTCGCCGCTCTCGATCAAGCTGCGCTTCTGGCAAAGACAGACCTCACCTGCGAGCTGGTGAAGGAGTTTACGGAGCTTCAGGGAATTGTCGGTGGACGCTACGCGGAGGTGCAGGGCTTGAGCCGAACGATCGCAGATGCAATCTACGATCAGTACCTTCCCAAATCGATGGAGGATAGCGTACCGCGTACCGTCGAGGGTGCGCTATTGGCGATTGCAGATAAAGCCGACACGATCGCCGGGATGTTCTCGCTGGGTTTGGCCCCTACAGGGTCGAAAGATCCATTTGCTCTAAGGAGAGCAGCGAACGGGGTAGTTAAGATACTGGCCGAGACAGAACCGGCGTTGCCTCTGCATACGAACACAATAGCCGACGCGGCGCGAGAAGGTGCGGCTGACGCTACATTGCTAGCCTTTTTCAACAATCGACAGCAATTCTACTTACACGAGACTTGCGGCTACGCTCCAAACATCGTCGGAGCAGCTTTGCGCTTGAGCCTGGGGGGAATACGAAATTCTGTCTTGTGGGCTGAAGCATTTTGCAAAGTTTCCATGTCAGCGAGTTTTCTTGCAGTATGCGACAGTTTCAAACGCATGGCCAATATCGCGAAGCAGGCAGCGATGGATGGGTTTGAGCACGGCGTAGAAGTCGTTGATGCGCTGATGACCGAGCCCGCAGAGAAAGCGTTACTCGTAGCTTCGACAGAGATTTCGCAAAAGGTATTCTTCTTTCGCGAGCGGCAGCAGTATGAAGCTGCATTGGAGAGTATTGCCATGTTGCGGCCTCAAGTTGATGCTTTCTTTGAAGCCGTCATGGTGATGGCTCCCGAACCAAACTTACGTGTAAACAGGCTTGCGCTGATTGATCGTGTGCGCAGGGACTTTCCAGAAATCGAAGCTGCGCTAGAAGTATTCGTGACGCATTAAACTAACTTCGCCTGCAAGCAACGAACCGCCCGCGCTGTTGCGCACATGGCTCATAGTGAACGCGTTCAACATCGATCGATAGTGCATCGTTGACTCTATCTAAACTTATTAGTTGAGGCGCTGGAGGCGGGCGATGAGTTTTTCGGCAAGGGGTTCGCCGGATTCGGTCCAAAGCAGGCGGCTGGAGATGCCGCAGTGTTTTTCGACGGAGAGGGTGA
>CAXTLS010000086.1:0-10934 GCA_964245235.1 uncultured Acidobacteriaceae bacterium
GCATCCGCTCCCGCCAGACATTCGTCGACAACGTAGTCATCCCTCAACCTCCCTGAGTAAGCGCCGGTGCTTCCACCTTACCGCACGCCGTCCAACCGAAACCGTATACTGATCCGCGCCGCCTCTGCACCCCACAGCGCCGCAGCCGGCGAAAGGAACGTCCATTGCAGAAGATTAAAACCAACCTTTGCGGCATTGTTGGTAGCCTGCTGCTGGCAGCATCCTGCCACGCCCAGGGAGACCCGACCGTGCACGGAAACTCAAGCGTCATCGCACCCGATGGCACCACTACCGTCACCCGCATTGTTCCCGTACCCACCACCATCAGCCCTGAGGCGCAGCACATGCTCGGCCGCCCAGCTTCAGACGCTGTCGTTCCCGAGACGCTCGCCCAGCGACGCGCCAAGACCGACACCTGGCAGGCCGGCGCAGGCCAGGCCTTTCAAAAACTTTACCCCGTCACCATCACCGATCAGACCATCGCCGGCGTATCCACAAGGATCATCACGCCCCTCTCCATCCCTCCCGGCAAGCGGACCCGCGTCCTCATCAACCTGCACGGCGGCGGCTTCAACTCCGACTCCGGCTCGCTCACCGAGACCATCCCGGTTGCCGCCATGAGCCAGACCAAGGTTGTCGCCGTCCTCTACCGCCTCGCGCCCGAACACCCCTTCCCGGCCGGCCTCGACGACGCCATTGCCGTCTACCGCGAGTTGCTCAAGACCTCGAAACCCGGCGACATCGGCATCTACGGCACCTCCGCCGGCGCCATCCTCACCGCGGAGGTCGCCGTCCGGCTGCGCCAGCTGAACCTGCCCCTGCCCGCCGCCCTTGGTATCTTCTCCGGCATGGGCGACTTCAGCCAGCCCGGCGATTCACAGGCGCTCTTCGCCCTCAACGGTTTCTCCGGCCACCTTGATCCCCCGCAGCCAGCCACGCCCGGCCGCCAGGAGTACGCCGCCGACACCAACCTCAAAGACCCCGTCCTCTCACCCCTCTATGCCGACCTGCACGGCATGCCGCCCACCCTCTTCATCACCAGCGGCCGCGACCTGCTGCTCAGCGGAACGACGCTCCTCCATCGCGCCTTCCTCCGCGCCGGTGTCGACGCCCGCCTGGTCGTCTTCGAGGCCCTGCCACACGCCTTCTGGAACAACGAAACGCTCCCCGAAACCAGGGAGGCCGACCAGATCATGGCCGACTTCTTCGACCGGCAGCTCGGAGGACGACAGCAGGCCGCCCGATAAGGCACACTGTCAGACATGATGACCGGAGCCCGGGAACAACAGTTGATGGACGCCGCAGACCTCCTGCTCGACGCACGCAGGACCACCACCCCCATGGAGGCCCTGCCCGCCGCGCTTCAGCCCACCACCCTCGCCGAGGCCTACTTCGTGCAGGACACCCTCGCCATCGCCTATGAAGAAATCGGCGGCTGGAAGGTCGGCGCCCCGGCCGCAGACGCCGACCCGATCTTCGCGCCCATGCCGCGCAGCTGGATCGCCTCCAGCAGCAGCCTGCTCAGCAAACAGACGCATCGCTACCGCGGCGTCGAGGCGGAGATCGCCTTCCTGCTCGGCGACGATCTGCCGCCGCGCGCCACTCCCTACTCGCGCGAAGAAGCCCTCGCCGCCATCGCGAGCTGCCATCCCGCCATCGAGGTGCTCGAGAGCGGCCTCGTCGACCCGGCCACGGCCCCGCGCCTCGCCATGATCGCCGACCTGCAGATGCACGGCGGCTTCCTCTACGGTCCCGCCTACACCGGCTGGAAGACCCTCGACTTCGCTACCGAGACGGTCACGCTCTCGATCGACGGCGTCGTCCGTCTCGAGCGCACCGGCTCGAACACCGCGGGCGATCTGCTGCGGCTCCTGCCCTGGCTCGCCAACGAAGGGGCCACCCGCACCGGCGGCCTCAAGGCAGGTCAATGGATCACGACCGGCAGCTGGACCGGCAACATCCAGGTCATCGCCGGCGGCAGGGTCGACGTAGCCTTTACCCATGCCGGCATGGTCAGCGTCCGCTTCGACAGCTAGCTCGAGCAGGCGCTACCGGCTAAGCTTCATCACCAGGCACTTCGCCGCACCGCCAGCTTTAAGAAACTCGCTCAGGTCCAGCTGCACGGGCGTGAATCCGGCCGCTTGCAGCTCACCGACCAGCCGATCGCTGGCATGGTTCAGGAAGATCGTCTTGCCGATGTTCACGGCGTTGCACGCAAACCGGACAGCATCTTCCTCGGCAACCACAATGCGCTTCTCAGCCGGATAGAACGCCTCAATTTTCGCCAGCGAAGCAGCGTCAAACGCACCCGGGTAATACAGCACGAAGCCACCCTCAAGCGGCGCAAAGCAGGTGTCCAGGTGGTAGAAGCGCGGATCGACCAGGCGCAACGAAGTCACGTCTACAGCCCACAGTGTGCCCAGCCGATCATGGCTCGCCAGCAGCGTACGCGGCCCATACCCAACCCACAGCCGCGAGCCGTCAAGCGAAAACAGCGCATCGCCCTCACCCTCGAACGGCGTGTCGGGCGGCAGCTCCATCACCACGTAGCCGGCCTTCTCAAACCAGCGCCGGAAGTGCGGCTCCTCGCCCTGCCGCTCCCGATGAAAGAAGCTGCTCAGCATCACGACGCCATCGCGCTCAAGCCCCGCATTCGCGGTAAACACCATGTCGGGCGAGCCCGGCTGCGGCTCCACCAGCTGCACGTCGGCAATGCGGCTCACCGCACGATACAGGCTCTCCCACTGCTCCATCGCCCGCTCCCGCGACGACGCATGCACATTGCCGGCCATCCACGGATTGATCACGTAGTCGACTTCATAGAGCGTCGGGGCACACATCAGAAACGTCTGCCGGGTAGCCGGAAGTACAGCCAGCGGTATTTCAACTTCACTTACATTTGTAACGATTGCCGTACTCATCGTCGACGCGACCTCTCGATGAGCCTGACATCGGCCGGAAGCCGCGTCAACATGAATGATTATGCTACTCGTCCTGCATATTCATGCGGGCCCACAACGGCGAAGGCCAGTCATCTGCATGACTGGCCTTCGCCATTTCGCGAGCCTCGCATCAGGGCAGGATAAGCGGCTGCGGTGGTGGCGCCTCGGCACTCCCCATCCGCGTCGGCTTCTTGGAAAACATCCCGAGCAGCGTCTTCAGAATGACGTACAGCACGGGGATGAAGATCAGGTTCAGAATGGTCGACAGCACCATTCCTCCCACAATCGCCGTACCCACCGAATGCCGCCCGTACGCGCCCGCACCGGTCGCCAGGTAGAGCGGCATCACGCCCAGAATGAACGCGATCGACGTCATCAGGATCGGCCGCAACCGAAGCTCAGACGCTATGATCGCCGCCTCGATAATCGTCTTGCCATGCTCCAGCTGCTGCTCGGCAAACTCGACAATCAGGATCGAGTTCTTCGCCGACAAACCGATCAGCATCACCAGGCCGATCTGCACATACACGTCGTCAACCAGCCCGCGTGCCGAGACCAGCGACAGCGCTCCCAGAATTGCCGTAGGCACAGCCAGCAGGATGATAAACGGCAGCGCAAAGCTCTCATACTGCGCCGACAGCGCAAGGTAAACCACCAGCAGACCGAGCCCAAAGATAATAATCGCCTTGCCGCTCGACTCCACCTCTTCCAGCGCAATCCCGGTCCACGAGTAGCTCATCCCCGCCAGCTTGTTTTTATTGAACAGGTTGACCATATTCGCCAGTCCCTGTCCCGAACTCAGCCCCGGAGCGGGCGATCCATCAATCTCCGCCGACCGGAAGAGATTGTAATGCGTGATCACCTGCGGCCCCGAGGTCTCATCAATCGCCACCAGATTATCGAGCGGCACCATCTGGTTCGAGTCCGACCGTACGTAATACTGCCGCAGGTCCTGCGCGTTCCGCCGGTACTGCGTATCCGCCTGCACATACACGCGGTACGAACGGTTGTTGAAGTCGAAATCGTTCACATACGACGACCCCATGAAGGTCGCCATCGACGCCGTAATCTGCGACAGCGACACGCCCATCGCCTTCGCCTTCTGCCGGTCAATCGCGATCTGCAGCTGCGGGTCATTCGAAGTAAACGTCGTGTTCAGCGCGCTCAACCCAGACGTCGGTGACCGCGACTGCCCGACAATCGTGTGCGCCACGCGATCAATATCGCCAAACGTATTCCGCCCCGCATCCTGCAGCATGAACTGGAAGCCGCCCACCGTACCGATACCCGCAATCGCTGGTGGTTCAGCCGCAAACAGGATGCCGCCCGGCACGCCAAACAGCTTCGGCCCGAGCCGCGCCACAATCTCCTTCGCCGAGTGGCCCGGGCCTAGCTTGGTCCGCTCGTCAATCGGCTTCAGCGGCGCGAAGATCAGGCCGGAATTTGGCGAGCTTCCGCCCGACAGCGAGAAGCCCATTACCGAAAATGTCCCGAAAACATCGTTATCCTGCCGTACCAGCGCGGCCGCACGGTCCGCCACCTCAGCCGTGTACGCCAGCGACGCCCCCGGCGGCGTCTGCACAATAATCAGGAAGTAGCTCTGGTCTTCCGCCGGCACAAACGCCGTCGGCACATGGTTGTACATGTACGCCGTCGCCGCCAGCCCCGCCACGAAGACCACCGCGAAGGCGTACCGCATCTTCACGACCCACGTCACCACGACCGCGTAGATGCTGATGACCCTCTTAATGATGTTGTCGATAAAGCCGAGAATCCCGCCCTTATGGCTCTCTGGCCGCAGCAGAATCGCCGCCAGTGCCGGCGACAGCGTCAACGCATTGAACGCCGAAATCGCGATCGAGAAAGCAATCGTCAGCGAGAATTGCTTGTACAGAATGCCCGTCGTTCCCGGGAAAAAGCTCACCGGCACAAACACCGAGATCAGCACCAGCGACGTCGCTATGACCGCGCTCGTCACCTCCGCCATGGCGACCGACGTGGCCTCGTGCGCGTCAATCGCCTCGTCTCCGCGACCCTCCGCCCGGCGCTTGGCAACCAGGTCCTCAAGGTTACGCTGCACGTTCTCAATCACAACGATGGCGTCGTCGACCACCAGTCCGGTCGCCAGCGTGATCCCAAACAACGTCAGCGAGTTGATCGAAAATCCAAAGACCTTGATGAACGCGAACGTACCGATCAGCGACACCGGAATCGTCACCGCCGGAATGATCGTCGCGCGCCAGTCCTGCAGGAAGAGGAAGATCACGATGATGACGATCACGATCGCCTCGGCAATCGTCGTCTCCACCTCTTTAATCGAGTCGCTCACAACCGTCGTCGTATCGACCGCGACAATGTAATCGAGCCCCGGCGGGAACGACTTGCGCAGCTCGCTCAGCACCGCCCGGCACTGCTTATCTACCGAAAGGGCATTCGCCGTCGAGAGCTGCTGGATACCAACGCCGACCGCATCTCCGCCCGAAAATTTCAGGTCGGTGTTGTAGTTCTCCGCGCCAATCTCCGCCCGGCCGACATCCCGCAGCAGCACCAGCCCGTTCGCCGTCGTGCTGTTCTTGATGATGATGTTCTCAAACTGTCGCGGGTCCGTCAGCCGTCCCACCACGCGCACCGCCATCTGGTAGCTCTGCTTCGGATCAGCAGGCGGCAGGCCAAGCTGGCCCGCGGCCACCTCGACGTTCTGCTCACCCAGCGCATTCGTCACGTCGAGCGCCGTCAGGCTTCGGGCCGCAAGCTTCGCCGGATCAAGCCAGACCCGCATCGCATACTTGCGCTCACCGAAGATCACCACCGCGCCCACACCCGGAACGCGCTTCAATGCATCCGCAACATACACGTCAAGGTAGTTCGAGATGAACGCCTCGGAGAGGCTGTGATCGGGCGAGATAAAGCCCGCCGCCAGCACGAAGTTGCTGTTCGCCTTGGTGATCGTAATGCCGGTATTGTTGACCACCGCAGGCAGACGGCCCTGCGCCGAAGCCACGCGATTTTGCACGTCAACCGCAGCGATTGAAAGGTCGTAGCCCGTCTGGAACGTCACCGTAATCGACGACGTCCCATCGTTCGAGCTTGTCGAGCTGATATACCGCATGCCCTCAACGCCGTTGATTGACTGCTCGAGAATCGTGGTCACCGCCGACTCGACGTCCTTCGAATTCGCGCCAATATAGTTACACGTCACCACCACCTGCGGCGGCGCCAGGTCCGGGTACAGCGAGATCGGCAGCGTCGGTATACAGACAGCTCCCGCAAGCACAATCAGCAGCGCGCAAACCGTTGCGAAGATCGGACGACGAATGAAAAAATCTACCAAGACAAACCCCTGTGGAGCGGCTGGCTCCCACGAAGCATGGGGAGGATGACGCAAGCGGCAAGCCGGCTCTTCGCCGCCCGCCGCAGAGCAGGACGAACTAGCTCAGCGGGTGAACAGGTGCACCTTCCTGGAGGAACTGAATGCTCGAAAGAATCACCTTGTCGCCCTGTTTCAAGCCGCTCAGGACGGGATAGTTATTGCCGACCGTCTCGCCCAGGGTCACCGCAACCTGGTGCGCCGCAAACCCGCTCCCCTGCTGCGCCGGCACCGCAACATACACGAACGGTTGGCCGCCGACACGCACCACCGCCAGCACCGGCACCACCGGTTGCGCCGACGTCTTCCACGTAACCCGCGCATTCACCAGCTGCAGGTTGCGCAGCCGCTGCGCCGTTCGTGGAATCTCGGCCTTCGCCAGAATGCTCTGCAGCCCGTTGTCCACCTGTGGCGAAAGGAAGCTGATTGATGAATGCGCCAGCACCTCGCCCGACGGATCGAGAATGTCGACCGGCAGCCCGGACCGTACCATCGAGGCACGCTCCGTCGGCAGGTAGATATACGCCTCCAGATCAGCGTTCTCATCGACCGTCGTCAGCACCGTCGTCGGTGAAACATAATCCCCCTGGTGGACCGGAATATCGCCAACAATGCCGGCAAACGGCGCGCGAATCTGGTAGTACGCGAGCTGCTGCTGCTGCGTCGTCGTCAGCGCTGCATTCGCGTCGTAGTCGCCCTTCGAATTATTAAACGCCTGGATCGCCTGGTCATACGCATCGCGCGACACCACGCCCGCTTCAAACAGCTTCCGCTGCCGCTCGACCTCCGTCTGCGCGTAGTTGTAAACGGACTGCTTCTGCGCCTGCGTCCCCTGCTGCGATTGCACCGCCGCCGTCTGCTTCAGCGGATCGATCTGCATCAGCAGCTGGCCGGCCTTTACCGCATCACCCGACTTGACGAAGATGCGCGTCAGATTTCCGTCCACCTGCGGCTGCATCGTCGATGTCCGCCGGCTCTTGATCGTGGCAACGTACGTATCACTGCTCGGCACATCGGTCAGCGACACCGGCGACACCTTCACCGGCATCGCCTGCGGAGCGGGCGCGACCGGCGCCGGCTTGGCGCAGCCGACTATCACGATACTCGACAGCAGCAGCGGCAAAGCACAGCGGAGACCTAAATTGAGAGACAATGCACTTCTCCTTGTAAATCTTGTAAATCGTAAAACGCTCGAAACTCTCCAGAACTCAGGGGCGCAACCATATCCGCATGAACCGTACCACAATGTCGACCCCCGGCTGTCGTGGCCCGACCTCAAAACTATTCCGTAGTTCCTTTGATGACGCCCCATGCTGCGTCGATGCGTTTGTTCGAGCCCCGCCCGGAAGAAATTCATCTTTCTCCTAAGCCCGGGCAACTTCGCCCGCCGAATCTCAAATCACCCGCTGAACGAAAAAGGGTTGAAATCCGCCTGCCGGTCAAACGTATCCACTCCCTCGGCCGACTTCAAGCCATTAATTACCAGGTACGTCACCGGCGTCGCCACCACCTCGTATCCCACCTTCAGCAGGTAGCCCGTCACGATGATGTTGACCAGCGTCCGCACCGGGTAGATCCCGCCGAAGGTCAGCGTGATCACCAGCACCGTATCCACCGCCTGGCCCACCACCGTCGACCCGATTGTCCGCGTCCACAGCCGGCGCCCGTCCGTCAGCAGCTTCAGCCGCGCCATCGTGTAGGAGTTCGCAAACTCCCCCGCCCAGAACGCCACCAGGCTCGCCGCCAGCATCCGCGGGATGAATCCGAACACCGTCGTAAACGCCGCCTGGTTCTTCCACCCCGGCGCCGCCGGCAGGTAGATCACCAGCGCGCTCATCAGGTAGAGCAGCGCCGTCCCGAAGAACCCCAGCCAGATCGCCCGCCGGGACGCCGCAAAGCCATACACCTCGGTAAACACATCGCCGAAGATATACGTGAGTGGAAACAGCAGGATCGCGCCACTCACCGCAAACGGCCCGATCTGGCACACCTTCTGCGCCACCAGGTTCGACACCAGCAGGATCACTACAAACGCCGTGGTCAACGCGTCAAGATACCGAAACCGCCGCACCGGAACCGCCATGCACACCTTAACCAGCCCAACAGCCCCATCATAGAGCGAGCCTGCCGGCGACCGCGCAACCGATCGCCGTCATCCCGAGCAGATCGCTTACGTGGGCTTTTGACACACACGATGGATGTTGGTAGCGTTACAGATGGTGAGGGCGCCGGGTTGTGCCGTCACCACCTCGCAGCGTCCCCGTCGTCTAGCCCGGCCCAGGACACCGCCCTTTCACGGCGTTGACACGGGTTCAAATCCCGTCGGGGACGCCAATCAAATCAAGAACTTAGCGGCAATCATGCAACTCGATGGATGTTCGTACGTCATGCGTACGTCATAGCGCTATCAGTTTGCGGCATACAGCATCACAACCCCCCACCACCCCAGAGAGCCCATACCTGTATGTGGCGACATGCCCCCCGCAGTGCGCGAACATATTCGAGCGTTGCCTAAGCTCAAATTTCTGGAGAGAGCAGCCATCCAGAACCGCCGCTCCATATATGTGGTTGAACATATATCGTGTTGAGAGATCACATGGAGAGCGAGCGCTATGGCCGATACTGGCAGCGGATGGGTATCTGGATTGACCGCTATAGTCGGGTTTATGTCGAGTCAGGTCCTGGAATGGCTCAAAGACCGCCGCTCGCATGAGCGGGAAGCGCGAATCCCGAGAGGAAGCGCGGCGTGACAGGATGATTGAAAAACGAATAGAGATGCAGTGTCAGACCTTGCTTGATCTTCAGGACACTCTATTCAAGCTTTATGAGGGCATCTACTTCGGCTAATTCGCAGGACCTAGCGATAAATACGAACGAAACATGGACGCATAACCAGCGTGAAGAATCTGGTCTTAAGAGTGCATGGGAAATGCTCAGAGAAAAACATCCGTATTAGTGGTTCGAGTTCGCGATGAAAAAGTGAGGACGATGGTAGGTGAAATCTAGGACCTATGTTCTTTGATCATGGACGCAAAGAGCCACAGCGCGAGTCGTAACGGTATGAATAAGGCAGTCCACTATTTTTCTTTGTCAATGAGAGGATTGGGGAACTCATTCGGTAATCTGACGCGGCGTTCGAAGCAAAATAGAGACACCAAATGGGTAGGAGAGCGAGATGAGCGTGATTGGCGATGGAGTAGAAATACTAGGTTTGGTGAACAAAGGTGCGAATGTGGACCTTTACGTCAAGCTAGGCAAATACATAGATGAAGTCCAGAGCTTGTACGTCCAACGAGACAAGCTAGAAGCCGAAAATAAAGAATTGAAAGAGCAACTTCGTTTCAAAGGCAGTCTAGTGCGGGTACATGGCGCTTTGTATGCTGAGGGAGATGATGAGCCTATTTGTTCATGCTGCGCGGAAGTAGATCGCAGATTGGTCCATGTCCTTATCGCCGGTCGAGCATTGCCCGTCTGCCCTAGCTGCAAAACCACTTATGCAGATGCAGAAAGACGTTCGGCAAAAGGTTCAAACGCGGTCGCTATACCCATGATCTTCTAAATTCCCGTCCATCTACGTTCGCCCATATTCGCCTAAGTCCTTCAAGATAAAACACTTGCGGTAGCGCTGCGATATGCGCTAATGTTTGTGGTGTAGCGCGTCGCCAGTCGGCGGCGATGCTCCAAAAGGTAAGCCCTCGCAGTCGCGAGCGGGTTCCGGCCAGTCGGCTAGACCCGAATGAGAACAACCATTCCATTCGAGGTCTAGTCCCATGCCCCAAGTCCAAATCACCGATGTCATCGTCCCTGAAGAGTTCACCGCGTATCAGGTGGAGAACTCTCTCGTGTCCACCGCTCTGTCTCAGAGTGGCGTGGTCGCAAACATCGCTCTTATCGCTGCTCAGCTACAGGCAGGCGCGGAGAGCTTCACAGTACCGTTCTGGGCAGACCTGAGCGATACCGAAGCGGACATCACGAACGATGACCCGACCGATCTCAGCACTCCCCAGAAGATCAGCGAGTCCAAGCAGACCGTTCGGAAGAGTTTTTTGCATGGCAGTTGGAGCGAGATGAGTTTAGCGTCCGAACTGAGCGGTAGCAGCGCCCTTGCTCGTATCCAGAGCCGAGTGAGCGCGTATTGGGACCGGCAGGTTGAGAAGCGTGTCATCTCCACTCTTCTCGGCGTCCTTGCTTCTAATGTCGCAAACAACGGCTCAGACATGGTGGTGGACATCTCGGGTCTAGCGGGCGCGGCAGCATCATTCAATGGTGCAAGCGTCATTGATACCGCGCTCACGCTTGGCGACCGTCTAGGCGATGCCAAGATGATCGCCATGCACAGCCACGTTTACGGCGAAGCTCTCAACAACGATGAAATAGAGTTTTTCAAGCCAAGTACCGACAGTCTTGAATTCGCCACGTACAAGGGCATGGGCGTTATCGTGGACGACAATCTCACTCCTGCGAACGGCATCTACACCACGATCCTGATAGGCGCTGGCGCTCTCGGCTACGCGATGGCTCCCCCACGTACCGGCTACGGCACGGAACTCTTTCGTGTCCCGGCAGCGGGTACCTGTCCAATCACTTCCGGTAAAGCGGGTATTCCTGTTTGTGATGACGTGTGG
>CAXTLS010000087.1:0-10833 GCA_964245235.1 uncultured Acidobacteriaceae bacterium
CGTGGGCATCAAGGCCATCGACATCCTCATCACCGCGATCCACCTCGCTTAAGCAAGATAGCCCGCCCCAAAAGGATCACCATGAAGCGCCATCTCCTCACCGCCTCCCTCTACACCCTCACCACCGGCGTCCTCCTCGGCATCGTCTACCCGCTCGCCATCACCGGCATCGCGCGCCTCGTCTTCCCCGCCCAGGCCCGAGGCCAGCTCCTCACAAAGAACGGCGAAGTCACCGGCTCCCGGCTCATCGGCCAGCCTTTCACCGGTCCGCGCTACTTCCACTCCCGCCCGTCGAATGCCGGCACCGGCTACGACGCCGCCAACTCCTCCGGCTCGAACCTCGGCCCCACCAGCAAAGCGCTCGCCGACCGCATCCAGACCAACACCACAGCCGAAGCCGCCGGTGCAAACACAACCGCCATCCCCATTGACCTTGTCACCGCTTCCGGCTCAGGCCTCGACCCCGACATCACCCCCGCCGCCGCCCTCTACCAGGTCCCCCGCCTGGCCGCTGAGCGCAAGCTCCCCGCCGCCACCCTCCAAACTCTCATCACCGCCCACACCACCCCGCGCCAGTTCGGCTCCTCGGCGAACCCCGCGTCAACGTCCTCGAACTCAACCTGGCCCTCGACCAAACCGTCCCCACCCGATAGCGACAAAAGCATCGGGTGCCGCATCCTTCCGCAGAAGGGCGGGAGTATCGCGCCTCTGCCCTTTGTCCTACTCCATCCCACACCCGACAAGCGCCCGTCATCCTGATCCAAGGCGCGTTTGCGCCGCAGTGAAGGGACCCCGCATTTGGCCGTTGCCGTTGCCGGTCCTCCTTCTCTCACCAGACACCCTGATCTGCCCGGACCCTTCCTATCGCTAAAGTCGGTAAGCCTTCCTTACCAGATTCACCGTTAGATCCAGCACCACCGCAAACGCCTCGTCCTCATCCAGTCGCCCCTCCGCCACCAGCCTCCCCAGGAACGCGCAGTCCACCCGGCGCGCCACATCATGCCTTGCCGGGATCGACAGAAACGCCCGCGTGTCATCATTAAATCCCACCGTGTTGTAAAAGCCAGCCGTCTCCGTAGCCTCCTCGCGAAACCGCATCATCCCCTCTGGCGAATCGTGAAACCACCACGGCGGTCCCAGCTTCAGCGCCGGATAATGCCCGGCCAAGGGAGCCAGCTCCCGCGAGTAGCTCGTCTCATCAAGCGTAAACACGATGAACGTCAGCCGCGGGTCGTTTCCGAACCGGTTCAGTAGCGGCCGCAGACCCCGCACATACTCCGTCGGCGAAGGGATATCCGCCCCCTTGTCCCGCCCGAACCGCTCATAGACTGCCCGATTATGGTTCCGCACCGACCCCGGATGAAGCTGCATCGTCATCCCGTCATCGACGCTCATCCCCGCCATCTCGGTCAGCATCTGCGCCTGAAATAATTCAGCCTCCGCCGCATCCGCCGTCCCGCCGTAGATCTTCGCGTACAGATCCTCCGCCTCTCGCAGGCTCAGATCCGCCGTCCGCGCCGTGAGGTGTCCATGGTCCGTAGCCGTCGCCCCCAGACCCCGGAAGAACGTCCGCCGCGTCCGCAGCGCATTCAGATACCCCTTCCAGCTCGAAATATCCTCTCTCGCAATCTCCCCTAGCCGGTCCAGATTCGCCCGAAACCCGGCAAACTCCGCATCCACTACCGCATCCGGCCGAAACGTCGGAATCACCCGCCCCTTCCACCCCGAATCGCGGATCGCCTGGTGCGCCGCCAGCGAATCAAGCGGCGAGTCCGTAGTCGCCAGCACCTCGATCCGGAATCGCTCATACAACGCCCGCGGCAGGAACTCCGACGTTCGTAGCTTTCCGTCAATCACGTCGTAATACGCGTCAGCATTCTCCGGCCGCAGCCGCTCCGTCAACCCAAAGAGCTCCTCAAAGACGTAGTCCAGCCACAGCCGCGTCGGTGTCCCGCGAAAGAAGAAGTAATTCTTCGCCAGCGTCCGCCACACCTCGCGCGGGTCCGCCTCGCTCTCGCCCCGCGCATCCGGAATCCCCAGCGACTCCAGCGACAGCCCCTGCGAGTACAGCATGCGAAAGATGTAATGGTCAGGCTGGATAAACAACGCCGCCGGATTGCTGAACGGCTGATTCTCCGCAAACCACCGCGCCTCGGTATGCCCATGCGGGCTGATGATCGGCAGCTCACGCACCGTCTCATACAGCTTCATCGCAACCGCCCGCACCGCCGCCTCCGCAGGAAAGAGCCGATTCACATCAAGCATCATTCACCTCTACCGTAAGCAGCCTAGCACTCGCAAAATCCACCACCAACAGGAAAGGGCACCCGCGAAAGGTGCCGTTCTCTGTAGCAGTGGAGACAACAACAGTTGTCTACGGAATGTAGTAGCGCATCCCGGTGAAGAACATGTTGTTGGTCGCATTCGGCGCACCGAAGGTCGCCGTCGCCGTGCCGTACGTGCCGCCGGTGATGCCGGTCCAAGCTTCCTTCTTCAGGTAGCTGTAGATACCCTGGTACTGCAGACGGCCGTACCTTGGATTGCTGTAGACGCGGTACGTAAAGCCGAACGTACCTTCAAGCACCGCACGCGTCACGCCCGCGCAGTTGGCCGGAGTACCCGGATCATAAGGCGCGCCGCCAGCTGTTCCGATGCTGCCCAGTCCCGTGGTCGGGACCGTCGGCAGGGTCTCGGTATTGCAACCAGCGTTCGAGCCCGTGATCGGAGCGTACCCAACCAGCTTGCCCTTGTCTGCGCCAATCGTGCTCAGGTAGACCGTTCGCTGCGCATACTCGCCGCCCGCATAGCCGAACACATCAAGCTTCGGTGTGGGGTGAAGCTCGACCGAGGCCAGACCCTGGTAGCTCTTGATCGTCGCCAGCGTACCATCCGGATGAACGGTCACGTCTGGAAGTCCCGACGTCCCGTACCGTCCGACACCCGGGCCGCCCATCAAGTGGGCACCAACGTCCGCATACTTCTTCACCGGGATGCGTACATTCCCGATCAAGCCGCCGCCGATCTTCGTATCGTTCAGACCACCCGCCGCCGAAGGAACCGTCAGCGTCTGGTTCGGATAGTAGCGGTCACGGAAGAAGCTGGTCACCTCAGCGATCTCATAGTGCCCGAAGTGCGGTGTATCAAAGGCGATCTTCGCCACCATGTCCGGAGCAACATCGTTCGAGTAGTTTGCGACCGGGTTGTACAGACCACCGCTCGTTCCCGCGCCGCCGATAAAGAAGTTGGCATTCGCGTTCGAAGCCGAATAGAGCGTCTGCGATTGTTCGAGCGAGAAGGCCGCCGTCACAGAGCCGGCACCCATCGGCATCCTCTGCTGCACGCGGATCGCCGGCTGACGTGCCCAGCTGAAACCCACCTGGTACTGCGGATCGATCGTCATCGGCAGGTTCTCAGTGCGGTTATCCGTCGAGACCTTGGTCTCCGTAACAAGCGACCACATCTGTCCGCCGGTCACCGTGAAGCCCTTCTGCGTTGCCGCCTGGCCCCAGATCTGCCGCTGCCTCAGCGTATAGCTGTTGCTCTGGTTGTCGTTGCTGGTGGCACCGGCTGACAGGAAGTCCGCTTCGAAGTAGCCGCTCAGCCTGAAAGGACCAGCGTCTCCCTGAAAAAGGCCGCCCAGCCGGCTCTGCCGTCCCGAGAAGTTGAACTCGCTCACATGAGCCTGCGCCGCGCCCGCATAAGGCGTCGTGTTGAACGGCGTATTGATGTCCGAGTTGATCGCGTGCGACCGATACACACTTTCCAGCGCGAAGAACGCCACCGGCGTAATCGTCACACCCTTGTAGTGGATGGTTGTCGGCGACTCAATCCTCTCCGTCAGATCCTTCTTCGTATCGCTGATCGTCTGCGCCAGGCCGGAGTTCGAAGTCTTCAGGTCGCTCACCGTCGAGTTCAGCGTCGATACCGAGTCCGCGTTGGCCTGGACCGTCGAATTCACCGTCTGGATCTGCGCCGTGGCCGCAGCCGCAGCCGATTGTGCGTCCTCGGCCGCCGCCGCCAGCTGCGCATCCTTCGCGGCGTTCTCCGACTTCAACGCGTCGATCTGTGCCTGCTGGTTCAGCATCTGCTGCCGAAGCTCCCGGATTTGACGCTCTATTGCAGATTCCGCCGGCTGCTTCGGAGCACGCTTACTTGCCTTCGACGTCTTGGAACTTTTGCTCGTCGTCTGTGCCGGCATCGTTGCTGATCCTGCGATCAGCATCATTACGATGGCAGCCTGCACTTGCTTGGTCATGAAACCTCTCAAAGTGAAAGGCAAGGGGATACATCGCAGGCGTTCTCCGGCCAAGCCGAACTACACGTTCCCTTGCTCTTTGTAAGAACATCCTTGCAGCGGCAGATGAATGGAGAGAGAATTTTGTAGGCTATTCACCGGATATTGACGAAGCCATCCAGCCACTCACCGCCCGCATCCAGCCCGCCAACCCCTTCCAGCTTCCTCACGCACTTGCCCTCATTTACCTTGGGTCATGCCTTCCTTCGAACTCGGCGTCACCCTGGCCGCATCGCTGCTCGTCGTTGCCTCCACCTTGCCCGCCCAGTCGCCCGCGCTCAAACTCATCCCCGTTCCCCGCGAAGTCCACGCCCTCGCCGACCAACCCCTTCCGCGCGGCGTCCGCATCCTCTGCCAGTCCTGCGACACAGACGACCAGTTCGCCGCCGAAGACCTCGCCGCCACCCTCCGCGACCGCAGCATTCCCACTACCGCCGGCTTCACCATCGAGCTCACTCACCGCAACGCCGCCAGCTTCCCCGCCGAAATGAAGCCCGAGGGCTATACCATCGCCGCCGCCGGCACCACCCTCACCGTCACCGGCGCCACCCCCGAAGGCCTCTTCTACGGCGCCCAGACCGTCAAGCAGCTCATCACCGGTAGCGGCCCCAACGCCATCCTCCACACCGCCACCATCCGCGACTGGCCCGCCCTGCGCTACCGCGGCCTCGACGACGACCTCTCCCGCGGCCCCGTCCCCACCCTCGACTTCCAGAAAAAGCAGATCCGCATCCTCGCCGCCTTCAAGATCAACATCTATTCCCCCTACTTCGAACACACCATGCAGTACCTCAGCCAGCCCCTCATGGGACCACCCGGCGGCACCGTCACCCAGGCCCAGGCCCGCGAGCTCGTCGCCTACGCCGCCCGCTACCACGTCACCATCATCCCCGAGCAGGAGGCCTTCGGCCACCTCCACTACCTGCTCAACTGGGAACAGTACGCCCCGCTCGCCGAGACCCCCCACGGCCAGGTCCTCGCTCCCGGCCAGCCCGACGCAATGAAGCTCACCCACCAGATGTTCACCGAGCTCGCCGCCGTCTACCCCGGCCCCTTTCTCCACCTCGGCGCCGACGAGACCGTCGAGCTCGGCAAGGGTCAGACCAAATCCGCCGTCGATCGCGACGGCCTCGGCAAGGTCTACCTCGACACCATGCAGAAGATCGTCGCCGACCTCCAGCCCCTGCACCGCAAGCTCCTCTTCTGGGGCGACATCGCCATGCACGACCCCGACCTCGTCCGCCAGCTCCCCGCCTCCTTCAAGCAGGCCACCATCGCCGTCGCCTGGGAGTACAACCCCCAGCCCAAAGGCTTCAGCCGCTTCATCTCCCCTTTCACCAACGCCGGCATGGATACCTGGGTCGCCCCCGGCATCAATAACTGGTCGCGCGTCTATCCCAACTGGAACAACGCTTTCGTCAACATCCAGCAGTTCACCGCCCAGGGTCAGGCCGCCGGCGCCACCGGCCAGCTCAACACCATCTGGGACGACGACGGCGAAGCCCTCGCCAATAACAACTGGTATGGCGTCCTCTTCGGTGCCGAGGCCGCCTGGCACAAGGGCGAAGCCTCCATCCCCACCTTCCAGAACAGCTACGGTGAGGTCTTCCACGGCGACGCCACCGGCAAGATCGACGCCGCCCAGAAAGAGCTCATGGCCGCCCACCAACTCCTCCACGACTCACCGCTCAAAACCGACGGCTCCGACCTCGTCTTCTGGATCGACCCCTGGTCCACCGACGGTCAGCGCGAAGCCGGCCAGATCCGGCCCATCCTCGCCGAAGTCCGCCTCCACGCCGAACGCGCCATCACCTTGATCGCCGAAGCCAGGAACAGCAACCCTGACCTCCGCGAGCAGGACGCCCTTGACGCCCTCGATCTGGGCGCCCGCCGCATCGACCTCATCGGCCTCAAGTTCCAGATCGCCGACGAGATCGCCGCCAGCTACGCCCACGCCTACGCCCTCCAGACCTCCAAAAACAAGGACGACCGTGCCGACGTCAGCCGCGAGCTCGGCAACATCAACGCCGTCAACGGCAAGCTCCAGGACCTCCGCAACGGCTACTCCCTTATGCGCGATCTCTACGAAGCCGCCTGGCTCAAATCCAACCGTCCCTACTTCCTGCGCAACAACCTGGCCCGCTACGACCTCACCATCCAGCTCTGGCTCCAACGCATCGATCGCCTCCGCACCGCCCAACGCCAGTGGGCCAACAACCAATCCATCCCCGCCGCCACCGACCTCGGCATCCCCCCACCACCCCGCTAGCAACCCGCCCCTTGCCCTCGCTCCTGCCCTCTCTCCCCCAACTCCCAAACCTCCGTCATCCCGACCGAAGGTGCGCCTTACGCCGAAGCGTCAGGATCTCCGCATTTCGCCCTTGCTGTTGCCTTTCCCTCTTTCCCAATCGAACCTCAAGCCGATGATAGGGAGTGGGGAGCACCCGCCGATCTCAAGAAAAAGAAAAAGGCCCCGCCATAAAGCGAAGCCTCTCCCACCAGAAGAACTACCGCCCAAGAAACTCCAGCAAGTCCGTGTTCAATCGCTCCGGCACGGTATGCGTCAGCCCGTGCGGCTCGCCGTCATACTCCAGCAACTCCGCGTTTGGGATTATCGCCGCCGCCCGCCGCCCCGACACCTCGATCGGCACCGTCAAGTCCCCAGTTCCATGGATCACCAGCGTCGGCACCGTGAACCCGGCCAGGTCTTTACGAAAATCCGTCCCGCTCCACGCCCGCACCAGGTCGATCGTCGCCTTCGGCGAAGCCGTCATCGCCATCGATTGCGTAAATTCGAGCATCGGCTCAGACACCGTGTGGTTGATCAGCGTCCGCCCAAAGAACTTCAGCCCGAATTGCGCCAGGAACGCCGGCCGGTCCTTCTCAAGGTTCTTCACCATCTCGTCGAACACCGACCCATCGACTCCCTCGGGATTGTCGGCCGTCTTCAACAGGTAAGGCGTCACGGCGGAGATCAGCACCGCCTTTGCCACGCGCCCAGCACCGTACGTCCCCAGGTACCGCGCCACCTCGCCGCCGCCCATCGAAAAGCCGACCAGCGTCGCGGCCCGCAGATCGAGGGTCTCCATCACCGTGTTCAGGTCGCTCGCCAGCGTGTTGTAGTCATAGCCGGTATAGGCCCATTCGCTCCGCCCAAACCCGCGCCGGTCATACGCAATCACGCGGTAGCCATTCTCCGCCAGCACCCGCGCCTGGTACTCCCAGCTCGCCGAAGTCAGGGGCCAGCCATGGATCAGCACCACCGGCCGCCCCGCACCCCAGTCGTAGTAGTAAAGCTCAGTTCCGTCTCTCGCTTCAAGATAAGGCATAAACATTCCTCCGCAGACCACCTCATCAGATGCGCCCGGACAGACCGCATACTGTCTCTTCCACGAATGCCCAAGCCGACGTCCGCCCGGATCACCGCAGCGACGTTTCGCAGCCCATGGCGCATCATCTAACCTGACCGTGCGCTCACCTTCCATCGGCATCGACTTCGGTACCACCAACAGCTCCGTCGCCATCACCACCGGCGCCGGCACCGTCGACCTCGTCTCCTTCCCCACTGCCGCCGGCGCCACCGAGGCCTTTCGCTCCGTCCTCTACCTCGAGCAGCTTCGCCAACCCGGCCGCACCGGCGTCAAAAGCTACACTGGCCCCGCAGCCATCGAACAGTACATCGCCGCCGACACCAAGGGCCGCCTCATCCAGTCGCTCAAGTCCTACCTGCCCAGCCCCTCGCTCACCGGGACCGAAGTCTTCGGCCGCCGCTACGCCGTCGAAGATCTCATCTCTCGCATCCTCACCGACCTGAGAATGCGTGCCGAGCAGCACCTCGGCGCTCCCATCCGCCGCGCCACCGTCGGCCGCCCCGTCCACTTCGTCGGCGCCGAGACCGCGGAGAACGACGCCTTCGCCACCGAGCGCCTCCGCGCCGCCTTTACCCAGGCCGGCTTCGAAGACATCGCCTTCGAGCTCGAACCGCTCGCCGCCGCCTACGCCTACGAGTCAACCCTCACCGCCGACGAACTCATCCTCATCGGCGACTTCGGCGGCGGCACCAGCGACTTCTCGCTCCTCGAAGTAGGCCCTTCCAGCCGCGGCCGCCCCGACCGTACCATCCTCGGCAACGCCGGGCTGGGATTTGCCGGCGACGCCTTCGACGCCCGCATCGTCCGCCGGCTTGTCTCGCCCGCCCTCGGCGCCAACAGCCTGGCGCGCACCTTCGCCCTTGCCGCCGACCGCCCCGCCAACATCATCCCGGCCGCGCCCGCATGGGTCTACGCCAACCTCGAACGCTGGCATTACCTCTCGTTCCTCAAGACCCGCAACGTCACCGAGATCCTCAAAGCCGCCCGCCTCCGCGCCCAGGAGCCTGAAAAGATCGCCGCCCTCATCACTCTCATCGACGAGGACCTCGGTCACCAGCTCCATCAGTCCGTCCAGCGCCTCAAGGTCGAGCTCTCCCACTCGCTCACCGCCCGCTTCAGCTTTCGCGACGGCAGCATGGACATCGTCGCCGACGTCACGCGCGCCGATTTCGAGAGCTGGATCGCCGACGAACTCGCCGCCATCGCCGCCTGCGTCGACACGCTGCTCAGCACCGCGAACATCGCTCCCGGCCAGGTCGACCGCGTCTTCCTCACCGGTGGCACCAGCTTCGTCCCCGCCGTTCGCCGCATCTTCGAGAGCCGCTTCACCCCCGCCCGCCTCCGCACCGGCAACGAGTTCACCTCCGTCGCCCAGGGCCTCGCCCTCCGCGCCGCCGAAGCCTCGTAACAGCCACCGCGCCGCACAACCCGCTCCAATGCACTACGCTGTTGCGTATCCCTTCGCACGATCAAAAGGAGAGCGCACTTGGCAAGCACCTCCGCACGAGAGACCCTTCTCGCCAACCTCGAGCAGGATGGCGACTCCTACTTCGGCGCCGGCACCCAGAACAACATCATCGATCTGTCCCTCACGATCACCGTCGTCCTCGCCAGCCTCGTCGCCACCGTGCTCGCCACCACAGCCGCATCGCGATGGATCGTCGCCGCCGTAGCCGCCATTCCTGCAGCCGCCGCATCGCTGCAACGCATCGTCGGCATCCGCGAGCGGTCGAACTGGTATTTCCTCTGCGCAGCCGAGGTGCGCGCCCTCGCCACCAGGCTGAAGTATGCAGCCGCGCCCAACCTCGAAGACTTTGCCTTCAAACGCGCCGAACTCGAAGTCCAGATGGAGAAGGAGTGGCTGAAGATCGGTCACTCCGGCGCCACGCCCTCCACCCGCACCGCCCAACCACGAGCACCCCGAACCCCGAAGAAGAAGCCTTCTCCATAATCACCCCGACCGCGTCCGCACCGGCAACGAGTCTCCTCCGTCCTCCAGGGCCTCCCGCGCGCAGCCCTGGCCTCTTCAGAGGTCCTACTGATCAGGCGTAAAGTACCACCATGCAGAAGACGTCCGAGGTCATCTGGTGGAAGCGCCTCGTTACTGCACTCACCGCCCTCGTCCTTACCCTTGTCCTGGTCACCATCCTGTACACCGCAAGAGATTTTCAGCGCGAACCGGACCTCCACTGGTTCAACGGTGGGGAGATCCAGATGACCGCCGCCATTTTACTTTGCGGAGGGCTCATCCTCCTGGCCACATACGTGTTCTTTGTCGTGCCGCTTGTTCTGCTCTGGCCCGCAGAATCGCAGCGAAAACACTGGTATGCGATGCTCTTCGTGGCTATGCTCTGGCCTCCACTCCTCGACGGGATCATCCGCGGGCCCAACGGCTTGTCCGCAGTGCTAAGGGAGTACCGCCGCTTCCCCGTCGCGCAACTCTGGCTTGAGCTCATCGCCCTGTGTGCCTGCGGCTGCTATCTCCTGCTGCTTCGCTGGCAGCATCACCGACTGCAACTGAACTCGTAAGCCGTCCCGCCCATTCGCTCCGCTATCATGACTCATCCACCAGCCGGAGAGAACGATTGCCGATCCCCCGCCTTCACACCTTCGACCTCATCCTCATCGTCGTCTACCTCCTCGGCATCACGCTCTTCGGCCTCCGTTTCCGCAAGTCCGGCGAAGACAAGTCCCTCCGCAACTACTTCCTCGCCGACAACGCCATCCCCTGGTGGGCCCTCTCGCTCTCCATCGTCTCCGCCGAGACCAGCACCCTCACCATCATCTCCATCCCCGGCGTGGCCTTCGCCGGCGACTTCGGCTTCCTGCAGATCGTCATCGGCTACATGATCGGCCGCATCGTCGTAGCCCTGCTCTTCCTGCCACGCTATTTCGAAGGCCGCATGCTCACCGCCTACCAGCTCATCGACCAGCGCTTCGGCCACACCCTCCACAAGGTCACCGCCGGCCTCTTCCTCCTCACTCGCGCCGCAGCCGAAGGCGTCCGCGTCTTCGCCGTCTCGATCGTCGTCGGCATCGCCATCGGCACCCGCGACGTCCTCTCCATCGCCATCATCTCCGCCCTCACCCTCCTCTACACCTTCGAGGGCGGAATGGCCGCCGTCATCTGGACCGACGTCGTCCAGATGGCCATCTACGTCGGCGGAA
>CAXTLS010000088.1:0-10786 GCA_964245235.1 uncultured Acidobacteriaceae bacterium
TTCACCGAGTGCGATGCCCACATCTTCAACTGTATGGTGCTGGTCGACGTCGAGGTCGCCGTTGCAGGTGAGGTCGAGGTCGAAGCCGCCGTGGCGGGTGAAGAGCTCGAGCATGTGGTCGAAGAAGCGGATGCCGGTCGCGACCTGGTAGGTGCCTTGTCCGTCGAGATTAAGAGCGAGGGCGATTTTAGTTTCGGTGGTGTCACGGTGGATGACACCTGTTCGGGCAACGGTTCGGTCTACGTTGGTTCCAGACTGATCTTCCATGTCTAGGGTCTCTGCCATTGCATCTCCTTCAGCGTCTCGTGCAGCGCTTTGAGGCCTTGGGTGACGTGCTCTTCAATGCCGACCGTGATGCGCACGAGGCCGTCGCAGCCGGGGTCGCTCGAGCGGTCGCGCAGCCGCACGCCCCGGCCGCGCATGCGTTCGACAAACTCCTGATGGCGCCTGCCGATCTCGAAGAGGACGAAATTGGCCTCGCTTGGCCAGAAGCGGATATTCTTTTCGGCGAGCGCGGCTTGCACGCGATCGCGGCCGGTGCGTACCTGCTCGACGTACCAGTCGAGGTACTCAGTGTCGGCGAGCGCGGTCGGCAGCACGTCGAGCGCGATGCCGTTGACGTTATAAGGCGAGGTCACCTTGCGCACGGCGTGCAGCACGTCGGCATCGCCGGCGAGCATGCCGAGACGCAGGTTGGCCAGGCCGTAGGCCTTGGAGAAGGTGCGTCCGACGACGAGATTTTTGATCGCGCCGACGTCTCCAAGCGTGGTCTCACCGTGAAAGTGAAAGTAGGCCTCATCGACCAGGACAACCGCGTGTGGTGCGGCTTCGGCGATGTCGAGCAGGGCGCGACGGCTGACGATGGTGCCGGTGGGATTATTCGGGGAGGCGACCATGATGAGCTTGGTCTGGGGCGTGATGGCATCGAGGAAGCGCTGGTAGGGAAAGGCAAAGCTCTCATCAGACTGGATGCGGCGCAGGTTGCCGCTCATGATGCCGACGCTGACGTCGTACATAAAGAAGGTTGGCGTGGCAATCAGGGCTTCATCGTCTTCCTCGAGGAAGGCGAGGCAGAGCAGATGGATGGCTTCGTCGACACCATTGGTCAGCAGGATCTGATCGCTGCGGAGCCCCAGGTGCGCGGCGAGGGCGATCTCGGCGTGTTCGCGTTCGGGGTAGATGGTGAGGTCGGCGGCGGTGACGCGGTGCAGGCGTTCGAGCACGCGCGGCGACGGCGCGAAGGTGTTCTCGTTGAAGTCAAGCCGCAAAGCGGTGCGGGCCGCGAGCGGCGGATGATACTCCGGCGCTTCTACAACGCGGCGACGCGGCTGCGGTGCCGCGGTTGCGATGGTCGCGCTCATGGAACCTCCTGCTTCTCAGCCCTTTCAGGGCTGTCCAGTTTGACGCGAATGCTGTTCGCGTGCGCGGCGAGGCCTTCAGCTTCCGCAAGCCGAATGGCGTGCGGCGCGACCGTGGCGAGACCGTCCCGCGTGTAGCGCTGCACGGTGATGATCTTGACGAAGTCCAGCACGCTCAGGCCGCCGCGGATTCGGCCGTTGCGGCCGGTCGGCAGCACGTGGTTCGGGCCGGAGATGTAGTCGCCCAGGCTCTGTGGCGTGTGCGCGCCGATGAACACGGAGCCGGCGTTCTGGATCCAGCGGACGTCGCTGCCCTCGTCGACGCTGAGGTGCTCCGGCGCGAGGCGATTGGTGAGCTGCTGCGCTTCTGTAACGGATTCTGTGACAAAAAGGACGCCCTGCGCGGCGAGCGAGGTCTGCGCGATGGGGTTGCCTTCCGCCTGACGTTCGGCCTCGGCCTGAACAGCTTCGGCGAGAGCGCGGTTGCTGGTAATCAGGATGGCGAGCGCCTCAGGATCGTGTTCGGCTTGCGCGACAAGATCGGCCGCGATGCCGCACGCGTCGCCGGTTTCGCTGGTGACCACGATCTCTGTGGGACCCGCGGGCATGTCGATGCCGCACACCGTCGCGACCGCGAGCTTGGCGGCGGTGACGTAGAGATTGCCGGGCCCGACGATCCGGTCGACGGGCGCGATCGTCTCCGTGCCGTAGGCCATCGCGGCGATGGCCTGCGCGCCGCCAACCCGGTAGAACTCGCGGATACCGGCAAGATGCGCGGCGGCGAGGGTCTCCTGCGCGGGATGCGGGGAGCAGACCACGACGCGGGCGACGCCGGCAACCTGCGCGGGCGTTGCGGTCATCAGCAGCGTCGACGGCAGCGGATAGCGGCCGCCGGGCACGTAGCAGCCGACCGAGGCGAGCGGGCGAACGACCTGGCCGGTCTCGATACCGGCAGCAGGTTGGGCACTCCAGCTTTTGGGCATCTGGCGCTCGGCAAAGGCGCGAATGTTGGCTTGAGCGACTAGCATCGCGGCCTTAAGATCGTCGGCGATGGTGTTCCAGGCGAACTGCATCTCCGCCTGCGAGACGCGAAGGGCGGTGATGGAATCGCCAGTGAAAGCATCGAGGCGAGTGGCATAGTCGAGCAAGGCCTTATCGCCGCGAAGGCGAACGGCGTGCAGGATCTCGGCAACAGCCTCCGCGACCTTGGCAGTGTTCGTATCGCCGCGGTGCTCGATCCGGCGGAGTGCAGCCTCGGCTTCATCGCGGGTAGGGCCGAAGGTCTGAAGAAGCTTCATGGTTCCTGCTTTGTCCTAGGTCAGAGAGAGTGATGCCGCGCTGCTGTCTGGGGAGCATCGTGCGGAGAAGTGGACTGCCGTGGACATCGAAGTTCTATCCCTCGCGCTGCCGCCCGCCCGCTCATGGAAATCCGTTTTTCGCTTGCGTTTCGATCTTCGTCAGCGAATGGAGTTGATGGGGGGCTGATAGCCGGACCGGGTGCGCTGGTGGAAGCGGCGCGGGTGTTTGAGTTGGGCCTGCTGCAGCTTCTGCTCCTGCCTGGTGCCGGTCAGGGTGACGCGCTTGGCGGCCTCGGGCGTGGCCGGGTACACCTGCTCGGGCCTTTTGGGGTCGATCACAACGATCAGGCTCATGTTGGGGCGGACTACCTGGCCGGGCGGCAGGCGAGTGCGGAGCTTGACCTCGCGGGGCGACTTCGCGGGCTCCTGGATGCGGAGCATGATGTCAAAGAGCCCGAGGTACTTGAGCCAGCCACTGACCTGCGCTGAGGAGAGAACGATGCCGTAGAGAACGAGGGCTTCGGCCTGAATCTTTCTCTGCGCGCGGCGCTGGCGGAGATAGTTGATGGCGGAAGCGATGGCCGCCAAGAGGACGATACCGAGAACGACGAGGAGTGTAATCTTCATTGGCTGGGAACCTGTGACTCAGGCACTGCTGTGATTGTAAAAAACGATTGCAAAGACGAAGCGGAGCGCAAATTTCTGATGTCTTCAGGAAGACAGATCAAGTCTCCCGATGGCTACCGGCTTGGACATAGCTAAAGGACCACCTTGCTCAGCGGGTATTCCACAATGCCGGTGGCGCCGGCGGCCTTAAGTTTAGGAATCACGTCGCGCACGAGGCGCTCGTCGAGGATGGTGTTCAGTGCGACCCATTCGCCATCGCTGAGCTGCGAGATCGTGGGGGAGTTCAGCGCGGGAAGCACGTGCAGGACGTCCGTCAGATCGGTCTTCATGGCGTTCATCATCAGCCCGACGCGGCCCTGCGCGGCAATGGCGGCGTTGAGCATGAGGCTGATGTTCTCAATCTTGTTGCGCTTCCAGTCATCTTTGAACGCGTCTCGATTTGCGATGAACTGCGTCTCGCTCTCCATCAGCGTCTCGAGAATGCGGAGGCGGTTGGCCTTCAACGAGGAGCCGGTCTCGGTGACCTCAACGATGGCGTCGGCCAGCATGGGAGGCTTCACCTCGGTCGCGCCCCAGCTGAACTCGACCTTCACCGAAATGTTTTTGCCGGCGAAGTAGCGCCTGGTGAACTCGACGAGCTCGGTCGCAATGACTTTGCCGGCGAGATCTTCTGGCCTCTGGAAGGGTGAATCCTCAGGCACGGCGAGAACCCATTTGACGGGGGTACGGCTCTGCTTGGAATAGGTAAGCGAGGTGATGCGTTCGACCTCGCTCTGATTTTCAAGGATCCAGTCGTTTCCGGTCAGGCCGGCGTCGAGCGCGCCCTGTTCGACGTAGCGGGCCATCTCCTGCGCGCGGACGAGCATGCACTCGATCTCGTCATCGTCGATCGTGGGAAAGTAACTGCGGCCGTTCGCGAAGATGCGCCAGCCGGCGCGTTCAAAGAGGGCAACGGTCGCCTCCTGCAGGCTGCCCTTCGGAAGGCCCAGTTTCAGTCGCCGCGCGTCGCTCATCGTGCCACCTCGATCGGTTTGGTGAAGCAGCTTACCGTTCCCTCATGGCAGACCAGGCCGTCGCCCTCGACCTCCACCTTGAAGAGCAGGGCATCACGGTCGCAGTCGGTTGCGGCGCTGAGCACACGCAGCCGGTTGCCGCTGGTCTCGCCCTTCATCCACAGCTTCTGTCGCGTGCGGCTCCAGAAGGTCACGTAGCCGGTTTCGAGCGTTCTGTGATAACTGGTCTCGTTCAGGAAACCGAGCATCAGCAGCTCGCCGGTGCGGGCATCCTGGACCATGCCCGGAACCAGGCCGTCCATCTTCTCGAAGTCGATCGTGCGGCTGTCGCTTCTGCTTTCCTGGCTGGGAACAGTGTCCGGCGCGGCTGCGGTCGTGGGGGTGTCCATCAATGCCTCTCGGGGTTGGCTCAGGAGCAGAGCGGTGGCGGTTGTGCGAGCGGCACAGAAAAGGCCCGCTCGCGAATCTCGCGCTGGCGGGCCTCTTCAGGATCGGTGAGGAGCGAGTTACTTCGCCACACCAGACGCCGCCGGCACGCCATGAGCGTGGAAACGGTGGAATCCGTGGTAATGGAGGCGAGTGCTCATCGCCTTCTACGGTATCGTCCGCTGGCGAACCGTGTCAAACGCCCAGGCTGCTGCATCGCTGTTCCGGATCGGCTTCCGGGTACGTTCTGATTGACCCCGGGTACGGCCTCGGCTACGCTTCTCTCGCCGGGCAGATGCCGCTCCAAGGCGTCGCCGCCCCGAGGAGAGTCTTCACCCATGACCCTGATCCGACGCCTTGCAACCGTTGCTCTTTTGTTTGCGGCCTTTCCGCTCCTGCACGCCCAGACGCCCTCGTCCACAAGCCAGGCCAAAGCTCAGGCGCAGGCCGCCGCCGCGACCGACAAGATCGATATCAATACTGCCTCGCCCGACCAGCTCAAAAGCATCCCGGGTATTGGCGATGCCTACGCGAAGCGCATCGTGGACGGCCGCCCCTACGCGCAGAAGACGCAACTGCTCAGCCGCGGGATCCTGCCGCAGGCGACCTACGACAAGGTAAAGGAGAGAATCGTCGCCAGCCGCGTCGCCGCAAAGAAGTAGCCGGGGGTACGGGCGAGCGGGAGCGGGTGTCTCTTCCTGAAGATTAATCCCCTTTAATCAAGAGGGTTCACCTCGTCAACCCCCCTTTCGTTCGAAAGCGAGCCTCGGGAAATCGGATAGAGTAAGTCATAGACCGTGACCTCCGTAATGACACCCTCCGATTCGCCCGTCCCGTCGCTCGCGTCCTCGCCGGGCCGGGGCCGCACGCACCTTGCGCTCTGCGCTGTCGCTCCCGCGGCGCTGCTTCTTTCGGGGTGCCAGGCCGTCGTCAATACGACCTCGTCCTCGCAGGTTCGGGTCATCGACGCCTCGCCCGACGCGCCGGGACTGGACATGTATATCAACAGCGGTCTGCTGGTCCCGAATCTTGGCTTCGGGACAGTGACATCGTATGTGGCGGTCAACGCCGGCAACGCGACGATTACGGCGGATACGGCGGGCAGCACCCAGGTGCTCGCCTCGGCCAAGAACACCTTCGTCAACTCGAACCAGTACACGGTCTTGATCAGCAACGACGCGGCAGATCTGCAGCAGGTTGTGCTCAAGGATCAGGCTCAGCCGGCGCCGTCAGGGCAGATCTCGTTCCGCTTCATCGATGAAGCGACCAAGGTCGGCGCGCTCGACGTCTACCTCGTGCCCCAAGGCCAGAAGTTTACGGCGGTGACGCCCTTTCTGCAGAACATCACCTTCGGGACGGTGCAGAACTACGTGTCCGCGCCGACCGGCACCTATACGATCGTCATTGTGCCAACAGGAACCATTCCGACCGGCACTACCGTGGCAACCTATACCGGTGCTCTGATTCCTTATTCAGGCGGTGCGGTGACGACGATCATCCTCGTCGATCAGCAACTGGTGACGACGCCGGGACTGCAGGTGATCAGCGCAACCGACTACACGCCGCCTTCGCCGGCATCAAGCTAGAAGCAGCTTCGTCCGGGTTAAACATCAGGGGCTCCCGCGTGGGAGCCCCTGATGTCTCTTCAGATTGCTAGTAGCGATAGGTCTCCGCCTTGTATGGCCCCTCGGGTCTCACGCCCAGGTAGCTGGCCTGCTTCGGCGAGAGCGTCGTCAGCTTGACGCCGATCTTCTCCAGGTGCAGCCGTGCGACCTCTTCGTCCAGCCGCTTCGGCAGCACGTACACGCCGATCTTGTAGGTCTCGCGATTCGCCCAGAGATCGAGCGCCGCCAGCGTCTGGTTGGAAAAGCTGTTCGACATCACAAAGCTCGGATGACCGGTGCCGCAGCCCAGGTTGACGAGCCGGCCTTCTGCCAGCACGAACAGGCTCTTTCCGGTGGCGGCAAAGGTGTACTTATCGACCTGCGGCTTGATGTTGAGCCGCGTCGCGGACTTGTCATTGTTGAGCGCATCCATCTGGATCTCGTTGTCGAAGTGGCCGATGTTGCAGACGATCGCCTGGTCCTTCATCTGCTTCATATGCTCGTGCGTGATGATGTCCAGATTGCCGGTGCAGGTGACGTAAATGTCGCCCGTGCCGAGTGTCTCCTCGAGCGTGGTGACCTCGTAACCTTCCATTGCGGCCTGCAGCGCATTGATCGGATCGATCTCGGTGACGACCACGCGTGCGCCGAGCCCACGCAGGCTGGCAGCCGAACCCTTGCCCACATCCCCGTAGCCGCATACCACCGCGACCTTGCCGGCAACCATCACGTCGGTGGCACGCTTGATGCCGTCCACCAGAGACTCGCGGCAGCCGTAAAGATTATCGAACTTCGATTTTGTAACCGAATCGTTCACATTAATCGCCGGCACCAGCAGCTTGCCCTGCTCCATCATGCGATAAAGCCTGTGAACTCCCGTGGTGGTCTCCTCGGCCACGCCGCGCCACTCCTTCGCGAGCTTGTGAAAGTACTGCGCATCCCGCTTGCCGATGGACTGCAGCAGCTGCTTGATGACACCCTCTTCCTGGTTCTCCGCAGGCTCCCTGACCCAGCCGTCACCGTCCTCCATCTGCACACCTTTATGGAGGAGCAGCGTGACGTCGCCGCCGTCGTCGATGACGAGCTGCGGGCCCAGGCCGTTAGCGTGCGCGAGCGCCTGCTCGGTGCACCACCAGTACTCCTCGAGCGTCTCGCCCTTCCACGCAAAGACCGGAACGCCTGCCGCCGCGATGGCGGCCGCCGCGTGATCCTGCGTTGAGAAGATGTTGCAGCTTGCCCAGCGCACGTTCGCGCCCAGGGCAACCAGCGTTTCGATCAGAACCGCGGTCTGGATCGTCATGTGCAGCGAGCCGGTCACGCGAACGCCCTGAAGCGGCTTGGACGGAGCGTACTTGTTGCGGATCGACATCAGACCCGGCATCTCCTGCTCGGCAATGTCGATTTCCTTGCGCCCAAACTCCGCCAGGCCGATGTCGGCCACCTTGTATTCGCTTGCCACGCCCTTCGCCGCCTGCTCCTGGTCCTGTCCGATCGTCGCTGTCGCCATCGTGTCTGTACCCTCAACTTGGTTGAATTGCTGACATTCGAGCATAGCATCGGGCCTGCTGTTGCTGCGTTTGCTGGCGCGTTCGAATCCATGGCGCCGAAGATGCATCCCTTCTCTTGAACGTCCCGCAGAACACAGCCGCGGGCAATCCAGGAGCGTGAAGCATGAGTCTTGAACTTACCCCGCAGCAGACCGCCCTCGTCCTGATCGATCTCGAACACGGCATCGTTGGCCGCGAGCTCGCGCCACACGCCGGCAAAGACGTGGTCGCACGCTGCGCGCAACTGGCCGCAAACGTCCGGAAGGCAGGCGGCATCGTCCTCTATGTGCACGTTCTGCTTCACGAGATCCTTCATCTTCCGGCCGATCAACCGATGATGAAGCCCGGCGCGCCGCCGCCTCCGCCCGAAGCCTCTGACCTCGTGCCCGAGGCCGGCTACAACGCCGCAACAGATCACCTCGTCGCGAAACGCCAGTGGGGCGCCTTTTACAGCACCAGCCTCGAGCAGCAGCTGCGCCGCAAGGGCATTCGGACTGTCATCCTGGGTGGCGTCGCAACAAACTTCGGCGTGGAATCGACCGCCCGCACCGCCTACGATCAGGGCTTCGAGGTCGTCTTCGCGGAGGACGCCATGTCGACGGTGTCCCCCGAGATGCACACCTTTGCGATCACAAAGATCTTCCCCATCATCGGCCGCGTGCGCACCTCAGTCGAAATCGCCGAGGCGCTCGGCTCGCACTAGCCAACGCTCACGACGCGCTTAGCCCGATGAGCGGCTCTCGTTCGGCTGCTCGTTCTCGGCTGCCTGCCGCGCCGGAAGAGCCACGCACAGACCGGCCGCCAGCACGGCGGTTCCGGCAATAGCAAACAGGCCGACAGAGAACCCATTCGTCAGATCGTGCAAACGGCCTGTCACGTACGGGCCCAGAAAGCCGCCGAGGCTCCCGATCATCGTGATAATGGCAACACCGCCGGCCGCCGCCTGGCCGCCGAGCACGCGCGTCGGCAGCGCCCAGAACGGGCCCATCAAGCTCCAGTAGCCGACCGCCGCCACCGTAAACGCACTCAGTGCCAGAAGCAGGGAGTGGGCTACCGCCGCCCCTGTGAACCCCATCGCGCTCAGCACCAGGCACAGGATCATGTGCCAGCGCCGTTCGCGCAGGCGATCGCTCGACCAGCCAACCACGACGGTGAAGATCGCGGCGGCGATGTACGGAAGCGTGGCGTAACGGGCGATCTGGCTCGCGGCTCCACCGCTGATCGCCTTTGCCGCCGCCGCCCCGGGGTGGACGATGTTGTTCAGCACCAGCGGCATCCACAGGTTCACCGTGTACACGCCGATCTGGTCCAGCAGAAAGATGCCGGCGAGCAGCCAGACCATCGGCATTTTGAATGCGTCCAGCAGCTTGTGGTTCGCCTCCGCGCCCCCGGCCTTGCGATCCTTCTCCAGCTCGTCGTCCAGGAACTTCTTCTCCGGATCCGAGAGCCACGGTGCGTCGTCCGGATGATCGCGCAGGTAGAACAGCACGGAGATGCCGCCGAGGATGGTGGGAATCCCCTCCACAAGGAAGAGCCACTGCCAGCCATGCAATCCGCCACGCCCCTCAAGCGTCAGCAGGAAGCTGGAGAGCGGCGCGCCGACGACACCGGCAAGCGAGGTCGCTGTCATGAACTTCGCCACCGCGCGCGCGCGCTCTTTCGACGGAAACCAGTACGTCAGGTAGAGGATCATGCCGGGAAAAAAGCCGGCCTCACTCACGCCCAAAAAGAAACGCATCATGTAGAACGAGTGCGCACCCTTCACCAGACTCATGCAGCTGGCGATGATGCCCCATGTGATCATGATCCGGGCGATCCAGAGCCGAGGGCCCACCTTGCCCAGCAGCAGATTGCTGGGAAGATCAAACAGGCCCTGGCCCAGAAAGAAAATGCCTGCACCGGTTCCATAGATTGTGTCTGAAAGGTGAAGATCGTGCTGCATCTCCAGAGCCGCGAAACCCACATTGACGCGGTCAAGGTAGGCCAGAATGTAGAGCACGAAGATGTAAGGGATCAGGCGCCAGGTGATCTTCGCGTAGAGCCTTCGCTCGTCAACGCCCGTCGTGTCAGTCGCTGCTGCCATGAACTCACTCTATCGGCACGGATGCCGTGCCGGATGCGAAAGTGTTCGCCTTCTGCGCCCACGTTGAAAGCACCAACACATCCCCGCGCAAATGCTATGGCGTGACCAGCGAGCCGAGCGGCTCGCCGCCGACCACACGCTTGATGTTGCCCTCCTCCCGCATGGAGAAGACCATCATGGGCATTCTGTTGTCGCGACAGAGCGAAACGGCGGAGGTGTCCATCACCCGCAGGTTGCGCTGCAGAATCTCCGTGTAGGAGATGGTCTCGAACTTGGTCGCAGTCGCGTCAAGCTTGGGATCGGCGGTGTAGATGCCGTCGACCGAGGTGGCCTTAAGAAGAATGTCCGCGCGAATCTCCATCGCCCGCAACGCCGCGGCTGTGTCGGTCGAAAAGTACGGGTTGCCGGTGCCGCCGGCGAAGATCACCACGCGGCGCTTTTCCAGGTGCCGGATGGCGCGGCGCCGAATATAGGGTTCGGCAACCTCGTGCATCTCGATCGCGGACATGACCCGGCAGAACGGCCCGCGTTTCTCGATCGCGTCCTGAAGCGCGATGGCGTTGATGACGGTCGAGAGCATGCCCATGTGATCCGCCGCCACGCGATCCATATCAATCGCCTGCTGCGCCACGCCGCGGAAGAAGTTGCCGCCGCCGACGACGATGGCGATCTCGCAGCCCATCGCATGGATGTCGGTAATCTCCTCGGCCACCTTATGGATGAACACTGCGTCGATGCCGAAGCCGCGACCAGCCGCCAGGGCCTCGCCTGAGAGTTTGAGCAGAACTCGCTTGTACATGTAAGCCTAAGTATCGCATGCAGTCCAGCCT
>CAXTLS010000089.1:0-10414 GCA_964245235.1 uncultured Acidobacteriaceae bacterium
TCGCGATGATGGCGGTGATCACGGTGCTCTGGGGGCTGGTGACGTACTCGCTAGCGTTCGGCTCGGGGAACGCGTTTATCGGCGGGCTGCACAATGCGTTTCTGCACGGGGTGGGGCTGGTGCCCGACAAGGATTACGCGGCGACCATACCGCTCCAGACCTTCATGGTCTATCAGCTGATGTTTGCGATCATCACGCCGGCGCTGATTACCGGTGCGTTTGCCGAGCGGATGAAGTTCTCGGCGATGCTGGTGTTCATGGTGCTTTGGGCCTTCCTCGTCTACAGCCCGATGGCGCACATGGTGTGGGGCAAGGGCGGCCTGCTGAATGCTTCGCTGGGCGGGCGGTTTCCCTGCCTGGATTTCGCCGGCGGGACGGTGGTGCATGTGACGTCGGGTGTGTCGGCGCTGGTGACGGCGCTGTACCTGGGCAAGCGGCTCGGGTACCCGAAGGTGCCGATGCCGCCACACTCGGTCGTGCTGAGCTTTATTGGCGCCTGCCTGCTGTGGGTGGGCTGGTTCGGCTTCAACGCCGGCAGCGCGCTGGGCGCGGGTACGCTGGCGACGTCGGCGTTCGTGGCGACGCACTTTGCGGCGGCGGCTGCGGCAATCGGCTGGGGCGCGGCGGAGTGGCTGCGGCAGGGCAAGGTCTCGGCGCTGGGAGCGATCTCGGGTTCGGTGGCCGGGCTGGTAGGGATTACGCCGGCGGCCGGATTTGTAACGCCGATGTCGGCGCTGTGGATCGGCCTGATTGTCGGCGTGTGCTGCTACCTGATGGTGGTGAAGGTGAAGGCCGCCTTCGGTTATGACGATTCGCTCGATGCTTTTGGCGTGCATGGTGCGGGGGGAACGATCGGTGCGGTGCTGACCGGCGTGTTCGCCAACAGCGCCATCAATCCGATCTTTGGTGCGGGCAAGGCGACGGGCCTGCTTGAGGGGAACGGCCATCAGGTGCTGAACCAGTTCGTGGGAATTGCCATTGCGTGGACCCTATCGATCGTGGGAACGCTTATCATTCTTTTTGTCGTCGATAAGGTGATCGGTCTGAGGGTCAGCGAAGAGCAGGAGCGCGAAGGACTGGATCTATCGCAGCATGGTGAAGAAGGCTACGACTGGGCACACTAAGCCTTTTGTCGCGCGGATCGGCATCAGACGAACAGGTTGCGAGAGGCGGAACGAGATGCAGAAGATTGAAGCGGTGATTCAGCCTTCGAAGCTGGACGCGGTCAAGGACGCCCTGGTGGAGGTGGGCGTCTCTGGAATGACGATCCTCGAGGCGCGGGGCCACGGCCGGCAGAAGGGGCACACGGAGTTTTATCGCGGGCGGGAGTACTCGGTCGACCTGCTGCCCAAGGTGAAGCTGGAGCTGGTGGTGTCAGACGAGATGGTGGAGCCGGCGATCCAGGCGATCATCTCGTCGGCACGGACGGGCAAGATCGGCGACGGCAAGATCTTTGTCTCGAAGATTGATGAAGCGATCCGCATCCGGAACGATGAGCGGGGCGAGATCGCGCTGTAGCACGGCTCTAGGCTGCCGGATTCCGGCGTACCGGCTCAGGAACGACCGCTTGTATGCTTGAGGTTCTTCACGGCAAATCATGCAGACGAACGAAGACCCACACACCGGGATACGCGGCCGATATCAGCGGAGGATGCTGGAGATTCGCGGCGCGTTCGAGACCGGGGCTTCGGGGCGTGCAACAATCGCCGCCCGGGCGCTGGCGATCGATGAGCTGGTAAAAGGCCTGTGGCTGCAGGCCGTGAAGCAGAACGCCCGGCTGGGTGTGGGCGTCGCGCTGCTTGCGGTGGGCGGGTACGGACGACGAGAGCTGTTCCCCTACTCCGATGTCGACCTGCTTTTCCTGCTGGATGGGAAGGTGGCGGAGAAAGACGTCAAGGATTCGATACGGCGGATCAGCCAGGACCTGTGGGACTACGGTATCCGGGTCTCGCCGACGACGCGCCGGGCGATTGAATGCGAACGGTTTGATCCGGATGTGGCGGAATTTACGCTGGCGCTGCTCGATCATCGCCAGCTTGCCGGAGATGCGGGAGTATATGAGCGCGTGACCGGGCTGGCGCTGCCGAAACTGCTGCGGCGGGATGAGGCGGCGATCCTGGGGCGGCTGGTGGAAATTACGCAGACTCGCCACGCGAAGTATGGCGACACGCTCTTTCACCTGGAGCCGAATATCAAGGATTGTCCGGGCGGCCTGCGGGATGTGCATGTCTGCGCGTGGATCGCGCTGCTGCGCGAGGTGCAGCGGCAGGAGTCGGAGCCGGGCTTTCATCCGGGGTCGGTCGTTGAAGAGGAGTTTCGCGAGGCGGTTGACTTCCTTTATCGGGTGCGCTGCTTTCTGCATTATCGACACGAGCGGGACGATAACACGCTGGACTGGCAGGCGCAGGATGCTGCCGCGGCTACCGGGATCGGGCTGGTCTATGGGCCGGGCAGCGGGGCGGGAAATGGCGCGGGCAGCGGGGCGGATGCGGCTTACTGGATGCGCGTCTACTTCCGCCATGCGCGCAGCGTGGAGCGGCGGATAACGCAGATGCTGGAGCTGGTGCAGCTGCCGGCGGGCAGGTTGAGCCGGTTCCGATCGGTCCGGCTGCGCCGCGGACCGGAAGCAGCCGGTCATGGCTACCAGGTGGAGCAGGGCCGCGTGGCGCTTGAAGCGGCGGGGGAGGGCAGCGATCCGGCACATGATCCTGACGTGGTTCTGCATGCGTTTGCGGCGATTGCCGAGACCGGCGGCGTGTTAGGGCAGGCCTCGGAGGAGCGGCTTTCGCAGGCGTTGCCGCTGCTCTCGGGGCACCTGGAGGAGGGGCCGGCACTCTGGCATCCGCTGAGGCGCATCCTGACCGGGCGCTATGCCGGGGACACGCTGCGGGCGATGCATGCGCTGGGTATTCTGGAGCTGCTGATTCCGGAGTTTCACGGCATCGACGCGCTGGTGATTCGGGACGCGTATCACCGTTACACGGTGGACGAGCACACCTTCGTGGTGATCGACACGCTGCATGAGCTGGAGGGTGCACAGAGCGGGCCGATGGCGGAGTGGACGTCGAAGTTCAGCGCGATCCTGCGGGATATTCCTCATCCCGAGCTGCTTTACCTGGGCGCGCTGCTGCACGATACGGGCAAGGGCCGGAGCACTGGCGAACACTCGAAGGAGAGCGCGCGCATGGCCCGGAGTGTGCTCGGACGGCTGGAGCTTGACGCGTACGAGAGCGGGCTGGTGGTGGGCCTGATCGAAAACCACCTGGAGATGTCGGCAGCACTGCGGCGGGACATCTTCGATGCGGAGACGGTGCGTGCCTTTGCAGGCAAGGTAATGACGCCTGAGGCCCTGCGCATGCTGACGCTCTTTACCTATGCGGACATTAACGCCGTGCATCCGGACGCGCTGACGCCGTGGAAGGCTGAGAATATCTGGCGGTTGTACATCGCAACCTCGAACTATCTCGACCGGAGTGTCGACGACGAGCGAGTCAGTGTCCATGCCGAGAGCGAACTGGTCCATCGTGTGGCGGCTCGATTGCCGGGGCGGCGGGCGGAGGTAAAGGCTTACCTGGAAGGGTTTCCGGAACGCTATCTGCGCACCAGGACGCCGGCGCAGGTGCAGGCACACTTCGAGATGACGACGCGCTTCCGCGACGACGCGCTGCAGCTGGAATTTCACCATGCACCGGGAATGAGCGAGATCACGCTGGTGACGCTCGATAGGCCTCAGCTGTTCGCGACCATGGCCGGCGTGCTTGCGGCGTGGGGCATGAACATCGTCACGGCGGATGCATTCTCGAATCGCCAGGGGATCGTGGTGGACAGCTTCCGGTTTATCGACAGCTTTCGGACGCTGGAGATGAACGCGTCGGAGCATGGCGCCTTTGTGAAGAGCGTTCACGATGTCCTGACGAACGGAACGTCGCTCGAGAAGCTGCTCAGCGGGAGGCGGCGGGCGCGTCGCAAGGCGCCCAAGGTGATTGTGGAGCCGAAGGTCGATTTCGACGATGATGCCTCGTCGCACAGCACGCTGCTTCAGGTTGTAGCCCAGGATGTGCCGGGGCTGCTGCGGGCGCTGAGCCTGACACTGGCGGCTCATGGCTGCAATATCGAAGTGGCGTTGATTGATACAGAGGGCGAGACCGCAATCGACGTCTTCTACCTGACGAGAGATGGCGCCAAACTGGACGAGGGTGAGGAGAGAGGCCTGCGGATGTGGCTGATGGGAGCGATGAAGGAGAACGCTCGTTGAGCAAGCAAATGCAGGCGGAGCGTCGTGGTCGCGGTTACGGAACCGCATGCGCCTAACAACTGCTAATTGTTACAGATAACCAACCTTGTCGATGAAACGCACATCAGTACTAATGGCTGCATAAAACGTAGCTCTATCCTGACATGTGTTCTATATATTGTTCTTATGAGCTCTTCACCCAGCGAAACGAGTAGCAGCGGTCGGCCCACCTCTGTCCCCGCGAAGAACGACCGTTATTTCTTTGGCACGCTCGACAGCTTCGGGAAGAATCAGGAGAAGCTGCAGGAGGTCAACTGGGGCTATGACCAGCCTGAGGGGATCGTGCTTGCGTCGCTCGATGCAGCCGTCAACTGGGTGCGTAAGAATTCAGTCTGGCCAATGACGTTTGGTCTGGCGTGCTGCGCTATCGAGATGATGTCGATGGGTGGATCGCGGTATGATATCGCACGCTTCGGTGCCGAGGTGTTTCGGCCTTCGCCGCGTCAGAGTGATCTGATGATCATTGCCGGGCGCGTCTCCCAGAAGATGGCGCCAGTCATTCGGCGGCTGTATGAGCAGATGCCTGAGCCGAAGTGGGTGATCTCGATGGGGGCGTGCGCCACATCGGGTGGCGTCTTCAACAATTACGCCCTGCTCCAGGGGGTAAACCAGATTATCCCGGTCGATATCTATGTTCCTGGTTGCCCGCCACGGCCCGAGCAACTGCTGTACGCAATCACCCTTTTGCAGGAGAAGATACAGCAGGAGCGTGGGACGCTGCGCAAGACGTTGAATTTAGTGTAGTCGGAAAAGTTCTTAACGCTATACAGTTACTTCCAAGCAAGAGAACATACGATGTATGGACCGAAATGATCCATAATTCTCATCGATCGATTCGCAGCTATCATTTTGTTCGCGAGACTTAACAAATGCTGCGGTAAAATTTGGCGCATCAGAAAGAAATTATCGCGGGGCTGAATCAGCACCCGTGGCCGTTAACAACTTCATTGGAGGACAGTCGAATGGTTTATCGCCCGTTTCAGAGTCTAGGCCGGTTTGTACTGGCTGCATGTGCAGTCAGCCTTGGAGCTGCAGGCCTTGGTGCACAGACTACACCCAGCACAACCGCCCCGGTCGGGCCTAACCTTTCGCGCGTCGACGTATTTGTTGGCTACTCGTATTACGGTGCCCACGGCATGGTGAAGCCTGCGGGTATCGCGTACTCGTCAGTCGATTACGGCGGGACTCTAAGTGGTGCCTACTACTTTAATAAGTATTTCGGTATGGAACTGGCCGTGGTTGGTCATCCGAACGGCCAAAATGATCAGCTCTACACAGGATCCGCTGGTCCAATCTTCCGTGCGCATATGCAGAACTACACGCTGTTCGCCCACGCAAATGCTGGGGGTGTGCGGATCGGTGGTCCGAATCACAATGACGAGACTGGCGTCGGCCCGAACCCGGTCTACTACAACAATAATGTCTGGGGTCCGACGCTCGCAGTAGGCGGCGGTATGGACTACGATTTGCCATTTTTCAACAACCGTTTCTCACTTCGCCTCTTCCAGGCTGATTACCGCTATGTTCATGCCGACTTCGGGCCGGCCAATGCACAGGTTGGTGAACTTGGCGGGCGTGCCAACATCGGCGCTGCAGAGTTGAGCACCGGGATCGTTACGCACTTCGGCAGCATCATTCCGCCACCGCCCGTCACCTACTCCTGCGCGGTCAGCCCTTCGACCGTCTATCCTGGGGACCCCATCACGGTCACCGGTACGGCACTTAACCTGAGTCCGAAGAAGACCGCGACTTTCACCTGGACCGCAGATGGCGGTACGATCAATGGCACGTCCACTACGGCGACCATTGATACCAAGTCCGCTGCCGCCGGAACCTACACGGTGCGAGGTCATGTGACCGAGGGTGCAAAGCCTGTCGAGATGGCGGATTGCACTGTGCAATACACGGTCAAGGCCTTCGAGCCGCCAACCATCAGCTGCTCGGCGAATCCTTCCACTGTGAGCCCGGGTGATTCTTCGACGATCACAGCGAGCGCAGTTAGCCCGCAGAATCGGCCTCTGACCTACAGCTACAGCTCGACGTCTGGCTCGATCAGCGGTACTTCCTCGACGGCAATGTTGTCGACCGCCGGCGCCGCTCCTGGCACGATTACCATCACCTGCAATGTGGTCGATGACAAGGGTCAGACTGCATCCGCTACAACGACGGTTACGATCAATACGCCGCCGGCTCCGCATGTTGCCACCTCGAACCTGTGCTCGCTCAACTTCGATCGCGATCCTCGCCGTCCGGCGCGTGTCAACAACGAAGCGAAGGCCTGCCTGGATGACATCGCTCTGAATCTGCAGCGTACCTCCGATGCGAAGGTTGCTCTGGTTGGAAACGCTGCAAGCTCTGAGAAGACGGGCAAGCAGGTTGCTGCTGAGCGTGCCGTCAATGCGAAGGCCTACCTCGTTAGAGACAAGGGCGTCGATGCATCGCGTGTCTCGGTCTACACCGGCACCGATAATGGCAAGACGGTCACCACAACGCTGGTCCCCTCGGGTGCCACTCTGGATACCGGTTCCCTGACCACGGTCGACGAGAGCGCAGTCGTAGCCAAGCCAACCACAACCAGAAAGCGTCACAAAAAGTAGTCTCGACGTAGTACGAACACAAAGGCTGACTGGGTACCTACCCAGTCGGCCTTTGTGCTGAATGACACCCGGAGTTCCAGGCGTCCGGGGTTATAGTTGTAATGACTGGATAAATAATGTTGATTTTTGTTTCAAAGGGCCGCCTTACCCTTCTCGCTCTCATCCTGCTGGTTCTCAGTGCTTCAAGCCACGCTGTCTCCTGGTTTCCGTTCGGTCCGGACGGCGGCGATGTACGCGCGTTCGCGGTTGATCCTACCGACCACACGCATCTCTTTCTGGGAACCTCGACGGGGTGGATGTATGAATCCCATGATGAGGGCCAGGAGTGGAAGCGGTTGGCGAAGGTCGGCAGTCGCGACGACCTTGTCCTCGATAGCATCCTGGTCGACACGGCGAATCCGAAGCACATTGTTGTCGGCGCCTGGATTCTGACGCGACCGGACGGCGGGCTTTATGTCTCGAATGACGGAGGCCAAACGTGGGCGAGCCGGTCGACCATGCAAGGGCAATCCATCCGCGCGCTTGCCGAGTCTGCGTCCAACCCCAAGGTTTGGGTCGCCGGCACGCTGACCGGAGTGCGCCGGTCGGACGATAACGGTGAGCATTGGGCGCCAATCAGCCCCGAGCACAGTATGGAGATCCACGAGGTGGAGTCCGTCGCCATTGACCCCGTGGATCCGAAGATTATCTACGCGGGAACCTGGCACCTGCCATGGAAGACGACTGACGGCGGTACGAAATGGAGCAGCATTAAAGAAGGCGTCATCGACGACTCGGATGTGTTTTCAATCATCGTCGACCAGGCTCATCCCAGCACGGTGTACGCCAGTGCCTGCTCAGGAATCTACAAGAGTGAGAGTGCCGGAGCACGTTTCCAGAAGGTAGAGGGCATTCCGTCGGAAGCGCGCCGTACACGTGTGCTGATGCAGGATCCTAAGAACCGCGACGTTGTCTTTGCCGGAACGACGGAAGGCCTCTATCGGACGGGAGATGCCGGCAAAATCTGGATCCGCATGACCGGGGCGGATGTGATCGTAAACGACATCTACATCGACCCGACCGACACGCACAAGATGCTGGTGGCGACGGACCGGCAGGGCGTGCTCGCGAGTGACGATGGTGGATCCAGCTTTCGATCCTCGAACAAGGGCTTCTCCGCGCGTCATCTCTCCTCCTTTGTTGCCGACGCACAACATCCGGCCACGGTCTACGTTGGCGTGCTGAATGACAAGCAGTGGGGCGGAGTCTTTTACAGCGAGAATGGTGGCTTGAGCTGGACCCAGGAGAGCTCGGGGTTGACCGGCAGCGACATCTTCAGCCTCGGACAGGCGCCTGACGGAACGATTCTTGCGGGAACGGGGCATGGCATCTACCGTCTGAAGGATGGAGTCTGGGGCCGAGTTGCCGATGTCGCCTTCGAGAAGACCCCGGCGACGACCGCACCGCATACCAGTGCTGTCGCCAAGCCTGCCGGTGCGGGCCGGTCGGTCCGCGTTAAGGAAGCGAGGAAGTCCATTGTTAGAAAGCCGACGGTCGTGATGAAGGCGTTTGATGGCGCCGTGTACGCGATGGCTGTGAGCAACGATTCGGTCTTCGCGGTCAGCTCGCAGGGGCTGCTGATGAGTGGCACTTCAGGGGCCTCGTGGAAGGCTGTCGAGGGATTTCCTGGAGATGAGCTGTACTTCATGGCGAGCGCGCGATCCGAGATTGTTGCCGCCGGATTGCGGACGATCAAGCTTTCGAAAGACGCCGGGCAGAGCTGGAAATCAATCACTCCGCCGGCCGAGTTGAGCCAACTGACGACCGTCGCCGTGGATGGTGATGGAGGCATCTGGGCCGGGGGGCGCGAAGGGATCTTTCTTTCCGCCGACGATGGAGCAAGTTGGCAGATGCTGCCGGGCCTCTTCGTCAACGACGTCAACAGCGTCTATTACGACGCGCAGGCTGACCGCGTCCTGATCACGAACGGTGGCCGGGGAACGATCGCCTTCTCGGTGCATCTACCGGATAAAAAGGTCACCTTCTGGGACACGGGGTGGAATCTTCGCTTCATCCGTCCTGTGGGCGATCACCTGCTTGGAGTAACTCCTTTTGATGGTGTCGTGTTGCAGCCACGCATGGTGAATTCGGCGGAGAGTGTCCGGCCCTAGCCGACCTCGCTGGTCTGCTCAAGGAATAGAATGAAGCTATGAGCGGCTTTGGAGCAGTACGGCGTCCACAACATTCCTTTGAAACGGACGACCAGGCGCTGGTTCCGATCGCGGCAAAGGTCGAGCGTGGTGAGCGGCTGAGCTTCGAGGATGGCGTCGCACTGTATCGGAGTGGCGACATTCTTGCCGTAGGCTGGCTGGCCAACCTGGTGCGGGAGCGGCTGCACGGGAACACCGCGTACTTCAATGTAAACCGGCACATCAACCCGACAAATGTCTGTGTGGCGTCGTGCCGGCTGTGCGCTTTTGGGCGGAAGAAGGGCGAGGCCGGCACCTATACGATGGCGCTCGAGGAGGCATGGGAGACGGCTGCTTCGGGGTACACGGAGGCGGTGACGGAGTTTCACATCGTCGGTGGGCTGCATCCGGATCTGCCGTTTGACTATTTCATGGACCTGGTGCGGGGGCTGAAGATTCGCTTCCCGAAGGTGCACGTGAAGGCGTTCACCATGGTTGAGGTGGCGTTCCTGGCGAAGCGCGGCAAGATGACGATCGCGGAAACGCTGGGCAAAATGAAGGAATCGGGGGTCGATTCGATGCCTGGCGGCGGTGCCGAGATCTTCGCGGACCGGGTACGGCATATCATCTGCGACCACAAAATTGATGGTGGGGAGTGGCTGGACACGGCGCGGCTGGCGCACCGGATGGGGCTGCGGTCGAATGCGACGATGCTGTATGGGCATGTGGAGAATGACGAGGATCGGGTCGACCACTTGGTGAAGCTGCGGGCGGTGCAGGACGATACGGGCGGCTTCCAGACGTTCATCCCGCTGGCCTTCCATCCCGAGCATACGGCGCTGGGGCACATCCCGAAGACGACCGGGATGATGGATATCAAGCAGATTGCGGTGGGGCGGCTGATGCTGGATAACTTCCCTCATATCAAGAGCTACTGGCAGATGGTGTCGCCGAAGATGGCGCAGATTGCGCTTCGTTTCGGGGCGGATGACATTGACGGAACGGTGATTGAGGAGAAGATCTATCACGATGCGGGCGCAACCACACCGCAGGGGATGCGGCGCGAGGGGCTGATGCGGCTGATCACCGAGGCAGGGCGTGAGCCGTTTGAACGGGACACAATGTACCGTGCCGTCACCCGGAGCGAGGACTCGTTTACGGTCGCTGTGTAGGTGCCTTGGCTTGACATTCTTCCGCTCCAGCGGGGGTGGCATGGGTATGCTGCGTGTGACGGATTCCAATAAGTACTACAAATCTGTAGTTATAAAAAGGGTCATTGTAGCTACAGATTTGTAGTACTATAACTACAGATTTGTAGCTACGGATCGGCGGCTCTGAATTTGGGCGCGGTTGAG
>CAXTLS010000090.1:0-10119 GCA_964245235.1 uncultured Acidobacteriaceae bacterium
GTACAGGAACAGGCCAGCCCTGATGCGACTCACGCTTCAGTTATGGTTAAGACTGGTCTGTCTGGAGGGTTCGCTTGCCGTATTTCAGCTCGAGGTGGGTACGTCTACTAGGAATGCTTGCGCTCGCCATCGGCATTGGCCGTGCGCTCGAGGCGCAGGATCTGGCCAGCTTCGAGAAGCGAACCACGGTTAAGGTACTCCCGAACGGCCTCACGCTCATCGTCTGTGAGCGGCCCGAAGCGCCCGTCTTCAGCTTCTATACCGAGGTCGATGCCGGCTCGGCCAACGACCCCCAGGGTGCGAGCGGCCTGGCCCACATGTTCGAGCACATGGCCTTCAAAGGATCGACCGAGGTCGGCACGACCAACTACCCCGCCGAGAAGATGGCCCTCGCCAAGGTAGAGGTCGCCTATGCGGCGTACGACGCAGAGTTCCGCAAGCGCGTCGGGCAGGATAAGGCGAAACTGGCTGAGCTCCACAAGGCGTTCGAAGATGCTCAGGCAGCGGCGCAGAAGTTCGTCATCCCGAACCAGTTCTCCGAGATCGCCGAGCAGAACGGCGCGGTGGGAATCAACGCATCGACGTCTGAGGATTCCACGCAGTACTTCTGGAGCATGCCCTCCAATCGCCTCGAGCTGTGGGCCTACCTCGAGAGCCAGCGCATCGGCCATCCTGTCGAGCGCGAGTTCTACAAGGAGCGGGACGTCGTGCAGGAGGAGCGCCGCATGCGCATCGACTCCTCACCCGTCGGCCGCATGCTGGAGCAATTTCTAGCCACCGCGTATGTCGCCCATCCCTATGGCCGGAGCGGTGTGGGTTGGGAGAGCGAGATCAGCCAGGTCACCGCTACCGAGGCCGAGGCCTTCCACAAAAAGTATTACGTACCCGCAAACATCGTGATCGCGGTTGTCGGCGATGTGAAAGCGAGCACGGCCATGCCGATTCTTGAGAAGTACTTCGCCTCCATCGCCGCAGGACCGAAGCCCGAGCCGATGACGACCGTCGAACCGCCGCAGACCTCAGAAAAGTACGTTACGCTGCACGATGCCTCGCAACCGTTCTACATCGAGGGCTACCACAAGCCGGACTACCTCGACCCGGACGACGCCGTGTACGACGCCATCTCCGACGTCTTCTCGAATGGGCGCACGGCGCGGCTCTACCGAAGCCTGGTCCGCGATCAACGCATCGCGCAGACCGCGCAGGGCTTCAGCGGCTATCCCGGCGAAAAGTTTCCCGGCATGTTCGCCGTCTACGCCGTGCCGCTGCCCGGGCACACGGATGACGAGATGCGTGTGGCAATCGAGAAGGAACTCGACCAGCTGAAGACCGAAGACATCTCCGACGCCGAGCTCGAGCGGTATAAGACACGCGCCAAGGCCGACATGCTGCGCGGTCTTGCTGATAACGATGGGCTCGCCCACACCCTTGCCGACTACCAGCTGCGCTTCGGCGACTGGCGGCAGATGTTCCGCGACCTGGATAAGGTGGACAAGGTGACGAAGGCCGACGTACGCAGGGTAGCGAACAAGATCTTTGTCGAGAACAACCGAACCACCGCCCGCATCGAAACGGTGGCCGCCGCGCCCGCGATGCCTGGCCCGGGAGGTGCGAAGTGAACCCCACTTCCGCGAAGCTGATGGTTCTCGCTCTCGGCGCTGCACTGGCGGCCAGCCCCGCTTTGGCTCAGAACGCGCCGGCTCATACATCCTCGCAACCCTGGAAGCGGATCGCCATCCCCCCGCTGCACGAGTTCAAACCAATCCAGCCGAGGCGGATCGAGCTGCCGAATGGGCTTATCATCATGCTGGCCGAAGATCGGGAGCTGCCGTTCATCAACGGCCGGATCGTCATCCGTGGTGGCGCCCGGGACGAACCGGCGGCAAAGGTCGGCATGGTCTCGCTCTATGGCCAGACGTGGCGGACGAGCGGCACGGCCAAGATGAGCGGTGACGCGCTCGATGACCTGCTGGACGCAAAGGCGGCAACGGTCGAGACCGGCGGTGGGCAGGCGACGAGCTCGGTCAGCTGGTCGAGCCTCAAGGGCGACTTCAACAGTGTTTTCGGCATCACGATTGACCTGCTGCTGCACCCAGACTTCAAGCAGGACAAGCTGCAGCTGGCGAAGCGCCGGACCGAAGCAAGCATTGCTCGTCGCAATGACGATGCCAGCGCCATTGCCGGCCGCGAGGCCGTCCAGCTGGTCTATGGCAAGAACAACCCGTACGGCCGCGAGACGGAGTTCGCGACGATTGAAGCAGTCGGGATCGATGACCTGAAGGCCTGGCACGAGCGGACCGTCGTCCCGAACAACATGATCGTTGCCGTCTCAGGCGACTTCGACAGCGCGGCGATGGAGGCAAAGCTGCGCGCTGTCTTCGAGCCGCTCGCGAAGGGCACGCCACTTCAGACGGCGAAGCTGACCTTCCCGGGGCCAAAGCCCGGCGTTTACCTGGCCGAAAAGACGGACATCGACCAGTCGAACGTCTACATCGTCGGGCTGGGGACGACCGAGGATAATCCGGACTACTACGCGCTCGATGTGATGAACCAGGTCTTCTCGGGCGGCTTCGGGTCGCGTGTGGTTCAGAATGTGCGGACGAAGCTCGGACTCGCCTACGATGTCGGCGGCAGCTTTGGCGCTTCCTACGACCATCCGGGGATGTTCTATGTGGGTGCAGGGACAAAGAGTGAGAGTACGGTCGAGGCGACCAAGGCGATGATGGCGGAGATCGGCCGGCTGAAGACCGTTCCGCCAACGCCCGACGAGCTGCGCAAGGCGAAGGAGCAGGTGTTGAACTCCTTCGTTTTCAACTACGATTCGCCCGAGAAGGTGTTGAGTGAGCAGGTGACGCTGGCCTTCTTCGGCTATCCCAGCGACTTTCTCGAGCGGTATCGGATAGGGATCGACAAGGTGACGTCGGCTGACGTCGAGCGGGTGGCAAACCAGTACATCGACGAATCGAAGCTGGCGACGGTTGTGGTCGGTAACGCGGCCGAGTTCAAGCCGCCGCTCAGCTCGCTCGGAACGGTCACGACGCTTGATATTGCCATTCCACCGATGGTCAAGCGGTAATCCACAGAGGTTTCGGAATGTTCCACAGGAAGTCCGGAATGTTCCACGTGGAACATCCCGGATCTGTGGTACAGCGACCCCGGTTTAGAGGAGCGGGATCAGCCTTGGGGTCAGGATTCCGCCGGTGATCTGGACCAGAGCCAGGGTGATGGGCAGTTTGAAGCGGCGTGGGCCTGCGCTGCCCGGGTTCAGGTAAAGGACGCCTTTGCGGATTTCGAACCCGGGCTGGTGCGAGTGGCCGCTGATAACGGCCGATACGGTGGCGGCGACCGGATCCAAGTCGAGGTCGCGAATCGAGTGGACCAGGTAGAAGAGGACTCCGTCGAGTTCGACGGCTTCGGTTGCCGGAAGCTCGGCGCAGGGGCCATGCAGGTCGATGTTGCCGCGAATGGCGGTGACGGGGGCGATCGTCCGGAGCGTTTCAAGGATGCTGAAGTCGCCTACATCGCCGGCGTGGAGGATGTGGTCGACCTTCGCTTCGCCAAGGACGGTGAGGGCCTCGGGACGCAGAAGGCCGTGTGAGTCGGATAGGACACCAACGAGCATAGCGACTCCTAAGGAGTTAGGCGATCTTGAGACTCATCAGGGTAGCGTAACTCTGGCTGTCGGCGGGGTTGTGGCTGCGGTCGGGGTCAATCTGCAGCTCGAGTACGGTAACGCCGGTGAGGGCCAGGCTGTAGTCTTCGAGTTCTTCGGTCGCTCCGCCGGGGCTAAAGCTCCATTGCTGGCGAACTACTTCGCGCATGGCGCCATTTTCGCCGTTGACGCGGATGGCGAATTCCTGCGAGCGCTCTGCTGTACGGTCGACGAAGTGGATCTGGATGCGTTTGATGGCGATCGGCTCATCGAAGTGAAGCCGGATGACCTGTGGCCCGGTGCTCGAGGCCTTCCAGCCGGTTGTAGCCTTCTTGCCGATAGCGTTCTCGATGGGAAAAGCCTCGTCCTCAGAGGTCATCTCGACGCGCGCGATGCGCTCGAGCTCGCGCCAGAGATCGCCGATGGGGACGGCGGGAACGATGTTGGGTGTAACGATGCTCTTGCGCATGCGTGCTCCATGAACCTCAGAGGCAAGCATACGCGAGGCTGCTGCTGGCTGGTGGGGCAGAGAGGCTTACCACCGAAACGCAGGTCCTTCGGCTGCGCTTCTCGCGGTGGGGCTTCGGGAAGCTTCGATCAGGATGACAGTTTGTTGGGGACGGAGTCCGAAGGCAGCCGCAGGTTTCCTTTCGGGAATGACAGAAGGAAGGGCAAGAGCAAGCCGAATGCGGGGATCCCTACGCTTCACTCTCGTGACAGGATTTTGGGGTGAGACAGACAGACGCAGGTTCCCTCCGGGTCGCTTCGGTTGCTGGCTGGGTCAGCCTGGCCTGGTTCGGGGGTCGAGGTAGTCGCGCAGGGCGTCGCCGATGAAGTTGAACGAGAGCACGCTGAGCATAACGGCCAGGGCAGGGAAGAAGACGAGGTGCGGCGAGTCGAAGAGGTGGGAGCGGCCGTCGTTGAGCATCGATCCCCAGCTTGCGGCGGGGGCAGGGATGCCTAGGCCGAGAAAGCTGAGCGTGGCTTCGGCGAGAACGGCGCCAGCCATGCCGACGGCGGCCTGGACGATGAGGGGTTGCAGGATGTTGGGGAGGATGTGGCGGCAGATGACGCGGAGATCGGAGGCGCCGAGCGCACGTGCTGCCTCGACGAACTCGCGCTCTTTGATGGCCATCACCTGGGCTCGGACCAGCCGCGCGTAGCCGACCCAGCCGGAGATGGCGAGGGCGAGGATGAGGTTGCCGAGGCCGGGCCCGAGGAAAGCAACGAAGGCGATGGCTAGCAGGATGCCGGGGAGTGCGAGGAAGGCGTTGGAGACGTAGATGTTGACGACCGTATCGGTCCATCCACCGTAGAAGCCGGCGAGCGCGCCAAGCACCATGCCGATGGAGAGGGAGAGCCCGACGACGCTGATGGCGACGACCATCGAGATGCGCGCGCCGTAGAGGGTGCGGGAGAGGATGTCGCGGCCGACTTCATCGGTGCCGAACCAGTGTGCGAAGGATGGGCCGTGCAGTCTCTCGAGCAGGTCGAGTTTTGCCGGGTCGGCGGGGGCAAGGACCGGGGCGAAGATAGCGCAGAGAACGAAGCCGGTGAGTAACAGTACCCCGGTCGCAGCCAGCGGTTGCCGCTTCACGGTTTGCATCCAATGCGTTACGTGTGCCGGTTCCGGAGAAGTCATGCTGCCCTCAGGATGAGGGTAAGCGCAGACAAAAGCAACAGGCTGCAGGGTGCTTGATCTCTGCTCATATCGGTCGCCATCCATTGGCTGCTGGTAGTCGTCACTGATACAGTGGAACTAATCTTTGATTCTGCACAGGAGGTCTCCATGAACCAAAAAGGTGAGAAAGCGGTAGTTTGCGGAGCCGGCGGTTTCATCGGTGGGCATCTGGTGAAAAGCCTGATCGCCAACGGTGTCGATGTGGTGCGCGCGGTTGACATCAAGCCCCTAGATGAGTGGTACCAGGTGACGGATGACGTTGAGAACCTTTCACTTGATTTAAAGGATAAGGATCATTGCATGACCGCTGTCGAGGGAACGACGGCGGTCTACCAGCTGGCCGCGGATATGGGTGGCATGGGCTTCATCGAGAACAACAAGGCGCTTTGCATGTTAAGTGTGCTGACGAATACGCACATGCTGATGGCGGCGCGTGACAAGGGTGTAGAGCGCTTCTTTTATTCTTCTTCCGCCTGTGTGTACAACGGCGAGAAGCAGACGAATCCTGATGTCGTGGCATTGAAGGAAGAGGATGCTTACCCGGCGCTGCCGGAGGATGGCTATGGCTGGGAGAAGCTCTTCAGCGAGCGGATGTGCCGCCACTTTGAAGAGGACTACGGGCTGCAATGCCGGGTGGCTCGCTACCACAATGTTTACGGTCCGTATGGGACGTGGGACGGAGGTCGTGAGAAGGCGCCGGCGGCGATGTGCCGCAAGGTGCTGGAGGCGAAGGCGAGCGGCAAGCATGAGATTGAGATCTGGGGCGATGGACATCAGACGCGTAGCTTCATGTATGTCGATGACTGTGTGAAGGGGACGCAGCTGATCTACGAAAGCGACGTGCATGAACCGTTGAACCTGGGGTCGAACGAGCTGGTGACGATCAATCAGCTGGTGGATATTGTTGAAGATATTGCGGGCATCAAGCTCGAGCGGAAGTACAACCTGGGTGCTCCCAAGGGCGTGAATGGCCGCAATAGCGACAACACGCTGATTATGGAGAAGCTTGGCTGGGAGCCTTCGATCAAGTTGCGCGACGGCATGGAGCGGACCTTTGCCTGGATTGAAAGCGAGATGTTTGCGAGTGTCGCGAAGTAGACAAACCAATGCGCTCGAATGGGACCGCAGCGATGAACGCAGACGCCTTGAAGACTAGTGGCGATACGGATCGCCAGATACTTGGTGTTGACTTCTTTGGGGGACCGGCAGAGCAGGCCATTGCGAAGATTCGTAACGGCGGCCTGCTGGTTGTACCGGCGGCACCTGCTCTGAAGGATATGGACTCCGATGTGGGATACCGCGATGCGCTGCTTGGTGCGGACCTCGCGATCACCGACTCAGCGCTGATGGTGCTGGTATGGAATTTTATTGAGCGCGACTCGATCTACCGCCTATCAGGGCTTGAGTACCTGCGCGAGTTGCTGCGGCAATCTGACGTCCGACAGGAAGGCAATACGGTGTGGGTGATGGCGAGCCCGAAGAGTGCGGCTACGAACCTGGCCTGGCTGGCCGGGAACGGAATCCCGGTTGATGCGGAGCATGTCTACATGGCGCCGATGTACGGGCAGACGATCGATGATCCGGCGCTGGTGGCGCTGCTGGATCGGCTCCGGCCGCAGCATGTGATCGTGACCATCGGGGGTGGAACGCAGGAGCGGCTCGGGCTCTATCTAAAGCGGCAGCTTGCCTACTCGCCGGCGATCCATTGTATTGGGGCGGCGATTGCGTTTCTCAGTGGCGACCAGGTGCAGATCCCGGTGTGGGGCGATCGGTTCTATCTGGGCTGGCTGATGCGGTGCATCTCCGATCCGAAGCGGTATATTCCGCGGTACTGGGATGCACGGAAGCTGATCGGGCTGATGCTGAAGTACCGGAGCGAACTTCCTGCGCTGCGCACGAACTAAGCGATGAACAGGCTTGCCTTGCAGGCGCGGATTTATGTCGCGGGACATCGCGGCCTGGTTGGGGCGTCAATCGTGAGGGCGCTTCGACGGCAGGGTTACACGAATCTTCTGGTCAGGACGCATGCGGAGCTGGACCTTACGCGGCAGGATGAGGTGGAGCGATTTTTTAAGGTCGAGCGACCCGAGGTCGTCTTTCTTGCGGCTGCGAAGGTCGGTGGGATTCTGGCTAACACTACGTACCCGGCGGAGTTCATTCGCGACAATTTGTTGATCCAGACCAATGTGATCGAGGCTACCCGTAGGGTTGGCGTAGAGCGATTGCTGTTCCTTGGTTCGAGTTCGGTGTATCCGCGCCTCTGCCCGCAGCCAATCAGGGAGGAGTATCTCCTTACCGGTCCGATTGAGCCAACAAATCGACCTTACGCGATTGCTAAGATTGCCGGGATCGAACTTTGCTGGTCGTGTAATCGACAGTACGGCACGCAGTTTCTGGCAGCCATGCCGAGCAATCTCTATGGTCCGGACGATCACTTCGACCTGAACAACGCGCACGTGTTGCCGGCGCTTCTGCGGAAGACGGCGGAGGCGAAGCTTGCGGGCAGTGAAGAGCTGATCGTGTGGGGGAGCGGGATGCCGCGTCGCGAACTGATGTACGCCGATGATCTGGCAGATGCGTGCGTCTTCCTGATGAGCCTTGATGATGATAGGTTCAGGTTGTTGATCCGGGATGAGGCGGCGCCGGTTATTAACGTTGGGACGGGCGAGGACGTGACCATTCGGGAGCTCGCCGAGATTGTCTCCCGGGTCCTGGGGTTTGACGGGAGGCTGGTATTTGATAGCAGCAAGCCGGACGGGACGTCGCGCAAGCTTCTGGATGTGACGCCCCTGCATGATCTTGGCTGGCGCCATACGACGGGGCTTGAACAGGGAATTCGGCTTACCTGGGAGGCTGTTCGTTCGCGGCTCGCGCCGATGCTGTAGGTTGTTTCTGCACGTAGAGACTACCGAGGTGATTTCGTGTCTTAGTGGAGTATGGAGAGGAAGTTAGTTCTTCGCGCGCTGATGATCGTGTGGTTGATGACGATGCCCCTGGCGGAGGTGCGTGCTCAGACGGGGACGGTCGCCGAGCAGTACCTGCTGTCTGCGCTCAACCAGGAACGCGTGAGTCGCAACCTTGCGCCGGTGCATCTCGACCCGGCGTTAATTCAGGCGGCGTTGGCGCATGCGCAGCAGATGGCTGAACACAGCGGCATCTCGCATCGCTTTGCCGGTGAGCCGGAGCTTTCAACGCGCGGTTCGCTCGCCGGGGCGCACTTCGATCGCATCACGGAGAACGTTGCGGAGGGCCCTACTGTCGTGATTCTTCATAATGCGTGGATGCACTCGGCTGGGCACCGTGCGAATATTCTCGACCCGGCGGTGGATGCCGTTGGCATCGCCGTGCTGATGCGGAATGGACAACTTTACGCGGTCGAGGATTTTCAAAGTACGGTTGTGAATCTCACGCTTGATGAGCAGGAGCGTGAGGTCGCTCTACTGCTTGACCGGGCGGGGGTTGAGTTGGTTCCCGACCCGAGCGCCCGGGAGACGTGCGCAATGACCTCTGGATACGCCGGCGAGCAGCAGCCTGCCTTTGTGGTGCGCTACACGACGGGCGATCTGTCAAGGCTTCCGAGTCAGTTGAAGCAGCGGCTGGCGCTCGCTCGAGATCGGCAGGCGTCGGTGGGCGCCTGTACGTCGCAGGGAGCGCGAACGTTCAGCAGCTACAGCATTGCCGTCGTGCTTTATCCGTAGGCGCTCAGCGTGACGCAGCGCCTATGCTGGCTAGTTCCTCCTCGGTGGCGGGCTGCGTCGGTTCCATCTGGAGGAGATCATTGAAGCGATTGAAGTAGTTGAACAGACCGATAGCCGCCATGAGTTCGACCACTTCGCCTTCGCTGTAGAAGCTCCTGAGCCGCTTGAAATCGGCTTCAGTGTATCCACGCGCGTCGAGGGTCATGACCTCTGCCAGGTGGATGGCGAGCTTCTCGGCTTCGGTGAAGGAAGAGCTTCCTGCGGCGTTTTCAAGAGCAACGATCTGCTCGTCAGTCCAACCTAATCGACGGGCTATCGTGGTGTGCGAGGCGAGACAGTACGGCGTGCGATTCAATTGTGAAGTGCGCACGATGACCAGTTCCTTGAGCGCCGTAGAGAGCGTGCCAGTCTTAAGGACAGCCTCCAGGTGCTTGATGACAGTCTCAAAGATCTCCGGCCGGTGAGCCATGGTGCGAAACATGTTGGGCACATTGCCGCGATCGCGCAAATATCGATCATAGATGGTGCTGGTGGAGGCTGAGACTTCATCGCGGTTGAGGCGGGAGATGCGGGGCAAGGTAGCCCTCCTTTCGCTTCGTGTTGAGATCATACCTAGGGTCGCACGGCGCTGCCAGACTTTGACCCGCTCCTCATCCTTTGCTATAAAGGACGAAGAGCATTATGCCGCCAGCGCGATCCGCAAACATTCCTGAGTAGCTCAATGGCAGAGCATTCGGCTGTTAACCGAAGGGTTGTAGGTTCGAGTCCTACCTCAGGAGCCATATTTATAAAATACTTGCAAGACCTCCTCTCCTAAACTTCACCAAATTTCACCAAATTGCTTTCGGACCCTGTAAAAGGCTCCGGAAGTCGCTTCACGTTCCGACCCGTTAAACCCATGCTTTCTACCGCTGGCGTCCAGCCTTCAAGCACCGTCAGGCATGAGAGCTCACCGCCCGCATGACATTCTCTTCGACCACCTGCACGTACACGTTGCCGGTCGTCGTGATGCTCGCATGGCGGAGTGCGCCCTGCGCGTCCTTGAGCGTGCCGTGACCGGAGAGGTGAGTTCCCAGGGAACGCCGCAT
>CAXTLS010000091.1:0-9686 GCA_964245235.1 uncultured Acidobacteriaceae bacterium
GCCCTGGATCCCGGATCAAGTCCGGGATGACGAATGGGACCTGGCATAACCGATGATCCGGGACCTGCTTCGCCTCGCGAGCCTCGCCATCGTCGGCACCATCGTTTCGCCCGCATCGGCAACGGTCGCGCCGCCTGCAAAATCCTTCGCACAACCGACGGGCGCGATCGACGCCGCCGTCGCGAAAGCGCTGACGCTCGCCAAGGCGAATGATTGCAGGGGCGTGCTCGCCTTGCTCGATCCCGCGGTCGCGGGCGGCGCGGGCCGGGGGACGATGGCGCGCTTCTCGGCGCAGATGCTGCGCTTGCCCTGCCTGCCGTCGGCGGGGCGCGAGGCCGAGGTCGCGCCGCTGCTCGCCGAGCTGCGCGCGCAGGCGCCCGACAACGCGCTGGTGCGAGGCTACCAGATCCTCGACGACGCCGTCCACCCCGACGCCAAGCGCGGCAAGGATGGTGACCGCACCGTCGCCTCGCTCTACGACCTCATCCCCGCCGCCGGCACCGCCGATGGCACCAAACCCATCAAGCCCGTAGGCCAGTGGAATACCGCCCGCATCGTCCTCCAGGGCACCCACGGCGAGCACTGGCTCAATGGTAAAAAGGTCCTCGAATTCGACCGCGACAGCCCCCAGTTCAAGCAGATCATCGCCGACAGCAAGTTCCACGTCTACCCCAACTTCGGCGACATGCACTCGACCGCCATCGTCCTCCAGGACCACGGCTTCCCCGTCTCCTTCCGCAACATCAAGATCCGCGTCCTGCCGCCCCCACCCGCCAAATAGCCCAGCCGCAGCGCCTGAGCTAGCCGCAGCCCGCAACAGGAAGAGGCGTCCGCCATCGTGGACGCCTCTTCTCATTCAACATCGCCGCTCGCACCCGAACGTCCCAAATAACCTGACACGCCTTGAACTCCCGCGTCACCATCCACCGGAAGATCGCAGACGGGACCCTGAAGCACCCTGCTCATCCGCAGGCACGCGGCACCTCAAGGAGCTCCACGATGTCACAAGCCTTCACCTTTGCACTCGATTCGTTCAATATCGCGACCACGCGGTCGCTCTATCACGACACGGACTTCCTCTCCTTCACACTTGTCGTCAACCCGCAGGGCGGCCAGGGAACACCGCAGACCCTCGTCAGGTCCATGGGCAACATCGGCAACGGAACTCACGCCGTCAACCTGTCCTTCCCCAACGTCGTCGTCAACCCCACCGACACCGTCGTCGTCAACTACCTCATCTTCAACTCGGCCCTGCAGGAACCCTCCGTCAATGCCGCCCGCGTCCTCATCGAGCAAACCCTGGAGAGTGTAGGCGCCTCTCTCTCCACCCTCACCGCGGTCGACAAGCCGCCCACCGGCAGCGTACCGATTCCCCACCTCAGCTCAGCCCTCGGTGTGCTTGACGGATGGCTCTTCGGCCAGTTCTACAGCGTCCTCCAGGCCGACAACGGCTGCTACAACTTCCTCTGTCTCGATGGCTGCGACGGCCCCGTTGCAGCTGAACAGGATGTCTTCACCTACCAGGACCTGATCGGCGCAACCTCCGTCCGCCCCTTCAACCAGAACACCGCCCACGCCGGCCTCGAATCCGGCAACGGCTGCGGTGCCAATTCCAAATACACCGTCAGCTGGCACATCGCGAATCCCGCCAGCGTCAACCGGAGCGTCCCCAAAGTCATTGGCGATCCCGTCAAAACAGCAGAGTCGGCCATCACCCTCGCCGGCCTCACCTGGGCTCTCGCAAGAGGCTCAAAGACCGGCACCGTCATCAACCAGTCACCCCCGGCCATGACTCCGGTCAACGCCGGCGCCCAGGTCACCATCACGCTCGACAACAATCGCTAGCACGCGACAGCGTCAATTTCCGGTAGAAACTTCCCGACGGTCCACAAAAAGGCACTCCGCATAGGGAGTGCCTTTTGCTCTGGGTGGTGATGGTCCTAAGCCTGCAGGCATGCCTGAGCGTGCGCGGTCCTAGGCCGCCTCGATCGCTGCCACCAGCTCCTCGTAGTCCCAATCCCCCTCATACTCCACGCCATTGATGAAGAACGTCGGTGTCCCGTGCACCCCGGCCGCCTCGCCGCCGTCCACATCCTTCTCGATCCGCGCCGCGAACTCCTGGTCCTCGATCGCCGTCGCCGCCTTCTCGCCGTCGAGCCCGAGGCCCTCCGCCAGCTTCACCAGCGACCCGAGACTCAACCGGCGCTGGTGCTCAAAGATGGCATCGTGCATCTCCCAGAACTTACCCTGCGCCGCCGCATACTCGGCCGCCTCCGCCGCCGGCTCGGCCAGCTCGTGGATCTCGGTCAGCGGAAAGTTCCGGTACACAAACCGGAGCTCCTTGCCGAAATGCTTCTGCAGCTTCTTCACCATCGGGAACGCCATCCCGCAGTCCGGACACTGGTAGTCCCCATACTCGACCAGCGTGATCTTCGCACTCGCCACACCCATGCTGTGATCGTCCGCCGTCACCGGCACCGTCAACTTCGCCATATCTTCTGTCTCCTGGAACTCCTGCTTGTGATGCACGTCCGTCCTGCGCAGGCTTGACAAATCCACGTCCCGCACCGGCACACCATCCAAATCGGCCCCTCGCCGCGAAGCCGACACCGGTCAGACTGCCATACCAGTCCAGACCTAAGTCACCTCCTTTGAGGACTTTGGACTTTGAGAAAAACTTCAGGATACCCGCCACCGTTAGAAACACGCTCACGTCCGCTGATCGAACGCATCAACGAAGGTTTCGTCTCGCGCCTGTCCAAAATTCTTCGTCCGATGCTGTTTTGCCCTGCATCCATCTGGACCGCCGCAAAGGTCCACATCTAAGTCACCTGCTTTGAAGACTTTGGACTTTGAGAAAGACCTTCAAAGTACCCGGACGCCATTAAAGCCGCTCCACCGTCCCCCGATCCATCGCCCCGCCAAAGAATCTCCCCAACGCCTCATCAAAGATCGTTTCGTCCGCCGCAGCCCGGGCAAACAGCGTCATCGACGAGTGGAACTTCAGGTCATCCGGGTACCCGAAGATCGCCTCCACCGTCCTGCCCGTCGTCCCCAGCACCAGCCCCGTACACTCCCGCAGCCGCGCCCCAAGCACCGGGTGCGCCAGGTAAGCCCTCGCCTCCTCGAGCGACCCGATCGCATACCGCACCGCCGTCGGGCTGCTCCCCAGCCCGCGAATCTGCGGAAAGATGAACCACATCCAGTGGCTTCGCTTCTCGGCCGCCCCGAGCTCCGAGCAGACCTGCGCATACACTGCTGCCTGCGCCTCCACAAACCGCCCAAGATCGTACGGATCTTTCACTCCTCCACTGGCCATCGTCCCTCCTGGAATCATCAGAATGCTCTGATGCAGCCGCCCCCGGAAGCAGCATCGAATCAGCCAAGGAGCCTCATGAGCGAACTAGCCCAGTGCCTCACCGGCGACAGCTACGCCACGCCCCCGGCCAATATCGTCGAAGCCCTCACCGACACCCTCGTCCACACCGCCGTCCCCCATGCGTCGCACACCATCTACGCCGAGATCTGGCATCTCGCCTTCTGGCAGCAGATCACCCTCGACTGGATCGCGGGCACCGAAACGCCGTTTCCCGCTCAGCCCACCGAAGCCTTTCCGGCCAGCACGGCAGAAACCTGGCCCACTCTCCGCCAGCGCTTCCTCGACGGGGCCGAGCAGGCCGCAGCCGCAGCCCGCGACCCCGGCCGGCTCGATCAATTCATCCGCTGCCCCTCTCGGCCCGGCCAGCCGGTGCGCCTGATGACCGTCCGCGAGCAGGTCGAAAGCCTCGCCGCCCACAACGCCTACCATCTCGGCCGGGTCGTCCTGCTGCGGCAACTCCTCGGGTCGTGGCCGCCACCCTCCGGCGGATTCACCTGGTGACAGCCGCGAGACCGCTATTTCTCGGTGCTTGGTGGCGCAATTCCCTTCAGCCGCATGTACAGCGCCAGCGTCGCGTACTGCTCATTGTCATGCGACACATTGCCCCAGAGCGCACCAATCCGTGATCGCTTCGCGTTGAAGACCGAGACCATCTCCGTCATGTTCGCGTCCGTCGTCCCGGCGTACGCCGTGTCGCACTCTGCATACGAGGCCCGCAGCGCCGCAACGATCGTGGCCTTGTCGGCCGTATCGGACGGCACCTTCGCCATCTCCTTCGTCCCATTCACCGCACCGCAGACCCGCATCTGCGCCTCGGTGACATGGTTCACGACGCGCGCAAACGACCGTATATCCGGCGTAGGCTTATACGCGTAGTCCTCAGCAGGCGTGTTATCGGCCGCCTTAAGGATGTTCACCTTCAGCGCAGCATAGCTTCGCTGCACCTCCGCCGCCGGTCCGCCAGCCGGAGCAGCCGCTGGAGCCTGCGCCATTCCCACACTCATGACACTCGAGGCGATCAAAGTCGCCATAGCTACGCTCATCCCTGTCGTCCGCATCGTCCGCACCTCGTACATCAGCCTAAATCACGCCGGCCCAACAAACGATTCGCGCGGTCCCGCCCAGCCATAACGACTCTGGTTCGCAGGCCGCCGCTGTGAAAAAGATTGCTCTTCGACCTTCGCCCTGGCGGACACTGGATAAGAACATGAAAAAGAAACTTCGCATCGGCATTCTCTTCGGCGGCCGCTCCAGCGAGCACGAGGTCTCGCTCCTCTCCGCCGCCTCAATCCTCCAGGCCATCGATCAAACCCGGTACGACGTCGTCCCGATCGGCATCACCAAGCAGGGCCATTGGCTCTCGACCGGCGAGTCCCAGACGCTGCTCACCGGCATCCCGCCGGCAACCGAGAAGGACCCCGACTTCCCCGTCTCCGCCGCCGTGCTCCGGCGCGGTGAGACCTTCGAGACGCCCTCGCCGCACCCCCTTCACCTGCTCCAACTCAACGCCGCTGCCGACTCCAGCCTCGAGCACCACGCCGATTCGCTTGGCATCGACGTCGTCTTCCCCGTCCTCCACGGCACCTTTGGCGAAGATGGCACCATCCAGGGTCTGCTCGAGCTGGCGGACCTGGCCTACGTCGGCTCAGGCGTCCTCGGCTCCGCAACCGCCATGGACAAGGCCGTCATGAAGCAGCTCTTCGCCTCAGCCGGCCTCCCCCAGACGCCGCACGTCACCATTCTTCGCAACGAGTGGTCAGCCCATCCAAAGCGCTGCGTCAAGCTCATCGAGAAAGCCCTGACCTACCCCGTCTTCGTCAAGCCGGCGAACCTCGGCTCATCCGTCGGCATCTCGAAAGTTCACCTTCGTGCTGAACTCGCAGGGGCGATGAACCTCGCAGCCAACTTCGATCGCCGCCTCATTATCGAGCAGGGTGTGGGCGGTCCCGGCGCCAAGCCGAGGGAGCTCGAAGTCGCTATCATCGGCAACGACACGCCCGAGGCATCGGTCGTTGGCGAAATCGTTCCCGGCGCCGAATTCTACGACTACGAGGCCAAATACCACTCCAACGCCTCCGTCCCAATCATCCCCGCAGAACTTACAGCGTCAGAGGAAAAGCAGGTGCGCGCCATGGCCATCGCCGCCTTTCGCGCCTGTGACTGTGCCGGCCTCGCCCGCGTCGACTTCCTCATGGAGCCCACGCGCAAGGGCGCCAAGCCACACATCTTCCTCAACGAGATCAACACCATGCCCGGCTTCACCGCCATCAGCATGTACCCCAAGCTCTGGCAAGCAACCGGGGTGCCTTACAAGAAGCTGATCGACCGGCTTATCGCCCTCGCCCGCGAGCGCCACACCGAGAGGCAGAAGACCCAGTTCAGCATGCACACATAGCGTCAGCAGATGCCGTCGAGCCCGCGGACTGCATCTGACATCTGTATGTGAAGCGTCGCGTGCCCCATATCGCAACAGATACAAAGCCCGGACCGATGTACTCTCGGGATAAATTATCTTCTTTCCGACCGAGAGTCCTGTGGACCTGAGCGTTCTTCCAACCTTGTATGCGTTGATCGTCTTTGTCTCATGCTTCCGTCCGCTGGTGCGGCGGGCCGGGCCGCATACCGATGCATGGTTCGCAGGCTGGGCCTTCCTGCTGCTGCACTATGCAGTTCTTCTCGCACCGGCTAAGACCGGCCGATTAGAGCAATCCATCGATCTCCTCGCGCTCTGGTCCATTGCTCTCTGTGCCCTCAGCTTCCTGTGGGCGGCCGGGGGGGCGCGATCGACCCGCTCCAGTCGTGTCCTTGTAGCGGAGGTTAGCCTACCCGTTCTCGTGCAATCCGGCCTCTTTGCATTCAACGTGCCCTCCCTGCTCCTTCGGTCGATGGCCGCCCTGCTCTTCCTTCTCCCCGCGATCCACCTGCTGCTTGTTCCTCGCAACCGTACGAAGACGTTGAATCGTCTCGCCGGCGCCTTCGCTCTGCTCGCTCTCACCACCGCCGCAATGACCAGGGTCGATCCCTACCTGATGGCCGGGATCTTTCTTGGAACGCTCTTTCTCGCGACGGCCTATCTGACGTTTGCAAACGCCCCGAAGCTGACACGCGGCGGCGCTGTGATGACCGCGGGTCTCGTGCTGTGGGGCCTGACCTGTCCCCTGCAGACGCTCGGTCTGCTGGATCCGAAACTGTCCTCCGGACGAGCGATCCTCGATCTACCCCGCTACATTCTCGCAGCTGGAATGATCCTCCTGTTTCTCGATGAATACGTGGGCCAGACGGAACGTCTCGCCCTGCACGACCCACTCACCGGCCTTCCCAATCGCCGGCTCTTCGACAATCGTCTCAACGCCGCGATCGAGGAGTCACGGCTGACACAAACCCCCGTCGCCTGTCTCGTCATTGATGTCGACAACTTCAAATTCATTAACGACACCATGGGCCATCCTGTCGGCGACGGCCTTCTCCAGGCCCTCGCCAAGCGCCTGAGCTGGAATCTTGGACCGCGTGACCTGCTCGCCCGGACCGGTGGCGACGAATTCACTGCGCTGCTCGTCGAGGCTGCCGACGAGAATCATGTCCGCTTTATCGCCGGGGCGATGATGGCCGCCGGCTGCGTCCCGGTATCTATCCAGCACCATGCCATCGACGTTCGCATCAGCATCGGCATCGCCCTCTCACCGAAGGACGCCGATGACGGCATCGAGCTTCATAAAGCAGCCGACGACGCCATGTACCGCGCCAAGCGGAGAGGTGGCAGCATCGTCGCCTTCGCCGGCGAAGAGGTCCCGCAGATTCATGCGGTCTAGCCTTCACCGCACGTGCCTTTGCTTACTTACAGCACGCGACTGTGCTTATATCCCTCGGCCGTCAGCGCCGCCAGCAGCTCCGCTACCTGCTCCCTGCCGCGCGTCTCCATCGTGATGTCGATCACCGTGTCGCCTAGATTTACCCCGTAATACGCGCGGTTGTAGAGCGTGTTGACGATGTTGGCCCGGTGCCGTGCGATCAGCCGCGTCAGCTCTGCCAGCGCACCCGGCTTGTCCAGCAGGTGGATGCGCAGCATGATTAGGCGTCCATCCTGCACCAGGCCACGCTCGATAATGCGCGCAAGCAGGGTCACATCGATGTTGCCGCCGCAGACCAGCACCGCCGTATGCGCGTTCCTAAGGCTCGTCTTGTGCTGCAGCAGGGCTGCCAGCGCCGTCGCGCCCGCACCTTCGGCCAGCGTCTTTTCCCGTTCCAGCAGCACCAGTATCGAGGACGCAATCTCGTCCTCATCCACCGTAACGATCTCATCAACGTACCGCTCGACCATCGGGAACGTCACCTCGCCGGCCCGGCGCACCGCGATGCCATCAGCGATCGTCGTCGACGGCTCGATCGTGACCGGATGATGCTGCTCCATCGCCGCGATCATCGAGGGCAGCCGCGACGTCTGCACCCCGATCACCCGGATCTCCGGCCGCGACTGCTTCAACGCGCAGGCGATCCCCCCGATCAGTCCCCCGCCGCCGATCGGCACCACCACCGCCTCAAGCTGCGGCACCTGCTCCAGCAGCTCCAGGCCGATCGTGCCCTGCCCGGCCATCACCGCAGGATCATCAAACGGGTGGATGAAGGTCATGTTCTCGGCGGTGCAGATCCGTGTCGCCTCGCCACATGCCTCGTCATAGTTGGCGCCGTGCAGCACCACCTCCGCACCGAAGTTGCGCGTCGCCGTCACTTTCACCAGCGGAGTCGGCAGGGGCATCACGATGATCGCCCGTATGCCCCGCGCCGTCGCATGGTAGGCGACCCCCTGGGCATGGTTGCCGGCGCTCGCCGCCACCACCCCGCGCGCCGCCTGCTCCGGGGTCAGGAGCGCGATCCGGTTCAACGCTCCGCGCTCTTTAAAGCTGCCCGTCATCTGCAGATTTTCTAGCTTGAGATAGATCTGCTGCCCAGTGAGGGCGGACAGCATCTGCGAGGGCGGGCAGGGCGAGTAGTAGATCGACGAGCCCAGCCGGTCACGCGCGGCCAGCACGTCGGCAAGGCTAATGCTCAGGCTGTTCTTGCTCTGATTCACGGTCTAACGATGGTACGCGAAAGTACAGCAGCGGAAGACAACGTACAGCAGCCTGACTGCTTTATCGCCGCGCACGAAACCGGTTCGCCAAGGCAAACTCGTCCCGCAGCTCAGGCGTCTTTAAATTCTCGCGCAGGTGCGCCAGGCGCTGCTCCAGCGCGAACAAAGTCTCGGCGATCGGGATCGTATTCGACATCGCCACATCGCGCCACATGCTGTACGGACTCGCTCCCAGGCGTGTCGTCTCGCGCAGAGCCCGGCCGCCAATCTCGCTCAACTCCGGCGCATCCCCAAAGCGATCCTCAAGCAGCGCGGCCAGTGCCGTCGAGAGCATCTGCGGCAGGTGGCTCACCCAGGCACACAACTCATCGTGCCGCCGGGCATCGAGGTCGAGCGCCCGCGCTCCAAACCGGCCTACCCACGAACGCCACTCAACCTCTAGCTCGCCGGGCTCCTCAGCAAACGGCGTGAACAGCCAGACCGCCTGCTGAAACAGCCCGGCCTCGGCCAGCGCCGCTCCACCAGATTCCTTGCCCGCCATCGGGTGCCCGGGCAGAAAGCGCGCGCCATCGCCTCCGAAGAGCCCCTGGCCAAGCTCGGCAATCTGCAGCTTCGTGCTGCCCACATCCGTCACCAGCTGACCCGCACGTAGCAACGGCGCCAGATCGAGCAGCCAGTCGAGGATGCCCATCACCGGCGCCGCCAGCACGATCAGGTGGGCATGCCGTGCGACGCTCAGTGCCTCCGCACGACTCGACGCTACCTCGTCCACCGCTCCCATCTCGAGCGCCGCAAGCCGTTCAACCCGCGTCGAATCCCAGCCCGCAATGTGCCCCTGAAACCCGGCAGCCTTGAGCGCCAGCCCCGTCGAGGCGCCGATAAGACCCGTCCCGACGATGAGGATTCGTTCAATCATTAAGGATGCTCAATCATGGGAATGCCCTAGGCGACACTCCGGCCCACCACCGGCGCCAGCAGCCGCAGTTGCGCGATCAGCTTCTCCAGCTGTTCGGGATAGAGACTCTGCGCCCCGTCCGACATCGCCTTGTCCGGATTCGGATGCATCTCGAGCAGCAGGCCATCCGCACCCGCAGCCACACTGGCCAGCGCCATCGGCGATACCAGGTCGCGAATGCCGACGCCATGCGAAGGATCGCCCATGACGGGAAGATGCGTCAGCTTCTTCAGCACCGGGATCGCCGAGATGTCCATCGTGTTCCGCGTGTACGTCTCGTAAGT
>CAXTLS010000092.1:0-8895 GCA_964245235.1 uncultured Acidobacteriaceae bacterium
ATAACTACAGATTTGTAGCTACGGATCGGCGGCTCTGAATTTGGGCGCGGTTGAGACAAAAAGCGGGTTGCCGAGCGGCTGGTCTTCCTTCATTCTGGAGGAGAGATCATCCGCGAGGCCTTTCATGACAGTGCTCTGTTCGGCGTGTGGAGGCGACTCGTTGCAGCGTTCGCAGCGGCCGTGGTTCGAATATCCTCTGAGCTTCTTTCATTACTAGCCATTTCGTTGTAAGGAGTGCAGTGCCCGCTTTCTCAAGTACAGCCGCGACTCTTTCAAGTAAGGCCTCAGGCGGAGCGGGTGGGCTGATGGGCGAGGTGGCTGCGGTCAACGCCAGTCCGGTCCATGGGTTCAGCAAGCAAGGGCGCGAGAGTATTCGACTGCTTGCCGGTCTGGGTGTCGAGGGCGACGCGCATGCGGGGGAGTCGACGCGGCATCGCTACCTGGTAAAGAAGGACCCAGGGCGGCGCAACCTGACGCAGGTGCACCTGATCCATGCGGAGCTGTTCGAGGAACTGGCGCGAGCCGGGTTCACGGTCGTGGCGGGGGAGATGGGGGAGAACGTGACGACGCGCGGCGTTGACCTGCTTGGACTGCCGGTTGGGGCGCGGGTCTGTCTGGGGCGGACGGCGGTGGTCGAGGTGACGGGTCTGCGGGAGCCGTGTTCGCAGTTGAACAAGCTGCGGCCGGGGCTGATGAAGGCGGTGCTTGGGTGGGACGCAGCGGGGAAGGTGGTGCGCAAGGCGGGGATCATGGGGGTGGTGCTTGCCGGGGGTGAGGTGTGGGCCGGAGATCAGGTGCGTGTGGAGATGACGGCGGAGCCGTGGGTGGTGATGGGACCGGTTTAGCGGAAACACAGCCTGGATGCGTGCTGCGGAATCGGTTGGGTCAGCCTAGGGGTGGGTCGATGTCAGCTACGGGCACCGATAGAGTGGCTAATGGTAGCGGAGCGTTCGTGTCTCCACTTGCCCACACGGTTACGACAAAGCAGAACCCGGAACCCGGTGTCGTTGCCGGTTTCGAATCCATAAACCAGATTGTGCATGTTTGAACTACCGGATCCAGCCAGCTTCGCAGCGGCGTTCCGAGCGCATCTGTCCTGATCGCGACCTTCGACGCCTGAACAAAAGCGATCGGTACGGAGATGCTTAGACCGTCTTCGACGTACTCATAGGCGATCTGCATCTGCACTTCCAGGGCCGCACGCCTCGTCGTGTCAGAGATCCGTTCAAGGAACTGCGTGATGCGGTCGGCGAGCGAGCCCCTACTCATTCCACGAGTGTAGTTGAGCGCTTTTTCATCTTGTGTAGCTACTACTGTAAGAGCCGCAGCTGTCTCTGTGATTGCATAAGCCGCGGCATACGATTTATCCGAAGCTAGAGGGAGGATGCGGTGATGAGGTTGGCGAGGCGGATGCCGGCCAGGGCGATGCGGGCCCTGGCAGTGGCGACGGCGTTGGCGTGGTAGGCGGTAGTGGGTGTGTAGGGACCCCAGCTTGGGCCAATGGGGGTTCGATAGGTGTCGACCTCCGCGTCCTTGAGGCTCTCCTGCACCCAGTCGGCGGTGGTGGCGTCGCTGGTGAGGGTGGTATTCGCGGGAGACAGGGACTTGGCGGTCTTTTCTGCGAGCAGGGCATCTTTGTAGAGGGTCGGAGTCGTGTTGCCGAGGATGTCGTCCCAGTAGGCGTGGAGCTCGCGCTGCTTGCCGGGGATAAGGATGCTGTTGCCGCCCTGGTCGCCGGTGGGGTGGTCGTGGGTGAAGCGGGAGACGCAGTGGAGCGGCTGGTGAACGTCGCCGACGAGGTGTTCGAGCCAGACGAGATCGTAGGATTTGAGCGCGTCGTCTTCGGGGGTCTGGAGGGCTGCACTAAGGGCATCGATCTTCTGCTGCAGGTTGGGCGTGGGAATGGCGACGGGTTGGGGCGTTGTGCCATCGGGGCTGTAGCGCTCGTCGATGAAGTGCCAGTACTTATGCATGCAGGTGTCGGTGTAACCGGTGTTGAGGGTGGGTAGCTCGTCGGGGGGCGCTGTGTCCGTGTTGCCAAGACCATTGCAGGTGAAGGTCGACCCTTCGCCTTTGATCTGGTCGGCCCAGGTTGCGGCGATCATAAAGAGGTACATCTCGCGTTTATTTGCGGGAGTAGAAACAGGAATAAGCGCGACCCAGGAGTTGTAGTTGGGATTAAGTTTAATCAGCGCCGTGGTGCGCGTCTGCAGCGCGGGGGTGAGGTTCTGCCACGCGACGTAGGCTACCGTCATGTGGCCGATATTGTTCCAGGCTAAGGCAGAAGTGCCGCAGGCGGCGAGAAGCAGCATCAGTACGAGAGAGCGAACGCGATTCAACATAGACAGCTCCTTGCGGTTGAGTTCTCGAGTTGGAGTTAGTTCGCCGCCTCGTTCGGCTAGTTCGAAAAGTAAGAAATGGGGCGTACGTGTTCTCTCCAATCTGCGGAGTGTAGGTAGCGCCTGTAATTCCTGCAAGTGAATTTACGCCGGCGACTTCTGGATGACGCAGCAATGCTAGACGCGGGCAGGCGCGGCTGCTTATCCCGTATGCCGGCCGATGTGGCGGATTCGAAGATGCGTGTTGGCCTGAGTGGCGGCTACTTCGCCTGGAGAACAGCGACACCGTACTGGTTGAGGGTAAAGGTGGTCTGGGTGCTGTCGTCGAGGATGCTGTGCATGGCCGCGGGCAGGGTGATGGTCTGCGGGGTGGCGGCGAAGTTGACGAGGATGAAGAGGTGCTTGCCGGCGCCCTCGCGGGGGTAGACTTCGACGCCGTCGGGGACGGGGCCGAGCGCCGCGGTGACGCCGCTGGTGTCGGCCATCCACTTGGCGGCGGTGAGCAGGGTGGCATCGTCCATCCAGGCGCCGATGTAGGTGATGCGGCCCTTGCCGACCTTGCGGGTGATAGCGGCGGGCTGGCCGTCGAGGTAGCCGTTGGACTTGCCGTAGCGCATGAGGACTTCGGTATCGGGGGCGGAGGTGGAGAGCTGCTCGGCCCAGATCTTTGAGGTGGTAGTGCCCCATTCGCCGGTGACGGGCGGGATGTCGCCGGGCTGAGCCTGGTCGGCTGACTGGATGGCGTAGAACTGCTCGACGCGGCCGCCGAGGAGGCTGGTGAGCGGACCGGGGGCTCGGTTGGGCTGGAGTGAGTTGTCGTCATCCTTCATGCCGGAGCGCTGGCCGAGGACAAGATGGCCGCCGTTTCTGACGTAGGCGATGAGGTTCTGGGCGGCGGCGTCGGAGAGGACGGCGAGGCCGGGAGCTACGACGAGTTTGTAGGCGGCGAGGTTGGCGGTGTCGGGGAGGACGTCGACGGACTGGGCGACCTCGCGGAGTGGCTTGTAGAAGCTGACGAGCTGGGTCTTGGGGTCGAAGGCCTGGTTGTGGCGCTGCCAGTTGATGGCCCAGCGGCTATCGTAGGAGTGGAGGATGGCCACCTGAGAGCGGGGGCTGGTGCCGGCGAGGGCGGGGCCGGCTTTGGCGAACTCGGTGCCGAGCTGGGCAACCTCGGGATAGAGCGGGAGGGGCGTGCCATCCGCACCGACCAGTGTTCCGTGGAGCTCTTCCTGACCGTTGAGGGCGGAGCGCCACTGCCAGTATTCGACGGCGTCGGCACCGTGGCCGATGGCGTGCCAGGCCATGGCGCGAACCTCACCCTTGTTGAGGGTGGTGTTGTCGGGGGACCAGTTGACGGAGCCGGGCTGGGTCTCCATAACCCAGAAGTTCTTCTGGAGGAAGCCGCGGGTGAGGTCGTGGGCGAAGCCGTTGGTGGCGGGGTCAAGGTGGCCGCGGCCGACGTAGTCATCCCAGGAGGCGAGGTTGAGATCCTGCTCCACGGTGTAGTGATCGTAGCCGTCGAACCAGCCCATGGTGTTGGTGGTGATCCACATGCGCGGGTCGATATTGGGGCGGAGGACGTCGATCTGGTTCTTGTCGTAGGCGCGCCAGGTGTCCGAGACGAAGCGCTTCCAGCTGAGGAGGAGGCCGGGGTTGCCGTACTCCTCCTGGATGGGGATCTGCGACCAGTCGGTGTAGGCCTCGGACCAATAGGCGGTCGTCCAGCGGGCGTTCAGGGCGTCCAGGGTCTTGTAATGAGCCTTGACCCAGGCCTGGAAGGCGGTGCGGGCGACGGGGCCGTAGTCCTCGGAGCTGATCTCGTTGTCGAGCTGCCAGCCGATGACGTTGGGATTGTGGCCGTAGCGTTTCGCCATGCGCTCGGCGATGTCACGGCAGAGCTCGCGGTACCTGGGCGAGACGAAGCTGCCCTGCTGGCGGTTGCCGTGCTCAGCGCGCTGGCCGTTGACCTCGACGCGGAGGGTATCGAGATACTTCTGGGTAAGCCACGCGGGCGGCGTGGCGCTGGGTGTGCCCAGGACGATGGCGACATGGTGGCGGGCGGCGGCAGCGATGGCGTGATCGAGCCAGGTCCAGTCGTAGTTGCCCTCGGTCGGCTCCATGGAGGACCAGGCGAACTCGCCGATGCGGGCGAAGCGAATGTGCGCCTTCTCCATGAGGGCGAGGTCGTCGTCCCAGCGGGCTTCGGGCCACTGTTCGGGATACCAGGCGGCGCCGAGATAGAGGGCGGGCGGGGTCTCTGGCTGCGTCTGGGCGCTGGCCTTCGGGGTAACGGCGTACGGGAGGACGGCGGCCGCGACGGCGAGGAGAGCGAGCTTCTGCAGGAACATTTGGGATCACCCGGAAAGAAGCTAAGCGTAAACGATTACATCGCGGTGCGGCAAGCGGAGGTATGGCCGGTGTGGGAGGGTTTGGCGGGAGATCAACATCGGTGATTGCTGGTCGGAGAATCTCTGTTGAATGACGGGCCCGGGGGGTGGGAACGCGCATCCAAGGTTGAGATCGCGGCAGAGTCATCCCGTCGGCTTCAGGCGCTGCGGGTGGTTTGAGCGAAGTATCGAGATGTTGGGACCCTGTTTATGCCTCCTGCAGCAAGGATCACTGATTCGACTACCCATGGAACGCCGCTTGCTCCCGGACCGGGGAGCCCGAATGTACTGATTGGCGGCCTGCCGGCGTGGCGGGCGATGATCGATACGCATGCGTGCCCCGAGGTGAGCGCGACCGGTCCTGATGGGGTTGGGCGGGTAATGATGGGCAGCCCTACGGTGCTAATCAACAACATGATGGCGGCGCGCATGGGTGACATCGTGGTCGAGGTGCCCGGACTTGCTCTGGGGCCGGCAAACCCGATCGTGATGGGCTGTCCGACGGTCATCATTGGGGAAGCAGGGCTGCAGGCGGCTGCGATGGTTGCGGCGGCGGCGGCGGCGAAGCCTTTCTGCGCGGTCTGTGCCGGGCTGTGATGCTGTGCCGGTGAGTTGATCTTGGAATTCGCGATGCATATCCAAGTGCCGGGATCGCCGCGCCAGTTGCTCCGGCTTCCTGAGGAAGAAACGCTGCTGATCGGACGTGACGCGCCGGCGACGATCGTGCTCGAGGACAGCTTCCTCTCCCGATCCCATCTCTCGGTCGAGTGCCGTGGGCCAGTGATCACGGTGGCGGATGCGGGCAGCCGGAACGGCACGTTTCTGAATGGCGTGCGGATTCGGCAGGCGGTGGTGAGTCATGGCGACGCGATCTGTGCGGGGCGGTCGTTTCTGCGGCTTACGGCGATGGTCGACGGCAGGCCTGCGCGGCCTCTGCTTGATGAGCCGGTTCAGCTCGAGCCATTGCAGCTTCGGCTGGTTGAGACGCTACGGGAGGCGGCGAAGTTTGCGCTGCTCGACGGAGCGATCGACACAGGCGTGCTTGAAGTGCTGAAGGGCGGCGGCGGGTTCTTCCAGTCGCTGTACGAAGGGGAACAGGCGGCGTCGATTGCGCCAGTGGGGCCGTACTTGGTGGACCTGGCGACGGCTCCGGAGCTGCTCCCGCATCTTGTGCAGCGTGGCTGGGGGAAGTCGTGGGGCGTGTGGATGAGGACTGCGCAAAGCTTCCAGCAGGTGCGGCATCATCTGCGCACGTTGCTGACGGTGCGGTCGGCGGAAGGTGCCAAGCTGCTGTTTCGCTTCTATGATCCGCGGGTTCTGGGCAGCTTCGTCCGTACGGCTTCGGCGGTGCAGCGACGCGAGCTGTTTGGGGAGATCGAGGCATTTCTGCTGGAGACTGGTGCGGAGGGCGAGGTGTTGCTGCTGACGCCTGCGACGGAAAGACGGATGCTGGTCACGCCACCTTAGGCGGGATTACGAACGTTTTCGCGATCCGGCCAGATTCCTGGCTCGCCGAGCCTCTCGAGCGGCATGCCGAGGCGTTCGGCGACGTCCGTGCCCCAGGTCTTGACGGCGGCCATGGGTTCAGGGCCGGGTAGCTCCTGGCGGGCGGCGGACCAGGCGAGCAGGAAGTCTCGTGTGTCCATGGTGGACTGGACGAGCTCCATGGGACTCGAGAACTCGTCGTAGCCCTGCCGCTCGTAGACGGTGCGGTCCCAGGCGGTGACTGGCGGCTGGTTGTAGATCGAGGTTGTGGGCGGCAGGATTGCGCGGACCCGAAGGACGAACTCGGGGGCCGAAGGCAAGGGTTCGTGGCCTGGGTAGCCGGTGTGGTTGACGATGCTGCTCCATAGGAAGATGGCGCCACTGCCGTCAGTGGGCTCGAAGACGTTCTCGCCCCATTGGTAGAGGCTGTCGGCGAAGGTTGGACCGTATTGCTGCTCGGCCCAGGCGAAGACGGCTGGGAGGAACTGGGCGGCGACTCCTGGCTTGGTCTCACGAGCACGGAAGTCCTCGATGAGGTGGCGCAGACCATCGCGAAAGCCCTCGGGGAGTTCGAGGCCCATGCGGCTGATGTAGGGCGCGGCTACGTCGAGGCTGAGGGTGGCGAGGATGTTGGTCCACTTGGACTCGTTGATCTGGTGCGTATCGACGGGCATAGGAAACTGTCTCACGGAATGGCTGCGTTCTCAGGGATCGTCCACCAGAGTGGCGGGAAGAGCGAGGGGATCATGCGAATGCCTCGGTAGATGAGATAGCCGGCGCCGACGGTGGCTCCGGCGGCGGCGGCGTTCCGGGCGGTGTTGTTCTCCGGCTTGGGGTCGGCGGCGGGGACAGGCTTGGTTGCCCAATCCCAGGCCTGGGCGGGCGGCGGGCCGCAGTGGTTTGAGTCCCAGTCCTTGAGGCGGTTGCGGAGGCCGGTCTGGCGGCCTTGATACTGCTGCTGTTCGCCCTGGATGGAGCGGGTTCCGTAGCGCGGGTCGGGCTGGTCGGGCTTGGTGGCGGGCAGATTGCCGGTGTCGTTCTTCAGGTCCCAGTAGCGCTTCTGGATGTTGGCTATGAACTCCAGGATCTGCTGGAGGAGCTCCTTGCAGGGGTCGGGATTCTGCGGGCATTGCTGCGTCGCGCCGCCCATTAGAGAACCCAGCCGCGGAGGACGGCTTGATCGTGGACGGCGTAGAGGCGGGTTTCTTCGGCTACGTTCGCGTGGTCGGGATCTTTATCGTCCAGGATGCCGGCGATCCAGTTGAGCTGGCGGTCGTTCTTTGCCAGGCCGGCAAGGATGATCGAGGCGAGCCACGCGACGCCTTCGTCGGCAAGGATATTGTGGGCGCGGGCGAAGGTGACCATGGCGGGGCAGAACTGCCGGAGATCGACGCCTTCGACGAGGCGCTCCTGGTGGAGCTGGAGGTAGACTTCAAGGCGGGCTTCGAGCGGCTCGCGGGTTCCGATCTGGCGAGCGCAGAGGACGACGTAGTCGGTAACGGCGGCGTCGGTGTTGAATCCCCAGATGCGGGCGTCGTTCATCCATTCGCGGATGGTCTGGCGGAGTTCGGGGTCGGCGGCGGGATTGGCGGGAAAGCGGCGGCGCAGCTCGAGCATGAGTCGCTCGCAGAGATCCTCGTTTGCCTTGGCGTCGAGGGCGTTCATCTGCTCGGGTGGAATCGTCAGCACGCGATTTATTTTAAATGCGAGGGTGGCGCGGGGGATGTGGGGCGGGAATATCGTGTTCAGGGGATGGTAGTGGTTGTTGCGGGGTTCGGGTCGAGGGTGGGTGCCCCCACCCCCCTATCACTTTGCTAAATTCTCTGGAATGAACGCTCAGCCGGGATTTTGCTTCTAAAATGTTCAAACCATTTGGCTTACGTTTATATTCTTCATTCCAAGGGGAATAGGTCCGGGTGGAGACTGGGGTTTATCTTTGGGGCTGTTTTAAGGATAGCAGGTTGGGGTGGGGTACTATGCCAACTTTGTTACTTACATTCTAAAGAGGTTAGGGGTGTTTGGGGCTTGACAAGACTTAATGGTCCGGACGCAGACGAAGTCGATCCTTATAACCGAGTGGTTCGTTGATTTGCTCGGCGCGTAAAGACGAGGTCGAAGTAGCGGCGTTTACGTTGTTGGATTGGCAAGACACCAGTGAGCTCCCACAATGAGTTACCTTCTGGGACGTTTCAGATAAGCCCGTCAAGAACTGGCGAATACAATTGCCCTTTACATACAGCTTTGATAGCTTTAGCCGTGGATAGTATTGCTAATTACGAAGGAAAGATCGCAGAACTAATCGCAAGCATATCGTCCCTTGAAGCCGAGCTTCGGGATACTCAAAGGAGTACTACCCAGTATCTTCAAAATGTTGCTCATCAGCTGACTGCGCCGCTGAATGCGATCAAATGGAATATAGAAGCTATCAAAGACGAGAGGATCCCCATCTCGCGTAAAAAAAATCTTCTGAGTTCGATTTACTCGCAAGGAACCATACTGGTGCATCTGATCAAGAATTTCAGTTTGATGTCCAATCTTGAGGCTGACCATGAATTAGGTCAATTCCGGGATCAGCCTGAAGAGGTCAGTCCCATACGCCTCGCGATAAATCAGACCGGAGACTTCGAACCTCAGGCCACAGAGTCTGGAAGGAAGCTTGAGATTCGACTACAGACATTCGATCG
>CAXTLS010000093.1:0-7849 GCA_964245235.1 uncultured Acidobacteriaceae bacterium
CCGCCAGATGGGCATCGAGCTCGTCGAAGGCCGCGATCTCGTCACCCACGACAACATCGTCTACATGCGCACCACCAGCGGTCTCCGCCGTGTCGACGTCATCTATCGCCGCGTCGACGACGACTTCATCGACCCCCTCGCCTTCCGCGGCGACTCCATCCTCGGCGTCTCCGGCCTCTTCAATGCGTACCGCGCCGGCAACGTCACCCTCGCCAACGCCTTCGGCACCGGCGTCGCCGACGACAAGGCGCTCTACGCCTACGTGCCAGACATTATCCGCTACTATCTCAGCGAAGAACCCGTCCTCCAGAACGTGGAGACCTTCCTCCTCACCCGTCCCAAAGAGCGCCAGCACGTGCTCGCCAACCTGGATAAGCTGGTCGTCAAGGCCGTCGGCGAAAGCGGCGGCTACGGCATGCTCATCGGCCCGCAATCCACCGCCGCCGAGCGCGAGGAGTTCGCCCGCAAGATCGAAGCCGACCCGCGCAACTACATCGCGCAGCCAACCATCTCCTTCTCCCGCGCGCCCTGCCTCATCGGCGACGAGCTCGCCCCGCGCCACGTCGACCTTCGTCCATACGTCCTCTACGGCGACAAGGTCACCATCGTTCCCGGCGGCCTCACCCGCGTCGCCCTCAAGGAGGGTTCGCTCGTTGTCAACTCCTCCCAAGGCGGCGGCAGCAAAGATACCTGGATCCTGAGCGAGTAACGCCATGAAGACGAGCCGCCCCGATCCCGCACCCGGCAAGCACGAAGACCGCATCCCCGCCCTGCCGCCCGGCTTCCTCTGCCCCTGCTGCGGCTTCAGGACGCTCGCCCAGCGCGGCGTCTTCGAAGTCTGTCCCGTCTGCCGCTGGGAAGACGACGGCCAGGAAGATTACGACGCCGACGTCATCCGCGAAGGTCCCAACGGCGACCTCAGCCTGACCGAAGCCCGCCGGAACTACAAACGCATCGGCGCCTGCGAAGCAACGATGCTGCCCCACGTTCGGCCGCCATACGAGAGCGAAAAGAGGACCTGATGCTGAGCCGCGTCGCCGACAGTCTCTACTGGATGAGCCGCTACCTCGAGCGCGCCGAGCACTCCACCCGCTTGCTCGAGGTCAACCTCAACCTCATGCTCGATGAGAGCGCCGCCAATGCTGAGCGGCGTTGGCAGCGCGTCCTGGTTGCCTTAGGCAAGCCAAAGGACGTCAAGTGGACCGGCGATCCGTACGCCCTCACCCGCTCACTCACCTTCGATACCGAAATAAAAGGCTCCATCCTCTCCTGCATCATCGGCGCCCGCGAGAACTCGCGCCATGTCCGCGAGCAGATCTCGACCGAGCAATGGCATCGCCTCAATCGCCTCTTCCTCCGCGTCACACGCCCGGAGATCGAGACCGATGCCTTCACCGCCGGCAACGATCAGCAGGCCGAGTTCCTCCAGCAGGTCATGGAAGCCGTCCACCAGTTCCAGGGCGTCACCGACTCCACCATGAGCCATGGCGAAGGCTGGCAGTTCATCCAGGTGGGCCGCTACATCGAGCGCGCCTCCGCCACCGCCCTGCTCCTCGAGGCCTACCACGAAGAGCTCTGGAGCCAGCCCGACAGAATCCCCGAAGCCAATGAATACCTCGGCTGGATGGGCCTCCTCCGCTCTGCCACTGCCTTCGAGGCCTACTGCAAGGTCTACACCGCCGACCTCACGCCCGAGCAGATCCTCGAGTTCCTTCTGCTCGATCCCGAGTTCCCGCACTCGCTCCGCTTCTCGATCGACTCGCTCCAGCACGCACTCGAAGCTATCCACGGCGAAGCCGGCAAAAGCCGCGCCGAACCCCTGCGCCGTCTCGGCGGCCGACTCCAGGCATCGCTCAGCTACGTCAGCGTTGAAGAGATCCTCAACGGCGACATCGTCGCCTACCTTCGCGGCATCCAGACGCAGTGCCGCGACATCCACAGCATGATTTACGAGCTTTACGTCGACTACTCCATCCAGGCCGCCCTCGCAGGCTAGGCTTTGTAAGAAGGAGCTGCATGTACTATTCCATCCGGCATCTGACGAAGTTCCTCTACAGCAACGAAGTGAGTGAGAGCATGATGGAGACGCGCATGCACCCGCGCAGCGACCAGAACCAGCGCTGTCTCACCTTCCATCTCTCCGTCAGCCCGCGCTGTCGTGTCTTCAGCTACCGCGACCACCTCGCCAACCAGGTCCATCACTTCGACATCCCCGGCCCGCACGGCCAGCTCGTCATCGTCGCCGAGTCGCTCGTCGACATGCAGCCCGCGGGCGATATCCCGTCCTTCCTCGCGCCCGACGCCTGGGCCGAGCTCGACGCCATGGTCGCGCAGGGCGACTATTGGGAGATGCTCGCGCCAAGCGAGTTCGCCAAGTCCACCAAGGCGCTTGACCAGCTTGCCGAGCGCCTCGACGTCCGCCGACGCGACGACCCGCTCATGGTGCTCCACCAGCTCAACCGCCAGATCTACGACTACTTCGACTACAAGCCCAAATCTACCAAGGTCGATTCCCCCATCGACGTCGCGCTCAACAGCCGCAAAGGCGTCTGCCAGGACTTCGCCCACATCATGATCACGCTGGTGCGCTCGAAGCTGCACATTCCCTGCCGCTATGTCAGCGGCTATCTCTTCCATGGTGATCGCAATCAGGATCGCTCCGTCAACTCCGCCACCCACGCCTGGGTCGAAGCTCTCGTCCCGCAGCTTGGCTGGGTCGGTTTCGATCCCACCAACCTCCTGGTCGCCGGCGATCGCCACATCCGCACTGCCATCGGCCGTGACTACGACGACGTGCCGCCAACCCACGGCATGTTCCGTGGACGCGCCAGCAGCAGCCTCACCGTGGCCGTCCGCGTCACCCCAAGCGAAGGCACACCGTCGCTCGACAAGGAGCTACCCGTCCCCGAAGACTGGTCGACCCTGGTCGAAAAGGCCGTCCAGCTCCCCGAACCGCCCGCGCCGCCCACTCGGCTCCAGCAGCAGATGGCCCAGCAGCAACAGCAGTGATAGCGCGTTCAGGCCGTCACAGATTGAGCTTCTTGAAAATGCCCTCGGGAATGTTCCGGATCACGAACATGATTGGCTGCCACTGGAACGGCACGTAGAGTGAATCGCGGCGCTTATCGACCGCGGCCACAATCGTCTGCGCCACCTTGTCGACATCGGCAAACTTCTCCGAGCCCTTCATGCTCGCCGTCATCGCCGTCTTTACCGGGCCCGGCTTGATCGTCAGCACCGTCACGCCCTCGCGATCGACGCGGTTCCGCAACCCGCCCAGAAACGCTGACAGCCCGGCCTTCGACGAGCCGTACAGATAGTTCGACTTGCGCCCGCGATCGCCCGCCACCGACGAGATCACCGCCAGCACGCCAGCATGCCGCTGCACGCAGTAGTTCGCCAGCCACGTCAGCAGCGACACCGGCGCGATGAAGTTTGTATGCAGAATCTGCTCCGCATGCGCGAAGTCCTGCTCGGCCTGTGGCTGCTCTCCGAGCACACCGTGCGCCAGATACGCCACATCCATGCCGGTCAGCGAGTTGATTGCATGCGCCAGCAGCGTTGGATGCTGCGTCGTATCGTCGAGGTCGGCGACCGCCGTGTCGACGAAACTCGCCCCCCGCGTCTTCAGATCGGCTGCTACCGCCGCAAGCTTGTCCGCATTGCGGGCGACCAGGAATAGCCGCGCCCCCTGTTTCGCCCAGATGCGGCAGGTTGCCTCAGCGATCCCGGAGGTCGCGCCCAGCACAAGAATCTTCTTCGGTCCGTCCGTGGTGTATACCGCTGTCGTGCTGGCAGGTGATGCGCTCATAGTGTCGATCGATCTCCGGTAACGCGCTCCCAGAAGCTGGAGGTAAGCAGGGGGTCGCGGTAGCGGGCGAACTGCTCCCACTGAGGATAGAAGGCCTGGAACTGCGCCGCCGTCATCGCCGCATCCTTTGCCGGATACAGCTTGCCGCCGAAGTCGAGAGTCATATCCGCAAGTCGCTCGAAGAGCGGAAAGCTCTTGTCCGCCTTAATCGGAAAGTCTAGAGCCAGCGTGATGCCCGGCTGCGGGAAGCTCATCATGCCGGGCGAAGGTACATCGCCGAAGGCCTTCAGCACCGCCAGGAACGAAGCCAGTCCGGACTTCGCGACCTCCTGCAGAATCGCGATCGTGCCCTCTCGCGCGCTCTCCCACGGAATCGCGTACTGGAACTGCAGCAGCCCGTTGCGGCCATACAGCCGATTCCAGTGCAGAACCTTGTCGAGCGGATAGAAGAACGGTTCGTAGTCCTGCAGCGCCGTCACCCGCGGCTTCATCTGCTTATGGAAGAACGCCGTGTTGAACATGCTCACCGTCGTATGGTTGAGCGCAAAGCCTGGCGCATCGAAGGGAAACACCAGCTTCGGCTCCGGCGACGGCTTCAGCTCCGCCGGCACCTTTGAGTGATCGCCCTGCATGAAAACGCCGCGCGCAAAGTTCTTGCCCGTCGACGCGCAATCAATCCAGCTCACCGTGTATTCGATGTGCTCGCTCTGCCGGGTCAGGTCCAGAAACTCGTCGATCCCGTGAAACTGGATGCCCTCATAGTCGATCATCCGCGACACGATCGGCTTCATCCGCAGCTTCGCCCACGTAATGACGCCCGTCAGGCCAAGGCCGCCGATCGTCGCCGCATAGTAGTCGAGGTTCTCCGTCGGCGAGCAGATCTTGCGCGACCCGTCCGACCGCACCAGCTCGAACTCCGCCACGTGCGAGCCAAACGTGCCGGCAACATGGTGGTTCTTGCCATGAATATCGTTCGCGATCGCTCCGCCCAGCGTCACGTACTTCGTCCCCGGCGAGACTGGCAGAAAGAACCCGCGCGGCACCGTAAAGTCTAGGATCTGCGCCAGCGTTACGCCCGCCTCGGCGGTCAGGATGCCGGTCTCCGCATCGAAGTCGAGCAGCCGATTCATCCCCGTCGTCACCAGCAGGTTGCCGTCCTTCAGCAGGCAGACGTCCCCGTAGCTGCGTCCCATGCCGACCGGCAGCGCGCCATCATGCACGCCGGCAATTGCAGCCGGGTAATCCGTCTGCCAGTTCAGCGGGATCATCTTCGCAGGGTAGGTAGGATAGCGCCCCCACGACTCAAAGGGAGCCGCTACGGTCGAGCTTGATCCCGGGCCAGAGTTCGGTTCAGACATAGAGATAAGAATACGTGATCAGGATGCGGTCAGGGTTAAAACAGTAAAGGCACAGCCGTCGGCCGTGCCTTTACCGCTGCAGCTCGAGCAGATCAAATTACGCTGCGTGTGCAGCCGTTTTCGGAACGGTCGCCGGTGCGGCCTTCGCCTGGGCGATCAGCGCCGCAAAGCCCGCCGCATCATTCGCCGCGATATCCGCAAGGATCTTGCGATCGAGCGTATTGCCGGCCCGCTTCAGGCCATTGATAAACGTTGAGTAGCTCATCCCGTGCTGCCGCGAAGCCGCGCCGATACGAACGATCCACAGCGAGCGATACTGACGCTTCTTCTGCTTGCGCCCGGTATAGGCGAACATCAGGCCGCGCTCGACGGCCTCCTGCGCTGCCTGGTACAGCTTGGACTTGGTGAGGAAATAACCACTCGCGCGCTTGAGGATCTTCTTGCGGCGGTCGTTACGCTTGGTACTCCGTTTTACACGGGGCATGACACATCTCCTTTTGCGTACATCGTCTCAGCGGCTGGAGGTAAGGTGGCCTCTTCACTCGCTATGCAACTTCAAGTCTCTGTGGGCAGCTTTCGCAACCCAGGGGCCTCAACGCAGCTCCGACCCTTTGTCCTGTCTTACACAGACGAGAACGGCTCGACTCGAAACTATGCTACTCAGCCCCGACTTCAGGCGTACGGCAGCATGCGGGCAACCTTGTGATGATCCGCATCCGATACCAGCGCCGACCCGCCCAGCTTGCGCTTGGTCTTGGTCGCCTTCGAGGTAAGAATGTGGCGCATCTTCGACTGGCCGCGCTTGAACTTGCCGGTACCAGTCTTGTGAAAGCGCTTCGCAGCACCGCTATGTGTTTTCAACTTGGGCATGGTGTTCCTGACAGGAGTTGGCTATGTTGCGACAACCTTACGAGTTTACCAGAGATTCCTCCCGAACCCTCGCTGGCGCCTCAATAATCGGCACGTCCAGAACCGGCACCTCCATCACAGGCGACCGACCGACAGACGCCTCAACACCAATCGGGCGCATCGCAGCTTTGGGCGCATACGCATAGCTGAAGTACGCCTTGAGCCCAAGAATCGGCTTTTCGTAGATACGGAAGCAGACCACCGCCGCCGCAACGGACAAACCAAGCTCCAGCACGCCCGCACCCGCAACTCCCAACAGCTTGCTGTTCGTAGCCTCAAAAATGACCCGACGCAGCACGGTAAGTATCGGGCTCAGGGCCAACATGTGCAGCACGTAAATACCGTAGCTGTACTTGCCGAAGAACATCAGCCACTTCCGCTGAAACAGCCAGCCACAGCTCGACCCGAACTCCAGCGACCACGCAATCAGGCAGGCCGACCCAAGCGCGAGGAAGGTATACCGCGGACCACTGACCCAGAGCCTCTTCGCCGGAGAAAAAGGAATCCCGGCAAAGTCTCCGCCGAAATGGACAATCGACAACACCACGACCGCTGCCGCAGCAGCAAACCCCCACGGAGCAAGCTTCGTGACGCGACCCCAATGCCGCGTGCGGTAAAGTAGTGCCAGGCTACCGCCAAGCAGAAGCGAGTCTGCACGGGTCAACGCACCCACATGGATCGCAGCTGCCGTCGCCCCCCAGTGAAGCAGTACTAGCCGCAAGACGAGCGCACCCACAGCCCCCGCCATCGTCACCTGGAGCAATCGCCGCCGGTCGCGCACCATGAAGATAATCGCAGGCCATACCAGATAGAACTGTTCCTCAATCGCCAGCGACCAGAAGTGATTCAGGGCAATTCCCGCGCCGGGCGTGAACGTCACAATCTGCTCCGGCCGGATATTCTGCAGGTACCCCAGCAGCAGCCAGCCCATACCCTCCCAGTGCAGATGCAGCAGGGGCGTCAGCAGGAAGACTACCAGGAGCACGCCGTAGTAGAGAGGAAAGATTCGCAGCGTTCGACGCGCGTAAAACTTGGAAAAGTAACCATCCCCCTCGACCGAATCCACCAGTATTCCTGTGATCAGGAAGCCTGAAAGAACAAAGAAAAGGTCGACTCCGAACAAGCCATAACCGACCACGTTGCCGAGAAGGCGCCCCGCCGCTCCGCCAGCCTCAGAATTAGCCCTGAATGCATGGGAGACGATCACCATGAGGATCGCTACACCGCGCAATCCGTCCAACGGCTTCAGATGACCTCGTTCCGGAACACGAACCAAAGTCCACCTCCTTAGTAAGCGCCAGTTCTTTCGCAGACATGACAAATGACCGTCCCAACGAGGTGACTCGTTAGGAGATCGCGGCTGCAAAACAGACTGGTCTAGGAAAGTGGAGCAGAACTACAGGGTACTTCGGTAAGGGTATCACCGGTGACAGCAGGAGATTACCGCAAAACCGAGCCAGCTTCGCGTCCTGCATTTCACCCGAAGTGGTAAATCGAATAAGGGACCCAACGTGCTATAATCGAAGCATAAAATCAAAGGCGAAAACTCCCGCAAACGACTCAAACGACAGAGCTTACGTCGACCAAGAGCGAGCGGGATGACCTGGCCTCATCTCCTCAGGTCGCGCCGCACGGAGTTTTGATGGCATCGATCGCAGTTCCAACGGACACCGCCCTTCTGGACCTTAAATCGGAAACCTCCACCTCCTCGAAGAAGGAGGGCTACTCGGCCGAGAACATTACCGTCCTCGAAGGTCTCGCCGCCGTACGG
>CAXTLS010000094.1:0-7452 GCA_964245235.1 uncultured Acidobacteriaceae bacterium
GGACGGCTGGGGTGGCGGTGGCGGTGAGGGCGATGATGGGGCTGGGGCGGAGGAGTGGAAGGTGCTCGCCGAGGGTGCGGTAGTCGGGGCGGAAGTCGTGGCCCCAAGCGGAGATGCAGTGGGCTTCGTCGATGGCGATGAGGCTGGGCTTGCGCTTGGCGAGCATCTGGGGGAAGCCGGGGACGCGCATGCGTTCCGGGGCGATGAAGAGGAACTGGAGGTTGCCGTCGAGGTAGTCCCTACAGGCCTCGCGGGCCTGCTCTCTGGATAGCCCGGAGTGGATGCGGGCGACCCTGAGGCCGAGGGCGGTGAGTTTGGCGGCCTGGTCGTCCATGAGGGCGATGAGCGGGGAGATGACGAGGGCGGTGCCGCTGCGGGCGAGGGCGGGAAGCTGGTAGCAAAGGGATTTTCCGGCGCCGGTGGGCATGACGAGCAGGACGTCCGAGCCTTCGGTGGCGGCGCGGCAGACGGCCTCCTGGTTGGCGCGGAAGGCGGGGAAGCCGAAGGTCTGGTGGAGGAGCGTTTCGAGCGTCATGCTGTGGGTACAGTTTCGCATGTTCTTCGTGTTTTGGTAGTGGCTTTGGTGGGACGGCGGGGGAGGACGGAAGCGGCAAGGGCGGATGCGGGGATCTCTCAACGGTGGGAGCGGAGGCTCGTCTTTGGTCGAGATGGCGGTCGTTTGTGGGTGGGGAGCGGAGACGCAGGTTCCCTTCGGGAATGACAGAAGGAAGGCAAAGGCGAGATGCAAGTCCTTCGACTGCGCTTCTCGCGGCAGGACTGCGAGAAGCTTCGCTCAGGATGACAGATTTTGTAAGCGGGAGGAGTAGAAGCGGGTGGGCGGCGGCGGTCGCTGCGGGTGGAGTCAGGTGCCTGGGGCGGGTAGACTGTGGGGATGAATTGGGCTTTGCTGTTGTTGCTATTTGTGCTTTCGATGGGGGCTGTTGGGCAGGATGAATCGCCTGCGGTGCCGGGGTCTACGTTGTCGGTGCGGTCGACGTTGGTGCTGGTTCCGGCTTCGGTGCGGACGAAGAGTGGGGAGCCGGTGTTTACACTGACGGCAAACGACTTCGTGGTAACGGATGATGGGGTGGAGCAGAAGGTGCAGCTGGAGGAAGATACGGACGCGCAGCCGCTGGCGCTAGTGGTGGTGGTCGAGATTGGGGACACGCCGGAGAACAAGTTCGCCGACTATGCGGGACTGAGCACGATGCTCGATGCGGTGGTTGGCGGGGTGGAGCATCGGGTGGCGGTGGTGGGCTTCGACAGCGACGCGGACGTGATTCAGCCGTTTACGGGGGATATGGACAAGGCGCAGCAGTCGCTGCACACGATGGGGACGGGCGATGGCGGGGCGGCGACGCTCGATGCACTGGAGATGGCGGTTGGGCTGCTGCAGAAGCAGCCGCTCAAGTATCGGCGGGCGATATTGCTGATTTCGGAGACGGTGGACCGGGGGAGCAAGACGACGCTGGCCAAGGCGCTGCGGGCGGTGAGCGATACGAACACGGTGATTTACAGCCTGGGGTACTCCTCGACGCGGGCGGCGGTGAAGCATGAGGCGGAGCAGATAAGCTCGAGCGAAGCGGGGCCGCCGCATGGGTGCATGGGCGAGGACCCCACGCTGGACGTGCAGCCGGGGAAGGCGGTGCAGGCGTATGACTGCCTGAGCCTGCTGGCGCCGCCGCTGCGGCTGGCGAAGATGGCGGTGATGGCGGCGTTGAACGGACTGAAGACGAATGTGCCGGAGGCGGCGGCGAAGATCTCGGGTGGGGAGTACTTCAAGGTGGAGAACAACAAGAAGTTGGAGAAGGACCTGGTGGCGATCTCGAACCGGCTGCCGAATCGTTACTTTTTGAGCTTTGTGCCGACGGCTTCGCATCCGGGGCTGCATGCAATCGCGGTGCGGCTGCGGGAGCCGCGTGAGGGCGTGAGTGTGCAGGCGCGGACTAGTTACTGGGAGCAGTGAGGTGGACGGCTTATCAATCCCACCCTTGCTAAGTGCGCAAAGGATGGGTCACCCGGCTTGGGGTGAGTCAGGCGATGCAGGCTATTTGGGAGCGGAGCAGGTAAAGCTGGTGGCGGTGTTGGGATCGCCGGTGCCGTTGTACATTGCGGCTTGCGGGTAGGGGCAGATGGGGCGGGTCATGGTGATGTGGCTGGCGGTGGGTGCGCCTTCGTAGCGGGTGGCGATGAGAGTTTCAGGAGCGGTCGCGTGCTCGACCCATTGCTCAAGGGCGAGGCTGACGTCGTGCTGCGGGTCATCGGGGCCGGCATTGGGGAAAGAGCCGAACTGGCCGAAGAAGGTGGCGCCTGGTCCGCCGGCGCAGTGCTGCATGCCTGGAACCATGTAGAGGCGGGTGGAGGCGGCGGCCTCGGGCGTGGCGGCGGTCATGCGGGTAACGTAGTCGATGGTGCCGAGGGCGGGAATGGCGGGGTCATTCCAGCCGTGATAGAGGATGAGCTTGCCGCCGCGGGCGAAGAATGGAGTGAGGTTGGTATCGGTGGCGTTGACGGAGGCGGCGCTTACCTGCTGAGCCTTCTTGTAGGCGGCGTCGACGGTGGCGGACTGGAAGCTCCAGGCGGGGTCGCTGTAGACCATGTTGGCGAAGAAGCCGTGGCCGTAGGCGAAGAGGTCACTCTGGCCGACGGTCTTGCCGGTGATCCAGTTGAGCCAGCCGCCGGGACCGAGCTCAGCGCCGGGGAGGTAGCCAGGCTCGATGAGGGAGCCGTCGGCGGCGTGGACGCCGGCGTAGAAGGTCTGGAGCGCTTTGATCTGGGGGCGGGTGAGACAGGCGTCGCTCTCGGCTTTCTTGCAGAGGAGGACGCTGGGGTTGAAGTGGCAGGCGCGGGGATCGTTGAGGATGCCGTCCTTGAGGCCGTCACTGGCGTCGCAGGCGTTGAGGACGGCGGCGCTGATAGCGGGAAGTTTTGTGGAGGGGATGTAGCTGCCGGGGGTGAAAGTGAGGGCCTTGGCACCGGCGATGGCGCCGCTGAGCAGGGCGGTCCAGTTGTAGGCGGGCGCGCCGGCGACGATGCCGTCGTAGTCGGCGGGGAAGCGCTGGGCTTCCATGAGGGCCTCGCGGCCGCCGTCCGAGCAGGAGACGAAGTAGGCGTGCTTTGCGGGCGTGCCGTAGAAGGACTGGAGGATGGCCTGGGAGGTGGCGGTCATCTCGTGAATGGCGCGGTAGCCGAAGTCGGCGATCTTCTCGGGGTGATTGAGGGCCCAGGCTGCATCCGTGGCGGCGCCGGTGTGACCGGTGTCGGTGGCGGCGGTGGCGTAGCCCTGGGCGGCGGCGCGGGCGAGGGCGCTGTGGTCGATGTTGCCGGCAAAGCCGCCGTTACCCTGGCCGCGAAAGCTGCCGTTCCAGGTGACGGGGAGCCAGAGCTCGACCCGGATGTCGGAGTCGGCTGTGGGGGAGAGCTGGGCGGTGACGCGGCAGAAGGCTGGGAGGGACTTGACGGTGTCGGCTATGTCCTGCGGGAGGGCGGTGGTGCTTGCGGGGTCGATCTGCCGGGCGGTGAGGATCTTTGTATTGGGGAGGCTGAGGGTGGTGAGGGCGGCGCAGACTTCGGGTTTCTGGGCCTGGGCGATGGCGGCCAGGAAGGCGAGCGCTGGAAGGGCGAAGAGAAATTTCACGAGGGGACTCCCGGAGTTATTAGAACATTGGGGAGTGTGGGTTGCGAGTAGTTGCGGCTTTCGATGTGCGGTGAGCGTCTCGCTCAGGTGACGAGTCTCGGTTAAGGAAGGAGAGCCACAGGCTGCGGGCTGTGGCTCTCTAGTACGTCGAAGTGTCTTCAGGTTCGGGTCAGGCGTTCATGATCTTGTCGGGGGTGATGGGGAAGTTACGGATGCGCTTACCGGTGGCGTGATAGATGGCATTGCCAACTGCGGCGGCTGCTCCAGTGATGCCGATCTCACCGATGCCGCGGGCGCCGAGTGGGTTGAACTTGGAATCAGGGATGCCGACTACGCTGACGTCGACGGTGCCAATGTCGGCGTTGACGGGGACGTGGTATTCGGCGAGGTTTTCGTTGGCGGTGCGACCGTAGACGGGGTCGATGTGAGTCTCTTCGTAAAGCGCGGTGCTGACGCCCCACACGATGCCGCCGACGAGCTGGTTCAGGCCAGTGGTGCGATTCATCAGGACACCGATGTCGTAGCAGCCGACCATGCGGCGGACCTGAACCATGCAGGTGTGCTTATCGACGGCAACTTCGGCGAAGATGGCTCCGAAGGATTGGGCGGTGTAGGCGGTCTGGTCCTGGCCGGACTCAGCGTTGCCGGTCGCCTCGACAGCCTTACCGCCATTCCGGGCGAGGAGTGTCTGGATGCTTTCGGACGCGGAGGGTGCGGTCTTGCTGAAGATCTTTCCGTCCTTCACGTCGAGATCGAAGGCCTTCATGCCGCAGAGGGGGCACCCGGTGTCCTGAACGGCAAGTTCAGCGAGCTTAAGCTTGGCCTGTTGCGCGGCGGCCTGAATGGCGGGACCGATGCTGGCTGCGGATTGCGAGCCGCCGGAGACGGGAGCCTTCGGAAGGACGGAGTCGCCGAGCTCTGCTACCATCTGCTTCGGATCGAGGCCGAGGTACTGGGCCGCGGTATCGGCCATGATGGTGTAGGTGCCGGTGCCGAGATCCTGCGAGCCGACGCCTACGTAGCCGCGACCGTCGGGCAGGTACTTGCATAGCGCCATGGCGGAGGAGCGATTGGCACCATAGGTTGCGGTAGCCATGCCCCAACCGATGACGCTGTTGCCTTCTGTGGTGGCACGTACCTCATTCGGGCGTTTGGACCAGCCGAACTGGTCAGCCGCCTTGGCGTAAGCCTCCCGCAAGTGCTTGCTGGTAAAGGGACGGTCTTTGCCGGGGTCGCGGTCGGCATAGTTGGCGAGGCGCAAGGCGACGGGATCCATCTTGAGCTTCCAGGCGAGTTCGTCCATGGCGCACTCGAGGGCGACCATGCCAGTGGCTTCGCCGGGGGCGCGCTGGAAGGTGGCGACACCGAGGTTGACGTCGACCAGGCGATGGCTGGTGACGTTCGACTCGCTGTTGTAGAGAAGGCGGGTCTGCATGGCGGAAGGCTCGGTGAAGTCTTCCATGACCGAAGTGTGCATGTAGACCTGGTGTTGGATGGCGGTAAGCTTGCCGTCGTGCGTCGCCCCGAGCTTCATGTTCTGGATGGTTGTGGGACGAGCGCCCACGGGGCCAAACATCTGGGTGCGATCGAGGGCGAGCTTTACGGGGCGATTGACAACCTTCGCGGCCATGGCGCAGAGGATCACGTGCGACCAGGTTGACCCTTTGCTGCCGAAACCACCGCCGGTGTACGGGCAGCGCACGCGGACGTTGTCGATCGGGATACCGAGATTTTTGGCGAGGGCCATCTTGACGCCGGTGATGTATTGGGTGGCATCGTAGACTTCCAGCTTGTCGCCGTTCCAGACGGCCGTGGTGGCGTGGGGCTCCATGGGATTGTGGTTCTGGACAGGGGTGGTGTAGGTCTCTTCGACGCGGACGTCGGCCTTGGCGAGCGCGGCCTGGAGGTCACCTCGGGTTTCGTCTGCGGGCTCGCGGCCGGGCTGCTTGGGGGGGCGGCCTTCAGAGAGGCGGTCCTTGATTCCGATCTTTGCGGGCCGCTGCTGGTATGAGATTTTGAGCAGGCTAGCGGCGTAGCGAGCGCGGTCGAGGGTTTCAGCAACGACGACAGCAATAGGCTGTCCGTTGTACCAGACGTCGGTCTCCTGGAGTACGGTGATGTGGCGGCTGGCCGGAGGTTGAATCTTTTCCTTTGGAAGTTTGGGCGCGTTGAATGGGGTAAGGACGGCAAGAACGCCGGGCGCCTTCGCAGCGGCAATTTGATCGATCGCAGTGATGCTGCCGTTCGGGATGGTGCTCTGGACGATCCAGGCATAAGCGGGATTCTTAACGTCGAACTCAGCCGCATACTTCGCCTTGCCGGTGACCTTGGCGCGACCGTCGTAGCGCTCGGTGAGTTGCCTGGCGGCCGGCTTGGGCTGCTCGTCTTCCAGAAAGAAATCGGCTTCGAGACTGGGTTCGATGATGCCTATTCCTGGTGCAATCATGCTTGTACTCCTTGTGCGGCGATGGTGAGAGCGCGCGTGATACATTGCTTCGCGAGTTCGATTTTGAAGACGTTGTGCTCGTAGCCTTTGGCTCCGCTGAGAGCGAGGTCTGCGGCCTTCTTGTAAGCGTCGAGGCTGGGTGTCGCGCCAGCAAGGGACTTCTCGGCTTCAACTGAACGCCAGGGCTTGTGGGCTACACCGCCGAGTGCGAGGCCGGCGGAGCGAATGGTGCCGCCGTTTATCTCGAGACCTGCGGCTACGGAGACGAGCGCGAAGGCGTAGCTGTTGCGGTCGCGTGCCTTCAGATAATGCGAGTTCCTGGCGAACTTCGCGGGTGGCAGCTCGACCGAGAGGATCAACTCGTCGGGCTTGAGGTTGGTGTCGAGTTGCGGGGTGGTGCCGGGAAGGCGGTGGAAGTCGGCGAAGGAAATGCTGCGCTTGCCTCGCGGGCCTTGCACGTTGACGGTGGCGTTGAGGGCGGCCATGGCAACGTTCATGTCGGACGGGTTGGTGGCAATGCAGGTTTCGGGGTTGGTGGGGCCGTGGTCCGTCTGGCCGAGGATGGCGTGAATTCGGTTGAAGCCATTGATGGCTGCACAGCCGCTGCCGGGTACGCGCTTGTTGCAGGCGGGGAAGGCGACGTCGGTGAAGTAGTAGCAGCGAGTGCGCTGGAGGAGATTGCCGCCGGTGGTCGCCATATTGCGGAGTTGCGGGGATGCGCCGCTGAGCAGAGCCTCGGAGAGCAGGGGATAGTGGGCCTTGATGAGGTCGTGATTGGCGAGATCGCTGTTGCGGACAAGTGCACCGATGAGGACGCCGCCGTCCGGGCGAGCAATTACCTGGGCGAGATCGAGATGCGTGACGTCGACTAGCAGGGTGGGATGCTCGACGTCATCCTTCATGAGGTCGATGAGATTGGTACCGCCGCCGAGGAACTTGGCTCCGGGTGCGGAAACGGCGTGAATGGCGGTGTCGGGCGCGGTGGCGCGCTGATAGGCGAAGGGGTTCATGCTTGTACTCCTGCGGCGGCGCGGACCGCAGCGACGATGTTGGGGTAGGCACCGCAGCGGCAGATATTGCCGCTCATGCGCTCGCGGATCTCGTTGTCGGTAAGTGCAGGGCGGTTGGTGTTGCCGGATTCAAAGCTGACCCGGCTGAGTTCGCCCTTTTTCTGCTCGTCGATAAGGGCGACGGCAGAACAGATTTGGCCCGGGGTGCAGTAGCCACACTGATAGCCATCGTGCTCAAGGAACGCAGCCTGGACTGGGTGGAGCGTATCGCCCTGGGCTAGACCTTCGATCGTGGTGACCTTCGAACCGGAGGCGACGACGGCGAGGGTGAGGCAGGAGTTGACGCGGCGTCCGTCGAC
>CAXTLS010000095.1:0-7212 GCA_964245235.1 uncultured Acidobacteriaceae bacterium
CGGGGCCGGCGCTGGCGCCGTTTTGAAGTGACTGAAGGGGGATTCGGACGCTGGTTCCGGTGCAGGTGCCGGCCTGATGTCGGCGGCGGTTGCGGTGGCTGCGGCTGAGTGCCGGCCCAGAGAATAACCGAAGCCGAAGAAGGCAGCGCAGACGAGGGCAAGAGCGAGAAAGATACCGAGGATCGTGGCCGTGCCGAGCGAGATCTCCCGCTCCGGGACAGTTGAAGCGGAGTCATAATTGGAGTCCGAGTCTTGGCGTTTACGGTCGATATTCACGCGGGTTGTCCTTCGCTAATCCTTCTGAGGAGCGGTCGCTTCGGGAGTAAACGTACGGTTTAGCAAGTTCATCAGTTCCATCGGCAGCGGGAAGACGATCGTGGTGTTTTTCTCGACGCCGATCTCGGTGAGGGTCTGCAGGTAGCGGAGCTGCAGCGTCATCGGCTGTGTGGCCATGAGGGCGGCTGCCTCGACGAGTTTAGCGGCGGCGTTGAATTCGCCTTCAGCGTGAATGATCTTGGCGCGGCGCTCCCGTTCTGCCTCCGCTTGCTTGGCCATGGCGCGGAGCATGGTCTCGGGCATGTCGACCTGCTTCACTTCGACCGAGACGACCTTCACCCCGAATGGCGAAGTGTGGCCATCGATGATGCTCTGGATGCGGATGTTGAGCGCTTCGCGGTGGGCAAGGAGCTCGTCGAGGTCGACCTCGCCCAGCACGGAGCGGAGCGTGGTCTGGGCAAACTGTGACGTCTGGTAGACGTAGTTGGCGACCTCGATAACGGCCTTGGTGGGATCGACCCCGCGCAGGGTGATGACCGCGTTGACTTTCAGGGTGACGTTGTCGCGCGTCATAACGTCTTGGGCCGGAACTTCCATGGCCTCCTGGCGAAGACTGACGCGAACAATCTGGTCAAGCGGGCGGAAGACGAGGATGATACCGGGGCCGGCGGCTGCCTGTTGGACACGGCCTAGACGGAAGATGACCCCTCGCTCATACTCCTTGAGGATCTTGATGGAGTTGAGCAGGTAGAGCACAATGATCGCGATGGCGACGAGTATGGGGAGCGGCATGCTTTATAGCCTTTGGCGGATCTGTCGTTCCGCACGAGGAAAGCGGGTTAGAAGTGAATGTAGAAGCCGACGGCCGGCTCGGTGGTGATCTGGCGCTGCTTGATCGTGAGGTAATTCTGGCCGAAATCAGGTGCAAGGAAGAAGACTTGACGGAACTGTGCCCGGATGCCGAAGTGGGAGCTGAAGATATTGTCCTCTACGCCGGCGTCGTAATAATAGGCGGCGCGGGCCTGGGTGGGAAGCCCCTGGCCGCCGCCGGGAGTGCCGCGGAAGGCAATGGAGCCGGCGCCGCCAGAGACGAAGGTACCGATGCCGAAGACCTTGGGGGTGTGAGCTACGTAGCCGAGGGTGTACTCTGTGGCGTTCGTCTGCGCGCCGCCTATGATAGGCGAAACCTGCGGGGGCGGATACGAGAAGTTCTGCGTGTATCGAGCGTAGCCGTAATTAAATTCGAGCCCAACGAGGGGCGACCTGGTGTAGCGAATCGTAACGAGAGCACCAAGCGTGTTGCTTGGTTGCTGCGTGAGCATATAGCCGAGATAGTTTGTGCCGGTGACTGTGTTCGTGAACTGACCGGTTCCGCTGACGCCGAGGTCGATGTGGCTGAGTGTACGGTCGAGCAGGGTGACCGGTGCAGTGACCTGCGCGGAGGCGCTTGCTGCGAGGAAAAAGGCTGAGATAGCGAGCAGCGCACAGCGGGCAGAAGACAGGCGAAACACGTTCGGCATGAAGAACAGACTCCCTTATCAATACAACTATTGCCATCTAGTCTATCCTGTCTGGATCAGTCCTCCCGTGTGCAGCTATGGTGAGCGGGGTTCGATCGGCTCAACGATGAGCAGAAGTCCGTCGACGGCGCGGACACGTACTGGGGAGCCCGTGGGGAGTGTGCTTGCGGACTGGAAGGAAATTGAGACATCGAGGGTCGCCTGCCAGAGTTCGCCGCGAATCTCGATCTGACCGGTGGGGTCAAGGGGGGTGCGCGCGACGGCGGTGCCGCCGATCATGGCCTGGGGACCGAGCAGGACCTTGTTTCTGCGGGCACGCAGGGCGATCCACGCAAGTGTAAAGGAGACGACGCCAAAGCCGACGCCCGCCCCGATAGCCATGCTGAGATGAACGCGAAGCTCGCCGATCGGCCCGTCGACCAGAGTAGCGAGTCCGAAGACGAGGGCGAGGGTGCCGGTGAGCGCCAGGATGCCATGGCTGGCGAACTTCGTCTCGAGCAGGATAAGAACGAAGGCTGCCAGCAGGAGTGCGACGGCGGTGTGGCGGACCGGGAGTAGGTTGAGGCTGAAGACTCCGAGCAGGAGGAGAAGCGTGCCGAGCGCGCCGGGGACGATGGTGCCGGGGACGTTGAATTCGAGGTAGATGAGCAGGCCGCCAAGGACCATGAAGAGGACAGCGAGATCGGGGCTGGTGAGCGCGCTTAGGAGGCGTTCGCGGGTCGACGGCACGAAGGGAACGATGCGGGCGCCGGCAAGGTGCAGGATGGTCGAGGAGCCGTCGAAGCGTTTGATAGTGCGGCCGTCTAATGTAGCTAACAGCGTAGAGTCATTCGCGGCAATAAGGTCGATGACTTTGAGCTGCAGGGCCTCGGTGTCGCTGTAGGATTTTGAGTAACGAACGGCGTCTTCAGCGGCCTGCGTGTTGCGGCCGCGACGGCTGACATAGGAGCGAAGAAAGGCGGCAGCGTCGTTCTCGATCTTCTCCTTCAGGATAGGGTCGAGCTGCCTGCCTTCGATGATGGGGTGCGCGGCGCCGGCGTTGGTGCCCTCGGCCATAGCGGCGACGTCGGCGGCCTCAAGGAGGAAGAAGCCTGCGGAACCGGCGCGACTGCCTGATGGGGAGATGTAGACAATGACCGGGACGGGCGATTGCTCGATCGCGGTGACCATGGTGCGGGTCGACTCGAGCAGGCCGCCGGGTGTGCCCAAGGAGATGATGACGGCTGCGGCGCGCTGGTCTGCAGCTGCATGGAGGCCGCGCTCAAGATAGCCGGTGGTGATGGGCTGGATGGTGTCGTGCAGGGTGAGCCGCAGGACGATGGGCGACGATTGGGCTCGCAGGCTCAAGCCGTAAAGCAGGCCAAGCAGCAGCAGGACGTTGACTCTGAGGACGCGTGCGGCGCGGGCGCTCACGGCAGGCTCTGACCGCGGTTGGCGAGGGCCTGCTTCATGCCGAGAACGGCGGAGTTGGTGGGCTCAAGACGAAGCGCTGTGCTGACATCCGCGGCCGAGGCGAGCAGGTTGCTGGCCTGCAGTTCAAGGCGGGCGAGAACGAGCAGCGCGGCGGCGTTCGGCTGAAGCTGTAGCGACGTCTGGGCTTCGGTGCGGGCGTCGATAGCGTTGCCGCTCTGCTCGCGTATCTGCGCGAGGCCGGCGTGGGCTGCGGCGTTGTGGCTGTCGGCAGCCAGCGCCGACTGGAACTCCTGCTCAGCCTCGGGAACGAGCCCGGCGGAGAGATAGTCGCGGCCGAGCTTCACGTACTGTGTGGCCTGTTCGGCGGGCGGAAGGGTTGCCATGCGGATGGCACGCATCTGGTCCATCTGGAAGGCTGCCTGACGAAAGGAGGCCTCGGAGTAGGTGCGCCGAATGCGGGTGACCGGGTCGAAGCCATCGGCCGTGACGGCGGCTTTGAGCGGGGTGCCAGTGAGGGACTTGGCGGCGAGGAGGCGTGTGTGAAGTTCGGCGGCCTCAGCGTCAGCGGCATGCAGCTTGAGGGCGGTCTCGACTTCACGGAGGGAGCCAGCCGCATCGCCGCGGGTGTAGAGGGCAACGGCAAGGTTGTAGTGATAATCGGCGTCGTTGGGATCGGCGGTGCTGGCGCGCTGAAAGAGGGCAACGGCGTCCTTGTTCTGGCGACTGGCGGCGACGGCCTGGTTGTTGACGACCTCAGGCAAAGGAAGGCGGCTGGCTACGAAGCCGAAGGCGGTCTCGGCTGCGCTGTACTTTGCAGCGTTGAAGCGGGCGAGGCCGAGATAGAAGTTTGCCTCGAGGGAGAGCCGGTCGGTAGCGGGGATCTTGGCGAGCGTGGCGGCAGCCTGATCGTACTCCCGGGCGGTGTACTGCGACTTGCCAAGGGCGAGCAGGGCTGCGGCGTAGCTGGGGGTCTCCTGGACGGCCTGCTGTAGGCGCTTGATGCGCTCACTCTGATCGGCGGCGTCCGTGCCGCGGATATAGTTCTCAAATGCGGTGAGTTTGACGCCGGAGGAGGCCGCAAGAAACGTCTGCTCGGCCACCTTGAACTGCGGGTCAACCTGGTGGGCGACCTTCCAGGCTATAGCGTTTTCGACGTCGAAGAGATGATCAAGCGCGCTCGAGTCTTCGAGCGGCGATGAGAGGCGGAGTTGGTTGACGCTGAGGATCTGGGCCTGCGCGGTAATTCGGCTGTTACTGACGGTGTAGCTGCCCACGACGACGTAATCGGCGTCGAGCGTCTGGGCCATGCGGATGGTGGTGGCGCGGGTGGGGCGAAAGTCCGCGGGCAGGCCGAGGTGATCGAGTGCGTAGAGTCGGTCGTCGCGGGTGATGGTGAGGAACCCGGCGGAGGTGAGGCGCTGATTAAGCGTGTCGGGGAAGGACTCACCAATCCAGCCGAGATTGACCTGGCCGGTACGGTTGTCGAAGGGAAGGACTAGTATCAGGCGCCCGCCGGTGTCGCGGGTCTGGGCTGTACTGAAGGCTGCGAGCAGGAGCGAGATCGCGGTGATCTGGAGGGTTCGGCGCAGAGGCGCAATCGTCAGCACAGCTGCTGATTATATGCGTTTGCGCTCAAGGAGCGGGCGTGAGCAGCTGGGCATCGATGATGCGCGGGAAGTGCAGGATGGCGGCCCATTCGCCGCCACGGCTGGCCTGCCAGACGACCTGACCGTGGAGCAGCGCGGCGGCCTCTGCGGGATGAAGGTCATGATGGAAGTCGAAATAGCGGGCATCGGTGGGCTCATTGGCGCGGCCAAGATTGACCTTGCCGGGCGGCGGGTCCCACTTGGTAGAGAAGAGAAAGGCTGTGTCGTAGCTGCCAGGGTCGGTGGCGGCCTGCTGGATCTGCTCAACGGCGAAATTCTGGATGGCGGTGACGCGGAAGGAGTGCCGTGTGTAGCCGATCTCGGGGCGGGCGAGTTCGGAGGTGGCGGGCCAGGCGGTGAGGACGGTGGCGGCGGGATAGTGCTGCTCAAGGAAGGCAATCGCACGCTGGTGGAGGACGATCATATCGCGATAGACGAGGTTGTCTTCGGGTGCGAAAGCGTAGGGGGGATTGATCCAGGTGCCGCAGAGGAAGGCGACTGCGCTGAGAGCAGTTAGGGACAGGATGACTGGACTAGTGGCAGGAAGGCGGCGGTGCCATTCAACGACGCAGAGCAGGAGAATGAGCGGATAAAGCGGCAGGAGGTAGCGGGTGAGAAGCGCGCCGCCAAGGATGGAGAACTCAAGCAGATTTGCGAGCAGGACGATGCCGATGGCGGTCAGGACGGGTTTTGGGAGCCGCGGGCGGGTGGCAGGGAGGAAGAGGACGGCTGCCGTGCAGGCCACGGGCACAAACATGTTCATGTGAACGGTGAGGTGCAGGACGCGGTGCCATAGGCAGAGTGCAAGGCGATGAACGTCGAGGTTGGCGGTTGCATTATAGCGGAGGAACTCGGGATTGCCGAAGATGAAGCCAGTCTTGTGGAAGTGATACGCGTACCAGGAGAGGAGCGGGAGGAGTGGCGCGCTCAGGGCGGCAAGCCAGCGTGGATGATGGTGTGATGGACGCTGCAGGAGGGACTGCACGGCCTCCCAGGCTGCAAGGGCCAGGGGGGTAATGATGGCGGTTTCTTTTGAGAGGGCGGCGAGCGAGAACAGCAGCGCGGTGAGCGCGAGGTCGCGATGCGGCGCTGGTCCTTCACGCCCGGAGGGGAGCAGGTTGGGGAGATAGATGGCGAGTGCCCAGAGGGTGAAGGCAGCGGCGAAGATGTCGGCGTGAGCAAGGGTGCTCTGGGCGAACCAGACGGGGTAGAGAGCGGTGAGGAGCGTGGTGGTGATAGCGACTGCGGTGCCCGCAAGCTGGCCGGCGAGACGATACACACCGAGCAGGGCGACGGCGGCTATCAGACAGACGAGGAGGCGCGTGCTGAGGATGTGAAAGCCGGCGATGTGCCACCAGGCGGCGAGCAGGAGGGAGGGAAGCGGGGGGTGGGCGTTGGTGACGGTCGACTGCGGGATGAGGGTGCCGGTCTCGAAGAAATCAAGCGCAGCCGGGATGTAATATCCGCCTTCATCCCAGAAGTAGGGCAGGCGCAGGAGGGTTGCATGCAACAGGGTGATCGCGGCGAAGAAAACCAGGAAGAGCGGCCAGAGATGGGGTGCTGGAGGGCTGGTGCGGGCTGTGATCGTTCGCCTGGCCATGGGTCTAATTAACGGGGCCGCTGGGTGCGGGCAGGGGTTCGAGGGCCAGCTCACCGAAGGTCTGCTCGTATTGGGCGAGGTTGCTACCGAGAACATTCCAAAGGGCTTTGGCCTGCTGCGGGCTGATGTAGATGCCCTGGAAGTTCTGCACGTTGACCTCGTCTTTAGTCTGCTGGTGCATGGTGCCGAAGACGAGCAGGAAGTCCCAGACGCTCATGCGGACCTGGACGCTGTTGGCGTAGCCGTCGCGGTATTCGGGGGTGTTGCTTAGCTTGAGGGTGGGCTGATTCTGTTCGTGCGGAGCCTGCGTCTTGATGTCGCTCATGGCGTTCCTGTCGGTTGTCTGCGCTGCAAATAGCTGAAGAGTAGATATCGCACTAGGATACAGGGTGGAAGGAAGCGCAGGGATGGCTCGGAGGATGCGTCTTCGATCGCGGCACCCTCCGGTCCGGGGTGAGGATGCTTGACAGATGGGGACTCAGAACGGCCATGATTTCGCGCGCCGCAGGTCGACGGCGGCCTCGTCCAGCGGAGGGGACCGGCGTAATTTCGAGAAAGTACTACAAATCTGTAGTTATAAAAAGGGCCATTGTAGTTACAACTTTGTAGTACTATAACTACAACTTTGTAGCTACGGATTGCGCTTGACACGGAGGTGCCTGCTTTTGGGTGAGCGAGGGTTCTCTGGTGCTGGTGGGGAGCTGCAGTGCCTGCTGTTTGAGGGTTTGCGGCGGAAGGAACTACAGGTCCTTCGGCG
>CAXTLS010000096.1:0-4970 GCA_964245235.1 uncultured Acidobacteriaceae bacterium
ACGCACAACGTTAGTGCGCGAAATTCTGGACAGCGCGCAGCAGGTCGCGGAGCCAGCGTTCGTACCGATGTTGTCTATCTGCCTGGTTTTCACACCGGTGGTGCTGCTGAGCGGACCGGCACGCTACCTCTTTACGCCACTCGCCATGGCAGTGGTCTTCGCCATGCTGGCGTCCTACTTCCTCTCGCGTACGCTGGTGCCGACGATGATGCACTTCCTGCTGGACGCTGAGATCGGGCTCTACCAGGACCCTGGAGCGGCGGAGCAGGAAGAAGAGGATAACTGGATCTGGCGGGTCCACTCGAAGTTTGACCGCTGGTTCGAGCGACGGCGTGAGAACTACCGTGTGCTGCTGGAGTGGACGCTTGAAAATCGCGGCCTGACGGTCGGCATCTTCGGGCTATTCGTGCTGCTCTCGCTGCCGTTGGTGCTGATGATCGGGAGCGACTTCTTCCCCTATGTCGATTCGGGGCAGATGCGATTGCACGTGTATCCGCCGCAAGGCATGCGGCCGGAAGATGCGGAGCAGTATTTCGCGGCGGTCGAGAAGGAGATTCGTAAGGTCATCCCACCTGAAGAGGTGACGCTGATCCTCGACAACATCGGGCTGCCGAGTGGCGGCATCAATCTCGCGTTCTCGGATAGCGCGGTGATCTCGGATTCTGACGGCGATATTCTCATCTCGCTTGTTCCTGGCAAGCGGCACACCGAACTATACATGCGGCAGTTACGGGCCGACCTGCACACGAAGTTCCCTGATGGAACCTTTTTCTTTACACCGGCGAACATCACCAATCAGATTCTTGATTTCGGGCTGCCGGCGCCAATCGATCTGCAAGTCACCGGGCGCGGCAAGAATAATTTTCAGCTCGCGCAGAAGCTGCTGAAGCAGGTGCAGGCGATTCCCGGTGTGGCCGATGCGCACATTCACCAGCAGATTGCACTGCCAACGATTGATGTCAATGTGGACCGGATGAAGTCGCGGCAGATTGGCCTGACGCAGGAGGATGTGGCGCAGAGCATGCTGATCTCGCTGACCGGTACAGGGCAGACGGCACCGAACGAGTGGCTGAATCCGGAGAACGGCGTGAACTACCAGGTGGTCGTGCAGACGCCGCAGTACCGGATCGATTCGCTGCAGGCGCTCGCACGGACGCCGATTACATCGCCAAGCGGCAATGCGAGCCAGATGCTCGGAAATGTAGCGAACTTCGAGCGTGCCGCCACGCCGACCATCATCGATCATTACAACATCCAGCCGGTCTATGACATCTACGCGGAGACCGATCAGCGAGACCTCGGTGGCGTGGCAAGTGACATTCGCAAGGTGATGGCGAACGCCAAGGCTGAGCTCCCGACAGGCACAACGCTTGCACTGCGGGGCGAGGTCCAGACGATGACGGATTCGTTTACGAGGCTCGGTATCGGCATCATCTTCGCGATCGCGCTGGTGTACCTCTTGATGGCGGTGAACTTCCAAAGCTGGATTGATCCGCTGATAATCCTGATGGCCCTGCCGCTGGCATTTTCGGGCGTGGTGTGGATGTTGTTTCTTACCCGCACCACGTTCAACGTTCCATCGCTGATGGGCGCAATTATGACTATCGGTGTGGCGACAGCAAACAGCATCCTGATGGTGGTCTTCGCGAACGATGAGCGGGCGACCGGTAAGAACAGCCTTGAAGCGGCGACCAATGCCGGCTTTACGCGGCTGAGGCCAGTCTGTATGACGGCGCTGGCGATGATCATCGGCATGCTGCCTATGGCGCTCGCGTTAGGCGAGGGCGGCGAGCAGAATGCGCCACTCGGGCGCGCGGTGATCGGGGGCCTGTTGCTGGCTACCCTGGGCACACTGTTTGTCGTCCCGATTATGTATTCGTGGCTGCGCACCGACCCGCCGCGCGACTACGACAAGGAGATTGACGAGGCGTATCACGAAGGCGAAAACCAGCCGTCGAAACAGGGACAGGCACAGCCTGCTTGAGTGAGAGATTATGAGTGAAGACGAGCGGGATCATGAGCACGGGCAGGCGTCCGGCCAGGAACATGACAAGAAGCATGACGAGCTTGGGCAGCGCACCTATCCCGAGGACGAACAGCTGCGCGAGGTCGCGGAGTTCCCCGACCGCCGCATGACCCGTGAGGAGTGGGAGCAGGCTGAATCTGCCGCGCGGCAGGCGGCTCACAAGAAGCATGACCAGGTAGCTCACGACCGCGAGGTGCAGCAGCAGCACGACAAGAAGAAGCATAAGAAACATCTGAACTGGGGGAAGATCTTTCTTTGGGTTGGCGTCGGTGTCGGCGTGCTGCTGCTGATCTTCTTGCTGGGCTATCTGCCGCATCGCGCGGAGAAGAAGAAGGCTGATGCGGCGGCCAAGCAACGGGAGCAGGAGAACCCCGAGGTTCAGGTGATCCAGGTAAAGCGGTCGCATGCGCCGGGCGAACTGACGGTACCAGGCACGACGTCGGCGCTAACCGAAGCCTTCCTGTATGCCCGCGCTAACGGTTACCTCAAGAAGCGTTACGTGGACATCGGCGATCACGTGCGCAAGGGACAGGTACTGGCGCTGATCGATGCGCCTGACCTCGATCAACAAGTGGAGCAGGCGCGCGAGCAGCTACGTCAGGCCGAGGCCCAGCAGGTGCAGCAGGAGGCGATGCTTGCCCTGAACCGGGTCACGTACGAACGGTGGCGAACTCTGGTGGCGAAGGGTGTCTTCTCACGCCAGGATGGCGATCAGCGCGAGGCGGACTTTCTCTCGCAACGCGCGGTAGTTGGCTCGGCTGAGCGCAATGTAGAGAGCTACCGGGCGAACCTGGCGCGCAACATCGCGTTGCAGAGTTACGAGCGCATCACGTCGCCAATCACGGGCGTGATCACCCAGCGCAATACCGATGTCGGTGCGCTGGTTGGGGCTACAGGCTCCGGCGCTGCTGCGAGCGATACTTCGATGAGCTCTACCGGCGGAACAACCAGCGTAGGGAGCTCGAATACGAGCGGCAGCTCCGGTAGCAGCAGCCAGGCCGCGACCCCCTCGACTGGCAGCGCATCGGGCGGGGGTCCGATTTTCGGTGTCGCGCAGTTCGATACGCTCCGCATCCTGATCTCGGTGCCGGAGGGGTACGCGACCAGTGTTAAGCGAGGAATGCCAGCAAAGGTCTTCATCCAGGAGCGGCCCGACAAGCCCATCACGGGCACGGTGACGCGCACAGCTGACTCGCTTGATCAGAACACGCGCACGATGCTGGTGGAGGTCGATGTCCCGAATTACGATGGCAGCCTTTATCCCGGGATGTACGCCGTGGTGAGCTTTGTGCAGGTGCGTGGCGTTTCGCCGCTGACCGTGCCGGGTGACGCCGTGGTGGTGCGCCAGGACAAGAACATGGTGGCGGTCGTGCGTGACGAGAAGATCCAGATGGTGCCGATCGAGATCGGTCGAGACTACGGGCCGTCGGTCGAGGTGTTGAACGGCCTGCATGAAGGCGACCTGGTGGTAACGACGGTTACGGATAGTGTGCAGCAGGGCGTGAAGGTTCGCACGCAGCAGACGCAGGAGGCCGGCGAAGACAGCAGCGGCAAGGGCGGCGCACAGCAGGATAAGACACCCGACTCGGGACCGAATCAATACGGCGATCAGTCCATCGTGAACTCGAAGTCGGAGAGTACGAACCAGAAAGGTAAGTCGGGGCAGGGAGGCGGCGCGGATCAGAAGTCGGGCGGCGGTGGCCAGCAGTCGAAGCAGAGCAACGGGTCCGGAAAATGACGCGTTCCCGCATATCAAACGCCGCCCAGGTTGCGGCTCTTGCTGTCCTGCTCACGACCAGTAGCATGGGGCAGACAGCGGTACAGCCGCCGCCGTTTACCGCTCCTAGGCCGCCCATGCCGCGGATCGATCAGTCGCCCGGCCAGCAGCCCGTGCCGCTCGAGCAGAAGCCCGGAGTAGCGCCGGACGCGCCGCTGCCGCAGCCCGACAAGACCACGATCGATCTCCGTAATCTCGCGCCGCTCAGCACCCAGCCGCAGAGTCCGGCGCAGCCGTCGGGTGGCCTCCAGGAAGTGGAGCAAGACGCGTTGCGACCTGCTGCGGAAGCGCCGTCGGCGCTCAACACGAGGCTCTTCAGTGCGCGCGGACCGTATCGCGCGGCGAATCTTCCGGAGCTGCCCGGAGGCTCAGTTGTGCGACTGAATGGGCTGGTGCGCGACGGGAAGCTCTATCTCTCACTGCACGATGCGATCGCACTCGCGATCGAGAACAACCTTGACGTCGAGGTAAGCCGCTACGACTTACTGCTTGCAGATACCGACCTGACGCGAGCACAGGGCGGCGGCACGCTGCGGGGCATTGACTTCAATGTACAGCAGACGGCGCCCGGTGTCGGTGCGGCCACCAGCCCGCTGCTCATTACCGCGACAACCGGCACTACGGGCTCGACCAACGCGACCATCATCGACCTCTCGCAGGTAATCCAGACGGGCACGGGTACCCAGGAGAGTCTGGCCGAGAACGGGAGTGCGACCTTCGCGACCGGCCCTGGAATTCCACTCTTTGACCCAACGCTGTTTGCGCAGGCCGGCTACCTGCGGCGATCCGATCAGACCTCGTTAGTCGACACCACGGCGGGCGAAACAGGCGCCGGAAGCAGCGGGACACCGAGCTCGACGGCTCCACTCGACTTTGTCAGCACGGGCATTGATTATCAGCAGGGGTTCTCGACGGGCGCACAGATTGACGTTTACGTGAACAACTCAGCTCAGGTGCTCTACGCGGGTGGGTCGCAGTATGACCCGTTCCATGCCCCGAGCACGTCCTTCACTCTGACGCAGCCGCTGCTGCGCGGACGTGGACGCGATGTCAATTTGCGCTTTATACGCATTGCCAGGCTCGATCAGCGGGCGTCGCGGCTGCTCTTTGAACAACAGCTGCTGGAGACGATCTACGGCGTGTCGCGGCTGTACTACGACCTGGTCT
>CAXTLS010000096.1:4980-7040 GCA_964245235.1 uncultured Acidobacteriaceae bacterium
ACCTGGTCTCGCTCGGTGAAAACATCGGGGTCAAGGAAGAGTCGCTCGCCGCGGCGCAGAAGCTATATGACGACGACAAGAACCAGGTGGACGAGGGGACGCTGGCGCCGATCGAGCTGATCCGGGCGCAGGCGCTGCTCTCCTCAAGCCGGCTCGATCTGATCCAGGCGCAGGGCGAGTACCGGCAGCAGGAGGTGATACTGAAGGAGCAGCTGCTCAGGAGGCTCGGCGATCCTACAACGAGCCTGATGTCCATCGTGCCAACCGACCGGATTCTGGTCCCGGATGCGCTCCCCGCCCTCGACGTACCGTCGCTGACCACGGATGCGCTGGCCAACCGCCCCGACCTGGTGCAGGCTGGGCTGCAGGTGCAGGCGGATGAGCTTTCACTGAAGGGATCGCGGAGCAGCATTAGGCCGCAACTGAACATCTTTGCGAACGTCCAGACCCGGGGATCGTCGCTGGTGCAATATGAGACGCTGGGCTCAGTGGGGACGGGAGAGGTTACGGTGCCTGCTGCGTTGGTCGAGGGCGGTCTGCGGCTCTCGACGATCTACCAGGGCGGTATACAGCTGAATATGCCGCTGCGCAATCGAATTGCGCGGGCGGACTATGCGCGCGACACCATCCAGTTGCGCCAGGCGCAGGGAAGGACGGCGAAGCTCGAGAATGACATTCGCCAGCAGATCGAGAACGATTCGATCGCGCTTGAAGTTTCACACCAGGCCTACGGGGCGGCCGTCGAGAGCCGGAACTACCAACAGCAGCTGTTGCAGGCGGAAATCGATAAATTCACGGTGGGCGCGAGCACAAACCTGCTCATCGTCCAGGATGAAGCGTACCTTGCGCAGGCTCGATCAACCGAGGTGGCGGCGCGGTCAGACTGGATGAAGGCGCAGATCTCGCTCGACCGGGCGCTCGGAAACCTGCTGGAGAAAAATCACATCGTGCTCGATGACGCGGTCAAAGGACAGGTTCCGTAGGTGGAGCCGTCAGCATAATGTATGGAATTGTGAAGTCTGCGAGATCTATGCTATGATCTTACATAGACGGGCGAGACGGTTCGCAGTCGAAGGTTCTCGATAGCGCAAGGTGAGCGCGATTCGATACAAGTTGCGTCACTGGCCTCCCGGCATGGACAAACGATCGTTCATGCCGTCCTTTTTTTATCTTGGCCTTGTGACCCGGTACGCAGCGCCGCCCCGGCTTGGATTACCATTCTCCTATGAAGCGATGGATTGGATGTTTTGCTCTTGGCCTGCTCACGGTGGTGGCATCAGCCCAGTGGTCAAATCCGGCCGAGGATGTTCCCGCTTATAACGCTGCTGCTCCTGCGAAGCCGCTGCCGCCGGTGCTGAGCGGCAACCAGCTGACCGGCGCGTACTTCTTGCACTTCTATCAGGTGACGGCATACAAAATGGCTGCGAAAATTCCTGCGGTGCTCCACCAGCAGCCCTGCTATTGCCGCTGTGATCGTGAGATGGGCCACAACAGCCTGCATAGCTGCTTCGAGGGGACCCACGGGGCGGCCTGCTCGACCTGCATGCGCGAGGCAGTCTACGCCTACCAGCAGACCAAGAAGGGACGCACGTCAACACAGATCCGGGCGGGGATTGAGCGGGGCGAGTGGCAGAGCGTCGATCTCGAGACGGCGGCGCTCTAGTTCAGGCTGGCTTCAGCCCAGGAGCGTAGGCTGAGGGAATGAACTGGGTATTCTGGGCATTACTATCAGCGGCCTTTGCCGCGGCCACGGCGCTGCTCGCCAAGGTAGGCGTAGCCGGCGTGGATTCAAACCTGGCGACCGCCATTCGCACGAGCGTGATTCTGGTCTTTACCTGGGTGATCGCGATCGGGCTCGACAGGCACCACGGCCTGTCACTGATCGGCCGGCGCAGTTGGGTCTTCCTGGTGCTGTCAGGCGTAGCAACCGGCCTCTCGTGGCTCTGCTACTTTCGCGCGCTGCAGCTGGGTCCGGCATCGAGCGTCGCGCCCGTCGATAAGCTAAGTGTGGTGCTGGTGATTGTCTTCGCCGCGATCTTTCTGGGCGAACGGCTGACGCT
>CAXTLS010000097.1:0-6133 GCA_964245235.1 uncultured Acidobacteriaceae bacterium
CACTGGGTGTATATGCCGGCTGCGATCAGCAGGATGCCCGGTATGCCGAAGAATATGGTCAGCGAGGAGTGCGCGAGAAAGAGCCAACTGCTGGCCGCGAGGTGCAGGTGGCCGATCCAGCTGCTGATTCTGAAGACGTGGATGAGGCTCATGCCGGTCGCGCGCCATCTGAGAGAGAAGAGGGCGATCATGCCAGCGGCGAGGGCGAGCCAGTTGAGCAGGATCCTGCTCCATCGCCGATCGGTTCCGAGCAAAGAGAGCGCGAGGATGCCGGGAAGAACGAGTATGCCGTCGGAGCGACATAATGTGGCGGCCGCGATTACAACGCCGACCAGCAGCCAAGTAGCAGGTGAGGTTCTGCGGCCGACCAGCGCGAGGGCCAGGCAGGCGAGGGCGGCCGAGGGCAGGTTATCTGAGAAGTAGAACGCGATCTCGACCAGGCCCGGCGTGAGGACGGCGAAGACGAAGGCCGCCCAGAGTGGGGTTACGCTCCACCGTCGTGCAAAGAGGAAGCTGGCCGCCAGGAGGAGCAGGAAACTTGCCGAGACCAGCAGGTGAAAGTTGACGTCGTCGCGCGAGTGGGTGGCGCGCATCACCAATTCGAGCGCTTTGACGATGCCCACGCGCAGGCCGAAGAAGTACTCCACGTTGACGGGGTAGGTCTGGTCATCGAGCGGCAGCTTGCCCTGCATGTCAAGGATGGCGAGCGATTGTGAGCGGGTGGAGAGCGCCTCGACGTGCACGGGATGAAGCGCCGGCCAGAGGAGCCAGAGGCTGAGGAGGATGCCTGCGGCGACTAAGGCTCCTCGCTCGCCGCGTGAGGGTATGGGCGCGTGCGAGATGCGACCAATCTCGTCAGAGTCTACGGTCGCGCTTGTGGTCATCGATACTTCCGGCTCATTTCTTTCGGATGAGGTTCTACGTGAGATGTCACCCTGTGGAAGCGTTCTTGGGGACGCGGCTTCGGAGCGACATCATATCTTGCGACGTATCTTTACCTACAGGTGGGGGCACAGGCTGCGGGAACCATTTTCAGCATGCTTCGCATCTATATAGATTCCTGCGGATTCCACAACATACTCGCAAATGAAAGCGGTGAATGATGCACGATGGCACTGCGCTGCTCATCAACGGTATCTCGCGCGAGGTAGAGGACCGTCCCTTGGCGTCTCTTCCCGCTCCTACGGACGGAGTGGATATGAATCGGCTTATCGGGAAGCCGCACCTGTTTGGACGTGTACGCCAGCTTCGCGAGGGGGTGCTGGTCGAGCCAATCGGCGTGATGACGCTGCAGCACGGAGGCGGGATCACGGGGTATGACAACCCTAACGAAGGCAGCTGGATACCGTACATTCACGGGACAGTAAGCGGCGGTCGCGCGTTCGCGCTGGTGACTGCGCAGAACAACTGGATTCCGAGTTCGACCTGGACGCAGTCGCGCGGCGACATCCCGATCGGCTTCTTCTGCGATGAGCCCGAGGTAGGCCAATCGGTGCAGCAGATGTGCCTGATCCCAAACGATCCTCTACCGAGCGGCACCGTCATCACGTATTTGGTCGCGTCGTGCCTGCGCTTCTACGAGCGCACGGTCCCGGGAATGCTGGCGCAGCTATTCGCCGATGGCATTCGACCGGATCAGATCAAGGTGGTCGTGAACGGTTGTACGCGGGACTGCGACACGATGATCGACGGTGTGGCCTATGCCTTCAGCACGCATGATGCATGGGAGTGGACGGCGCTGTACGAAGCTCCGCTACGCTGGGACTTCGACTATTGTTTCCTCATCCATGACACGAGCGTCGTGCTGCCTGGATTTCGGCAGAGTGTGGAAGCGGTCAACGGTCACATTATGTGGGATCATCTTCCGGCGACGCCGATGGCGCGGTGCCTATTGGGACTCTACTCCCATGATTTCCTGATGCGGTGCAATGCGTGGCTGAAGAGCATCGACCATATTGACAAGAAGAATGGCGTGATTGCCGAGGCTGCAGGCGAGTTGCTGCTGCGGGCGCGGTCGGTCTTCGTGATTGGCGATCCGGAGGCGGGCGGCAGTGCGCGTGCAGCGGAGTGGCGGGACACGTTGGATCACTTCAACACGGGATCTCCGCGGGTGCGGCGGGTGTTTCCTTCGGTGAAGGTGCACAAGTTCATCCACACCGGCCCTACAAATCCGACTAGCTTGTAAGCTGCATGCCACAAAAAGGTTTTAAACGACGAGGGTCAGCGAAAATCAGCTGACCCTCGCTCCTATCCGCTTGAGCTTATGCCTGGGGGGCTGTTCCGATGCGGTCTAGCTTGGCGATCATCTCCGGTGGGAGTTGAAGCGCAGTGGCGGCGAGGTTTTCGCGAAGGTGCTCGACCGACGATGTGCCTGGGATGAGCAGGATGTTGGGCGAGCGTTGCAGGAGCCATGCAAGTGCGACCTGCATCGGTGTCGCGCCGAGTGACGCCGCGGCCTCGTCAAGCGCCGACGACTGCAGCGGTGTGAAGCCTCCGAGCGGGAAGAACGGCACAAAGGCGACATTGTCTCTGGCAAGCGTCTCGACGAAGCTGTCGTCGACGCGGTGGGCGAGGTTATACAAGTTCTGCACGCAGACGATCTCGGTGATCCTGCCTGCATCCTCGAACTGCTTGAGCGAGACGTTGCTGAGGCCGATGCTGCGAATGAGTCCCTGGCGTTTGAGCTCGGCGAGCGTTGTCAGCGGCTCTTCGAGCGATTGGTCTCCCGGAGCTGCCAAGCCTCCGACGCGGAGGTTGACAACATCGAGCGTCTCAAGGCCAAGATTGCGGAGGTTATCGTGAACGGCTTCGGTGAGCTCGGCGGCCGAGAGAGCAGAGGGCCAGGACTTGTCCGGGGCACGACGGGCTCCTACCTTGGTGACGATCACAAGGTTATCCGGGTAGGGATGGAGCGCCTGCTTGATAATCTCGTTGACGACGTGCGGACCATAGAAGTCGCTGGTGTCGATGTGGTTGACCCCCAGCGCCATGGCCTCGCGCAGCACGGCGATGGCGGCGTCGACGTCACGGGGCGGTCCCCAGACGTGCGGGCCTGCAAGCTGCATGGCGCCGTAGCCCATGCGGTTCACAGACATCGTGGTTCCGGGGAGTGTGAAGCTGTCGCTAAGATTTATCTGATTCGTCATTCTGTCGTCCCTCTGATTTGTCATTCGTTCGTACTGTGGTTAGATGAAGGAAGCTTCACATTAGGAGTTCGCATTTGCCGCAGCCTGCCGGAGTTGTGCTGGAGCCCCGTAAATCGCCGGTTCAGGCCCGTTCGGCGGCGAGCGTGGACGCGATTCTTGTAGCGACCATTCAGGTTCTGCTCCAACTGGGCAAGGAGCGGCTGACGACGACCAACGTGGCACAGCGGGCGGGGGTCTCGGTCGGCACACTGTATCAGTACTTCCCGAACAAGAGCGCGCTTCTGCAGGCGGCCCTGAAACGTCACCTGGAGGAAGTGACGCTGGCCGTCGAAGGTGTCTGCCGGGAGCAGCGCGGGGCGTCGCTGCGGCAGATGGCGACGGCGCTCATTACGGCGTTTCTCGAAGCGAAGATGCGAGACCCGAAGGCGAGTGTGGCGCTGTATGCCGTGAGCTCCGATCTGGACGGAGCGAAGATCGTGCAGCAGACGGGAGGCCGGTCGAACAAGGCGATCGTCGGTATGCTGCGAAGCGCGCGCGAACCGCTTACGACCGATCCGGAGCTTGTGGCGTCGATGCTCCAGGGAGCGATGGTTGGCGTCAGCCGGCGACTGCTGGAAGCCGAAGCTCCCGAAAAGCAGCTCGACACACTGCGGCAGGAGCTGGTCTTCTTTGCGTGTGCGTACCTGGATGCTTGCTCTTCGCGCTCTTAGGGACAGGGAAAAGACAAGATGCGCTAAGGCTTCATGGCGGCTTCGATCTCGGCGGCTTCGTGGGGGAGCTTTGCGATGAGGTCGACGAGCTTACCCTGGTCATCGACGTAGACGACATCTTCGATGCGGACGCCGATCTTCTCTTCGGGCAGGTAGATGCCGGGCTCGATGGTGAAGGCCATGCCTTTCTCGAGCGGCTTTGAGTAAACCCAGGGATCATGCACGTCGATGCCGATGAGGTGGCCGATCCCGTGGACCATGTAGCTGCCGAGGGGCTGGCCGTGCAGGTCCTTGCCGTGGGCGTTGATGTAGTTGAAGGCGACGGTGTCGAGCGAATCGGGGTCCTTATGCTGCGGGTCGTTGATCTTGGATTTGCCGGCGACGAAGGCTGCCGCTGCCGCTCGCTGGGCTCCCAGCACGAGGTCGTAGATCTCACGTTGGCGCGGGGTGAACTTCCCGTTTACCGGCAGCGTTCGCGTGATGTCGCTGGCGTACATGCTGTACTCGCCGGCAGCGTCGATGACGACCAGGTCGCCTGGCTGCATGGTGGCGGCGTTCGCGCTGTAGTGGAGGGTGGTGGCGTTCTTGCCTGAGCCGACGATGGGCGCATACGAGACACGCTCGCAGCCTTCTTCCATCAGCTTGGCGATGATGACCCCGGCCACGGTGCGCTCGGTCACGCCGGGGCGGACGGCCTTCATCTCCGCGAACTGGGCGGCGATCGACGCGTCCGAGGCCTTCTTCATAAGAGCGAGTTCGGCGGGAGACTTGATGGCGCGGAGCTCGGTGGTGAGGTCTGTGAGGTCGTGGGTTGGGGGAGTGGTGCCCAGACTGAGAGTGGCCGCGAGAAAGTCGAGCAGAGCTCTGGATTGTTTCGAGTCGGGCTCGGTCCACACGCTGCCGAGACGCTGGGTTGTCGCGATGGTGTTGAGGACGGCGGGCATCTCGGTCATAGGAAGAACTTCGTCGACGCCGGTGGCTGAGGCGACGCCGGGGGTGGAGGCGTCCATCTTGAGGCCGGTGTATTTTTCGGTCCGGAGCTGGCGGGTGGGCAGGAAGAGTATCTCGCGGTATGGCCGGGGCGCGCGGGCTGCGGTGGTGTCAGTGGCTGCTGTTGCAGGCGTGTTCGCGACGATGACGAGCGCGGCACCGGGTTCATTCCAGCCGGTGAGGTAGTAGAAGTCCTCATCCTGGCGATAGGGCATGAAGTCGAGGATGGGCTCGGGTGCGGCGAAGAGGATGGCGACACCGCCGTTCAGCTTTTCGGCGAGAGCAGCACGGCGGGTGCGGTACTCGGGCATAGGCACGGATTGAAGCGCGTGCGCGGCAGTCGTGAGCAGGATGAGGACCGCGAGGCTGCGGAGCTTGCTCCAGCTTTGAGTCCTGCTCCGGCATTGATTACAGATGAGGGATGTCATGTGGTTCGTAGACCTCGTGGCCGGGTTGGATGTGGCGTGCCTTCTCTGCGTCTTCCTCCACTTTAGCCCGGGATGCTGACGGCTGCGTCGACTCACCGGGGCAGAAGTCGTTGCGGCAGGTGGATGCTTAGATCCCGACCGGGTAGGGCTTCTCGTGGAGTTCCTGGCTCGGGTGGCTGCCGCGTTCGAAGCGGCCCTGCAGCAGCGAGAGCAGGCCGGTGTACCAGTAGCCAAGCACGAAGAGCAGCAGGAAGGGAATGGTGAAGAAGTTCTCGGTGGTAACGGCGTACCAGACCGTACCGGCGAAGTAGCAGCCAATGGCGAGCTCGATCCAGGGCACGATGCCGAGGCGCTTGCGGTAGACCTTGGCCTGCGAACGCTCGCCCTTCTTCTTGACGGAATATTTCGGGGTGCGGGCAAAGGCGGACTTGACGCCGAAGATCGCTTCTAGAACGGCCTTGGTGTTGGTGATGGTAAGGCCTACGCCGAGCGCCATCAGGAACGGGACGTAGAGGAAGGTCTTGTACGAGGTGCGCGGGAAAAGTTCTTTCTGACTGACTAGGTAGAAGGTCGAGACGGACATGGTGCTGGCGCAGAAGAGCGGCAGGTCGATGAGCAGCATCTGCGGCAGGCCCTGCCAGCTGCGGATGATCATGGCGGGCATTAGCAGCGTGCTGAGGACGATCATCAATGGATAGCTGAGGTTCGCGGTGAGGTGGTACCAGGCTTCGAGCTTGGTGTGCCACGGCATGTCGCTGCGCATGACACGCGGGAGGATCTTGATGCCAGTCTGGATGAGGCCCTTGGCCCAGCGCGCCTGCTGGGTCTTGAAGGCGGTCATCTCGATGGGGAGCTCGGC
>CAXTLS010000098.1:0-2217 GCA_964245235.1 uncultured Acidobacteriaceae bacterium
AGCATGAAAGGAAGGGCCGCGGCGGTGAAGACGATGGTGTTCGCGGAGTACATGATGGCCGGTCCGAGGAGCTGGCGGACGGCGGCTAAGTCGTTGGTGGTGCGGGCCATAATGTCGCCCGTGCGATGGGTGTGGTAGAAGCTGGCGGACTGCCGTTCGAGGTTGCGGAAGAGGTCATTGCGGAGGTCGAATTCGATCTCGCGGGAGGCTCCGATGACGACTTGCCTGTTGATAAACAAGAAGATAGCGCCGAGCAAGGCGATGGCCAGAAGGAGCAGGCCCTCCTGCAGGATCCTGACGGGTGCGGCGCCATGGCGCATCCCGTCGATGGCGGTTCCGATAACCAATGGAATGAGTGCTTTGGACCCGTTGTAGAGAATGGTGGCGAGGCCGCCCCAGGCGAAGCTGGACCAGTAACGGCGGAGGTAGGGCGCGAGTGGCTTGAGGCGGCTGAGCACTGTGGAATGAGATGGTTAGGAACTACTTTGGATTCGTGGAAGGTGGCGTCGCAGAGCTGCCAGAAGGAGTTGTTTCGCTGGGGTTAGGCGGTGTTTGGGGCGGGTTTTGCGGTGGTGCTGCGCCGGGCTCTGATGTTTCCCCGGGAGCGGGCTGGGACTGCGGCTGAGACTCGGCGGGGGGCGGCGGCGGAGCGGCAGCGGCGGGTGGGGTGTCGGAGAAGCTGACGAGTTCGAGATCGAAGATCAGGTCAGCTTTGGGCGGAATGGCACCTTCCCGGCCGGCCTCTCCGTAGGCGAGCTGGTACGGAATATAGAGGCGTCGTTTGCCGCCTACGTGCATTCCGGAGAAGCCGGTGTCCCAGCCGGGGATGACGCGGTGCGCACCGTAGGGGAAGGTGAAGGATTCCTGTCCGGGGTGGTCGTAGGAGGAGTCGAATTTGGTGCCGTCAGTAAGCCAGCCGGTGTACTTGACGGTGTAGAACTTTTCGGACGGCGCGAGTGGGCCGGTGCCGACCACCAGGTCGACATAGCGGAGAGCGTAGAGCGGCTTCGGGGTGGCGGTGACGGGAGGAACGCCGGGCGGGTTATCGGCCGGATTGACTGCGGGCGTTGGGGCGGAGGCTGCGGTGTGGTGGGCCGTGGTGGCGCGGTGAGCCGCGACGGTGGGGGTCGTCTGGCTGAAGGTAAGCGCGGCGGGGAGGCTGGCGAAGAGCGTAAGGGAGGCGGCTCGGATCATCGTGTGTCCAGTGTATGGCTTGAGGCTGGATGCCGAAGCGCGGCCAGGTGCGAGTGATGACCGCCACCGATCGGCGGCGTGGAGAAGGCCGCAGCGTGACCCGATCGGGCATTGCCAGCAGCTTGTTGGGATCGTAAAGTGTTTGACGCTACGAAAGTGAGCTCATATGTACGTCTTTATGACTCCACTGCGCCGGTGTGCCGGCGTTCTTGCCCTGGGTATTCTTCCGGTGCTTCTCTCCTGTGGTGAGAAGACGACGGCGGCAGGAGCTTCGCCCGCGGCGAACCTGTCCTACGATCTCAGCGAGACCGATCCGCTTGCGAAGTATGATCTTGCGGGCGACACGAACCTCGTGCTTGATCCAAGCATCTTCCGGCAGGGGAAGACGTACTTCCTCTTTAGTACGGACGTTTTCGGGTCCACCACGCCGGGTAATCTGCCGATTCGCTGCTCGCAGGACCAGGTGACCTGGACGGCGTGCGGCGCGGTGTTTGCGCAGATTCCGGCCTGGCTGTCGGCGAAGGTGCCTGGGATGGCCGGGCTGTGGGCGCCGGATATCTCCTACTTCAACGGGCTTTACCACGTGTATTACTCCGCTTCGACGCTGGGCTCGCAGCATTCGGTGATCGCGCTTGCGACGAACAGGACGCTCGACCGATCCGACCCGGCGTATGCGTGGGTAGATGCGGGCGAGGTGATTGCGTCGGAGGCGGGGGATGACTTCAATGCGATCGACCCGAACGTGCTGGTGGACACGGACGGCCGGGTCTACCTGACCTATGGCAGCTATTGGTCGGGGATCAAGCAGCAGGAGTTGGACTCTGCGACTGGAGAACTGCTTGCGAACGGGCAGCGTTACGATCTGGCGGCGAGGCCGGAGGTCGCGAACCACCCGATCGAAGGGGCGTCGCTGGTATTCCACGATGGTTTCTACTACCTGTTCGTTTCGATCGATTACTGCTGCAAAGCGGACAACACGACGGACAACTACAAGCAGGCGGTTGGGCGTTCGGCAAGCCCGCA
>CAXTLS010000098.1:2227-5814 GCA_964245235.1 uncultured Acidobacteriaceae bacterium
CGGAAGGCTGGGAGAAGAACGGCGGCGACGGGCCGTTCAGCGACAAGAGCGGCACAGCGATGCTGAACGGGGGAAGCACGGTGCTGCTCGAGGGAGACGCGACTTGGAACGCCCCCGGGGGAGGCACGGCCCACCTCGATGCTGAGAGCGGTGAAGCGCTGCTGGTGTTTCACGCATTGAAGATGAGCGAGGGCGGAAGGCAGTATGTGTGGCTGAAGCACCTGAGCTGGGCGAACGGCTGGCCGACCATGCTCTAGGTGGGGTCGCGCATGCTCAAAAAATTTACGTACTTCCCGCGTGCAATTTTCGGGAACTCGGTGCAGTATGGTTGCGTTCCAAAGAGTCAAGTCACGGCGTCGCGAGCAGTTTCGCTGGAGCGTGCGAAGCTGGTCTGCCATGCCGGATTACCCGGGCTCGATTGAAGCAGCACGTGCCGGAGCGTTTGCGCGCTTTTGAACGTTGACCGGCAGCATCGGACGCGGTGCGATGGCTCTGTACCCCACGGAGTTTACCGCCCGAGGCAGGTTCGGCCCCGTTTTTCAAGACCCACGGCCCCCAAACTCTCAAGACTTATCAGGAGATCTGTATGAAGCTGGTTCTGCGGTATCGTCAACTTGCGTTTGCCCTGCCTTTTCTGGTGCTCCCGGCGGGTGCTGCAACCCTGTGCGCCAACGCGGCTGGAGCGCCGGGATGTTCGCTGAAGATCAACGATGCGCTGCGCGAGGCACGTGCGGGTGACGTGGTGAAGGTGGCGCCCGGAATTTACAAGGAGGACGTGCAGATTACGAAGCCGATCTCGCTTGTCGGTGATCGCGCGACGATCGACGCAACGGGAAAGGATCGCGGGATCTTCGTGAACGGGATGTACAGCGGCAAGCTGAGCCTGGTGCACGTGAGCGGGTTCACGATCGAGAATGCGACGCTTGAGGGCATTCTGGTGCTGAACGCGTCGGAGGTGACGATTTCGGGGAACACGGTGATGAACAACAACAAGGGGCTTTCGGGCGGGAAGTGCCCGGCGCTGCCGTCGTTTGAGCCGGGTGAGCAGCAGGACTGCGGCGAGGGAATTCATCTGCAGGCAGCGGACCATTCGATTGTGACGGCAAACACGGTGATGCATAACTCGGGTGGGATTTTGATCTCGGACGACACGGGGCCTGCCCATGACAACCTGATCAGCCTGAACACGGTGAGCGACAACGCGTATGCATGCGGGATCACGATGGCTTCGCACGTGACGGCGGCGGAGACGGGGACCTCGGCTCCGTTTGGGGTTTACCACAATACGGTTTACGGCAACAAATCCAGCCGAAACGGTTTATTGAATGGCGGCGGCTCTGGGTTCGGGATTTTCGCATCGATTCCGGGCGCGAAGGCGTATGGGAACGTGGTAGTCGATAACTATGCGAGCGAGAACGGGATGCCTGGCATTGCGATGCATGCGCATGCGCCGGGACAGCTGCTGAGCGACAACATGATTGTGGGCAACACGCTGGTGAACAACGCGGGCGACACGGCGGATGCGGCGACGCCGGGGCCGACGGGCATCAACCTCTACTCGCTGATGCCGGTGACGGGCAATATTTTCTCCGGCAATACGTTCCAGGGCGAGAGCTACGATGTGGCGGTGAAGGTGCCGGCGCTGGTGCAGGTGGAGTTCAACATGTTGCTGGGAACGGGGGTTGGCGTCGCGAACCTGGGAACGGCTATGGGATCGGTGGACGCAACGGAAAACTATTGGAGCTGCCCGTCGGGACCAACGATTCCGGGCAGTTGCAGCTCGGTTTCCGGCCCGAACGTTGACACGTTGCCTTCCTTAACGGTGCCGATCACGACGCAGGCGAACTTCTAGAGGGCGTGGCGGCTGAGAGAATGGCCGGTGGTGGGCGGGGTGCAGTACCGCCCTGGTCTGCCGCCGGCCGTTTGCCTGCGGAGGTTGGCGTGGTGGCGCGAGCCGGAGATCCGCTGTGCGGCTCTAAAGTTTTCTGGTTCGTTGCCGATAGAGGCAGAGACGCTGAAAGTGTGTGGACCGACGGTGGTTGATCAGCCCACATGCGCCGGCGATCTCTGGTGTGGACGGACGACGAATGCGATTTCTGGAAGTAGGGATGTTAGGCTCAGGTGTTTTTGCCTTGGCGATTCTGGGCCTGTCAGGCGCGACAGCGCGAGCGACAACGATCAATTTCGAGCAGTATGCGAGCGGCACGGCAGTCACGAACCAGTACGCGGGCGTGGTGTTTGCGGGTGCAACCGAGGAGCATACGATCGATCTTCCAGTTGCGTACGCGCCGCATTCGGGCACGGGATTCCTCGACAATGTAGGCACGGGACAGATTTCGGCGACGTTCAGCACGCCGGAGAGCGCGGTAAGCGGATGGTATTCGAGCTGGGGGCCGTTGACGATTTCGGCGTACAACGCGGCGCATGTTCTGCTCTCGACCGAGACGTACGCGGCGACGGGCCTGAACAGTGTGATGTGGTCGGTGAGTCTGCCGTCGTTCTCCGAGCTGATCTTCAGCGGGGCGGCGGGAACGGTGTCGCTCGATGATGTGAGCTCGACGCCTGTGGTGCAGAGTGCGGCGACTCCGGAACCGGGATCGCTGCTGCTGCTCGGGACGGGGCTGCTGGGCTGCTCGGGGCTATGTGTCTTGAAGGCTGCGCGCGAGAAGAGGGAGGTCGCCTGAGGCGGGCAGTTGGAGGCGAGACACGGGGGATGGCCCCGCGGCGGAGGGCGGGGCGTCAGGTGGGAGTTCGCATGAGGAGATAGGCGCCGGTGAGACCGAAGAGGATGTCCGGGGACCAGGCGGCGAGGAGCGCGGGGAGGGTGTTGACGTTGCCCATGGCTTCAAAGGTGCCGGCGACCACCCAGTAGGCGATAGCAAGGCCGATCGCGGTGGCGACGCCGGCGAGCGAGCCGCGCTTGCCGACGGAGAGCGCGAAGGGAATGCCGAGCATGGCCATGACGAGGGTGATGGCGGGGTAGGCGAGTTTGCGATTGAGCTGGACACGGAGGCGCATGGTGTCAAAGCCGGACTGCGAGAGATCGGTGATGTAGCGCGAAAGCTCGTTGTAGCTCATCTCCTGCGAGGGGCGATCTTCTTTTTTGAAGTAGGAGGGTTGTTCGTGGATCTCGGGGAAGGCCTGGAGGGTGAAGGGCTGGAAGGCGGCGGCAGCGTTCTGCGGCGAAGAGCCAGCGGGGTGATGCGCGGCGAGGGACGAGGCGGTGGCGAAGGTGCGCTGCCAGCCTTTTTCGAGGATCCACTGGTCCTTGGCGTCGTCGTAGTGGGCGGAGGCGGCGAAGATACGGCGGGCGAGGATGAAGGTGTTGGGCTGGAACTCGAAGACGGTGAGATTGGCGAAGACGTTCGCGTCGGCGTCGAAGAACTGGTAGTAGAAGATGCGTTCGGGATCGCCGGGATGGGTAGCGGAGCCGGAGATCCACTTGCGGTCGGGGCGGAGAAAAGTCTGGGCGGGCTTGCCCTTGATGGTGGCGCGAAGGGATTCCTGGCGGCGGTTGGCCTGGGGCAGGTAGAGCTCGTCGAAGGCGAAGAGCGCGACGGCGATGGTGGCGGAGAGCACAAGGACGG
>CAXTLS010000099.1:0-5411 GCA_964245235.1 uncultured Acidobacteriaceae bacterium
GCCATTGGCGGACCATGCCGAGGAAGCCGTTGTTGATGACGGCGATGTTGATGGCCAGGCCCTCCTGCTGGATGGTGGAGAGCTCGCAGGCGGTCATCTGGAAGCCGCCGTCGCCGGCGATGACCCAGACGTCTTTTTCGGGGCAGGCTGCCTTCGCGCCGATGGCTGCCGGTAGAGCAAAGCCCATCGTCCCGAGGCCGCCTGAAGTGATGAGCGACCTGGGGGCGTCGTGCTTGTAGTACTGGGCCTCCCACATCTGGTGCTGGCCGACGTCGGTGACGATGACGGTCTGGGCGAGGCGGCCGGCGGCGAGGGCTTCGCGCCAGATGTCCGAGATGACGTGGGCGGCGTAGAGGTGGCCGTTGTCGGGGAGGTTGATGATGTCGCGGACGGCGGCGGTGCCCTTCATGGCGTTGACTTCGGCGATCCAGGTCGCATCGTCGTCCGCTGGCAGAGCAGGGAGGATCTGGTCGAGGGTGTGGGCGAGGTCGCCGATCAGGGCTACGTCCACCTTGACGTTTTTGTTGATCTCGCTGGGGTCGATGTCGATGTGGATCTTCTTGGCGTTGGGGGCGTAGTGGGCGAGGTTGCCGGTGACGCGGTCGTCGAAGCGCATGCCGAAGGCGAGGAGGAGGTCGGATTGTTGTATCGCTTGATTTACCCAGCTTTCGCCGTGCATGCCCATCATGCCGAGCGAGAGGGGATGGTAGGTGGGGAAGGCGCCGAGGCCGAGCAGGGTGCTGGCGACGGGGATCTGGCGGCGCTCGGCGAAGTCGAGGACCTGGTTGCGGGCGCCGGACTCGACGATGCCGTGACCGGCGAGGATGACGGGGCGTTTGGAGTTCAGGATGAGCTCGATGGCCTGGTCGAGCGAGTCGGCCTCGGCGCGGGGCGTCAGAATCATCGGGTGGGGGCGGTAGGCGGCGGGGGCGGCGGCCTCGAAGGAGAAGGCGGCGGTGGCCTGCTGGGCGTCCTTGGTGATGTCGACGAGGACGGGGCCGGGGCGGCCGGATCGGGCTACGCGGAAGGCCTCGCGGACGGTGGGGGCGATGTCTTCGGCGCGGGTGACGAGATAGTTGTGCTTGGTGATAGGGAGGGTGATGCCGGTGATGTCGACTTCCTGGAAGGCGTCGGAGCCGAGGACTTTCGAGGAGACCTGGCCGGTGATGGCGACGACGGGGATGCTGTCGAGCATGGCGGTGGCGATGCCGGTGACGAGGTTGGTGGCGCCGGGGCCGGAGGTGGCCATGCAGACGCCGACGCGGCCGGAGGCTCGGGCGTAGCCGTCGGCCATGTGGGCGGCACCCTGCTCGTGGCGGACGAGGACGTGATGGATGGGGAACTTGCGGAGGGCGTCGTAGATGGGGAGGATGGCGCCGCCGGGATAGCCGAAGATGGTGGTGACGCCCTCGCCGACGAGGGTGGCCCAGAGGATTTCGGCTCCGGTTAGGGTTGGGTCGTTCTGGGTGTCGGGCATCGGTGTCTCCGTGAATCTTCTTTTAAGGCGATATGCGTGTGTTGGAAGCAAGTTGCTCTATACCATTTGCAATGGGACCAGAGATTCTTGTGAACGTGGCTTGTCGCTTACCCAAGCGAGACGGACACTCACGTTCTCAAACATCCGCGCTTCGGAGCAGGAGCCCGGCGCGGGTATCGGAGTCCCAATGACATTAGCGAATGCTGCGAAGTTCTTGAATGAACAATGATCAGGACTGAAGGAGTGTACGAGCAGCATCGCATGCTGTGCGTGATAGCGATGCGCTTCGTAGACTGCTGAAGCCACACGATGGAAAAGTTGATAGCGCAGTTCACCGACCTCCGGCCAGCGAAGGTTGAGCGTTTCACAGAGGCTCTCCAACCGCGCCTGACGCCCACTTGTGTTGTTCCACTTGCGTACGACTTCGCTGAACGGCTCTCGCAGCTTGCCCTCGACAGCGATGATGGCTAATTCTTCTCCAACATCTACGACCACCATGAGGTCTGTTTGGCTATTCTTCCCTCGCGTGCGGAGCTTGACTTCACGCTCGAAAAAAGCGTCAACGAGCGTCGCATCTTTATACTCAGGCGTTCCTTGCATCAGTTCGCGCACCTTTGTGGGAAAGTCGTTCCGGGCATTAGCCCAAGAGAAGGCCAGTTCCTGTGCAGAGTAATCCTCTCGCCAATGATTCCATTCTGCGAGATGGGGTCTGACGTCTTCGGGTTTGAGCAAAGGTACATGGAGACGGCTGAGCATAGACGCTCCTTTCACGATAGTGGGCTAGGTGGTGACGGCTCCAAGGCTGGCGCTGGTAACGGTGTTGGTGTATTTGGCGAAGACGCCTCGTTTGTAGCGGGCGGCGGGAGCTTTCCATACTCCCAGGCGGGCGGCTATTTCGGCTTCGGGGACGTTGAGGGTCAGGGTGCGGGAGGGGATGTCGAAGGTGATGGTGTCGCCTTCGTGGACGGCGGCTATGGGGCCGCCCAGTTGGGCTTCTGGTGCGACGTGGCCGGCCATGAGGCCGCGGGTGGCTCCGCTGAAGCGGCCGTCGGTGAGCAGGGCTACGGTTTCGGAGAGTTCGGGGATACCCTTGATGGCGGCGGTGACGGCGAGCATCTCGCGCATGCCGGGGCCGCCGCGTGGGCCTTCGTAGCGGATGACGCAGACGTCGCCGGGGTTGATCTGGCCTGCTTCCACGGCCGTGTGGCAGAGGTCTTCGGAGTCGAAGACGCGGGCGGTGCCGGTGTGATGGAGGCGCTCGTGGCCGGCTACCTTGATGACGGCTCCCTCGGGGGCGAGATTGCCCTTCATGATGACGAGGCCGCCGGTCGACTTGAGGGGGTTCGACCAAGGCCGGATGACGGGCTGATTGGGGGTCTCGACGGCCTTGGCGGCCTCTTCGGCGAGGGTGCAGCCGGAGACGGTGATGCAATTTGCTCTAAGGAGTTTTTTTTCGATGAGGCGCTGGGCGAGGACGCGGGAGCCGCCGGCGGCCTGGTAGTCGCTGGCGACGTATTTGCCGCCGGGGGAGAGGTCGCAGATGAAGGGGGTGCGCTCGCTGATCTGGTCGAAGAGCTCCATCTCGGAGCCGGGCTCGGTGCTGCCGGGGTTGAGCTGGATGCCGAGCTCGCTGGCGATCGCGATGAGGTGGAGGACGGCGTTCGTGCTGCCGCCACTAGCGCAGACGGCGGTGATGGCGTTCTCGATCGCCTCGCGGGTCAGGATCTTCGAGGGTCGAATGTCGTTGCGGCAGAGGTTCATGATCATGGCGCCGGCGGCGCGGCTGGCCTCGTGCTTCTCAGGGGACATAGCGGGGACGCCGGTGAGGTTGAAGGGGGAAATGCCGAGGAACTCACCGGCCATGGCCATGGTGTTGGCGGTGAACTGGCCGCCGCAGGCACCGGGGCCGGGGCAGGCGGCGGCTTCCAAGTCTTCCAACTGCTGGTCACTTATTTTGCCGGCGGCGTGTGAGCCCATACCTTCGAAGACGTTGAGGATGGTGATGTCTTTGTGGGTGCCGTCTGGCTGGGCGAGGCGGCCGGGGGCGATGCTGCCGCCGTAGAGCATGATGCCGGGGATGTCGAGGCGGGCGAGGGCCATGATGGTGCCGGGCATGTTCTTGTCGCAGCCGGCGATGCAGACGATACCGTCGAAGAGGTTGCCGCGGGCAACGAGTTCGATCGAGTCGGCGATGACCTCGCGGGAGATGAGCGAGGCTTTCATGCCCTCGGTGCCCATGGTGATGCCGTCCGAGATGGTGACGGTGTTGAACTCCATGGGGGTACCGCCGGCGTCGCGGATGCCTTGCTTGACGGCTGCGGCTACGTCACGCAGGTGGAAGTTGCAGGGGCCGATCTCGGTCCAGGTATTGGCGACGCCGATGATGGGCTTGTGGAGGTCTTCTTTCGAGAAACCTACGCCGCGCAGGTAGGAGCGGGCGGCGGCGCGGGACGGACCTTCAGTGAGGGGGATGGAATATTTCTTCGGGTTGATCTCGTTCGACATTGATTCCTCTGCGTGCGGAAGGCTAAGGCTTAACACCGATCAGTGCGGATGCCACCGATTTACTTGCAACCACGTACTGAGTGGCGGTACGTACTTAAGGTCTTGGGGCTAGCCAGAATTCCTGGTTGTGAGTGGATTCGTAGGCGTCCAGTTCGGGTTCGTGGCGGAGGGTAAGACCGATGTCGTCGAAGCCGTTGAGGAGGCAGTATTTCCGGAAGGGATCGATGTCGAAGGTGGCGGAGAAGCCCTGGTCGTCAGTGATGGTCTGGGCATCGAGCGAGATGGTGATCTGGTGATCGGGATTGCTGGCGCTGCGGTGGGTGAGAAGGTTGACGTCGGCCTCTGACAGGCGGACGAGAACCATCCCGTTCTTGCCGGCGTTTGAGAAGAAGATGTCGGCGAAGCTGGGGGCGATGACGGCGAGGAAGCCGAAGTCGGTGAGGGCCCAGGCGGCGTGCTCGCGGGAGCTGCCGCAGCCGAAGTTCTTGCCGGCGATGAGGATCTTTGCGCCGGCGTAGGCGGGGTTGTTGAGGACGAAGTCTTCATTCGGTTTGCCCGTGTCGGGGCCTTCCTGGATGCGGCGCCAGTCGAAGAAGAGGAACTCGCCGTAGCCGGTGCGCTCGATGCGTTTAAGAAACTGCTTCGGGATGATCTGGTCGGTGTCGATGTTCGAGATATCGAGCGGGACGGCGTGGCCGGTGAGGACGTTGATGGCGATCATGCGGGCTCGCTTTCTGTGGCCGGTGTGGTGAGGGGCCAGCTGAGTTCGGTGCGGTAGTCGCCGGGTTCTTTGGTGTTTCCTCGGTTACCGACGTAGCGCTCATAGATGTTGCCGGCGTAGGCGTGTCCGTGCTGCTTGATCCACGCGTTGAACTCCTCCCACGCGGCAGGAAGGCCGGGGTAGTCGCCCTTGTAGACGGTGCGGGCGACGGTCATTGCGGGCCAGAGGCCGCACTGGACACGCTTGGTGGCAACGAAGGAGGGGTCGACGGGGATGCAGGCCTCGAAGTCGAAGTCGCCATCGTCGAGCGTGAGGTGGTGCGCGAACCAGGGCACGATCGGCAGACCTTGTGCTTTGACCTCGGCGAAGAGCTCGGCGAGCGTTGCAGGCAGGACGACATGCATCTCGGGGCGGGGGATCCTGAGATGGATAAAGGCGTAGAGCTCGTCTTCGGTGCGGACGATCTGGGGTGGGTCGATCCTGCTGGACATCAAACCTCCTTGAAGTCCCAGGTGCGGATGTCGGTGAAGTGGCCAGTTATGGCGGCGGCAGCGGCCATCTGGGGGCTGACGAGGTGGGTGCGGCCGCCGCGGCCCTGGCGGCCTTCGAAATTGCGGTTGGAGGTGGAGGCGCAGCGCTCGCCGGGGGCGAGAATGTCGGGGTTCATGCCGAGGCACATGGAGCAGCCGGGTTCGCGCCACTCGAAGC
>CAXTLS010000100.1:0-5247 GCA_964245235.1 uncultured Acidobacteriaceae bacterium
ACAATGGCCTTTTTTATAACTACAACTTTGTAGTACTTTTTCCGCTCTTCAGCTTTGGCCACCGAAGTGCGCGCTCCGAAACGATCACTATTCCGGCCACCGGACAGCCCTGCTGACCGCGTCCGGGAGCGTTCGCGGATCGTCCCGATGGAAGATATGGTGCACCGCAGCCAGCAGGTCCGGCACCCCGAACGGCTTCCGCAGAAAGCTCCAACCCTCGCCCCGCACCCGATCCAGCGGCTCCGTCCCCAGAAATCCTCCCGAGATCAGCAGCACCGGCAGCGTCTCCCGTGCCTGTTTCAGCTCCAGCGCCAGCTCCAGCCCGGACCGCTGCGGCATGTAGAAATCCGTGATCAGCAGGTCGATGGCCGGCGTCGCGTGGTGAAAGATCTGCACAGCCCGCTCCGCATCTCCTGCTGTAAGAACAAGATAGCCCTCATGTTCAAGAAAGGTACGGGTGAGCGACCGCAGATCCGGATCGTCATCCACCAGCAGGATGATCCGCGGAGCCGCATCCGAAGTTCCAGGTTCGAGATCGCTCATTCACCCCCCACAAGAGACTGCCGTGCACGATGACCGTCAGCCTACCACTTTCCACCAACAGGTCGAAAGCCGTGGATGGGCGATAATGAAACGTTGTCCGTAAGCGCATGCTGCACACGTCTCAACGGCTCACCAGAAGCCCCTGCGGCTCGGAATAATTCGTACGGAAAGGATCAGAATGCCCCTGAATTGCGGAATCGTCGGTCTGCCCAACGTCGGCAAAAGCACCATCTTCAACGCACTTACCTCCTCCAAGGCGGCTGCGGCAAACTACCCGTTCTGCACCATCGAGCCCAACACCGGCATCGTCACTGTCCCCGACCCCCGGCTCGACCGGATCACGGAGTTTGTCAAACCGAACCGCACCATCCCCACCACGATGGAGTTCATTGACATCGCCGGCCTGGTTGAGGGCGCGAGCAAGAATGAGGGTCTCGGCAACAAGTTCCTGGGTCATATCCGCGCAACCGATGCGGTCATTCACGTCGTCCGCTGCTTCAGCGACCCCGAGGTCGTCCACGTAGCCGGCGGCGTCAACCCGCTGCATGATATGGACATCATCAACACCGAGCTGCTGCTGGCCGACCTCGATACGGTCGAGAAGCGCTTCACCAAAGCCGAGCGAGCCGCCAAGAACACGAGCGATGCGAAGATCAAGGCCGAGGCTGCATGCCTCGCCAAGCTGCTCGAAGCCCTGCAGGCGGGCCGCCCCGCACGGACGGTCGAGCTCACGGACGAGGAGAAGCCGATCGCCCGCGAGCTGTTCCTCATTACCGCGAAGCCCGTGCTCTATGTGGCCAACGTAGACGATACCGGCCTGGCAGATGGCAATGAGTGGGTGGCGGCGGTCGAACAGCGGGCGGCAGAGGAGAACGCCCAGGTAGTGCGCATCTCGGGCGCGCTCGAATCGGAGATCGCCCAGCTTGAACCTGCGGAGCGGACAGAGTTTCTAAAGGAGATGGGGTTAGAGGAGCCGGGGCTCGACCGGCTAATCCACTCCGCTTACCGGCTGCTCGACCTGATCACCTACTTCACAGCCGGTGTGCAGGAGGTGCGGGCGTGGACCATTCGCCGGGGAACGAAGGCGCCGGGCGCCGCAGGCGTTATCCACTCCGACTTTGAGAAGGGCTTCATCAAGGCGGACTGCTACCACTGCGACGACCTGTTTCTCTACGGCAGCGAACAGGCTGTAAAGGAGAAGGGGCTGCTGCGGTCCGAGGGCAAGGAGTATGTCGTGCGCGACGGCGACATCCTCTTTTTCAAGTTCAACGTCTGATCGCCGTCAGGTCACCGAGGCAATTTCGGCAAGGATGGCCTCTGCGGCTGCTCTTGGATCTGGAGCCTGGGTGATCGGCCTGCCGACCACCAGCTTTGAGGCGCCGTGTCGGATCGCGTCGGCCGGGGTAGCGATGCGGCTCTGATCGCCGCTGGCCGAGCCCAAAGGCCGAATTCCAGGGACGATCAGCTCGGCGTCCCTTCCGAGTCTCGACCGCAGCAGGACGACCTCTTCGGCTGAGCAGACCATGCCCCGGATACCGGCCGCCCAGGCGAGTTCAGCTAAGCGCAGAACCTGCTCAGCCGGTGTGGACTCGATGCCGGTAGCAGTCAGCTGGGCGGCATCCATGCTAGTAAGGACGGTCACGGCGAGCAGGCGGGGTGCGTCGGGCTGCTGGGCTGCGGCGTCAGCGGCAGCTTGCATCATCGCGCTACCCCCCGCGGCATGCAGGGTGAGCAGGGAAGCGCCGGCGCGGGTGGCAGACCGGACAGCGGCAGCGACGGTGTTCGGAATGTCGTAGAGTTTGAGGTCCAGGAACACTTCGTAGCCGAGGCTGCGAAGCTCGTGTACGAAGGCATTGCCCTCGGCGTAATACAGCTCCATCCCTACCTTGAGCCAATGGCAGGCACCACCCAGCTGTCCCAGGAGCACACGCGCCGCACCGGCCGAGGGAAGGTCGAGGGCAACGATGAGGCGGTTCTTTGGGTTCTTCGGTTCTATGGCCTGGTTCGTCATGGGGCTCCGAGGCGATTCTACCGGGTATGCTCTCTATGGGCGCCATGCAGACTGTGTTGACGATCGCGGGCTTTGATCCCTCCTCCGGGGCGGGCGTGACGGCGGACCTGATGGTCTTTGCCGCGCACGGCCTCTTCGGGTGCTCGTGCATCACGGCGCTGACGGTCCAGTCGACACTCGGCGTGGCGGGGTCACACCCGGTTGCGCCGGAGCTGATCCGCGAGACGCTTGAGTGCCTGTATGAGGACCTGCCGCCCGCGGGGATCAAGATTGGCATGCTGGCCAATGCCGAGACAGTGGTGGCCGTGGCAGAGTTTCTGGAGCGAAATGAGAACGTGCCCGTTGTGCTTGACCCGGTGCTGCGGTCGAGTTCGGGGCGGGAGCTGCTCTCGCCCGAAGGGGTCGTCCTGCTTCGGGAGCAATTGTTGCCGCTCGTAGGCTGGGTGACGCCGAATCTTGCAGAATTGGGCATCCTTACCGCGGAGGCGGTGACCGGGCGGGAGCAGATGGTGGAGGCGGGACGAAAGCTGGCTGCCGGCTACCCCAGCCTCACGGTCCTGGTGACGGGAGGCCATCTGGATCAGCCGGACGACCTGCTGATAACGCCGGCCGGCGAGCAGCACTGGCTGCCCGGTGAGCATGTGGCGACGACGTCGACCCATGGTACCGGGTGTGCACTGTCAAGCGCGCTGCTGAGTCGGCTGGTGCTGGGCGAGAGCTCACTTCGGGCGGCGACGGCGGCAAAGCGTTACGTCGCCGAGGCGCTGCGGACGGCGACCCCGATCGGGCATGGGCGGGGACCGATGAACCTGCTCTGGCCGCTGCTGGATTGCGAGCCCGCCCATAGAACCCGCCCTTAGAGTCTGCCGGCAAATCGCCGATAGATGCTACACAGAGGGTCTTCCATGTCCACCTCAGTCTCACCTTTACCGTTCGCTGGGCCCGGCCTCGAGGCGTATCCGCAGGTACTTACGCTTCAATCGCGTAGTCCGATCAAATCCTTACACGCTGCCAGGCGCCGTCCGAACATGCAGCAGGGCAAGGCTCTCGAGATGCTGGGTCATGCAATCGAGTACCTCATCGATTCGCGCATGCATCTCGCGGTCGTCCCGGATATCGTCACAGGTGCCGACGCAGTCCGCATCCTGGCGTGCTCCAGCCGGGAACTCTTCTCCGGTTGCGCAGAGATCATCCCGGTCCAGCAGCGCCTGAAGCAATGGACCGCCGGACGCCTGTGGACTGGCGTCATCAGTTCGCCGCGACGTACGCCAGATTCCACGATCCTCAACCAAGACGTGTCGCGGTAGATCTCTCCGCTGTGGGCGTCTTGAGCGGCAGACACCTGCTAGGCTTGAGATCTATGGCTCTTACGCTCTACCTGAATGGCCAGCAACGCACCTTTCCAGACCTGACTCCAACAGCCACAGTTGACCGGCTGGTGATCGAATTGGGTCTTCAGGGAGACCGTCTGGCGATTGAACGAAATGGGGAGATTGTCTCGCGGACGCAATGGAGTCAGGCGGCCCTGAAAGAGGGCGACCGGTTGGAGATTGTGCATTTTGTTGGCGGCGGCTGTCCCGCAACACGCACCTGGCTTGAGTGCAAAAATTGAGCTACAGATGGCGTGTCCGGCCTTGAGATACTGCTGCCGGGGGGTTGCGTCGCTTTCTGGTCATTTTTTTCGTTTTTTGCGAAAGTCCAAAGTCTTCATTCCAGGTAGTTTAAGTCTGGACCTCGGGTTAAGTCCAAATGCTGTGGTTTGCTGATTACGTGCCTGCAAGCCCTCCTGGTGCTCTCGTGTTGTCAAGCCTGCTACTCCCCAGGATTGAGAGATAACCGGACTGGGCTGGCCGAAGAGAAAACCCTGGTAGGCCGAAACATCCGTGTTGTGCCAGGAAGCTGCGTTGCGCCTCGGTCTCGACTCCCCCGGCAAGCATCTCCAGTCTAAGGCTTCGTCCAAGCGCAACAATGGACCGGGTAATCGCGGCATCACTCGGACTCGAGACCACGTCGCGCACAAAGGACCGATCTTGCGACGGCAGGCAGATCATCCCGGATCGCAATGAACTCTGGCAAGGGAGGGATGCGCTCTAGCTCAGAACCGAGTGACCTCGTCCGGCTTGAATCAATACACCACCTTTACCACCGCCCCCCGGTGGCGGTGGCTATAATTGCCAGACGGATGGCGCATTTATCTTCGCGGCAGGCGTGTCGTTTGCTGTTCTTTCCGTGATGACATTCGGCACCGCCGACCTACTTGCTGGTGCAGCTTGGGCCGGTATCACGGCTTGGGGAAGCCTAGGCACGACAGGCTGGGGTATGGGCCACTTTGTCGCTGGCTGCGGCTTCTAAACGAAAGAGAGGGTTGCTTGACTTGGCTCGTCGCGCACGTTCACCACATCGCAGGACCGCTTTTTTCCTGATGATGGCCATGAGTACTGGCGCTGGTTTTTATACACGTCGGCAGATGAAGATCGGCAGACCCGGCCCACACTTACCATTCACCGTACGACGTGTCATGATGCTCTTTCTGTGCCTTTGTGCAGGCATCTTCGGCATCTCCCTTGAACCTAGTTGATCCACCTGGCGGCCCCAAAAGGGCCGCTTATTTTCATACCGACACTTCATAATCCATCCCCATCGACTTCCGGATCGCATTCGACTCTGTCTCCGTCGCCTTGGTTTTCTCGGTC
>CAXTLS010000101.1:0-3753 GCA_964245235.1 uncultured Acidobacteriaceae bacterium
GGTACTCCTCCTACACGCAGGGAGGAGCGGCGCCCGCCTCCGCGAGCAGCGCGACGACGACCGCAGCACCTGCTGCACCGGTTTCTCCGGATCAGCCTGCAGGAACGACCGCGAACCCTGCCACGACGCCGGGCGCGGCCGCAGCCCCAAACCCTGCGCCGACAACCGGCGACGCAGCGGCAACGACGGCCAGTTCCACGACCAGCGCCGGCGCGCCTGCTGCGACTCCGTCGGCCCCGGCGGCGGGAAGCGGACCACTCATGATCGTGATGAGTGACGGAGCTGTGGCGGCGAAGGCCGCTCCGGCCCGGCGCACAACACCGGCGAGGCGCCCGACGACGCGCCGCTAGCCCGTGGCGCTAACGCAAGGGACTGCAGGAGGGCGGCCAGCGACGGCTGCCCTCTTTGCGTTTGCGTTCGCGGGCCGTTCCGTATGGACGCGGATGGCACAACCGGGCCGCGACGTGCCCCGTTGGAAGCATGGCTTTCGGTATCGGAGCGGTTCAGGATTGCGCCATGAACCCCTTCCGCCTGCCGGTGTTTCGCATCTCCGCTGTTCTCTTTGGGGCCGCCCTGAGCGTTGCTCCAAGTGCCCTGGGCCAATCCGCCGCGAGCCTGCACGGCCGTGCAACCGATGAGAGCGGCCGTCCTCTAGCGAACACGGTCGTTCGCCTGATTTCGGACCAGACGAGCCGGAGCGGCCATACCTGGCGCTATACGCTGATGGGGGATTCGCTGGGAAAATTCAGCCAGGAGGGCCTAGCGCCGGGAGCCTATCTGGTGATGCTGTTTACCGACGGGAAAGGGTCTACGGTTCTGCAGCATCTGGTGCTGAAGGCTGGCGAGGGGACGGAACTCGACTTCAAGGTTCGGTCTGGGGCCGCGGTGCAGATGGCCGGCAACGACGCTATGCCGATGGACGCGAGGCCCAAGACACGAGCGCTAACGAGGTAAGACAGCCGACCGCGGCGCAGAGCTTGCTGGCGGCGGTATGGCAGTGGCTCGGAAGCTGGTAGGAGCTTATTCGCCGAGCATGATGCGGCGGATGGACGCGGCTCGACCGGATCCGCCGTCGCACTCGATCACTGTGGCGCAGAGCTTGGGGTTTCCCTTGGCGGCCTCGAACTTGCCGGGCATTCCGGTGAGGAAGCGATGGAGCACCAGGTCCCTCTCGACTCCGATGACGGAGTCGTAGGGGCCGGACATGCCGACATCGGTCTGGTAGGCCGTGCCTTCGTGCAGGATGCGTTCGTCCGCGGTGGGGATGTGGGTGTGGGTGCCGAGCACGGCGGTGACGCGGCCATCGAGGTACCAGCCGAGCGCGACCTTTTCGCTGGAGGCCTCCGCATGGAAGTCGAGCAGGATGACGCGGGCCTTCGACTCGCGTTCAATCTGCGCGAGCAGCTCATCCGCTTTGCGAAACGGGTCATCACAGGAGCTCATAAAGACGCGACCCTGCAGGTTCATGACGGCGTAGGCCTGGCCTGTTGGAAGTTCGCCCTGGTAGAGGCCGAAGCCGGGCGTGCTGTGGGCGTAGTTGGCCGGGCGCAGGATGCGGCGGTTGCGCGCGTGCGAGCCCGCGGGCACGGCCATGTATTCGAAGATCTCGCGCTTATCCCAGATGTGATTTCCGGTGGTGATGACGTGGGCGCCGAGATCAAAGAGCTCTTCGGCGAGGGCGGGCGTGATGCCAAAGCCGCCGGCTGCATTTTCGCCATTGATGACGAGCAGGTCGATGGCGTTGGACTCGAGGACGTGGGGCAGGTGTTCGCGGACGATGTGGCGGCCGGCGGAGCCGAAGACGTCTCCGACGAAGAGGATATTCATCACGGGCAATTTTACGGTACCCGCACCCGGAGGCTTCGGGCGCGCGGGGACCTCGGGCTGCGGGGTGTTGCGCGCGACCGCCATGTGATAGCTTGCAGAGCATGGCGCATAGTGGTCGGTTTGGATTGAGCGTGCGAGTTTTGCGGGTGCTTGCGGCGGAGCCGGAGGCGATGCACACGTCGTCCGCGATCGCGGACGAGCTGGGGGAGAGCGCCGTGATGGTGCGGCGAACCTTTCTTCTGCTGCAGAAGGCGGGCCTGATCGTGCAGCGCAAGGGACCGACTGGCGGTGCGCGGCTGAAGCTGTCCGCGAAGCAGATCGGCATGGGCACGGTCTTTACGGCGACTGAGGGGGAGTGGTTGCGGTTCGGTGAAGAAGGCGGTTCGCTGCGGAACCTGGAGAAGCGGCTGAAGAAGGACGCGGTGGATGCGATGAACGAGACAACGCTGGCACAGGTGGCGAAGCGCGCGGCGAAGGGCTGAGAGGAGAGGCGAGTCGAGCGTAATCGGCCGTCAAATCATCCCACCAAAGTTGCATGTTGGACAGGACAGTACAAACCGGGAAGTTTGAATCTGACTTTGTGTTGGCGCAGTAACTATCCTTCCACGACCCCCGGAGATGCCCATGTCGTACCAAGCCGCGAAACGAGCCCTTAATGAGAATATTCGCCTGACCTGTCCCGATGGCAACGACGCGCCCGTCTCTCTCAACTTCAGCTTTGCGCTGCATGAGCTGACCACATCGCTGCACCGGGATCTTGCTCGCATTGATGAGAAGTTGAATGCCTTGATGCAGGCCAGCGAAACGGAGATTTGCCTTCGACCTCGCAAACTGGGGCCGATGGCTCCCGGTACGGGTGCGAGCCTGCCGGAGAACTGTGACCAGTCGCAGCGCTGGAAGGCTTTGCGGATGATGTAAGCGGGCAACGCCTAGGATCCGTGGCGGCGAGGGATGATCAATCCTTCGCTTGCGTCGGGGGACGGAGCAGCGGAAAGAGGATGACGTCGCGGATGGAGCGCGCGCCGGTAAGGACCATGGTGAGGCGATCGATGCCGATGCCTTCGCCGCCGGTGGGTGGCAGACCGTACCCGAGCGCGCGGACGTAGTCCTCATCCATGGCATGGGCCTCATCGTCGCCGCGGTCGCGTTCTTTGAGTTGATCGTTGAAGCGCTTGCGCTGCTCGTCTGGATCGTTGAGCTCGGAGAAGGCGTTGCCGAGCTCGAAGCCGCCGATGTAGAACTCGAAACGCTCGACCCAATCGGGCTCGTCGGGCTTTTGCTTGGAGAGTGGAGAGACGGCGAGGGGGAAGTCGTAGATGATGGTGGGCTGAATGAGGTGAGGCTCGCGTTCTGCCAAGTATTCGAATAGAGCAGCGATAGACTTCCCTAAGCCGAGTTCCTCGACCCCATCCGCTAACTTGCTAAGATCGCGCGCTTGCTGGTCGAGTGCGCTGGGCTGCCTATTTTCGGAAGAGCGCTGAAGTGGATCGACGATATCCCGTTCAGCAGCAGGTTGTTCAGGCGGGGGGACCTTCTGTAGGCTTTCCAGAGTGTTTTGAACCGCGCGGTGAACGGCTACCTTGAAGAGAATGGGCGTCGAGAAATCCTCGTCCGAGGGCGCTGTGCATGTACCTGTGGGCCAGTAGGTGCGGATGGCTTCGCGCATGGAGAGGCGTTGCCACGTCGAGAGGTCGATGGTGTGGCCGTTGAAACGGGTGAGGGTGGTGCCGTTGACTTGTGTAGCAACCGCGGTTACAAGTTCTTCGGTGAGCTGCATCAGGTCGTGGTAGTTGACGTAGGCCTGGTAGAACTCGAGCATGGTGAACTCGGGGTTGTGCCGGGTGGAGACGCCTTCGTTGCGGAAGTTCCGATTGATCTCGTAGACGCGGTCGAGGCCGCCGACGACGAGGCGCTTGAGGTAGAGCT